>NZ_PYFP01000001.1:2137126-2849502 GCF_003056055.1 Glaciimonas sp. PCH181
TGTGCGCCTTGTGCTTTCGGCAATCCGAGAGATTCAGCGACCTCTTTGGTAACCTCACCAATTTGGACGCCAATACGACCGCGCGTTACTTTGCCTGAGGTTTTCAGTTGATCCGAAACACGCATCGCCTCATCAATCGGGACGGCAAATGAAATTCCCATAAAACCACCCGAACGACTATATATTTGCGAGTTGATGCCAACTACTTCGCCACGCATGTTAATCAGTGGACCGCCCGAGTTACCCGGATTGACTGCAACGTCGGTTTGAATCAGCGGCAAATAATCACCAGTGTCACGTGCTTTGGCGGAAATAATGCCAGAGGTAACGGTATTTTCCAGATCAAAAGGTGAGCCTATTGCCAACACCCATTCACCCGCTTTGATTTTGTCTGAATCACCCATCGTCAGACGCGGCAAATTCGTGCCTTCGATCTTAAGCAACGCCACATCAGTACGGGTATCGGCACCGATGACCTTGGCTTTAAATTCACGCTTATCCGTTAACTTTACATACACTTCGCTGGCTCCGTCGACCACATGCGCGTTCGTCATGATATAGCCGTCTGCCGAAATGATGAAACCAGAGCCAACACCGCGCGGGACTTCTTCTTGCTGCGCCGCTTTACCACCTGGCTTACGCCCTTTTGGCGCAGGGATTTGCGGCTTGCCTGCACCGTTTGGCGGAACACCAAAGAACCGACGCAAAAATTCTTGCATTTCTTCGTCGTTTGGCTGGCCAGTGGCGGTATCGGCCTTCACCTTTTCGGTGGTGCGAATATTGACTACTGCCGGGCCAGCTTTTTCAACAATCTCAGTAAAGTCGGGCAATCCAACCATAGGCGCTGCAATTGCTGCTGGCGTCATATTGACCAAAACTGGAGCAATAAACGTTACCGTCGCACCTACTATAAGTGTCGACAAAACATGACGTGCAATACGGACCATTTTCATAATGACAGTCTTATTTATTTTTGAGTTCAATCGAATTGGCAACCTGACGAATTGCCACCGCAGGCACTTCACCGACAATCGTAAGCCAAAAATCACCTTGGCGTTTACCGACGATATTTAACGCGCCTTGTTGCATAGAGCCTTCTGTACGACTTTGGCTACCGGGTTCAATAAATACTGAAATGGCAGCGAGACCATCGGAAAAGACAATTTGCGAAACTTCGCGCCGAACAGGCGTTGATCCAGTCGTGTTCTGTGCAGGAGGATTGTCGATAACAACGCGCTTTAATTCCCTTACCTTTTTGAAACCCGGTGGCATACCAGTGACGACCCAATCGTTTAAATTAGCCGGACTCATTGCAGTATGCTCTACATGCCAACCGCTCGTATTACCAAAGCTCGACTTGACCCGACTGCGGGCGATGTTACCGATAGCGATTTGCGTAAATGAAATTTGCTCAACAATCTCATTTTTACTATTCAGGGTTTGCGCGCGCAGCAGCAGACCAGAATTTTTCTCGGCCCAAAGCTTATAGCCATAACGCATTTTATCTTTAGGCTCAAGAAGCACGGCCTGACAGTCCTGTCCGGCAACCCGGCCAACTTCGCCCAGCTTCACATTATAATAATCAGTTAAATCACTCGGAATGGAAGCTAAAATTGCTGGAAATACATCCTGCGTGACGCGTTTTTCAACCAACAACGTCTTAGTTTCGGGGATGTAACAAGTGACATCCTCGTTGTGACGAATATACTCACGAGGCTTGCCATCCAGAACTTCCAGCTTCTCGATTTCATTTCGCCCTTCCAACATATGCGTGATGCGCGAAGTGCGCATCTGATTCGCTTGTTGATACACGAAGGTGCCCGAGTAATTAAGCTTTTGCGCCGCCGCCTGAATTCTTTTTAAAAGAGTCTGTGCTTCGTGATTGTCATAAAGTTTCTCCGTGGCACCACCTTCCGCTTGCGCGGAAAGGGCGAGTAAGGTCGAAAAAATAACAGCAACCCGAAGCAGAACCTTAGTCTGCCGCATATTAATTATCAGCATCTATGGCAAATGTGGCGGAGCGTGCGTATTGCGCAGTGCTGTAAAGCGAAGGAGAAAAACGTTGGTGTGCCGATAAATACTCGTCGATCCGCGAATCACGGAGTACTTCATTATCGCCAGCAGTGGTTGCGACCGCTTGGGATCCATAACCGACGTTAATATTAGAAGCAGAAGCCAGCGTCGTTTGCGCAGCAGCAAGCATCGCCGGATTCATCGATTGATTATCGGTGCTCATCATATGCGGAACAGCTATAAATGCCACCGCTGCTACCGCTGCCGCTGCTGCCATACTTGGCAGCGCAAACCGTCTCATGGAACGTGTGCCGGTTGCAGCTGAAACATTGCTTACAGCAATGTGCTCAGCAGCAACCGGCACAACCGCCAATGGCGCAACTATCATCGCAGGTTCAGCACTAAGCCGTTCAAACATACGTGAAGTAAAATCAGAACTCAGCGTTAACGCCATGTCGTCCGAACGCAAGATGTCACCAATTTGATGATAAACATCCCAAGTTGCACGGCCTTCATTATTGCGTAGCGCTGCCAATGCCATATCCACATAGGCATTAGACAACTCACTATCGGCCAAGGCAGAGATCTGCTCTTGGGGTATTTCTTTGGTATTCATAAGTCACCTAGTTAAAACCTGGCCAACCCCTTCGTTCCCGAAAAACCGCTATTTCGCTTTTACCAACGTTTGTCGATCGCCGTACCCAACAATGGCCTCAACTTTTCTGCGATAGCTTCTCTTGCTCTAAATATTCTGCTACGTACTGTGCCAATCGGGCATCCCATAGCTTCTGCGATTTCGTCATAGCTCAGCCCCTCGATCTCACGCAAGGTGATTGCAGTGCGCAATTCCTCGGGCAAAGCTTCCATCGCAACGTTCACCGTTTGCGCTATCTGCTTAGTTGCCAGTAAAGACTCTGGAGTATTTATATCTCTTAGTTGCTCGCCGTCGTCAAAAGTTTCTGCTTCTTCAGAATTTGATTCAGTTGATGTCGGCGCCCTACGTCCTTGCGTGACTAAATAATTTTTAGCCGTGTTAATACCAATCCGGTATAACCATGTATAAAACGCAGAGTCACCTCTGAACTGAGGCAGCGCACGATAAGCTTTTATAAACGCTTCCTGTACTACATCCTCAGCTTCTGCCTGATCGCGCACAAGCCGCGACACAAGACGCATCAGCTTGCGTTGGTATTTGATTACCAAAAGCTCAAACGCCTTTTTGTCGCCACGCTGCACGCGCTCGACGAGCAGTTGATCAATTTCGCGTTCTGTCGTCAATCCCCATTCCCTTTGCTTTTGCAACATACGCGCATGATCGAAGCATGGACAAAGTGCAATGCAATAAGTTCAACCAATTGGCTGTTCATATACCACTTTCTCTGAGCCCTCTGAACGTCCGCGAGAAGCAATCCAGCGACACGCTACAGACAGGGCCCTAAATACATCCTCAGGGATACAATCAGGCAGTATAACGACGGACTTAATCCGCCCGTTACCTAACTGAAAACGCAATAACAATAAATGAGCCCAGAGTGTAGAACCACTAAGCAAATGCGCTATAACCGGGGCATGAAAGGCAGCATCGGCACCAACAACGGTATTAGTCGCCAATTCTGCGATGCTAATCTGACCATTGCCAGTAATCACAATGCGGATCGGACGACGTGTTCGTCGATAACCCAACCACCCCCAAACGCTTATTAATACACTCACCAATCCAAGTACTACCCCAATAACAGGCACAAAATGCCCAATCTCGCCAACGATTAACAGCATACCAATCGAGGCTACGGCAATAGCTTGCAAAGTGACCATAGCAAACAAACTTGCGGACGGCGCAACTCGTGCCGATATCGCAACCGAGATCATGGGATTAGGGGGCGTCAAGCTAGATGTGGGGAGATTCATTAGCATACTCAGCCAAACATCACTTGATGTTCGACTGAGTATATACGGACCTGCTTAGACTTTACCAAAAACTAGCGTACCGTTAGTCCCGCCGAAGCCAAATGAGTTCTTAACCGCAATATTAATTTTCATATCCCGCGCCGTATTTGCACAGTAATCAAGATCGCACTCTGGATCTTGATTGAAAATATTAATAGTCGGTGGCGATACCTGATGATGCAAAGCCAATATGGTAAAGACTGACTCCAAACCACCCGCGCCACCCAATAAATGACCAGTCATTGACTTAGTCGAATTAACGACCAGCTTATAAGCATGATCACCAAAGGCGGCTTTAATCGCATTGGTCTCATTCTGATCACCTAGCGGCGTCGATGTACCATGTGCGTTCAAATATTGCACCTGATCGCCATTTATCCCCGCATCACGCAATGCTGAAGCAACGCAACGACGTGGGCCATCAAGATCCGGCGCAGTAATGTGATAAGCATCACCGCTCATCCCAAAACCAAGTAGCTCTGCATAAATCTTGGCGCCACGCGCTTTGGCGTGCTCATATTCTTCGAGTACCAATACCCCGGCACCCTCACCCAAAACAAAACCGTCGCGATCCTTATCCCAAGGCCGCGATGCAGTCGCAGGATCATCATTGCGCGTCGACAAAGCACGTGCCGAAGCAAATCCACCAAGGCCTAATGGAGAAATACTTGCCTCTGCGCCGCCAGCAATCATGACATCGGCATCGCCGTATTGAATCATGCGTCCTGCCTGACCAATACAATGCAGACCAGTAGTACAAGCCGTTACTATCGCTAGGTTAGGCCCTTTCAGACCATATCTAATCGACAGATTGCCGGAAATCATATTAATGATTGATGCCGGGATAAAGAAAGGACTAATACGACGTGGACCGCGACTAGTCAATTCGGCATGGGTATCTTCGATCAGTGGCAAGCCACCGATACCGGATCCGATAATAACGCCGATACGTTCGGCATTTTCATCAGTAACTTCCAGGCCGCTGTCCTGCATCGCCTGAATCCCTGCTGCCATCCCAAAATGGATAAAGGTATCCATATGCCGCGCCTCTTTGGCCGGCATATATTCCTCGACATTAAAGCCCTTTACTTCTCCGGCAAAATGCGTGGAAAAAGCTGAAGCATCAAACTTGGTGATGGTTGCAATACCAGTTTTCCCTGATGTGACTGCATTCCAGGCGTCGGCAATAGTATTGCCGACCGGTGAAATGCAACCCAAGCCAGTTATCACAACACGGCGTTCACGTGAGGGGCTCAAACGATTCTCCTGGATGCGCTCAAAGCTGATTTATACTTTGACATTCGCCTTGGCGTAGTCAATTGCTTGTTGCACAGTAGTAATTTTTTCGGCTTGTTCGTCAGGAATTTCCATGCCGAACTCGTCCTCCAAAGCCATTACCAATTCTACGGTGTCGAGTGAATCAGCACCAAGATCATCAACAAACGAAGATTCAATTTTGATGTCAGCTTCGGCGACGCCCAGTTGTTCAGCGACGATTTTTTTTACGCGTTGTTCGATATCAGACATGTGATGCCTCCAGTTATTAGGTTACAGAAAGTGCGCGCATTTTAGCAGGTTTGCGCAGAGAAAATTCACTTTTAGCATCGGCGGTTAAGAATTAGCCAACTACTGCCAAAAGCGCTTAAATTATTACTACGTACTTTACTTCTCAAGCCTAAGTATGGCTATAGGCAGTTCATTTCGAACGCTACAACCAAACCGCAGCATACATTCAACTACATCAACTCATATACATGCCGCCATTTACGTGCAGCGTGGTGCCGGTGATATACCCAGCTTGCGCCGACGCCAGGAAACTGACAGCGGCCGCAATATCCTCTGCGGCACCTAATCGGCCCAGTGGAATTTGCTGCAACAATCCAGCCGTTTGCTGCTCACTCAGCGCTTTAGTCATATCTGTATCGATAAAACCAGGCGCTACACAATTCACGGTAATGTTACGGCTGCCTATCTCACGCGCTAAAGCCCGACTCATTCCTGAGACACCAGCTTTGGCGGCTGCATAATTCATTTGCCCGGGATTACCAGTCGAGCCAACAACCGACGTAATATTAATAATACGGCCGTGCTTAGCCTTCATCATTCCACGCAAGACTGCGCGCGATAGCCGGGCAACTGACGTCAGATTGGTTGAAATCACAGAATCCCATTCCTCATCCTTCATCCGCATCGCTAGCTGGTCGTGCGTGATCCCGGCGTTATTCACCAAAATGGAGAGCGTACCGAACTCCTTTTGCACCAACTCAACCACAGCCGCACAAGCAGGCGCATCATTTACATTCAACACCACGCCTTTGCCACCGTTAGGCTGCTCCGCATTCAGGTAAGCAGTGATTGCATCAGCTCCAGCCTCTGAGGTAGCAGTGCCGACGACTTTCGCACCGCGACGCGCCAATTCCAATGCAATTGCCCGGCCTATACCGCGTGAAGCGCCAGTTACCAGAGCAACCTGGCCTTCTAAATTCTGTGGATCCAAATTTTGCATATGCATTATATTTATTTAGGTGACGCGTTCAAATAACTCGTTTATGCAGTTCCGGCAACTTAATTAAGTAGCGCCAATACTCTGTCCAAAGACGCCTGATCGACGATAGCATCGCCCGTCAATTCGCCATTAATACGCTTGGTCAATCCAGCAAGAACCTTGCCCGGACCACACTCAATAATGTGCGTTGTACCTTCGCTCGCAATTTTCTGGACTGTTTCAACCCAGCGCACAGGACTGGCAGCTTGCCGCACCAATGCATCTTTGATAGCAGCAGCGTCAGTAGGGCTGGCGACATCAACATTATTAATTAAGGTAATTCCAGGCGTTGCAAAAACCAACGGCGCCATATATTCACGCAACCTATTCGATGCAGGCACAAGCAATGAAGAGTGAAATGGTGCCGAAACCGGCAATGACAAGGCACGTTTTGCACCTTTCAATTTAGCGGCCTCGCAAGCACGTTCTACTGCGGCCTTGTGACCCGCGATCACAACCTGCGCAGGCGCATTAAAGTTAACCGCCTCAACCACTTCGCGCTGCGCTGCTTCGACGCACACTGCGAGCACATCCTCGTCGGACAATCCTAAAATTGCAGCCATGCCGCCTTGACCAACTGGCACAGCCTCCTGCATTGCCAATGCACGAAAACGCACCAGCGGTACAGCATCCTTAAAATTAATCACGCCCGCAGCGACCAAGGCCGAATACTCGCCCAAGCTATGCCCAGCCACTATTGCGGGGACTTGCCCACCCGCAGCAATCCAGGCCCGATAAAACGCCACCGCGGCAGTGAGCATGACAGGCTGCGTATTGGTAGTCAGATCCAGCGCTTCTTTTGGGCCTTCGGCGATTAACTTCGCCAAATCAAATTCGAGCGCGTCGGATGCCTCGGCAACGGTATCACGCACAATTTGATTGTCAGCAAAACCGTTCAACATACCGATCGCTTGTGAGCCCTGCCCAGGAAAAACAAAAGCAAATTTAATCATACGTATTTATGTGATTTTATTAAATTAATGAAGTCGATATCAGAAATAAGAAAAATGATGAGATTTTCCTGGAGAAGGCATCACATCATGATGGCGCGCCCGACCTATGCGCAGCTTACATCTTTGCAATGATCGCACCCCAGGTAAAACCACCGCCAACGCCTTCCATCAATATATTCTGCCCAGCCTTGACCCGACCGTCACGTACGGCTTTATCGAGTGCAAGTGGAATGGATGCTGCTGATGTATTGCCATGCTGATCGACTGTCACCACCATCCGTTCTGGCGGCAGACCAAGTTTGCGGCCTGTACTTTGCATAATACGAATATTGGCTTGATGGGGAATCAGCCAATCTATTTCTAACGCCTGCAGGCCAGCAATCTCCAGTGCCTCATTGGCGACCTTCTCCAGCACAGACACGGCTAGCTTAAATACCGCCTGACCGTCCATGTATAAAAAAGCACTTCCTTCCACTACACCACTAGCCACTTTGCCGGGAACGCACAGAATATTCGCATAGCGCCCATCGGCATGCAGTTTAGTAGCTAAAATTCCCGGCTCTTTCGAAGCAGTCATCACCACTGCGCCAGCGCCGTCACCAAACAACACACAAGTGGTACGATCTTCAAAATTCAGGATGCGCGAGAATACTTCAGTGCCGATGACGAGTACGTTCTTGTGCGTGCCTGCTTTAATAAAGGCATCAGCGATCGAAACAGCATAGACAAAGCCGCTACAGACTGCCTGCACATCAAACGCTGCGCCGCCGGTAATGATCCCAAGTTTTTGCTGTACTACACATGCTGTGCTGGGAAATCCACCAAAATGGTCCGGCGTCGAGGTCGCGACAATGATCAGATCAATGTCGGCGGGGACCATTCCAGCCATTTCCAAAGCGTGCTTTGATGCGGCAACGGCGAGATCACTGGACTGAACGTCAGGTTCGGCATAATGACGCGCAGAGATACCGCTGCGCGAAAATATCCATTCGTCGGAGGTCTCTATACCCTTCTCAGCCAACTGCGCCGTCAGGTCTTGATTCGTAACGCGTTTTGGTGGCAAATAACTGCCAGTACCTACAATTTTGCTATAGATAGTCATGCTGTTTTCTGTTGGGGTGACTCAATATTGATGGCCGCATTGGCGACTCCTTCGACCGGGGCCGAAACTACTTCGGACTGCGGCATCAACTCTGCAATGGTCGTCGTAATACGCGACAGCACATCGTACTTCGCTGCATCGAATGCACGCTGGATCGCCCATTCGTACCCATAAGCATCCGCGCCGCCGTGGCTCTTGAACACCAAGCCACGCAAACCGAGCAAACTTGCGCCATTGTAGCGCGATGGGTTGAGGCGACGCGAGATTGCCTTAATCGCACCACGCGCTATCAAAGCGCCAATCATATTTAGGATGCTGCTTTTAAATTCTGTCGTCAATACACTTTTAACAAGCCGCCCCAATCCTTCCGAGGCCTTCAGCGTAACGTTGCCGACAAAACCATCGCACACAACAATGTCGGTGGTTCCTTCAAAGATATCGTTACCTTCGACATTGCCATAAAAATTTAGGATGCCTCTTTCATGATCGGCGCGTAACAACTCGGCCGTTTGCTTCACCATTTCATTGCCCTTGATATCTTCCTCACCGACATTCAGCAAACCAACGGTGGGTTTAGGCTTCCCCTCCATCGCCGCGACGAGCGCTGAGCCCATCAATGCGAACTGATGCAAATGCTGAGGCTCGCAATCTACATTCGCACCCAAGTCGAGCATGTAGGTAGGACCATCTTTTTGATTCGGAAGAATAGTACAAATCGCCGGACGATCAACGCCGGGGATAGTCTTCAGCAGGTAACGCGAAACCGCCATCAGCGCACCCGTATTACCCGCAGAAACGCAAGCGCGCACCTGCTCATCCTTAACCATTTCAATGGCAATGCGCATCGACGATTTCTTCTTGCGACGCAAGGCGGTTTCGATAGAGTCATCCATCGTTATCGCTTCCTCCGCGTGCACAACAGAAAGGCGAGGATGCGACTGCGCTTTATGTTTTTTTAATTCGGCCTGAATTTGTTCTTCAAGTCCAACCAACACCAATTCAGCCTCTGGTTCGCGGTTAGCAAATGAAATGGCTGCAGGAACCGTAACAGATGGGCCATGATCACCACCCATGCAGTCAATAGAGATTTTAATTGTCATTATTTTGATTCATTGCCGTTTCCAACCAACATTATGGAGCAGATTTGGCTAGCTTCAAAATCACCTCGTGCAATTTTTTATCGCAAAAGAAAAGCGGCACCATCGAGAAGCTCAATGGTGCCGCTTTTTAACTTGAAACAATAGCAAAATTACTCGTCGTTCTTAGTCTTCAAAACCTTACGGCCACGATAAAAGCCATTTGGGCTGATATGGTGACGCAGATGTGTTTCGCCAGTTGTTGGCTCAATTGCCAGCGGAGGCGCGACTAGAAAATCGTGGGCACGGTGCATGCCGCGCTTGGATGGGGTCTTTTTATTTTGCTGAACAGCCATGATAACTCCTGAATCTAAGATCTAAAATTTTAACATATCTGAATTTCCACCACTGAAAATTCAGAATTTCCTGCCGCGTTTGGGCGCGGATCCCTACTCATTGCCACACTTAATGCCACACTCCGTCACGTTCGGTACGACATAACATCACTACCGTGACACTTAGCGCGACAACGTTACCGCAATCTGGAACTACAACATTACTACTGCAACTACTTCAAATTCTTGAGCATCGCAAAAGGCGACTCTTTTTTTCCGCTTTTTAGCGCTTCGAGTGCCGATGTATCAGGGCAAACTGCATGCTTAGGGGAAAGCGGCATTGCTAGCAGCGCCTCATCCTCGACCAACTGAAGAATATCGAGTGTTTTAGTCCCGACAATCACATCAATCTGGTCATCATCTAATAAAGCATCGATTTCGTCTGCTGCAGCCTCGTCTCTTGCCAGAATCAATACCGACTCTGAATCGATATCAAAAGCAAAAGGGGTCAGGCAGCGTTGACACGTGATCTGAAGTTGTCCGGTCACAGCTAACGTTAATTGCGCATGATCAGTGTGGTTTGCACCACCCGTCAGCGTCCAATGTAAAGTCCCGGAGCTGTCGGCCAATTCGTCCGCCAATCGCGTCAAATCAGTTACTGGTATCGCACCTTCACGACGTTCTTTAAGACGAGAAAACTCAAACGCGTCGATAACAAATGCACTCATAGGCCAAGCCGAACCCTGAAAACCTGCGATAATAACAGCCTTTTCCCTTATTCGTCAAAGTGTTAGCGCGCTTTTATTGAGTAACCATTCAAAAAAAACGCTAAACATTGCACCTATGTCCTCTACGCAACAACCTCCCAAGGCCACGCAGCCCTACCTCGCACCACACTCAAGCTCTGAAACGCGTCTGATTTTGGCATCAAGTTCTCAATACCGTAAGGAATTGTTGTCTCGTTTGCATCTTCCTTTTGATATATTGGTCCCTGACATTGACGAGACTGCCCACGCTGGCGAAACGCCAGAAATGACCGCCCTGCGACTGGCAAAAGAAAAAGCCATGGCCGTGGCCCGCATTGCGCCCGGCGCTTTGATTATCGGCTCGGACCAGATCGCCACTTTGAACGGTGAGCAAATCGGCAAACCCGGCAACCACGAGAATGCACTAAGGCAGCTACAAAAAATGCGCGGGCAACGCGTGATTTTCCACACCGCCCTCTGTTTGTGGGATAGCCGTTCAGCCCAACCCGCGGAGACTGCGCAGCTTGAAAATATTCAAACCTTCGTCACATTTAGACACTTGCCCGACGCAGAACTGGATGCTTATCTACGTATTGAGCAGCCTTACGATTGCGCCGGCAGTGCAAAAAATGAAGGGCTAGGCATTGCCATACTCGAAAAAATTGAGAGCACCGATCCTACCGCTCTTACTGGACTTCCCTTAATCGCCCTCACTGGAATGCTACGTCGTGCAGGCGTGTCTTTTTTTGCAACTTAAATAGCGCTACACCAATCAGCGCATAGTCGTTGCACACCAACCCACCTCATTAAAAACAAAGGTTAGCATGGCAGGCATCTTATATTTAATTCCAAATACGCTAGGACAAACCGACGGTGAGGTTGGCGATCCACTGACCTCTGTCATCCCGGTTGACGTCCAGGCCATTACGGCAAAACTTGGCTACTTCATCGCAGAAAATGCTAAAACGGCAAGGGCATTTCTAAAGCTGATTAATGTCGCGCATCCGCTGGCCCAACCATTGCAAAGCATTAGTATTGCCGAACTCAATATCAATACCCCAGCCTCTGCGCTGCCCGCATTATTAGCACCGCTTCTGGCCGGACAAGATGCGGGCCTGGTATCGGAAGCGGGCGTTCCCGCTGTGGCCGATCCCGGCGCAAATTTAGTGCGGATGGCGCATGAGCATGGTATTCAAGTACGGCCACTAGTCGGCCCCTCATCATTACTGCTTGCCGTAATGAGCAGCGGTTTAAATGGTCAAAGTTTTGCATTTAATGGTTATCTGCCGATTGATGTCGAACAGCGGAGCAAGCGCATTAAAGCGTTGGAGTTACGCTCTCGTCAAGAAAAACAAACCCAGCTTTTCATCGAAACACCCTATCGCAACGCTGCTTTGTTAGAAGCCCTAAGCACTCATTGCCAGCCCAACACATTAATTTCGGTAGCAACGGATCTGACTTTGCCGTCAGAGACAATTAAAACCCAAAGTGCAGCACGCTGGAAAGCCGATATCAACGCACAGAAAGCACCGAATTTTCATAAAAAACCGACTGTATTTTTAATATTGGCAGAATAATTAGCCATTATTACTCCGCGTGCCATTAATTCTAATGAAGGAATGCGCGCAAGAAAATCGACTCTGCGCGAAACGTTTTTCGCTTTATTTTTTTGCGGGGAATCAACAGACTCGGCCATGCGTCCAAACCGAAAAAATCAGCATCCCATCAACATCAAGATACTTCAAACAAAATGAAAAACGGCGACAGTATTGCGCTGTCGCCGGATTTGCTTGTCTCGAAAGACATAATCTTGAGAAGTCGAAAACTTCTCGGGGCCGCATCTAAATGCAGTGTGTATCCAGTCTTCAAATTGTCATTCCATCGCAAGGGGTGTATCGCTTTGGAGCCGTCAATTTAGTACCGGAAAAAATTACTGTTGAATGGCTAACGATAGTGTGGTCTCTATATTCGCCTCCCGAAGTAACTGTTCTGAATGTACCTTCACTATAAGACAGTATTACGAAAGTGCAAGACGACTTATTCGCTAAGTCGTCTTTAATTAACTAAACAATTATCATAATATTAACGTAACACAGGCTTCTGCGAACTCATCATTGACTCGACAACACCTGCGCCAACCGCTACGCCAAACTTCTTCAACACGCGCTCAGGCAAACCTTCACTCTTCGTGTAATCGACAACATCTTCCGCTTTAAGAATATCGCGGGAGACGCTTTCGACAGTACCGAATCCATCTGCCAATCCCATATCAACAGCCTTGCTGCCGGTCCAAAATAAGCCCGAAAATGTTTCCGGTGTTTCTTTCAAACGCGTGCCACGACCTTTACGCACAACGTCGATAAATTGCTGATGAATTTCGCCCAGCATTTCTTTCGCATAGCCCTTCTGTGTCTCGCTCATTGGACTAAATGGATCGAGAAATCCTTTGTTCTCGCCAGCCGTTAACAAGCGCCGCTCCACACCCAGTTTTTCCATCAAGCCAGTAAAACCGAAGCCATCCATCAGGACGCCTATAGAACCAACAATACTGGCCTTGTTGACATAAATCTTGTCAGCAGCGGCAGCGATGTAATAACCACCAGAAGCGCACATTTCATCTACTACAACGTAGAGCGGTTTTTTTGGATATTCTTTGCGTAGCCGACCGATTTCATCATTGATGATTCCCGCCTGCACAGGACTACCGCCAGGACTATTAATACGTAAAATGACACCCACTGAATCACTTGCCGCAAATGCATTATCAAGCGCGGGAATCAGTACATTCGCCGAGCCGTTGCCATCTGCATCGATAGTGCCATTCAGTTTAACCAACGCGGTATGTCGGCCAACTGTTGGAGTGTCGGCGCTCTCGTAATGCGCGGCGTACCAAAAACCAAAGCCGATCAGACAAAAAGTTGCCAGCTTAAAGAAAATTCCCCAGCGGCGACGCGCACGTTGCTCACGCAAAGATGCCGTTGCCAATTTTTCTAGTAAATCCCGTTCCCAGCCTTCTTTTTTTGCATTTTCCATATTTTAAATATCGCTTTTACAAATTGTTATTACGCTCATTCCGAGAAATTATGTTGTCGGAATAATCAGATTGCTTCAGGAAACGGCTGCCCTTCGGGTGCATTGACATAGTCGTCAGGACGCCAGAATACCTGATTATCGTTTTCTTCAACCGCCAGCTTACGCAAACTAGCGCCTTTGCAAGGGCCACCAACACACTTACCTTTATCAGGCGTGTACACGGCGCCGTGTGTGGCGCACATTATATATAAGCCGCTGGACTCAAAAAAATCGCCCTCGTTCCAATCCAATTCTATCGGCACATGCGCACAACGATTCAAATAACCATGGGCCATGTTGTCATATCGCACCACAAAGGCAGTGGCCGCTTGCCCATCCACACGGACCGCGAAGCGCACTCCCCGACCACGCTCAACCAGTTCAGACGAAGAACAGATGGGTATCAAATTAGTTGTCATATCAACCTGCAATCTGCAATCAATTAGCCATTGTCATTTAGCCAAGCATGTAATTGCACAACTGAACTGGCAGTGAACACAGGTTGCAAGGCATTGAGCTCGATTATCGGATGCGCGCCGTAATCGACAGCTAACGGCGTTGCTCCTGCATTGATAGCCATTTGCAAATCATGCGTGGTATCCCCGATCATGACTGTACGCTTCAAATCCTGCCCCAATTCACGCGTTAGTTCTTGCAGCATCGCTGGATGCGGCTTGGAAAAAGTCTCGTCAGCGCATCGCGTTGCATCGAATACCGACAACAAATTAGTCGCATGTAACGCACGATTTAATCCAACCCGGCTTTTGCCCGTCGCCACAGCCAGAAAATAACCTTGCTGAGAGAGATCGGCCAACATTTCACGGACGCCATCAAAAAGCGTTAAATCCTGATCCTGGGCCAGATAATGGTAGCGGTAACGCTCAACTACGCGAGGATAAAGATGCGCTTCCAAGCCAGGCAATGCCATCTGCAAGGCCTCAGCTAATCCAAGACCAATCACATGCGAAGCCGCTTTACGGTCAGGCACCAATAAGCCTAAATCTTTTGCGGCTGCCTGAATACATTTGACGATCGTGGCCGTGCTGTCCATCAACGTGCCGTCCCAGTCGAACACAATTAAATCAAAACTTTTTCGCGCCATATTTCTGGCAGTTAACTTGCCAGCTCCTTATAAATCTATAGAAAATTGGTTTTGGGCGATGCGGCAAAATAACTCTTAATGCCTGATCGCCCTGTGCCCGCCATTTTAATCGCCCTCAGCCTGCTCTGCTGCGACGCTTACTTGGGGTAAACTTTTCAGGAAACGTTCACACTCCGGTGGCAACTTGGCTTTCAACGTCACGGCTTTACCGCTTTCGGGGTGCGTAAATGTTATCTGATAGGCATGTAAAAACATCCGCTTCAATGCAATTCGGTCGCCCTCGGCTTTTTGCAAAGCGCGATTTAACGCAAAATCACCGTATTTGTCATCGCCCGCTATCGCAAAACCGCTAGAGGCAAGATGCACCCGAATCTGATGCGTGCGCCCGGTCTTCAATTCCGCCTCAAGCAAGGCAAAATCGCCATACCGTCGGATCAGATTAAAAATGGTGTGCGACTCCTGACCGCCTTCCTGCACCCTTACGCGGCGTTCGCCGTCCGCAGCGGTATATTTATGTAAAGGCAACTTTACATGTTGACGGGCGTTTTTCCAATCACCCTGCACCAACACGAGATAGCGCTTATCTGTATCGCCATCGCGCATCTGCTCATGCAAATTAGTCAACGCAGAACGTTTCTTTGCCAACAACAAAATACCCGACGTATCACGATCCAGCCGGTGCACCAATTCCAGAAATTTGGCATCGGGACGCGAGGCCCTAAGTTGCTCGATGACCCCATAACTGACGCCGGAGCCGCCATGAACGGCGACGCCCGCTGGCTTATCGATGACAAGCAAATGGTTATCTTCGAGCAATATTTTAAATTCTGCGCCCGGTGCGGTTTTCTCGGCTTTCTCCGCGATACGAATTGGGGGAACGCGCAAAATATCGCCAGCCATTAATCGATACATTTGATCAATCCGGCCTTTATTTACCCGTACCTCGCCTGAGCGCAGTACCCGATAAATATGACTTTTCGGCACGCCCTTGCAAACACGTAATAAATAGTTATCAATCCGCTGACCTGCTTCTTCGTCTGAAATAGTAACGAATTGCACCTGTGGAGCAATGACTGGAACGGCGGGTGGAGCGGGTGCGACGGCAACTTTCTTAATCACATTAGGCGCCTCAATGACTTTACTTTGAGGGACGGTTTTATACTTGGTCGCGGCTGGGTTCCGCGCCTGTGCCTTGCCCTGAGTTCGCCCATCACGGCGCCCCTCAGCCCTTACGCCAGAAAATCTCGCTAAGTCCTTCATTTTGAATATATAATTGTTTCACAGCTGTTACAAAACGGCTGTTGGTGTAAGAATAAAAAGACCATTCTACACAGGGGCGTCTCCACCAGCCTCGCCAATTTGCAAATTTGATGGAAAAATGTGTACGCATCACCCCTGCGCGAGTCAAGGTCGCACCGTAGTTGTCATCGGATAACGCGCACGGTTGTTGGACAGTATGTTTGGATGAATAGGATAAAGTCTGGCGAGCCCGGCACACGTCTCAGAGTTTGAGGCGGTAAGTGACGGGCTCGCTAGTAAGTGTAGTGAACATAACGCCGTTTTTGCTGAACAAATGTTTTTTTTAAACCTGCCAAGCCGCCCACCCCCAGATATCATGCTCGCAATGTGTAATTGCACTATGCACGACACTGACACGGTGAGCGCTGGTAATGTTCAGCATACGGCGTCACTGCATACGCGCCCCGTTGTGCCCTCAGCGACATCGTTGCGCTGACACACCAAGGCAATTCCCGCCTCCCAAACACTCCATCCTTGCGTACATCCCTGTATTCTGCCGCTGGAAGTATTGCTTTTTTGCAATATTAAGCGGCATCAAAATGGCCCCAGGGTCACGGAGTGAAAAAATGAAACGCATGTTGTTTAATGCTACGCAGCAAGAAGAATTGCGCGTAGCGATTGTTGACGGGCAAAAGCTCATCGACATCGATATCGAAACCACCGGACGCGAACAACGCAAGTCCAATATTTACAAAGGTGTGATTACCCGTATCGAGCCGTCGCTGGAAGCCTGCTTCGTCAATTACGGCGAAGAACGCCACGGTTTCTTACCGTTCAAAGAAGTTGCCCGCACCTATTTTAAAGAAGGCGTCGATGTCCGCAGCGCTTCGATTAAAGAAGCCCTGCGCGAAGGCCAGGAAATCATGGTCCAGGTCGAAAAGGAAGAGCGCGGCAACAAAGGCGCCGCCCTGACCTCTTTCGTCTCACTGGCCGGTCGCTACCTGGTATTAATGCCTAATAACCCACGTGGTGGTGGGGTTTCCCGTCGCGTTGAAGGTGAAGACCGCCAGGAACTGCGCGAGACGATGGACAAGCTGGACCTGCCATCAGGTATGTCAGTCATTGCCCGTACCGCCGGTATTGGCCGTAATGTTGACGAACTACAATGGGATTTGAATTACCTGATGCAGCTTTGGCGCGCAATCGAAGGCGCTGGCACGCAAGGTAACGGCGCTTTCCTGATTTATCAAGAATCGTCATTGGTCATCCGCGCTATCCGCGACTATTTCCAACCGGATATCGGCGAAATCCTGATCGACACCGACGAAATTCACGAACAAGCACAGCAATTCATGGCGCACGTGATGCCGGACATGGTTCACCGCGTCAAGCGCTACCACGATGACGTGCCACTGTTTTCGCGTTTCCAGATCGAACATCAGATCGAAACAGCCTATTCCCGCACTGTGCCATTGCCATCCGGCGGCGCGATTGTGATCGATCACACCGAAGCCCTGGTATCAGTCGACGTCAACTCAGCCCGCGCAACCCGCGGCAGTGACATCGAAACCACGGCCTTTAACACCAACTGCGAAGCGGCTGAAGAAGTCGCCCGCCAATTGCGTTTACGCGATTTGGGTGGTTTGATCGTCATCGACTTCATCGACATGGAGAATTCGAAGAACCAGCGTGAAGTCGAAACACGCCTGAAAGATGCGCTGCGCTACGATCGTGCTCGTGTACAAATGGGCAAGATTTCACGCTTCGGCTTGATGGAATTGTCCCGTCAGCGCCTGCGTCCTTCGTTATCCGAAGGCAGCCATGTAACCTGCCCACGTTGTAACGGTACGGGTCACATCCGCGATATCGAATCGTCCGCCTTGCAAGTCCTGCGCATCATCCAGGAAGAAGCAATGAAAGAAAACTCGGCCGCCATTCATGTTCAGGCGCCAGTCGATGTTGCAGGTTTCTTGCTCAATGAAAAGCGTGGCGAGATTCTCAAAATCGAAACACGTCACCGCGTTGCCGTGATTTTGATCCCGAACAAACATCTGGAAACCCCTCATTACAAACTGGAACGTCTGAAGCATGACGATCCGCGTTTGGAAGAAACTCAGGCCAGCTACAACATGGCAGAGCAAGCTGACACCGATATCGGTTACAGCAAGCGTCAAAAAGAAGAAGGCAAACCGCGTCAGGAAGCCGTCGTCAAGGGCATTACCCCTGACCAACCAGCACCTATCGTTGAACGCAAACCAGTGACTGTCGCACCGGCCGTGGCACCAACGATTGCCAACACCGGCGAAGGTTTGATTGCCAAGATCATCGCGTTCTTCACCAAGAAACCGGCAACAACAGTTGTTGCTACACCAACTGTAACAGCCGCTAAACCGCCTCAAGCGCGTGACCGCACCGAACGTGGCAACGATCGCAATGGCCGTGGCCAGCGTGGTCGCAGCCGCGGCGGCCGTAATCGTGATCGTGACGAAGAAGGCGCACCGGTTGAAGTACGTGAAGAAAATGCCAACAGTGCTAAAAAGCCAATCGCAGTAGCAGACGTCGCAATTGCTGCCGCCGCAGAGGCCAAAGCACAGCAACGTCAAGCGCGCCCACCACGTGAACCAAAAGAGCCACGCGAGCCTAGTGAAGCCCGTCCAGAAGGTCGCCAACGTGCCGAGCGCGCGCCGCGTCCTCCACGGGAAGAGCGCAAAGAAGTTGTGAGCGAAGTCAAGAAGGAAGAAGCACTGCCAAGCACACCAATTGTTGAAACACCATTGGTTGCAGCAGAAGTTGTCGCGGCGAAAACTGCTGACATCGAAGCGTTCGATGCAAGCGCTCCACGTGCCGAAGGCGAAGCAGCAGAAGGCGAAGAACCACGTCGTCGTCGTCGTCGCGGTGGCCGCAACCGTAACCGCAGAGATCGCGATACGAACGAGACCGGTGTTGAAGGTAGCGAAAGCTTGCTAGACGAGAATGGTGATGCTGTTGAAAACAACACCATTGAAGTTAGCCATGCCGTTGCCGCCAATGAAGAAGTTAGCACCGTTGCTACCGTCGCCACAGTAACAGCGGCAGCAGCATTGATTGCAACGCCAGTGTTAGCCCATGTTGTGACGGCTCAAGAGCGTACGGAAGAAGCAGCGCACGAAACGGCTGCAACAACTGTAGCGTCAGCGCCAATTGTCCCAAGCCCGCTCACAGTTGCTGTCGCTGCACCAACCGCTCCGCAGCATGTTGCACCCGTTGCTGAAGTGATCGACACACAGCCTGAGGTAGAAGCCGCGAAAGAAATATTCGCTGCGCCGGTAGCGCCGGCAACCCCAGTAACAGAAGCAGAAGCAGAGGCAGTCAATGCTCCTGAACCAGTTGCCGACATACCAGCTGCACCTGTCATTGCCGCGTTGCCAGAAGTTGCTGAAACGCCTTCTTTCCAGACACCAAAGGAAGAAGTCATTGAAGCACCTAAGGTAACTGAAGCAACTTCGTTAAGCGAAGTAAACGAAGTAAGCGAAACAGTTCACGCGCCTGCGGTCGTTGAAGAAGTGGCAGCAGAGCCGGTTGCGACAGCGCCGACTGCCGCAGCACCAGCCACAGTTGCACCGGTTGCAGTCGAACCAGAACCAGTAATTGCCGCTGTGGCACAACCGGTTCCTTCAGCACCGACCCCAGCGCCAGCAGCCGTTTCATCAACGTCATCTCCAGTCGATGATTTGCAAAGCGTATTGGCCTCTGCCGGTTTGACATTGGCAGCGACCGATCCAGCTAAATTACGTGCAGCGCAGGAAGCAGCAGCTAACATCGTGGTTGCACCGCGTGCTCCACGTGAACGCAAACCGCAACCAGTGTTAGTGGATGAACCATTGGTCCAGATCGAAACCGAGCATCGGCAATAAGTTGCATATGAACGTGCAGAAGATCGATTAATTAGTGGGATGATAAGGGCGGGTAGGCAACGCTCTTCCCCACTGACTAAATCTGCGTTAGAAAGACAAAGAGGGAGTAGAAAAACTCCCTTTTTTATCGTCCAGAATTTCGTCGCCGAGCACCAAGAATTTGCCACCGTGGTATCTTGCGTAAAGATCTATCCATAGCGCAAAGAGGTAAAGTTGCATGCCATTTCCAGTATTTTTCAGATAGACACTATGACTAAAAAAGTCATCCCGCTGATCGATCAACGACTGCTTCCTCCCGGTCTTCCGACCACCCTTGAAACCCCTACCGGTTTGATAACGGATGTTTCAGGACGGCCCTTGCATGACTTGCGCATCTCAGTGACCGATCGCTGCAATTTCCGCTGCGTGTATTGCATGCCACGAGAAGTTTTTGATAAAAATTACACATTCCTACCGCACACGGATCTTCTGTCATTCGAAGAAATTACCCGTTTAGCGAGTCTTTTTGTCGCGCATGGCGTTCAGAAAATCCGCCTGACCGGCGGCGAGCCATTGCTACGTAAACATATCGAAAAGTTAATCGAGAAGCTCAGTGCACTAAGAACGCCAGACGGAAAAGATATCGATCTGACGCTTACCACCAATGGTTCGCTGCTGGCAAAAAAGGCACAGTCGCTCAAGGATGCCGGACTAAATCGTGTCACTGTGTCGCTGGATGCAATCGACGAAAACATCTTTAAAAAGATGAACGATGCCGATTTCCCTGTAGCTGACGTATTGCATGGACTCGACATGGCGCATCAGGTTGGACTTGGACCGATTAAAGTCAATATGGTCGTTAAGCGTGGTGTCAACGATCAGGAAATTTTGCCGATGGCACGTTATTTCAAGACATCGCCATTCATTCTGCGATTTATCGAATACATGGATGTTGGTACTTCAAATGGTTGGAAAATGGACGAGGTCGTGCCTTCCGCAGAAGTCATCCAACGTCTGCAAAACGTTTTCCCGATGGCGCCGTTAGCCGCCAATTACACCGGCGAAACCGCCCAACGCTGGCGCTATCAAGACGGTGACGGTGAAATCGGCTTGATTTCCAGCGTCACGCAAGCCTTCTGTAGCGATTGCAGTCGTGCGCGATTATCGACCGAAGGTAAGTTGTACACTTGTTTATTCGCCACTGAGGGGCACGATTTACGGGCCTTATTGCGTGGCAATGGCAGCGATGCAGAACTCTCGACCGTCATCGGCCAACTATGGCGCGTCAGAAATGACCGCTACTCAGAACTACGCACTCTAAACACTGACGGACTGGCTCCGCCAAGAAAAAAAGTAGAAATGTCGTACATCGGCGGATAATTCCAAGTAACCTCCGTTCGACCAACTTTGGTCATCTCTATCTCAGACCTTAGCCTCTACCCAGACTTTAAACTGACGCGTCCTCGCGTCTTCATTCATAGCCTCTATCCGGACCACCGCCATTATGCAGCCCGATCAGATCACAGGACTTATTCTCGCCGGTGGCCGCGGCAGTCGCATGGGCGGTGTCGACAAAGGATTGCAAACACTCAACGGCATGACGATGGTCGCGCACGTGATCTCCAAATTAACGCCGCAAGTCGGCGCGCTGATGATCAACGCCAACCGTAATCTAGATGCCTATGCTGCCTTCGGCGTGCCGGTTTTGCCTGATGAAAATACCGATTTTTCCGGTCCTTTGGCCGGAATACAGGCTGGGCTGCGCCACTGTCAAACGCCTTATTTGGTTATAGCTCCCTGCGACTCGCCCTTCTTACCTGTGGATCTGGTGTCGCAATTATCGGCAGCATTTGAAAGTGCCGATGCTGATCTTGCTGTCGCCGCAACCACTGTCGTCGACCAACATGGCGATAAAAAACAAGCACAACCAGTGTTCATGTTGTTAAAGTCGGCATTAATTACCGATTTGACACAGTTTTTAGATGAAGGGGGACGTAAAATCGAAACCTGGTATCGACGTCAGCATTACACAGAAGTGCTATTCGCCGATGCACTGGCATTTCGCAATATCAATACGCCCGATGAATTACGTGAAGCAGATAACAACTAATGACAAAGCGCATCCCATCCGATACTCCGGCGACACCTCCTCCAGCATCAGCATTAACGCAGGCGATCAGTTGCGTTTCCGATTACGATCCGGAAGCATTACAAGTCACCCACGCGCAAGCCATTATCCGCAACTGCATCAGCCCCATCAATGCGATGGAAAAGGTGGCCATCCGCAGCGCACTTGATCGGGTACTTGCTACCGATATTATTTCGCCTATCAATGTCCCCGCGCACGATAATTCGGCCATGGATGGCTACGCGTTTCACGGCGAGGATTTGCGCGCAGAAGGTGCCACGGTATTAGAAGTCATCGGTACGGCGCACGCAGGATGGGCCTATGAAGGCACAGTCGGCAACGGTCAGGCGATACGCATCATGACAGGGGCATTAATGCCGGTGGGTCTCGATACGGTGATTCCTCAGGAGTTTGTCAGCGTCATCGACCACGCTAGCGATGCTACGTCTTCCAAAGCAATCACGATTGCGTTCGGTGCGGTGAAGGCTGGCGCCAACCGCCGTCTGGCCGGAGAAGACTTGCAAGTCGGCGCTGCGGCATTAAAAAAGGGACGCATTTTGCGTCCGGCCGATCTTGGCCTGTTAGCCTCATTAGGGATCGCTGAAATCCCCGTTCAACGACGTTTGCGCGTCGCTTTCTTTTCCACTGGGGATGAATTGCGGTCGGTCGGTGAAGTGCTCGATCCCGGCTGTGTCTATGACTCCAATCGCTACACGCTGTACGGCATGCTGACCCGCTTAGGCTGCGACATCATCGATATCGGCGTCGTAGCTGACGATCCGGCTGCTTTGGAAGCGGCATTCATTAACGCCGCTGAAAATGCCGATGCGATTATTACTTCCGGCGGCGTCTCCGTTGGCGATGCAGACCACACGCGGCAAATGATGGCCAAATTAGGTGAGGTCGCATTCTGGAAAATCGGCATGCGCCCCGGTCGCCCGCTGGCGTTTGGCACCATTAACAGCTCTGGCAAACCGGCAGTTTTTTTTGGTCTTCCCGGCAATCCGGTCGCCGTGATGGTGTCGTTTTATTTTTTTGCACGCGATGCCTTACATCACTTGATGGGAGCGCATCCTGCACCTCTGCCACTCATGCAAGTATCGTCTGCATCGGCCATACGAAAAAAGCCGGGACGTACCGAATATCAGCGCGGCATATTGTCACGTCAAACCAACGGTGAATGGTCGGTCAAACCAACAGGCGCCCAGGGTTCAGGGATTCTGCGCTCAATGGCCGAAGCCAATTGCATGATCGTTTTAGCGCATAATCAAAGCGATGTTGGAATTGGTGATCAGGTAGATGTGATTTTGTTTGATGGCTTGATTTAAATCACACTTCGCTTGTACTCGATGTGACTTAAGTCAGGCTGAATACGCTGAATGTTTACTTTGCACTGTCGTGACAGCATTGACGGCAGTGCAAAGATCAAAATTCCTCGAATCAAATTTCTTCGTCTTGCAATTGCGCGGTGTCCTTACCTAGCAATATTTGTGCGGCTTCGCTCGGCATTGCCTCCACCGATTTCAATTTACGCGCCATTTGCCGACTACGCACTTCAGCCTGATCGATATTTTTTGCAGCGCGCTCAAGGGTCAATTTGGTTGCGGCCAAGACGTCGCCAAATTTACTGAATTCGGTCTTAACCGCACCCAATACTTGCCAGACTTCCGACGAACGCTTCTCTAACGCCAACGTTCTGAATCCCATCTGCAAACTGTTCAGCAGCGCCGATAACGTCGATGGGCCAGCGATGCTGATACGATGAATGCGCTGCAAATCGTCGGACAAACCGGGACGCCGCATGACTTCTGCATACAAACCTTCAGTCGGCAAAAAGAGAATTGCAAAATCAGTAGTAAGCGGCGGCGACAGATATTTTTCAGCGATGGTTTTAGCTTCACCGCGCACCGCGCGCTCTAACTCACGTCCAGCCAAGGCGACGCCTTCCGCATCCGCACGATCAGCCGCCTCCGATAGACGCTCGTACTGCTCCTTCGGAAATTTGGCATCAATCGGCATCCAAACAGGCGTATTGCCATCATCGCTTCCTGGCAATTTGATCGCGAACTCAACCCGCTCTCCGCTGCCCGGAACAGTCTCGACATTTTTCGCATATTGCTCTGGCGTCAAGACCTGCTCCAACAGCATTTCAAGCTGAACTTCACCCCACGTTCCACGGGTTTTGACGTTCGTCAGAACCCGCTTTAAATCGCCGACACCAATCGCCAATTGCTGCATTTCACCTAAACCCTGATGTACTTTTTCCAAACGGTCAGAGACGATCTGGAACGATTCTCCCAGCCGTTTTTCTAGGGTGGCGTGGAGTTTCTCATCCACCGTCTTACGCATTTCTTCCAACCGCAAACCGTTGTCATTTTGCAAGTCTTTAATTTTAGCTTCAAGCGTCGTTCGGATTTCGGACATGCGTTGGGCATTCGATTCAGTCAGTGTCGCCAAAGTCTGATTTAACGTCTCACCAAAACGCTGCAACGACAAAGCCTGCTCTTCACGACTGGTCTGCGCTTGCTGATGCATCGCCAGCCGCATGCTGTCGAGTTGCTGTGCATTCGTTTCATTGAGTCGGACTAGTTGCTGCGCGAAAGCATCGATTTGACTATTTTGTAGTGTGGCGACGCTGGTCATTTGCGCCACCAGCGTCTGTTGCAATTGTCCAAAACTTGCGCCGATTTCCTGACGCGTACCCTGCGCACTGGTTTGCACCTGATCACGCAGTTCGCGTTCATTGCGCTCGGCGATATCTTGCTGGCGACGCAGCAAATCATCTTTTAACTGCGTCAATTGCAGCAGATGAGAATCGGCATCGGCACCGCTGCGATTGCTGCGGAAAATGGTAAACACTTGCAGCGCGACGATGATGATCGCAAGAATAAATAAAACAATTAACGCAGTTGACGTCATGGGGTCGATTCAAAAAAAAGGGGCTGCATCGGCAACCCGTTGAAAAAATATGCTGACTCAGCACGAGAGCACGAGATTTAAGCCTCGACCTTATCGGCTTTGTTGCGCATCCAATCCGCAGTATCAAAAAAAGAGGCCAGCAAACGCTGCTGCAATCCCTCATCCATTCCGACGTCCTGCATCGCCAATGCCATACAACGCAGCCATTGATCCCGCTCTGGCGTGGCAATCGCATACGGTAAATGGCGCGCGCGCAATCGAGGATGACCAAACCGCTCAACAAATAAATCGGGGCCGCCACTCCAGCCCGACAAAAACCAAAAGAATTTATCCCGAGAACCATCCAGCGAAGTCGGATGCAATACCCGAATACCGGCAAAATCAGGTTCCAGATCCATTAAATCGTAAAAGCGATCAACTAGTTCACGCAAACGTTCGCCGCCGCCGATTAGCGCATACAGAGAAGGCGGTTGTGCCGACTCTGCGGTAAGGTCGGTAATAGAGGAATTTTTATCAATAGTCATAGAACGGAATGATAACGCAACCCGCGTTGAAATATTCGGACAGCCCACATCCCCCTCTCCAATATCCTCTTGTAGGTCAAAAAAACCAGCACACGTTATTGTTTCCTACGGGAAGACAAGCATTTCACTGATAGTTCCGGCCGCATGCATCTACTACTATTTACTCAACCTCAGTATCGCAAGTATTGCTGCAAGTAGTCATATTTACTATCTCAGTTGTTAGAAGCACGGCAACGTTTCTTGGCAAGCCAGCCGAGCAAAGAAATCTACTCAAAAGTACCCAAATTTTCTTCGAAAGGAAATTGATCATGAATTCAATATCAGACAGCGAAGGGAATGTTAACCAACTACGCGATGGCGTAGCATCCCGCATCAAAGACAAAAGCGATGACTTGCACCATGGCATTGACAAAGCCGCCGAAAACGCTAAACCCGCCGTTGACAATCTTGCTGCCAATGCGCATACCGGCGTCGATCAAGTGTCCAGCGCGCTCACCGTGGCTACTGAAAAATTAGCCCAGCGCACGCACGAATTAACCGAAACTTATCAACGTTACGCAGAAACTGGCCGCCGCTATGTACGTGAGAGCCCGGCCGTTTCTATCGGATTAGCGTTAGCTTTAGGCTACGTTCTCGCAAAGCTATTCAATCGCAGTGAGAACTAACTGAACTCACTGTTTCTGCAGGCACATCTCCGTCCATCTGCTCCTTAACATGGAGCAGATAATTTTTCGATAACGCATCACAGCGTTGACTTATCGACGATTAGCACCTCGCCGCGTGCATTATTTACACTATTTAATAGGAGCAACAAATGAAGAAAATCTTAATGCTGTCCTTCGCCGCCCTGGTCGCTAGCACGACTCTTCCGACGTTTGCGCAAAACACGACGCAACCGGATGCTCAATCCATGCCAAGCAGCGGTATGGGCAAAACCGCCACTGACGACGCAAGCACCGGCAGCAGCATGAGCAAAAGCGATATGACCAAGAAAAAGCATATGAAGAAAAAAATGCAAAAAAACAATATGTCCCAATCAACGCTGAATCCGGACGGCACTGAAAAAGTTGATACCAAGCATTAATAAGAAGTTAGGTGCATCACATTTCTTCAGGCTAAAGGTCGCTTCCGGAATGCATGGACGCGGCCTGTGCCGTATCTCATCTACATCTGGTTTTTAATCTTACTTAGGCAGGTTTTAGGCAATCGACACGACACGCGACAACTCCGTGTGCTCCGTTCCCTGCCTGGCCCCCGGACCCTTGAAAAATAGTGCTCTTCGTCCCTTTGAAAGGATAGGCTATGAAAAACGCAAACTCCGCAAAAGATGCCGTCAGTATGCTGGTCAAAGACCATAAAGACGTTAAAGCGATGTTCAAACAATTCGAAGATCTGACAGATCGATCAAAGGCCAAGAAAAAACAACTCGCCGATCAGATTTGCGAGGCGCTGACATTACATACGCAGATAGAGGAAAAGATTTTCTATCCTGCGGTGCGAAAAGCGATTGGAGAGGATGATCTGATGGATGAGGCGCTGGTAGAACATGCCAGCGCCAAGGACTTGATCGCAGAAATTGAAATGATGGATCCGGGCGACGATCTTTACGATGCAAAAGTCCACGTCTTGTCAGAACAAATTGAACACCATGTCGAGGAAGAAGAAACCGACATGTTTCCTAAAGCCAAAAAAAGCAAGCTTGACCTGGTCGAACTGGGAGAAGAAATGAGCGCTCTCAAAGCAGATTTACAGGGCGAAGCGCTTTAATAGTATGCAAAAGAATGACAATCATTCAGCGTGACATTTGCGGCGAGGATTCTACGATTCGTCTGTAACCTACCGAATTCTTAAGTAATAAAAACGGACCAGAACGGGCCGTTTTTATTGCTTTCAACGGTAACGGATTACAGCTCGATTACAGACAGATTCAAGCCTCGCGTAAGGTCTCCAAAGGCGGTCGCGACAGCACGCTGCGCAATCCTATCCAGCCGCCAATAAACGTACAAGCCGCGCCGATCGCCATGCCGGCAATCCAAATCCACGGACTGAAAGTCCAGGTAAAGCTGAACACGTAATGCGCCAACGCCCATCCTGTCGCAGCCGCACCGCTAGCCGCCAAAAACCCGGCCAGACAACCAATCAATGCAAACTCAATCCATTGCGCATGCGATAACTGTTTTCTGGTCGCGCCCAAAGCGCGCAGCAATCCGGCTTCGCGCGTGCGTTCCCCTTGCGAACTCAACAACGCTGCATACAACACCAGTCCACCCGAGGCCAACGTAAACAAAAACAGAAACTCCACCGCAGCAACAACCTGATCGATTACGTCTTGCAATTGCTTGATGATGCTGCCGATATCCACCACCGTCAGGTTCGGAAAGTCACGCGTCAATTGATTCCCGAGATTGCTATGCGCAGGCGGCAAATGGAACGCCGTAATCCAGGTCCTTGGCATATCCACCATCGCCTTAGGATTCAGAATCACGAAGAAATTCACCTGCATCGAGCCCCACTCCAATTTACGCAAGCTGGTAATCGGTGCGCTGACCGTTTGTCCGGCGATATCAAAGGTCAATTTATCGCCGAGTTTTAGATTTAAGGTCTTTGCCAACCCTTCTTCCACCGACGCCTCTGGTTGATCATCCTTATACCAGGTGCCCGCGACGAGGTTATTTTTTGGCGGAACATCGGCCATCGTCGACAAGTTAAATTCACGCTCCACCAAACGCTGCGCCCGATCTTCAGTGTAAGTTGCAGCGGTGATAGCCTTGTCATTGATTTCGGTCAGGCGGCCACGAATCATCGGATACATATTCGGCTGCGGCACGCCGCCAGCAATCAACCGCTGGTTAACGTCCTTCTCCTGTTCCGGCTGAATATTAATCACGAAGCGATTTGGCGCATCTGGCGGGGTCGCCTGACGCCACGCTCCGATCAGGTCCCCACGGATCACCGTCAGCAATAACAGCGCCATCAGGCCTAGCGCTAATGCGACGATCTGGACGATGGTCGCGCCCGGACGCCGTTGCAAACCGGTCAGCGCAAAGCGCCAGCTAGGATGTTTTAGTGCGCCACGCAAATACCGTAATGACTTCAATGCCAGCCAGGAAATCAACGCAAAGGCCGCAAACCCACCCAAAAATCCAAGCGCTGTCAGCAAGCCTAATTTAACGTCGCCCGCTTGCCATAACAGCAACCCGATAAAGGTCAGTGTGCCTAAGCCATAGGTGGCCAGCACCATCGCTTGCGGTGCATCTTGCTCGCGCCGGATCACACGATTGTGCGGGACATTGCGAAGCTGCAAAATCGGCGGCAGCGCAAACCCCAGCAGCAACAGCAAGCCGGTAGCAATGCCCTGCAATCCGGGGATGACGCTGGCAGCAGGCAAATCATGCGATACAAATTTTCCCAGCCATTCCAGCAACACAAAATGCGCCCCAAAACCCACCAGCGCACCAAGAATGCTGCCAACCAAGCCGATCAATAAAAACTCATACAGATAGAGCTGCGTGACCTGATTCTGGGTCAAACCCAGACAGCGCAACATCGCGCAAGCATCCAAGTGACGAAGCATAAAACGCCGCGCCGCCATCGTAATGGCAACCGCCGCCAGCATTGCGGATAACAAGCTTACCAAAGACAGAAACTGCTCGCCCCGATCCAATGTAGACCGCATCTCGGGACGACCATTTTCCAGTGATTCTATCCGCACACCTTTGACGTTATCGCGTGCAATCGCGGTCTCTACCCAATCCTGAAATGCCTGCGTTGCAGGCGCAGCCCCCGCCAGCAGCAAACGATAAGTAACGCGTGAACCGTCTTGCACCAAATGGGTCGCTACCAGATCGGCCATCGATAACATTACGCGTGGCGAAAAATTGACGAAGCCGCTGCCACGATCCGGCTCAACTGCCAGAATATGGGCAATCGTAAAACTACTATCGCCGAGTTTGAGCGACGCGCCGATCGGCAGGTTTAATGCAGTGAGGATATTCTGATCGACCCATACTGTGCCCTTGGCAGGAACAGTGCGCGTAAGGACGCCATTATTGTCAGGCTTATCAGCGATACGCAGATTGCCGCGCAAGGGATAACCGTTGGAAACGGCCTTCAACGATGCTAATTGAGAACGCGCATCGTCGCCCTCACCAGCCAAGGCCATGCTGGGAAATACGATCGTGTCGGCAATTGTCAGACCGCGCCGTTGTGCTTCGGCACGCCAACTGGGGTTGACCGGTTGGTCGGCAGCAATCAGTAAATCGGCACCGAGTAATTGATGCGCATCGCGGGTTAATCCAGCCCGCATCCGGTCTACAAAAAATCCGACCGAGGATAAGGCCGCTACCGCCACAATCAATGCTACTAATAAAAACCGTAATTCACCCGCCCGCCAATCGCGTTGGGTCATGCGTAGAGACTGCTGAATCATGTACTAAGCCTTTGAAAAACCCAGCGCAGACTACGCCACAACTTGGGCAACAACCAGATTGCAAAAATAAAGAATACCAGCAAAAATCCAAACAGCAGCAACGGGTGATAAAACGCTGCCCATAATGCGCCCAGCACGGTCAAATCTTCTGTGAATGAAGCGGCCCAGTTGCTTAAAGGTTCGGGTGAAGTATTGATCATCGCCCGGCTGCCAGCCTTGGTAGCATGCGCGCTGGCGGCAAAAGTCCCGCCGATCAGCGCCGCCACAGTCGTCCACGCCGGGTCCATATGTCCCATCGCAGCCGCACTGAGAACCGCACCGGCAGGAATCCTGATAAAGGTCTGAACCGCATCCCAGACTGAATCCAGACCGGGAATTTTATCGGCTAAAAACTCAATCGCCGTCAATAAGCCCGTGACGCCAAGTACCCAGGGCGACTGCAAAACATTCAGCGCATGGGGAAGCGTAATCCATCCTAAATTGGCGAACAAACCAGCGACGAACAACGCCATATATAAACGAATGCCACTGGCCCAGGACAAACCAGCTGCCATCGCTGCAGTCGAAAGTGATTCGATCATGTCGTCTCCTAGCTACAACGGGGACATCTGACTAGCGCGCTAAACGTTTACTTTAGCACCCGATAAGGTGTTACCTGTCGAGCAAAAAACTTAACTAATAGATACGGTATATATACGATAGGCCAACATCCGCAGGCCAGCAAGAACTGCTTCGAACTCTGTGAAGATGGCATATACAATCGTCGTAAATTGGCATCGCATAGCGACATCAATGGGATTGTCGAGCCCATCCACATTAACCACGCAACAACAACCACGCTGCTAGCACAATCAATGCAATGCTGAAGCATAACCTCAAACGCCGTTCCGGTAATTTATGTGCCAATGCCACGCCCGCAGAAACGCTGAATATGCCGCCAATCGCCAGCGGAATCCCGATTTTCCAATCCACATGCCCAGCGTATGCATACGTAAATAAGGCGATCACCGCACCCGGCGATACTAGCGCCAACGCCATGCCTTGCGCAGCCGTTTGCGTCATACCGAAAAACCCGACCAACGCAGGCGGTGCGATCACTCCGCCGCCGACACCAAAAAAGCCGGACACTGCGCCGCCCACCACGCCAACTACCGGCAAGTAACGTTGCCCCAATGGGGCTCGTGCTGGCTTTAGCGACTTACGGCGCAATACATTCCACAATAAATAACAGCCCAATACTTCCATAAACAGATTGAAGGCAAAATGCAGCGTACCGGCGCTGATTACCGTCGCATACCATGCGCTTAAATACGTCACGAATACGGCAGAACCGCCGAGCACACTGGCAGCGCGCAAATCCAGACTATTACGTTGGCGATAGCGCCAAAAGCCGATCAAAACGTTAGGCGCGATCATCACCAACGCGGTGCCCTGCGCTAACTGTTGATCCATGCCATACAACATACCCAGCACCGGAATCGCGATTAAGCCGCCACCGATGCCAAACAAACCACCAAATGCACCTAAAACAGCGCCGAGCAGCACATTGCCGCAAAAAAACAGAATGACATCAAACATGTGGCGCGCCGATTCGTAAAAACAATAGCGTGGGAATGAGATACAGCGAAGGCAATGAAAGCTACGACTGTGAAGAATGGGGCAGGAAACGCCCTGCACATATTAGCAGGTCAGATCAGCGTCGATGACGCGGGCATCAGCGCATTTGCAGTGCAATAAATAGCGGCGTTGCCAAAAAATCTGCAACGCCGACCAGAATAATCCACTAATAACAATAATTACTACGGAGCAACCAGCCGCGCCACTTTCACATCGCCACATTGGGCACGATGGCGTAATGCGTGATCCATCAGCACCAAGGCCAGCATTGCCTCGGCAATCGGCGTCGCCCGAATACCCACGCAAGGATCGTGACGACCAAATGTTTCTACGATAGTCGGCGTGCCTTGCTTGTCGATAGACTTGCGTGGCGTGCGGATGCTGGAGGTCGGCTTGATGGCAATCGTCACCGTAATATCCTGTCCTGTCGAAATTCCACCCAAAATACCGCCAGCGTTATTCGTCAAGAATCCTTCTGGCGTGATTTCATCGCCATGGACCGAGCCTTTTTGCACTACTGACTCGAAACCGGCACCGATTTCAACCGCTTTGACAGCATTGATACCCATCATTGCGTAGGCAATATCAGCGTCGAGTCGGTCATACAACGGCTCACCCAGTCCGACCGGCACATTGGTGGCGACGACATTAATCCGCGCACCGCACGAATCGCCGTCTTTGCGTAACGCATCCATATACGCTTCCAATTCGGCGATTTGGCTGGTATTCGGGGCAAAAAACGGGTTTTCGCGGACGTGTTCCCACGATTCGAACGCAATCGGAATTTCACCAAGCTGGCCCATACCACCATAAAAAGTCGTGCCGTATTGCTGTAATAACCATTTTTTGGCAATCGCTGCCGCCGCCACTGTCGGCGCCGTCAAACGTGCCGAAGAACGACCGCCGCCGCGTGGATCGCGAATACCGTATTTTTGCCAATACGTGTAATCGGCGTGACCGGGACGGAAAGTCTCGACAATATTGCCGTAATCCTTGCTGCGTTGATCTTGATTGCGAATCAACAACATAATTGGCGTGCCGGTAGTCTTGCCTTCATAGACGCCGGACAGAATCTCCACCGTGTCCGGTTCTTGCCGCTGCGTAACGTGGCGGGATGTGCCGGGCTTGCGGCGATCCAGATCCGGCTGAATATCGGCTTCCGATAATTCCAGACCGGGAGGACATCCATCTACGACGCAGCCAATCGCCGGGCCGTGGGATTCGCCAAAATTGGTAACGGTAAATAGCGAGCCAAAGGTATTGCCGGGCATGATGATCCTGATTAAATAGGCGGGAAGCAGCAATTTTACCAGTGCACGTCGGGCTACAGTTAGTCGGGGACCGGTTCTGGGGCCTTTTCCATCATTTTTGGCGAGGTTTTTATCGATACATCGCTTGGCTGGATGCTCTTCATCTGTTCATCCTGCAAACCGATCAATAATGCCTGCCCATCGGGCGCAACCCGAAACTGGCCATAACGCGCCGCTTCAAACGCCCCTCCCTGACCTTCCTGAAAGAAATACGCATCGGAAACCACTTTTATGCGACCGTTGCGCACCCGATATTCGATCAGCGCTTCGTCCGCTGCCAACGGCTTTCCATTGTCAAGGCGCAGAAATGTTGCTGGCGAATTGTCTGGCACCGACAATACCGCCTTGCCCGACTCTGGCAAAGTCTCGCTAGCCGCTTGAATATCGCGCGACAATTGCCAATCCAGCGCCATGTAATCGCCCTGCATCAACGAGCGCGGATCGACCGGCGCCATCGCCAGCGATACGCTGCGGCCAGTGGAGAGAACCTGTTCTTTATGCCAGATAGCTTGATTAATCGCCGCCAGAATCAGCATTAAGCCAATAACGATCAAGCCGCCGCGATTATGTTTTACCGTGCTGCGATCAAGCATGTTTGATCTCCGTAGACAGGCGACCAAGGATGAAATAGCCTGACAATAAAGCAGCCCCCAACAGCATCAACCCAATTGATTTAATCAGCAAAGTCCATTCCAACGCGTAATAAAACCACGACAAATACCCTAACGACGCAACAATGCCAAGCGACGTTAACATGTGCCGCCCACGGGCAAATCCCAGCAGCATCAACATCGCCCCCAGCACCAGCCCGATAACCCATCCGCCAAGAACAGCCAATATCAGGGCAACGACCAACGCTGCGCAGCGCCGCCCAAACGTCAATGATGATGTCAACTGCAGCACCAGCGACAAAAATATCAAGCCGACCACCACCGGATCGAGCAAATATAGCCAGCGATACAGACTATCGCCCAAACCATCAGAGCGATGATCAGCGCCGACTTCCACCAGCAAAGAATAGGGGAACCAGACCGACGTCAGCGCCAGAGAGAGCAGCGCCAGCGTCAACCCCACTGCAATCGGCAAAAATGCCTGCGGCAATCGCCTTTGCAAGTTGGACTCATCCAACCAGAATAATGCTGCCAAACCGGCGCAAATCGGCAGCGCCGGGCTAGGCCCCAGCAACATCAGGCAGCCAATATGTAATGCCAGCAATGAAAAGACCGTGCTTAGCACTCTGTGTAAAAAATTTGGCACCAGCACAATCAACAACAACTGACATAGCGCGATGCCGAAGAAAGGCCACGCGACATTGCCGCCATACGTTGCAAATAGCCAGAAACCCGCCATGCCTTGTCCGGCCAGACTGAGGGCCAGCGCAAATTGTTGCCGCAAGTCTTGCGCTGCGCCCTTTGTACTCAGTCGATAGATGAGCGCCGCGCATCCGACCAAAATCAGTCCGGCGGTGATCAAAGTGGCATCTTCGCGCATCAAATGATCGACTAAAAAAATACTAAAAAAAGCCAACAAAAATAAAGCGCCGACGCCACCGCAAATACCTAACATCACGCGCACATACCAGGGCGAAGCCGCCGCCTCTATGACTGAGGGCGGCGCATGTTCCGCATCGACATAACCGTCTGCATGTAGTTGTTGCCATAGCAAAGATGGTCCCTCACGCGCAACGGCACTTATAGGTCCTTTTTGCAAGGTCGCTTCGTTCTTCATGCCAAGCCTTCTTTTTGCCATCCACGTTGCAGGTTGCGCAACCACAGCGCCGCAGCAGTAGACGCGCTGACTAAAAACAAACCAACAATCATGAAGCCGACAAGCCAGTTAAACCCGCCGGAAAAAAACATGACAATCAATTGCGCTGCGCCTATCGTGATCAATGCCAGACAACTGCCCGTCAATAGCAATAAATCGCGACGCCTGCGATATAGCAAGAAAAATCCTGCCAACACGACCAGCATCGCGATAGAACTTACGCGCGGCATGATTGAGCGATCAGCGAAGTATTTCGGCAAAATAATGAACGATAAAATACCGACCGTCAGCACCGCCAACAAAAGCAATCCGGCGAAACGAATAAAGTGGCGATATCTGTTGAGATTGGCTGCAACTTCTGACCGCGGATGGCTACGATGCAAGATGATTTCCGCACCTCCCCATACCACCAGATTGAGTCCAAATAGCGACAATGGCAAACGGTTACCAAGCTCCAGCAGATCGAAAAATCCGAGCGTTACGCGCTCCAGATAAAGCAGTAATCCCAGATTCAGCAACCCTAACCAAAGACACCACGCCGTATTAAGCCGTGAGACGAGTACCCACGGAAAAATCAAAATACTCCATGTCACAAATAGTTGATAAGGGTCGGCACCGGTTTGATAGGTCTGACCGAAATAGGCCAGCAATGCGCCGCATAACAGCATCGCCGCCAGCAAAGCGACCTGTCCCTTCAAAGTGTCGAGCGTGAAATGGCGGGCTAGCAATGCAGCGATAATCAAAACGCCTTGCAGCAAACTAAATTTAGCGATGCGCGGCAATGCCTGCCAGTTAAACGCGAAGAAAAATATCACGCCAGCGACCAGAAACAAGGCGCCGCTAAACAAAAAAACGGTCGTCAGAAACCGCTTCCAATCTGCGCTGGTCGGCAAATCCCCCGACAACTGCAATGCGCGTTCGGCGGCGCTAGGCGATAGCTGCTTTTCTTGCAGCCAATGCGTAATCACCGGACGTAACGATGACGCGACGGGCGACTGGCTAGCTAAAGGCGTTTGTTCACTCTGACCCGCTAACGGCATCATCACTTCCATTCACCGCGTAAATCCTGAACTCTCTGCTGTAAGTATTCCGGCGTTGCATCCGCTGGGGCGACCGATTTCCCTACGGCCAACTCCAGCACCGATAGCGGTCCACGTCTGAATGAGCGGCCAAAAGGATTGCCATCGCTATGCGTCAACATGCTGCCCCAGAGACCCCGCAATGCCATCGGAATAACCGGCACTGGCGTGCGCTCGACAATCTTTTTGATTCCACTGCGGAAAGCGCTAATGTCACCGTTAACCGTCAATTTTCCTTCTGGGAAGATACACACCAAATCGCCATCTTCCAGCGCCGCCGCGATGTCGGCAAAGCCTTTTTCCATCAACGCAGGATTTTCTTTCGCTGTAGCAATCGGGATGGCTTTGCTGTTTCTAAACAACCACGCCAGCACAGGTATCTTAAAAATTCGGTGATCCATGACAAACCGGATCGGTCGAGGGCTAGCTGCCATGATGACGATCGCATCGACGTAGCTGACGTGATTGCACACCAGCACCGCAGCGCCTGTTTCTGGAATTCTGCTGATATCAACTGTCCGGATGCGGTGAATGGTATGTATCAATATCCAGGCCATAAACCGCACCAGATATTCTGGTACGACGGAGAAAATATAGATGGCGACGATGGCGTTCAGAATTGCCGTGACCATAAAAATCTGCGGAATCGTAAGGCCCATTTTTAGCAACACCATCGCCACCAACGCAGCGACCACCATGAACAAAGCGTTCATGATATTCATCCCGGCAATCGTGCGCGACAGATGCGCAGGATCGGAACGGGTCTGAATGACGGCGAATAACGGAACGATATACAAACCTCCGAATAAGCCGATCATTAGGCAGGCAAACAAAATTCGTCCGCTACCGTGCTGCGCAAAAAAGCCTAAAAAATCCACCATCGTCGTGTTGGTATAGCTTTGACTTGCCAGAAACAACTCAACTCCAAATACCGACAACCCAATCGCCCCAAACGGGACTAGTCCAATTTCCACTTTGTGGCCCGATAGGCGTTCACACAGCAGCGATCCGACACCGACGCCGAGTGAAAATATCGTCAGCAAGAGAACAAAAACACTGTGATCGCCGTGTAGATAGTTTTTTGCGTAGAGGGGAAACTGGGCCAGCATAATGGCACCATAAAACCAGAACCAGGAATTGCCTAACATTGCCAGAAATACTGGCCGATTTTGGCGCGAGAAACGTAGATTTCGGGCAGTTTCAGTAATCGGATTCCAATTGATTTTTAAAGTTGGTTCGGGTGCGGGTGTTAGGGGTATGCCACGGCTAAAAAACCAGCCAACGATGGCGATAAAAATCGTGCCGCCTGCAACCAATTCGATTCCCCATGGTTTGTGTACGACTAACACGGCGCCTAGAATTTCGCCGAGCAGAATGCCGACGAAAGTACCCATTTCGATCACGCCATTGCCACCGATCAGTTCGTCTTTGTGTAGTTGTTGCGGGAGATAGGCGTATTTCACCGGGCCGAATAGGGTTGAATGTAGTCCCGTGCCGACTACTGCGGCAATCAGCAGCCAGAGGGTGTGCGTCATCCAACCTAGCGCTGCCATTGACATGATGGCGATTTCCAGCACTTTTACGTAACGGGCAATGCGGGATTTTTCGAATTTGTCGGCGAATTGGCCGGATGTCGCGGAGAACAATACGAATGGCAATATAAACAAACCGGGAATCAGATTATTCAGGAAGCCGGGGTCCATTGTGGTCCAGCTTAGTGCGTCATAGGTCAGGATTGTTAACAGTGCTGTCTTGAAGACATTGTCGTTGAAAGCGCCGAAAAATTGCGTCCAGAAAAATGGCGCGAAGCGGCGTTGGCGCAGGAGCGAGAATTGATTTGGTCGGCTGGATGGTTGCATGAGGGTCGGGGTGGGGAGATTACGACGTTGGCAATTGTACGAGAAAAGAGGGTGGATTTTGGTTTGTTTGGTGTAGTTCGGTTTGTTTGTAATTGAAACGGTTTGTGCTCCGTAGAGGCTTTGTCGGAGGTAGCCCGATAAAGCCTCTACGGAGAAAAACCCGTTTCAACTAACAACAACCCTAACCAACGCAACATATATAAAAAAACCGCTCACAGCAAATATTTGCCACAAACGGTCTTAATCTCAGCACTCCCCCAGCAAACATCGCACCACCACAAAAAAACCGACTTAATCGTCTGGCGATGCGCTACTAGAAGGCCAATCCCGAATATACGCCTTCAACATCTTATTCTCAAACCCCTGCGCATCCAAAACAGCCTTAGCAACATCATAAAACGACATCACACCAAGCAACGTTTTAGCATCCATTACAGGCACATACCGCGCATGGCGTTCCAGCATAATCCGCCGTACTTCATTAACCTCAGTATCCGGCGTAATCGTAATCGGACTATCGTCCATATGCTTACGAACAGTGTTAGTCCCCACCACCCCACCATTCTCATGCACCGCCTTCAACACCTCACGGAAAGTCAACATCCCGACCAACGTGCCAAATTCCATTACGACCAGCGACCCGATATCTTTTTCGGCCATCACATTCGTAGCGTCTAATAGCGGCGTTTCCGGTGTCACCGTATAGAGGATGTTGCCTTTGACTTTAAGTATCTCAGAAACTTTCATTGGGTCATCCTGCCTTTGCTTGTTATGCTTGTATCTAGAATGTAGCTTAAGCCAGTCGAAAAATCTAGCACTGACTGCCCCACGGGAAATTCAACATTTACACAGACTGTTGCATCAACCTTAAGAAACCGTTCTCATCCAATATTAAACCACGCCGATTGATAGGAGAAACCGTCTTCATGAGCACGCCAAAATCCCCCGGTTTTGATACTTTATCACTCCACGCTGGCGCTGTCCCCGATCCCACCACAGGGGCCAGAGCGACACCGATTTATCTCAGTTCAGCCTTCGTATTCAAAGATTCCGACCATGCCGCGTCGCTATTTAATATGGAGCGCGCCGGTCACGTCTATTCGCGCATCTCAAACCCGACCAACGCCGTATTAGAAGAACGTATCGCCGCGCTCGAAGGCGGCGTGGCGGGGATTGCGGTTGCCAGTGGTCAGGCCGCGCTGCATCTGGGACTGGCGACCATTGCCGGGGCCGGATCGCATATCGTCGCGTCGCGGGCACTGTACGGCGGTTCGCACAACCTGCTGGCTTATACCTTAAAACGCTTCGGCATCAGCACCACCTTCGTCGATCCTCGCGATCTGGATGCCTGGCGTGCGGCGATTCAACCGAATACCAAAGTCTTATTTGGCGAGACGCTGGGCAATCCCGGCCTCGACGTACTGGATATTCCCAGCATCGCAGCACTGGCACATGAGCACTATTTGCCGCTATTCGTCGATTCCACCTTCACCACGCCGTATTTGCTGCGCCCGTTCGATCATGGCGCAGATCTGGTCTATCACTCAGCAACCAAATTTCTCTGCGGCCACGGCACCGCTATCGGCGGCCTGCTGGTGGATGGCGGCACTTTCGATTGGCAACAAGCTTTCGATAAAACCGGTCATTTCGGCGAATTATGCGCGCCCTATGACGGCTTTCATGGGATGGTTTTTGCTGAGGAATCGACCGTTGCCGCGTTTTCCTTGCGAGCCCGTCGAGAAGGCTTACGCGACTTTGGCGCAGCCATGAGTCCGCATAATGCCTTTGCCATTTTGCAAGGGGTCGAAACCTTGGCCCTGCGGATGGAAAAGCATGTCGCCAACGCGCGCGCCGTCGTCGATTTTTTGATGCAGCACGACGCGGTAGAATCGGTTTCTTACCCGGAACTGTCCTCCCATCCCGACTATGCGCTAGCCAAACACCTGCTTCCCAAAGGCTGCGGGGCGGTGTTCTCCTTCAATTTGAAAGGAGATCGCGCAGCAGGTATACGCATGGTCGAATCGTTAAAAATATTTTCTCATCTGGCCAACGTTGGCGATGCCAAATCGCTGGTCATTCACCCTGCTTCGACCACCCATTTCCGCGTGCCAGCAGATCAACTTGCCGCCTCGGGAATAGGCGAAGGTACGCTGCGCTTATCAGTAGGACTAGAAAATGTGGCCGATCTGATTGAAGATTTGGCTTACGGCTTAAAAATGGCCCAACGCGCTCCAAAATCAGCCTAAAAGGAGGCTCACAATGCTAGTGAACGTTCAAGGCCATGATGCCTATTGCTATACCGGTGGCAAACCTTTCGACATCACGCTTCCAACGGTGGTATTTATCCACGGCGCACAAAATGACCATTCAGTCTGGATTTTGCAAACACGCTATTTTGCGCACCATGGATTTAGCGTCCTCGCGGTCGATTTGCCGGGCCATGGACGCAGTCAGGGCGCGCCGCTACAGACAGTGGAAGCGATGTCTGGCTGGCTGCTAGCCCTGCTCTTTGCTGCGGGTGTCAGCAAGGCGCTGTTGATCGGCCACAGCATGGGTTCGCTAATCGCATTGGAAACCGCCGCCCGCACCTATAGTTCGCTGACCGATAGCACGGATATCACCATTAGCGGCATAGCGATGGTCGGCAGCGCCTATCCGATGAAAGTATCCGAGGCGCTGCTGGATGCCGCCAACTACGATCAACCGGCCGCCATCGCGATGGTGAATAAATGGTCGCATACCGGTTTCGTCCAAAAACCATCCAGCCCCGGCCCCGGTTTCTACGTATTAGGCGGCAGTCAACGTCTGATGGCGCGTTTGACGCAATTAGATCAGCACAATCCGGCAAAGCAGGCAAATGCAGACAGCGTTTTTCATAGCGATTTTGTGGCCTGTAATACCTATCAGAGTGGTGAGGCTGCAGCCCAGAGGATCCGTTGTCCGACACTATTCCTGCTAGGAAAGCGTGATGTCATGACGCCTCCAAAAGCGGCTACTACGTTGATTAACGCCATGCCAGAAGCAAAAGTCACGCTGATCGATAGCGGCCATGCGTTAATGGCAGAGCAACCCGATGCGGTGTTGGATCATTTATTCAGTTTCGCGACCAGCATTGAATAAGCAAAATAAACACAGCGTGGACCGCACAAAAAATGATTGCAGTATTGCAATCATTTTTACATCTGGCCCATCTTTGCTGCATCATGGGCCATATCGTCTTTAGCCCGATCAAGCCAGCATGCGCTAGCGATCGCCTAACGTCATATCGCGTGCTGCCAGCGCCTGGATTGGTGCGGTCATGCAATATTTAAAACGCGTGGCGCTTAAAACGCACTAAACTCTTCGCCAGCACAGTTAAAAGCCGAAAGAATAAACGCCTTGAGGAGATGTGAATGTCTACCCAAACAGGAAAAAAAGTCGCTTCCTTCGCTGAGTTTTATCCCACCTATCTAGCCCAACACGCCAATCGCACTTGCCGTCGCCTGCATTTCATCGGATCAACATTGGCCCTTTTAGCGCTGATCATGCTGGTATTGACCGGTAATTTTTGGTGGCTCTTAGCCGCGATTCTTTGCGGCTACGGTTTTGCGTGGGTCGGCCATTTTGTCTATGAAAAAAATCGGCCAGCGACCTTTCAACAGCCGCTCTATTCGCTGATGGGAGATTGGATGATGTATAAACAAATGCTCGAAGGAAAAATATCTTTTTGAGCGAAAAACCAGCTGTTTGCGTCCAAATAAAGATGAAATGAGGCGCTAATCCGCTGAAAAATCGCGTATTTAAGCCAATGCATAAAATAAATTGTTTTTTTTTCATTATTCCCGTCCTCCAAACTGCGCTGATAGTCGTTAAGGGCTAGGTAGGCGCAGTTATCCGCAAAATAACCGAAAACGATACTGCATCACCTGCAATTAGCGTTGTACTTACGTTCTATCAATGTATGTCCTGTAGCAATATTATTTTGATTGGCATTCCAACAACTTCTGGAGAAATACGATGAAAATTACACTCGCGATGATCGCTTTGGCTGCAGGACTCACCTTTTCTGCCAGCGGGTTTGCACAAACTGCGGCGCCCGCTGCAGCACCGGCAGGGTCAACTGGAGTTTGTAAGGATGGCTCTTACTCCTCAGCTGCAACAAATAAGGGCGCTTGCTCAAAACATGGCGGCGTGAAAGATTGGTACGGCAAAGCAGCAGCGGCAGCCCCTGCTGCTGCACCAGCCGCAGCCGCGCCAGCAGCTTCGGTTTCAGCCATGAAAGCCCCTGCTGAAACGCCTGCCGCAAAACAAGCCGCAGGCGGCGGTGCTGGCAAAGTATGGGTCAACACCAGCTCAAAGACTTACCATTGCAGCGGCTCGAAATGGTACGGAAAAACTAAAGCTGGCGAATACATGACAGAAGCTGCGGCCAAAACCGCAGGCAACCATGCTGATCATGGCAAGGCTTGCTCTTAATTTGCTTTGAAATTCATAAGTTGATCCAAAAAAGCGCCCCGCATGTCGGGGCGCTTTTACATTCGACTAGTCGCGTCGGCTAAGCCGCTTGAAGCGACTTACTCAGCTTATTCAGTGATACTGGGCTGATTTATGTTGGCTGAGTCTGGCTTAAATACATTGCCAGCGATTGGTCCAATCCCGTTTCAATGACTTCTTCTACCTGCTTCGCCAGAGGCGACACTTCAATCGCGTTTGCCGCCGTATTAAACACAAACAGACGATAAATCTCGGCCAATTTCAAATTATCGGGATTCACCAGCAAAGTCCATCGATCCATATTGGATATCGCGTGGCGGTTCCAGCGCAAGCGTTTTGGTAGCACGGTTGTTATGCGACCAACCCAACCGACGTCCAACATTTGCTGGAGTAAATTTTCTGACTCATCAAACCCCAGCCGCGTCGCCCGTCGAATCTGGTTCGCACTGACAGCAGAAGAGGCATCAGCGTGACGCGCCTTATGCAAAACCCGCAAAACCGCCATCGCATCGACGAACGCACTACCGGGGGTAGGCAAATGCCACCAGCGCTCATACTTAATGACCGGCAGCGCGGCGACCACCAACGCCCCCACCAGTGTGATCATCCACAACATGTAAATCCACAACAAAAAAATTGGCAATGCAGCTAAGGCCCCGTAAATAACGGTATAAGTTGGAAATTTAATGACATAGGCCGCAAAAAACCGCTTGGCAACTTCAAATGCAATACCCGCCAGCAGACCACCCCAGATCGCGTCGCGCCAATCAACCAATCGATTCGGCACCACGATATACAGCAACGTAAATGCCGCCGTCGTCAACGACACCGACACCGCCGTATAAAACCAGCTACCCAGCCAGCTGATGACTAGCCCGTTGGTGGCCTCGGTCAGATACGAAGTCACTGAAATCGAGATACCGATTAACAACGGTCCCAATGTCACCAGCGACCAATACACCAACGCACGTTGAATCAATGGCCGTTGGGTTTTTACCCGCCAAATACTATTAAACACCTGATCCACGGTCGACATTGTCATGCCAGTCGTGACGATCAGCGCGACACCGCCAACAGCCGACAATCGCGCTGATTTACTAGCAAATTGATTCAAATTATCGAGAATAGTGTTGGCGATCCCCTTCGGCATCAGGTTATGCACGAAGTAAGCCTCTAGCGATGCCCGAAAAGTACTGAACAGCGGGAACGCGGTAAAAATCGCCAGCGCAATAGTTACCATCGGCACCAGCGCCAAAATCGTCATGAAAGTCAAACTGCCAGCGACTTGCGGCAAGCGCTCTTCGCTCAGGCGACGTCCGGCAAAACGAAACAGGTCGCCCAGTTCAGTCCATGACAAACCACGCAAACGGGAAAATTTAAATGAAAACATATTTTTATTTTGTGGCTTATAAAGCTTAAATTTATGAAGCTTAAGCAAGACGGCATAACTTTTTTAACCAACCTCCCTGATCCAGACAGCAGGACCAGTTGGCAAGGAGCGGCAATGACGACTAAACAGTTATGCGGACTTTACTTACTGCGAGGGCTTACTGACAAGGCTTATGCAAAATAGTTGCAACAAGGAACTTGGCACGGCGTGCCGACAAGGTCAGTTTCTCTCTGCAGCGCGGCCGAGATGACGACTAATGAGGCCAACGGGACAGTCATCTGTGGCTTCCCGGTTTTGGTCTGGATGATCGCGATAAAAAAATAGACAAACTTCGTACATGCTTTTAGCTGCTAAAAGCACCACGTAAAGTGAGGCTAAAGCGCCCTATAATAACAACCTATGAGCCTATCTTCCCAATCCCACAAAAGCACCGCCAAAATCATCATTTTGGTTTTGTATTATTCGCGCCATGGATCAACCCGAAAACTTGCCGAACTGATCGCGCAAGGGATCGACGCTACCCCCGGCTGCGAAGCCCGTTTACGCACCGTTCCGGCTGTATCTGCCGTTACCGAAGCGACTGAAGCAACTATCCCGACAGAGGGTGCGCCCTACGTCGAATTAGAGGATTTAGAAGAATGCGCAGGATTAGCGCTGGGCTCTCCAACCCGTTTCGGCAATATGGCCTCAGCGCTCAAGTATTTTTGGGACGGCACCACTGCGCAATGGCTGGGCGGCGCACTGGCTGGTAAACCGGGCTGTGTATTTACGTCCACCGGCAGTCTGCATGGCGGTCAGGAGACTACACTGATGTCAATGATGACGCCAATGCTGCATCACGGTATGTTAGTCATGGGCTTGCCATATACCTTACCGGAACTGATGACCACCAGCAGCGGCGGCACACCGTACGGTGCCAGCCACTGGTCGGGCATGAACGGCAGCCATCCGATCTCAGCCGAAAGCCGCACACTCGCCATCGCCCAGGGCAAGCGCCTGGCCGAAACCGCACGCAAACTCCAAGCTGTATAAAAGGGGAAATGAGATGAAAAAAGACGGGATAAAAAAGATGGCTGCCAATACATCCACACCAACCGCGTTCAAGACCCAGGTTCCGGTTCGCCCAAAACCGCCGCTCTGGCTCTATTTCGGCGCGGCCGGTAGTTTGTTGGCGCTGATTGTTCTATGCGTCGCCTGGGAATTATTTCTGGCACCATTGCGTCCGGGAGGATCGTGGATGGTGCTAAAAGTATTGCCGTTGCTGCTGCCGTTACGCGGGGTGTTGAAACGCGATATTTATACGATGCAATGGTCGTCGATGCTGATATTGATCTATTTCGCCGAAGGCATCGTGCGCGCTACTAGCGACAGCAATCATCTGTCCGCCATGCTCGGATGGGGTGAAGTAGCGTTAACCTGTATCTACTTTGTGTGTTCGATCATGTATTTACAGCCCTATAAAAAGGCCGCCAAAGCAGCGACTAAAGAAGCAATTGAAAAAGCCTCCCGCTCAAGATAATGACTATTTTCCTCTATGACTATTTCAATTGACGCAACACACTTAGCTGACGTAACTGATTTTCTGCAAGGCTGCGAAAAGGTTGTCGGTAGCCCAAATGTCCTTACCAATGCCGCCGACAAATCTGCATTTTTAACCGACCAGCGCCAGCGTTTCACTGGCGCTGCCATCGCAGTAGTCAAACCCGGCAACACCGCAGAAGTTGCCGCCATCGTGAAGCTATGCAATCAATTCAAGGTTCCGCTGGTCCCGCAAGGAGGCAACACCGGCCTCGTTTTGGGCAGCGTACCGGACAGCAGAGGCAATGCGATTGTGTTGTCCTTAGCTCGCCTCAATCAGGTCCGCGCCATTGACCCGATCAACCATACCATTACAGTCGAAGCTGGCTGCATCTTGCAGAACGTTCAAGAGGCCGCTTTCGCAGCCGATCGTTTGTTGCCGTTATCGTTAGCCGCAGAAGGCAGTTGCACCATCGGCGGCAATCTCGCCACGAATGCCGGGGGCACAGCGGTACTGCGCTACGGCAATACCCGTGAGTTGTGTTTGGGATTGGAAGTCGTGACCGCGCAAGGCGACATCATGCATGGCCTGCGCGGCTTGCGCAAGGACAATACCGGCTACGATTTACGCGACTTGTTCATCGGCGCAGAAGGCACGCTCGGCATCATCACCGCTGCCGTAATGAAGATATTTCCGCTGCCGAAAGCCCAGCTAACGGCCCTCGTCGCGTTGCAAACGCCGGATCAGGCGCTGCAATTACTGACGTTGGCACAAGGACGCTGCGGCGCTGCATTGACCGGGTTTGAGTTGATGTCGGATTTGTGCCTGCAATTGGTGGCTAAGCACATGCCGCAGTTAACGTTTCCGTTTTCTGCGCATTATCCCTATTACGTATTAATGGAAATCTCCGACAGCGAATCCGAAGCCCATGCCAGCAACCTGCTAGAAGCGGTGCTGGCGATGGCTCTGGAAGAGGACATTTGTCAGGATGCGGTGCTGGCAACATCCTCAGCGCAATCGAAAACGCTGTGGCAACTGCGAGAAAGCATTTCTTCGGCACAGGCCAAGGAAGGCAAGAATATCAAACATGACGTCTCGATTCCAATTTCTCGCATTGCCGAATTTATCAGCGTGACAGACGGCTTATTACAGCAGCAATTTCCCGGTTGCCGCAACGTGACTTTTGGTCATTTGGGCGACGGTAATTTACATTACAACGTCTCCCCCGCAATTGGCGCATCCGTGGAAGCGTTTCTCGATCAGCAAACCGCCATCAATCTGGTGGTGCATGACAGCGTACATGCCTTCGGTGGCTCGATCTCTGCCGAGCACGGCATTGGTTCGTTGAAAAGAGAAGAATTACTACGCTACAAATCTGCCGTCGAAATGCAACTGATGCGGACGATCAAACAAGCATTGGACCCATTAAATTTAATGAATCCAGGAAAAGTCATCTGATGGCATCCTGAAGACAACCGGTCCTTGCCCCAAATACAAAGTCACTTTTTAAGACCAAAATCTTGAAGAAATGGATTTTGGTGGGACTTGGACCGGTACGAATGATGGCAATTTAATTAACGCCTGCGATTTCACCTCCCTCTTTTGTACCCCTTCCTTTTACACTACGTTACATAGCGTTTGTCTACCAAACACGGTCAGGTACGTTAACCTCACAATACACGCCGTCGATCCAGTTCTGATTCCGATGGTCTTTGTTACTACACGCCTCTTAACCATGCCCGGAATAAGATGTCGATCACACAAAAATCTCGTCTGACCTCAACACTTCTTGCGATGCCCCTTTTGTGCTGCACGTTACTGTGTCTGCTTGCGCCAGTGAGCGCAATAGCGGCCTCAACTATGCAGCCATTATCGGACAATGAAAAAGCGCTGCATGTGCTGAACCGACTTGCCTATGGCCCACGTCCGGGCGATATCGAGGCGGTCCAACAAATTGGCGTCAAACACTATATCGATCAACAGCTGAATCCCGATAGCATTCCGCTGCCGCCATCGTTAGTCGTCCAGCTTGCCGATTTGCCTAGCTATCAACTCTCGACAACGCAGTTGTATCAACAATATGGCCCACCCTCTTTCCCGCCCAACACTGCAACACCGGAAGAAAAAAATCTCGCCCGCCAGCGTGCCAACAACGAAATCACGCTGCAAACGCATGAAGCCCGGCTCTGGCAAGCGACCGAAAGTCCACGTCAATTGCAGGAAGTCATGACCGAATTCTGGTTCAATCACTTCAACGTTTTTGAAGGAAAAGAATGGGTCAGATATTGGAACGGTGAATATGAAAAAAATGTTCTGCGCCCCAACGCGCTCGGTAATTTCCGCCAGCTTTTGGGTTCGGTCGCGCATCATCCCGCGATGCTGTATTACCTCGATAACTGGCTAAGCAGCGGCGTCAACACGCAAGAAGCCAAAGGTCGCTTCAAAGGCTTAAACGAAAATTATGGCCGTGAACTGCTTGAGCTCCATACGCTCGGCGTGAATGGCGGTTATACCCAAGCGGATGTCATCGCACTGGCGCGCATATTAAGTGGCTGGACCATCAATGTAAAAGACATGAAAAACGGTGGCGGTGGCGGTGGCGAGCAACCAACCTTCATTTTTAATCCACGTCGTCATGATACTGGCGACAAAGTTTTCCTCGGCCAGACGATCAAAGGTCTTGCTGGTCCTGCTGGCGAACAAGAAGGTGAACAAGCACTCGACATCGTCGCCCGGCAACCGGCTACAGCGCGTTTTGTCTCCACAAAATTAGTACAGTATTTTGTCAGCGACAAACCCGATCCGGTGCTGGTCGAAAAAATGGCGCAACGTTTTTTAAGCAGCAATGGCGATATCAAAGCGGTACTGCGTACTTTATTCGATAGTCAGCAATTCTGGTCTCGCGCTAATTATCAAACCCAATTTAAAACGCCATATCAGTTTGTAGTTTCGGCCTTGCGTGCCAGCGCAATCCCGGTCGTGAATGTCAAATCAGTCGATAACGCGTTGAATCAGCTCGGCCAGCCTTTATATGGCTGGCTGACGCCTGAAGGGTATAAATTCTCAGAAGAAGCATGGCTGAATCCAGATGGGCTACTACGCCGGATTAATTTTTCCAGCAGCTTGAGCAATGGTAAATCGCCGATTAGTATGGCCGCCCCGCCCGCAACTTTCGCCGCGTTAGATCCACAGCAGTTGATTAAAACACTGTCGCCGATGCTAAACCCAACCAGTACCGACACCATCGCAAAAGCACCGCCCAATTTGCAAGCCAGCATGATTTTGGGTGGTCCTGATTTTATGAAAAGGTAAGCCATGAAAGCAATATCATGAAGCGCCGCGATTTTATCCGCAATATGCGCAATCTTGGGCTCATTGGAAGCGGTGCGATTCTGATTCCGGTGGGATTGTCTGGCTGTGTGGTCGCCCCGACTACCAAGCCTAACGCAGCCACGCGACCGATGGGCGGAAATGCCGATGCACCGCTCGCTTATGGCACACCGTTAAAACGTGCGCGTCTGGCGGGTGATGGCACGCCGCGCATGATTGTAGTGTTTCTGCGCGGTGCGGTGGATGGTTTAAATGTCGTCGTTCCGCATGGCGATCATCATTATTATCAAGCGCGTCCGACGATTGCCGTGGCACGTCCGGGGGCGAACAATGGGGCGATTGACCTGACCGGTTATTTCGGTCTGCATCCAGCCTTACAGCCGCTGAAAGCCTATTGGGATAATGGTCAGTTGGCTTTTATTCATGCGTCTGGCTCACCGGATATGTCGCGCTCGCATTTCGAGGCGCAAGATTATATGGAAACGGGCACGCCCGGCCAGCACAACACTGCCGATGGGTGGATGAATCGTTTGCTGACGACGATGCCAGCGAGTGAAGCGCCTATGCAGGCGTTGACGCTGGGCGAATCGGTGCCGCGGATTCTGACTGGCAAAGCGGTGGTCGCGAATATGTCTACCGGACGCAATGCGACGCGGCCGACGCAGATTGATCGGCCGGATATTAATGTGGCTTTTAATGCGTTGTATCAGCAGGATCCGACTTTGGGGAAAGCTTTTCGGGATGGCATGGCGGCGCGCAAAGAGATGTTGATGGATCTGACTAGCACGGAGCAACGGGCGGCGAATAATGGCGCGGCGCTGCCAAATGGGTTATCGATTGATACTACTCGGTTGGGGCAATTGATGCGGAGCAATCCGGCGATTCGGTTGGGGTTTGTCGCTGTGGGTGGGTGGGATACGCATGCCAATCAGGGGAATGGTGCGGGCCAGTTAGCTAATCGGTTGCGGCCGCTGGCGGATGGGTTGACGGCGTTGGCACGAGAACTTGGTCCGGCGTTTAACGATACGGTGATTGTTGTGATGTCGGAGTTTGGGAGGACTTTTCGGGAAAATGGTAATGGGGGGACTGACCATGGGCATGGCAATGCTATGTGGCTGCTGGGAGGTAATGTTCGGGGAGGGGCTATTTATGGGCATTGGCCGGGGATAGATGATAAGTCGCTTAATGAAGGTCGTGACCTTGCTGTGACTACGGATTTTCGGACGGTGTTAGCGACGCTGGCCGAGAAACATATGCGGGTTGGGGATGCTGCGTTGCAGAAAGTGTTTCCGCAATTTGCGGGGAGTGGTAATCAAAAGTTGAATTTTTTAATTTAGGATTTTTTGTAGGTTTTTTTACTAGATGCCGGCTGGTTTTGAAATTGGTTTAGGCTGTCGTTATTTAAACCGTATGAGCCTGTCGGATTTTCTCCGTTGAGGCAAGCCGGGCCCGCTCCCGGCTTGCCTCAACGGAGCACAAACCGTTGCAATTACCTACAGAAGTTAAACCTTCCCCAAAAGAAATCCCCCTCCCTTTCCTACATAGAAATCAGGTTTCTTCTGATATCCATTTCCCTCAAAACGTCTAAGCTGCTTTGACCGATCAGCGTTCAACATCTCAAATAAGCGAACTGAACGCACCGACGGCAACAACAACGTCGGTCGGCTGCATCCGCAATGCCAGCATCACTTGCACTCCCCTCATTCCCAAACATAACAATGCGAGGTCTCCCCATGGCAACACGCAAAAAAACCCCATCCGCGATTGATGGTGCAGGATCTGTTTTAAGCACAGTCTCAGGGCCCTCCAATGCAGCGCCCCCAGACAGCATGGGAACTAAAGAAATTGCCCCCACGCAACTGTTAGAAAAAGTAGTCGGCGGCCAGGCCCTCTCCGCCCAAATGCCTCACAACCCCACCAAAGCCAGCGAATACGGCGACACCAGTCCCACCCCCGAACCCGGCGCAACTGGCAAACCCGCCACCGAATTAGCCACAGCCAGCACCGCAACCGAAACCAACGCATCACCCAAAGTAGGCGACGGCCAACCAATCATCGGCGGAAACCCTACCGTCGGCCCACTCGACCGCGTGCGCGTAGACGCCAGCGACCAAACCCTCACCACCAACCAAGGCGTCCAAGTCGCCGACAACCAAAGTTCGCTAAAGGTCGGACTGCGCGGCCCAACCGCAATGGAAGACTTCATCCTGCGCGAAAAAATTTCCCACTTCGATCATGAACGCATTCCCGAACGCGTCGTCCATGCAAGAGGTTCCGCAGCCCACGGCTATTTCGAATCCTACAAAGATTTAAGTGAACTGACCCGCGCCGCGCCGTTCGCCCAAGCTGGCAAACGCACGCCCGTTTTCGTACGCTTTTCCACCGTCGCAGGCGAACGTGGATCAGCCGACACCGTGCGCGACGTACGCGGTTTTGCGGTCAAGTTTTATACTGACGAAGGCAACTGGGATCTGGTCGGGAATAACATGCCGGTCTTTTTCATTCAGGATGCAATGAAATTTCCTGACTTGATTCATGCCGTCAAACCGGAAGCCCATAACGCCATTCCCCAAGCCTCCAGCGCACACGATACCTTTTGGGATTTTGTCTCGTTAACCCCCGAATCAACACATATGCTGATGTGGCTAATGTCCGATCGGGCGATCCCACGTAGTCTGCGGATGATGCAAGGTTTTGGCGTGCATACGTTCCGGCTGGTCAATACCGAGGGCGAGTCGATGTTCTGCAAATTCCACTGGCATCCCGTCGCCGGAACGCACTCTCTAATCTGGGATGAGGCGGTAAAGATCGCAGGCGCCGACTGCGATTTCCATCGGCGCGATTTATGGGAAGCAATTGAGGCTGGCGCATACCCCGAATGGGAACTCGGCCTGCAAGTTTTCAGTGAAGCAGACGCCGACAAATTTGGCTTCGACGTGCTGGACCCGACTAAACTTGTTCCTGAAGAAATGGTAGAAGTCATCCCTGTCGGTAAAATGACGCTGAATCGTAATCCTGATAATTTCTTCGCAGAAACCGAGCAAGTCGCCTTCTGCACAGCCCACGTCATACCCGGTATCGACTTCACTAATGACCCACTGCTGCAAGGTCGCATTCACTCTTATCTCGATACCCAGATCAGCCGTTTAGGCGGTCCAAATTTCCATGAAATCCCGATCAACTCTCCCGTCGCTGGGGTCTACAACAATCAGCGCGATGGCATGCATCGGCAGGCTATTCACCGTGGCCGCGCCAGCTACGAACCAAACTCGCTAGGAGGTGGTTGTCCATTTCAGGCTGGCACACAGGGCTACACCAGTTTCCCACAGCAAATTGCGGCCGATATGGTGCGCGGAAAACCGGAACTATTCGCCGATCATTACTCGCAAGCACGCTTGTTTTGGAACAGCCAAAGCCCTGCCGAGCAAGGCCATATCGCCTCGGCATTTCGCTTTGAGCTGACCCGCGTGCAAACCCCCGCTGTGCGTATTCGAGTGCTATCCATGCTGGTCAATGTCGACCCGTTGCTTGCTGCGGATGTGGCGCAGGGATTGGGGCTGGAAATTCCTCCGGCAATGCCGCTGGCATCTGATTTGCTCATGCCAGAATATGCGCCCTCACCCACGCTTTCAATAATGTTTCGTCCGGGCGAAACCGGCATCCGCACGCGTCGTGTCGCGGTGTTGGTTGCCTCTGGCGTTGATGGCGCAACGGTGCAAGCGATCTACGCTTCATTACTGACCGACGGCGCGGTGCCACGCTTAGTGGGCGCACAGCTCGGCAAGGTCGCCACTAGCGATGGCGGTTCACTCGATGTGGAAATATCGCTGGAAGCCGCACCGTCAGCGCTGTATGACGCGGTAGTCGTGCCGGACTGTTCCGCGACGACAACTGGATGGTTGCGCAACAATCAGGCGCTGGATTTCTTGCGAGATCAATACCGGCATTGCAAGCCAATGCTGATGTTTGAAAGCGGCGCAGCGTTGCTTGAAAAAGCGGGCATTACGATTGCACCAGAACAAGCCGATCCCGGCGTGATTGATACTGAGAATAAAACCTTGGAGCGTGCATTGGCGGCATTCAAATCAGCGCTGGCAGGACATCGCATGCTGATGCGTGAAACCGATCCGCAGCCAATGCCCGAATGATTTTTTGGCCGTACTTTTCGTTCAACTGAGGAGGAGTCAACATGGATACCAAAGTTTCATCGCGATTCAAGGATGCCACTACGCTGCTGATCCACGATCACGACAGCGTTAAGGCAAAATTTAAAGAATTCGAAGCCATGGGAAATCGCGCCCGTATCGGCAAGAAGAAACTGGCGGATGCAATCTGTACCGAATTAACCATCCACACGATGATCGAAGAAGACATTTTCTATCCCGCCGTCAAACGTCAGGCGGAGGACGGTCCTGCGATGATCAAGGAAGCGCTGGCAGAACATGCCGGTGCGAAAGAATTGATTGCGCAACTTAAAGCGATGGCCCCCGATGATGAAAATCTAAACGAGACTGTGATGAAATTATCGGAAGAAATTGCACAGCATGTTAAAGAGGAGGAACAGGAAATGTTTCCTAAAGTCCGCAGTTCGGGCTTGGATTTGATTGCGCTGCGTGACGAAATGGTGGAACGAAAACGTACGCTAAGCACAGAAAACTTATGACAAAGTTAATACAGAGCGCAATTTACAACGAGGTTGGTTATTTTCTATGTTTCTATGAGAAAGTAACCAACCTTGTCCAAATTTACTTTAAGCAAGTTCGTTTGATCTCCTCCCGCAACTAATCGTGTTGCCCAGCTTGCTTTAGACAGCATTCCTACTTCCCCAAATAAAGCTAAATTAACAACAAAAACCCCATCGCAGTTAAAAGTCACTACAAAAATGCAAGATCGATGCAAGCCAATCAAGGGCAAAACGCAGGCTTGTTTTATAATCTAGCGTTAATTCAACGGGAATTAATGCGTAAAGACAGTGTTACACCTGTTTTGTGCTTTTTTTGTTTCCCCGTTATTGCCCGCATTGTTACTCCCATCACCGAGCTTATTACCATGACAGAACAATTTTCTAAGAAGGCCGAAGCGTGGTCAGCCCGCTTTTCGGAACCGGTTTCCGACCTGGTTAAACGTTATACCGCCTCGGTATTTTTCGATAAACGTCTGGCAGAAGTCGATATTCAAGGCTCGCTCGCCCATGCAGAGATGCTGGCGCACCAAAACATTATCAGCGCCGACGATCATGCCGCGATTCAAAAAGGCATGACGCAAATTCAAGAAGAAATCACTGCTGGCAAATTTGAATGGTTGCTGGATCTGGAAGACGTGCATCTGAATATCGAAAAGCGTCTGACCGAGTTGGTCGGTGACGCCGGTAAGCGCTTGCACACCGGCCGCTCACGCAACGATCAGGTTGCCACCGACATCCGCCTGTATTTGCGCGGCGCGATTGATGACATTTGCGGCCTGCTGCGCGACCTGCGCTTAGCGTTGCTGACACTGGCAGAGCAACACGCCGACACCATTTTGCCCGGCTTCACCCACATGCAAGTAGCGCAGCCGATCACTTTCGGTCACCACGTGCTGGCGTATGTCGAAATGTTTGGACGCGACACCGAACGCATGCAGGATTGCCGCAAACGCGTGAACCGCTTGCCGCTGGGCGCTGCCGCTCTGGCTGGCACGACATTCCCGATTGATCGTCAACGCGTCGCCACGACGTTAGGCTTTGATGACGTTTGCCGTAATTCACTGGATGCGGTCTCGGATCGCGATTTCGCCATTGAATTCTGCGCCGCTGCTGCGCTGGTGATGACGCATATCTCGCGCATGTCGGAAGAATTGGTCATCTGGATGAGCCCACGTGTCGGCTTTATCGATATCGCCGACCGCTTCTGCACCGGCTCGTCGATCATGCCGCAAAAGAAAAACCCTGACGTGCCAGAGCTGGCACGCGGCAAAACCGGCCGCGTCAACGGCCATTTGATCGCCCTGCTGACCTTGATGAAAGGCCAGCCATTGGCCTACAACAAAGACAATCAGGAAGACAAAGAACCGTTGTTCGACACCGTCGATACACTGACCGACACGCTGCGCATCTTCGCTGACATGGCAGGCGGCATCACCGTTAAGCCAGAAGCGATGCGCGCTGCTGCGTTGCAGGGCTATGCCACGGCAACCGATCTGGCCGATTATCTGGTAAAAAAAGGCTTGCCGTTCCGTGACGCGCACGAAGCCGTGGCGTTGACCGTGCGTCATTGCGTCGATCAGGGTTACGACTTAAGCGACATGTCATTAGAGCAACTACAAGCGTTTTCCAGTTTGATCGAGGCCGATGTATTTGAGGTGTTGACGCTGGAAGGCTCAGTCGCGGCACGCGATCATATCGGCGGCACCGCGCCGCGACAGGTGCGATTGGCAATTGCCCATTTGCGGGAGCAATTGGGTTAAACATGTGCAATAGCATTTTTTTTAAATAAGGTTGTTGTGCAGGTAAGCGCATGCCATTTGCATTTTTGTGTCTGCCAACAATCCTAATGAAAACCGCCACAGCGCTGGCGGTTTTTAAAACCAATCCCTCAAACCAATCCTTACCGCCCCTTCCCCCGCAAGCCTCTGCATTTTTCAAAACAAATCCATCCTCATAACATTTCGACGATGCGCGGTTGATTGCGCTCGACAATTTCTACGCTATGAATAAAGCCGTTGTTGACTTAAAAACCGTTGACGCACTCCTTATCATTTAAGGATTTCCCCAATTTTCTTTACACCGGATGATCCCTACAATTATTGCTCTATAGCTATAAATTTAAGGAATATCCATTGAAGCCGTCAAGAAATTTTCTGCACGCGCTGTTTTCTCTCTGCATGCTGACGATGGTCGTCACCTCGCCAGCACAAGCCACCCAAATCAGGGAAAGCACCATCACCACAGGAGAAATTAACACCATCACCCTGTTTGACATACCTGATGACATCGCCCGGCTTCTGGAGGTACACCAACTCTCTGGCCCACCGTTACAAACGACTATCAAGAATGGTGATGTCTACGTCTTGGCGCAAGAAGCGGATAACGGTCGCGAGGCCGAACTCTCTCTCAACGGCAATGGGCATCATTACACCCTGCCATTACGCATAGAAACCCGGCGTTATATCGGTCCGGCACGATTAACAGAAGTCCCCTCCAGCATGAAAGGCGAAGCACCTGTACCGCATGACGAACGCGCATTTTGGCTAGAAAACGGCTACACCGATGAAGAGCTGGATTCAGACGAACAGCAAGTGTTTTATCCTGAAGCGTATGCCACGTTAGAGGGCTTAAGTCCCGGGCATTTGTGGACCCCGGATGTCACTGAAATCAGCATCACGCTACATAATGCGCCAGTGTTATCAATGCGCAAAGAGGATACGAACATTCAAATCCTGAATGATCGGGTGTTCAATCAATTTTTCTTTGAGTATTTTGATTACGACCCAAAACGTAACCGCTTGACCACCAAACCAGAAAAATTCAAGGAGTTTTACGACCGTCTTCCAGGTGATCCATTAACGCTCACCTTAAATGGCGACGATGCTAAGGGTCAATTTGCCGGGCACTTTAATTTTATTTTTCAAAAAGCCAGCGCCCACGTCACCGGTCGTCTGCTAGACGAAGCAGGCTACACTCTCACCAACCTGTCCGACCGGCAAGTCAGCATTAGCGGCCTGGAAAGCGACATTCGCCAACTATCTACTGTGGACGTAAACGGAGAATTCATCTTTCCGCTATTGCCTGCCGATGAATACACGCTTTCTCTCGTCGATTTTAATCACCCGACCCAGCAAAAACCTGACTATTCGCTGATCATAGGAGAAGACTCAGGCGACATCCACGTTGATCTGGTTCTCCCTCAAGCACTCACCGGCCCCGTTACTTACAAAGGCAAACCCATAGAAAGTAGCACCAGAGGCAACACCGGTGGCATTCTCAAAGTGATCCAGGAAGAACGTGATGAACAAGAACGCAGAGCACGCAACGCATCCAGACAGGCCGCCCCGCAATGCACACGGGCAGCCGATGGCAGCACCATCATGGCCGTGGGCGGCAAACAAAACGTTCCGTCTATTTGCACTATCGCCTACCAGGTACCGCAAGGTGTGGCGTCAGTCCAGATAGATGTCACAGTACAAAGTGATGAAGCACTCTACTGGACCGGTAGACAAAGCCCATTCAATGATTATTGGGCGTATGAATTACATGGCTTGCCAGAAAACTGGTCCGCCAGTGGTAACGTCAACAATACGCATGTTGGCAGAACAGAAATAACCCGCAGTCAATGTATCAATATTAGCCCGCAAACCCGTGACGGCCCGTTGTCTATTACGGGAAAACTCACTACCACCAACATCGGCGGTGAAATCAGGCCGACCCGAGTCAGTGCGCGTTTTAAAAACGGTTGCGGCGATATACGCATCACCGAGATCACAGCAAAAACCGAAAATGCAAAAAAACACAAAATTTTTCATCCCAGAAAAATTGGCACAAATGAACTGACCAATCGGCGTGGCTCGTACATTAGTTTGCCACATGCGGGTACGGCAGCATCCCATGCTGCGTGGGGTTTTCCTGTTGACATAAAGTATGAACCTGAGGATGCCGTGATCGAGGCCGTCCATGCGCAAATCGTCCTCAACGACAATATATTCACGCTTCCCGGCAACCTGATCGATCAAGCCAGCACTACAACAGCTGGAGAAATAAATTTTGCAGATTTAAAACTCCCCACCGCCTCCTTACCTCCTGGTTGTAACCCCGTGCAAATTCAGTTCATGCTCAAAGGAAAAAATGGCGACAATGCCGGGGAATCCAACTTTATGGCAATGAAAGCCTCTGGTATTAAAAATTTCAAACCACTGTATTTAGCCGCCACCATCGCTCCCCACTTAACCAGACGACGCTATGGTATGCGCGACTTGGGTGGAGATGCCTGGGCCATGGCAGGCACTATCAATTGGCTACTCAGCAAACCGTTTTACTTCGATGACATTTCAGGGCTGCATATCCCGCAAAATGGAAAAAATAACTCAGCGCTCGGCCATACCGGCCACAGCGACGGGCAGCAGATAGATTTACGCTATGACGACGGGACAGGTAACTACACCGGCGCGTTAAATGGACAAGGCGATGGTGCAGCGATTAAGAAACTCGCGATTGCCGCCAAAAAAGAAGTCACTACCAATCTGGAAGCAAAGCTAAACCTGGAAAAACTCCGCAACTGGATTGCTAGAAATCGTGCCATGTTAACGACCGAAGCCAATGCTCCCCATGTGCGTGTCGTCTATATCGGTGTGACCTGGATGGATAATCTTATTAGCAAAGGTCAGTTTAGCGACAGCACGCCGATTCCCGGCGTACCTGCCTGGAAAAAACCAACGACACTAAGTAAAGCAAACCTGCACTACAGCCATTGGCACATGTCGCTGATAGCGGACGCATTTTGCCGTTAGTCATGCTGAAATAGCTATTTCAATTGATTTTGAAAAAACTGGCCAGCTAAGTTGGTGATTGCTGCTATCTGGCGTGGCCAGATAAAAGTTCGGCCACTCCCTGAAAGGTCTGGTTGTCATGTGTAAAACGCAAAAAATACGCTAATTCTTATTATCATTTGTATCTCTCCGCTACCTTTGAACCTTCGTCCCAGCATGGCCGCCCTCGGCCCACTGTTGTTCATAAACTTAAGGAAAAGTCCTTTATAATCCTCCCACCGTGGAAAAATCTTATTGCAACCATGGAACTTATACGTAAAAAAGTTTAAAAATTAGCATCATAAGGGAGAACTCAGAATGAAATTTTCATCCACGCTGACAACAATGACGGCACTGGTACTAGCCGCGACATTAGCGCAATCTGCATTAGCCGCAGACGTCAAACTTGGCTTGGCTGCCGCTCTTACCGGTCCAGCCGCCAAATATGGCGTCGCCATCAAAAACGGTTTTACGCTAGCAACTGAAGAAGTCAACGCCAAGGGAGGTGTTAACGGTAACAAGCTAGTGCTGATGGTTGAAGACGAGCAAGGCAAAAAAGAAGACGCGATTAACGTCTTCAAAAAACTAATTTTCCAAGATAAAGCGTTGCTGGTATTCGGCCCAACGTTGTCGAATTCTGCTTTTGCCGCTGATCCGATTGCCAATGCAGCGAAAGTTGTGGCTTTTGGTACGAGTAATACTGCTGACGGTATCACTGCAATGGGCCCTTTCACTTTCCGTAACTCGGTCATGGAAGCGGACGTTTTACCAGTCACGACACGCGCTGCGGTGAAGCATTTCGGCATCAAGAAAGTCGCCATTATTTATGGTAACGACGATGCGTTCACCAAAAGCGGTTACGACGTTTTCAAAGCTACGCTTGCTAAACAGAACATCCCTGTAACGACCACTGAAGCGTATGCCAAAGGCGACGTGGATTTCAAGGCGCAGCTGACCAAAATTAAAGCGTCCAATCCGGATGCTATCGTCTGCTCTTGCCTCACAGAAGAAGCCGCGAATATCATTCTGCAAACCCGTACACTGGGCATGAAGCAACCGTTCATCGGCGGCAATGGTTTGAATTCGCCAAAGCTGTTTGAGATTGCTAAAAATGCCGGTGACGACACCATCATGGGCAGCCCTTGGTCGGCGGAAAATCTGACGCCTGCCAACAAAGCTTTCATTGCCGCATACAAAGCTAAGTTTGGTAGCGATCCAGATCAGTTTGCCGCGCAAGCTTACGACGCGTTGTACATCGTCGCAGCCGCACTTAAAACGGTCAAATTGACTGGCGCGTTACCGGCTGACCGCGTCGCTTTGCGCGATGCATTGCCAGCAGTCAAAATTGAAGGTGCAACCGGCGATTTCACTTTCCGCAAAGCACCGGAAGCTGGCGGCAAGCCAGTCGGCTATGATGCGCAACAAGAAGCGATTGTGAACATTGCTAAAGGCGGCAAATTCGTTCTGCTGAAGTAAATTAGTCCGCTGCACATTCGATGCAATTTTGCGTGAACGTGCGGCAAAACAAGGAAGCGTTAAACTCCAAAGGCACACCGATAAATCATCGGCGTGCCTTTCGCTTTAGCTTTAGCTTCGGCTTACCTTTTGATTCTCATTTTGCAGTCGGTTCCACATAAAGAGTTTTCCCTATGCTCGAACAACAACTTATTAACGCCCTCACGCTAGGCAGTGTGTACGCCCTGTTTGCGTTAGGTTTCACGCTGGTATTCGGCGTATTGGGCGTGATCAATTTATCGCACGGTGCGATTTTCATGCTCGGCAGCTATGTCGCGTTAATGCTGGTCGAACAGTTAGCGCTGCCGCTTTGGCTGGCGATGCTGGTGGCAATGCTGGCCTCGGGCGCGATCGGTCTGGCGGTCGACTATCTGGTCCTGCGACCTCTGCGCAAGCGCAACGCGCCGCATCTGGCCCCCATGATTGCCACCATTGGCGTAGCAATTATTTTGACCAATCTGGCGCAAGGTTTATTTGGCGCAGAAAACAAACGTTTTCCACAAGGGATCATTCCCGAAAATAGTTTTACCTTCGGTAGCATCCATATCACCGCGGTCCAGATCGGCATCGTCGTGATTTCATTTGTATTGATGCTGGTATTGCTGGCGGTCATGCGCCGTACGCAATTAGGACGCGCATTACGCGCAATTGCTGAATCGCCAAAAGCCGCATATCTGCTTGGCATTAATGTTGAAGGTTTGTTTTATCTGACCTCATTTGCCGCCGCAGCCCTGGGCGGCGCAGCGGGCGTGCTGGTCGGCCTGTCATTCAACGCGATTACGCCGTTTATGGGACAACCGATGCTGCACAAAGGTATCGCCGTCATTATTTTAGGCGGCATGGGCGATATTCGTGGCGCCATGATCGCCGGTCTGTTTTTAGGGTTCGCCGAGGTATTGACGGTGGCCTATATTTCGAGTGATTTCCGCGATGCGGTTGGATTCGGTTTGCTATTTTTGATATTGCTAGTCAAGCCGTCAGGCATGTTCGGCAAAGTGCTGGAAAGAAAGGCGTAATCAGATGGGATTCATGGAGTGGTGGGATGGATTTTGGGCAACCTATAACACCGTCGTTTTCAGTATCGGCGTCAACGCCATGCTGGCCCTATCGATTTACGTCACGCTGTCGTGCGGCTTGCTGTCGCTGGCGAATGCCGCGTTCATGGGAATCGGCGCTTATGCCGCAGCCCTGATTAGTATGAATACCGGCTTACCGTTTCCGGTGGCGCTGGCAGTTGGCGGTGCATTACCAGCGCTGGTTGCGCTGATTATCGGGATTCCAACGCTGCGCTTGTCGGGCGTTTATCTGGCGATGGCCACACTGGGCTTTGGCGAGGTGGTCCGTGTCGTCGTGCTGAATATGGACATTACCGGCGGCCCGATGGGACTCAATGGTATTCCGCCAATTACAGAATGGTGGCATATCGTACTGCTGCTGGCGATCACGCTATATGTTTTAGCGCGCATCAGACGCTCTAAAATCGGCCGTGCCTTTGAGGCTATCAAAGAAGATGAAATCGCCGCACGCCTGATGGGTGTGAATGTCGCCGGTTATAAATTGCTGGCGTTCGTCATCGGCGCAACCATCGCTGGCGTAGCGGGTGCATTAAACGCGCATTACACCTTTACGATCGGACCGGGAAATTACGCTTTCGAAAATGCCGTAGACATCCTCACCATGGCGGTTTTCGGCGGCACCAGCAATCTGATTGGACCAACTATCGGGGCGACTTTGTTGACATTATTGCCCGAAGTGCTGCGTCACTTTAAGGACTTCCGGTTAGCGGCTAACGGGATCATTCTGGTGCTGGTGATTCTCTATTTGCCTAAGGGCATTTGGGACCCAAGACGGATACGCCAATTATTCGGGAAAAAGAAACAATCTCAGCAGACAGGAAAGGTGGGCTGATGTTAAAACTTACCAATCTCAGCAAAAACTTTGGCGGCCTGCAAGTATTGCAAGACGTGAATCTAAACGTCCCACAGGGTGGGATTTTCGGCCTGATCGGCCCTAACGGCGCTGGCAAAACGACGGTATTTAATCTCATTACCGGCTTGCTGCGCGCCTCTGGCGGCAGCATCGCCTTCAATGATCAGGATATCGGCAAAGTCGCACCGCATAAAATTACCGAGCGTGGAATCGCCCGTACTTTCCAGAACATCCGGGTATTCAAGGAAATGACGCTGTTGGAAAACGTCGTGGTCGGTATGCACGATCATATGAACTACAGCCTCGCCGGACTGCTGCTGAACCTGCCCAGCTATCGTAATATAGAAGCAAAAGCACGCGAACGCGCACTGGAATTACTCTCATGGGTCCGCCTGGATCACAAAGCCCAATTTCTGGCAGATAGCTTGTCCTACGGCGAACAACGCAAGTTGGAATTTGCCCGCGCACTTGCCACCAAACCAAAATTATTATTGCTCGATGAGCCAGTGGCCGGGATGAATCCTTCCGAGAAAACTGAATTGATGCGTGAAATTTTGAACATCAAGGAACGCGGCTTCAGTATTTTCATGATCGAGCACGATATGCGTTTTGTAATGGGCCTGTGCGACCGCATCGCGGTACTGAACTTCGGCCGCATCATCGCCGAAGGCACGCCGGATCAAATCAAAAATAATCAGGAAGTGATCGAAGCGTATCTAGGCAAGGAAGAAGCGTAATGAAGCCCAGCAATCCCATCTTAAGCGTGCAAGATCTGGCAGTGTCGTACGGACATATCGAAGCCGTCAAAGGCATCACCCTGAGCCTCAACGAAGGCGAAATTACCGCCTTGGTCGGTGCCAATGGCGCTGGCAAAAGTACCGCACTGCTAGCCATCTCCGGCTTGCTAAAACCGACTCGCGGTAAAGTATTGCTGGACGACCGCGACCTGACCAAATTATCGCCGCACAAAATCGTCCAGAGCGGCGTAGTTCAGGTAGCTGAAGGCCGCGCTATTTTGACCACCCTGACCATCGCAGAAAACCTGGCGTTAGGCGCGTACACCCGCAACGATAAAACACAAGTCGCCAAGGATCTGGAATGGGTCTATTCGCTCTTTCCAGTATTAGGGCAGCGCAAAGAAGGTTTGGCAGGAAACCTCTCCGGCGGCGAGCAACAAATGCTAGCCATCGGCCGCGCATTAATGGCAAAACCACGCGTCCTGCTGCTGGACGAACCCTCGATGGGCCTCGCCCCATTGATGATTCAAGAAATTTTTCGCATAGTCCAGGAAATCAACCGCACTGGCTTAACGATCTTGCTAGTTGAACAGAACGTACGGCAGGCATTGCGGATTGCGCAACGTGGATATGTGCTGGAAACGGGAAAAATTGTACTGGCTGATACTGGGGTTAATTTGCTGCACAATCCAAAGGTATTGGAAGCTTATTTAGGCGGTTGATCAACCAAAAAAGTAGATACTTTGTATCTACAATTAACTCTTAACAATCCAAAAATAGTTTCTGCAATGTAGATACATTTAGATGATGCGCTTGCGCGTCTTCAGGCGATTTTAGACTAAGAAAGATTAAATGCCGTTAGCGTCGAAAATGGACGTTCCATTCTCGACGCTAACGGCATTTTAGTTTCTACAAACCAACAGACTAATTAATTAGTTAATTCCCCGCCACAGTCATACTCTCAATCAAAATCGACCCGGTCTGCGCAGTCCCTCGCGTCAACGTGTCCGCGCCAATTGCCACAATCTGCGCCAACATATCTTTCATATTCCCGGCAATCGTAATTTCTTCCACCGGATACTGAATCACGCCCTTCTCTACCCAATATCCCGAAGCGCCGCGCGAATAATCGCCAGTGACGTAATTGACGCCTTGCCCCATCAATTCAGTGACTAATAGCCCTGTATCCAGCTTTTTCAACATCGCATTAAAGTCATCGGTCGCTTGCGTCAACGAAGAAACAATCTTTAAATTATGCGCACCACCTGCATTGCCGGTAGTCGTCATTCCTAACTTGCGGGCAGAATAAGTCGACAAGAAATATCCCTGCACAACGCCATCCTTCACGACATCGCGCCGCTGTGTTTTGACGCCTTCATCATCAAATGGCGCTGAGCCAACCGCACCAACTACATGCGGATCTTCGACAATCTGAATGTGCGGCGCAAATACAGATTTACCTAACGTATCTAGCAAGAAAGTCGACTTGCGATACAGCGCTCCGCCCGACACGGCCTGCACAAAAGCACCCAGCAAACCTGTCGCCAAAGGCGCTTCAAACAACACCGGGCATTTACGCGTATCCAGCTGGCGTGCGTTTAAACGCGCCAATGCGCGCTCGGCAGCGTAACGACCAATGGCTTCCGGCTTCGCTAATTTCGCAGCATCGCGTACCGATGAATACCAGCTGTCGCGCTGCATTTTTCCGCCTTTACCAGCGATAGGCGACACCGATAACGTATGACGCGAGAACGGATAACCACCCATAAAACCACGCGAATTGGCGCTGACAAAATGCGATTGCTGCACATAGACGCCAGCACCCTCGCTGTTAGTAATGCGCTTGTCGACCGCAAACGCTGCCGCTTCACAACGCTTCGCCAGCGCTACTGCTTCCTCGGCTGAGATCAACCATGGCGTACATAATTGCAGATCTAGCGGATTCATTTCCAGCATGTCTTCATCCGGCAATCCGGCGCAATCATCTTCCGCCGTAAAACGCGCAATGTTATATGCCGCATCGACCGTATCTTTCAGCGACTGCGCCGAGAAATCAGAGGTGCTGGCGTTGCCGCGTCGCGTATGCCGTTCCTCGCCCAAGTACACGGTAACGCCCATGCCCTTGTCTTTATTTTGTTCGATAGTTTCGATGCTGCCTTTGCGTACACCGACAGACAAGCCGCTGCCTTCGCTGATATCGACCGCGGCGTTAGAAGCGCCTTTTTCGCGGGCATAACGCAAAACATCCTGCGCAAGTTGTTGTAATTGGTCCTGAGTATGGATAAATACGGATGCGCTCATGTGCGATTTTCTTTAGTGAACGGTGGTGGTTGGAGAACGCCGATGCAGCTAGCAGGCATACCGCCGGGGGGCAGTTTTGCGCAAGGCCTAAGTTTAACTCACTCTTTCCGATAACTAATCTACAGCGTGAAAAAGTCGATTCAAAAGACGATGCGGACCGTCTTATTTGCTGGCATTTTCAGTCACTTCTATCCATCGTCGATAAAACGGCGATTGAAATCGACATAACCATTTATACTTTTGTTATCAATTTACAACATTTAGTCACTAATTTTCAATAACGACAGCAATGCACCGTTATCAAGAACGAAAAAGACAAGAACTAAATCTTGTCGATGTACCGGGATAAGCGATAAGCCCGGCAGCCTGGCGCTAGCCTGCAGGCTAAAATTCAAGGAAATTCCCGACAATTCAAAGGCTTAGCCGATGTTTGTGGTATGTATCTGCCCACAAAACAGGCGAATGAGCGACAACGCCTGAGGCTAAAACGGTTATCATAGCAATCGTTTAAAGAGAATGGTTTCACCCCTACATCATGCCAAATCCAAATCGCGGCTCTTGTGGCTTCCAGTCCACCGAGTTCGAACAAGAATACGACCGCCCGTCCAAGTCCCAGCTAAAGCGTGAAATGACTGCGCTGCAAAAGCTCGGAGAAGAATTGATCGCCGAATCGCGCGACCGCGTTAAGCGCGTGCCGATGCCAGAAGATGTGCGCGATGCCATCCTGGAATGTCAGCAAATCAAAGATCATGAAGGCCGCCGTCGCCAGACCCAATATGTCGGCAAAAAAATGCGCACGCTGGAACCGCACGAAATTGCCGATATTCAGAAAACTCTGGATAGCTGGAGAGGTTTGTCGAAAGCCGATACCGCGGCCATGCACGCGCTGGAACGTCATCGCGATCGCTTGCTGAAAGACGACAATGCGCTGACCAGCTTGCTGGCGCTGCATCCTGATCTGGATGTGCAACATACCCGCACATTGATTCGGAATGCACGCAAAGAACAAGCGGAAAACAAGCCACCAAAAGCTTATCGGGAGATTTTCCAACTGCTGAAGCAATTGCAAAAACCGAGCGCCGATGAAGGCGATCATGAAGATAGCGACGAAGACGATGAGCGTGACGACTTCTAATACCGCCACTCAGATTGATGCTGAGGTTGCAGCCGTTCCACGCCCATTAAAAATAGGGCTGGTATCAATCTCGGATCGGGCCAGCACTGGCGTGTATCAGGATCAGGGAATTCCGGCTTTGCAAGGCTGGTTTAGCGCTGCGCTGACCAGTCCGTGGGAAATCGAAACCCGCCTGATAGCAGACGAGCAAAGCATTATCGAACAAACCCTGATTGCGTTGGTAGATCAACATCATTGCGATCTGGTGCTTACCACAGGCGGAACTGGCCCGGCGCGGCGCGATGTAACGCCCGAAGCGACGATGGCTGTGGCAACCAAGGAAATGCCAGGTTTTGGTGAACAAATGCGGCAAATCAGCCTGCAATTTGTCCCCACCGCGATTCTGTCGCGCCAGGTCGCCGTCATCCGCGAAACCGACAATCACGCTGCGCTCATTCTGAACCTGCCGGGACAACCGAAATCGATCAAAGAAACGCTGGAAGGGCTAAAAGACGCCGATGGTGCGCAAATAGTCTCCGGCATTTTCGCAGCCGTCCCCTACTGTATCGATCTGATCGGCGGTCCGTATATCGAGACCGACGCCGCTGTTTGTAAGGTATTTCGACCAAAATCGGCCATTCGTCCGCCTGTCGCCTGATTACTCCAACTTCACTTTCCGCACTATGACCACTGCCCTGTTACCTACGCAAGAAATTACAACTTCGGCCACACCTGCTGCCAGCGTCATTTGGATGCATGGTCTGGGCGCAGACGGCTCAGATTTTGTGCCGATCGTTAAAGAACTCGACCTGAGTGGCTGCCCCGGCATTCGCTTCGTGTTCCCAGATGCACCGACTATCCCGGTGACCATTAATAATGGCCATGTGATGCCAGCCTGGTACGATATTTTTACGCCTGATCTGGTGAAACGCGAGGACGAAGCCGGTCTGCGCAAGTCACAAGCGCAAATCGATCTGTTAATTGCGCAAGAAATTGCGCGTGGCGTTCCCGCCAATAAAATCGTCATCGCCGGATTCTCGCAAGGTTGCGCCATGGCGCTGCAAACCGGTTTGCGTTATCCGGAAAAACTAGCCGGCTTGATGTGTTTGTCGGGTTATTTACCGCTGAGCGAAAAGACAGAAGCTGAACGTTCCAGCGCCAATCAAAACACGCCGATTTTTATGGCGCACGGCAGCGCGGACCCGGTAGTGGTACTGAGTCGGGCACAGCACTCGCGTGAAGTATTGAAACAGCTTGGTTACGACGTTGAATGGCATGAATATCGGATGCAGCATTCAGTCTGCGCAGAAGAAGTCGCGGATATCGGTAATTGGCTGCGCAAGGTCTTGTCTTAAGATTTATTGCCGTCAACTTAGTTGTAGGCTTTATTACCGTAAGTTTTATTGTTGTAAGTCTTATCCAAAAACAAAATCGCACGCTGTCACCAGCGTGCGATTTTTCGTTAGTCTTTCTACTTTTCTAGGCTAGAACAGGGCTATAACCGGCATCCAGCATCGCCGCAACCAGCTTTTCAACTCCCATCCCACTCTGAATCGAGACCTTTCTGTCGGGAACGCTAGTCTCTACTTTGGCCTGCGGATCAAGTGCATTGATCGCCTCGGTGATACGTCCGACGCAATGACCACAGGTCATATCTTGCACATTAAATTTGCGTACATTCAATTCAGTCATCTTTAGCCTTTCTAGTGTGAACCCTTGCACTATGCCCCATCCCACCATGGGAAGGTCAAGTCCTGCTCAATAAAAATTTGCTGAGAAATTTATCTTGACCTTACCATGATAGGAAGGTGCATTATCTAGTCATTCCCAGTGTTTCAGCGGACTTTCACTATGAGCAGCACCATTAGCATTACGAGTCTCAGCGAATTCCAACTGCCGATTGAGGGCATGAGTTGCGCTTCGTGTGTGACCCATGTGGAAAAAGCATTGGCTAAGGTCGCTGGCGTCAAACACGTCAGCGTCAATCTGGCGACAGAATTAGCGACTATTTCATCCGATCAAACGACCGCCGTCGCCACCTTAGTGGCGGCGGTAGAAAAAGCTGGCTATCAGGTTAAGCATCGGGAAATCACGCTAGTCATCACTGGGATGAGTTGCGCCTCGTGCAGCGGCAGAGTGGAAAAAGCGCTTCTGAAAGTTGCTGGCGTACAGGCCGTTTCGGTCAATCTGGCGACCGAATTGGCAACAATCGAGACCGTCGGCGCGATTCCAGCCGAACAACTCATAGCAGCCGTTGTTGCAGCCGGTTATGCGGCGACATTGCCAGCCGCCCAAGCGTCGAACGCCAACGCAACGCCTAGCCCACGGTGGCCTAGTTGGTGGCCAGTCGCTGTGGCTGCGTTACTCACCATCCCGTTAGTCTTGCCGATGCTGCTAATGGTGTTTGGCAGCGAATGGCAGTTGTCCGGCTGGTGGCAATTGGCGCTTGCAACGCCTGTGCAATTCTGGCTGGGCGGACGCTTCTATCGCGCTGGCTGGCGTGCATTGAAAGCCAGAACCGGCAATATGGATTTGCTGGTGGCACTGGGGACTAGCGCGGCCTTCGGCTTATCGCTATATCAATTATTTGTACCCAATGCCCATGCTATGGGTCACTTTTATTTTGAGGCCTCGGCAGCGGTCATCACCTTGGTGCTGCTCGGAAAATGGTTGGAAACACGGGCCAAACGCCAGACTGCAGACGCGATTAATGCATTAAACGCATTGCGTCCGGAACATGCGACCGTGCGACGCGACGGCATCGATCATCAAGTCGGGATCGACGCACTGCGGATGCATGACATCGTCGTCGTCAGCGCAGGTGAACGTATCGCGGTCGATGGCAAAGTGCTGGAAGGACGCAGCCACGTTGATGAGTCAATGTTGACCGGCGAAAGTCTGCCCGTAGCAAAACAGCAGGACGATCACGTCAGCGCAGGGGCCATCAATGGCGAAGGCCTGTTGTTGATCAACACGACTGCCACCGGCGCTGAAACCACGTTGGCGCGCATCATCCGGATGGTCGAACACGCACAGGCAGCAAAGGCACCCATCCAACGTTTGGTCGATAAAGTCAGCGCGGTCTTTGTGCCGGTTGTATTACTGATCGCTTTATTGACTTTGCTAGGCTGGGGTCTGGCGAACGGCAATTGGGAGCAGGCAATCCTGAACGCTGTCGCCGTGTTGGTCATCGCCTGCCCCTGCGCACTGGGATTGGCAACGCCCACCGCCATCATGGTCGGTACCGGCGTGGCAGCGCGCTATGGGATTCTGATAAAAGATGCGGAGGCGCTTGAAATGGCGCATCGCATTAACGTAATTGCGTTCGATAAAACCGGCACACTGACTATTGGCCAGCCAACGCTGGTCGCTTGTCAGGCTAGCGCTGATGATCCTAATGCTGAGGCCGATAAAAACAGCCTCACTGATGATGGATTGCTGGCGCTAGCCGCCGCCGTTCAACGCAATAGTGAGCATCCATTAGCAAGGGCAATCATCAATGCGATCACTGAGAAAAAATGCGAGTTTCCCTTTGCGACCGAAGTAAACACCGTGGCAGGTCGCGGGATACAAGCCAATGTCGCGCAACAAATTTGCTATCTCGGCAGCTCTCGCTGGATGCGCGAACTTGGCGCTGATCTGGGTCTTCTCGCGGCTCGGGCGCTTGCCCTGGAAGCCGATGGCCGCACCATTTCGTGGCTGGCAACTGCACCGCTTGAGGCGGCGGGTACGCCGGTTATCCGTGGCTTGCTGGCATTCGGGGATAGCGTAAAACCTTCCGCCAAGTTGGTAATTGAACGCTTGCAACAGCTATCTATCCGCGTCGCCATGTTAAGCGGCGACAATTGGGGCAGCGCGAATGCCATTGGCAAACAATTGAACATCGCTGAAATACATGCCGAAATTCTGCCCGCAGACAAAGCCAAAACAATCAACGATCTGCAAAAAGATGGCGCTACGGTGGCGATGGTCGGCGATGGGATCAACGACGCACCCGCGCTGGCCGCAGCCGATGTCGGGATCGCCATGTCCACCGGCACTGATGTCGCGATGCATACAGCCGGAATCACGCTGATGCGCGGCGATCCGGCCCTGGTGGCAGATGCGATCACTATTTCACGTCGGACGTATCATAAAATCCGACAAAATCTGTTCTGGGCATTTGTCTATAATGTGGTCGGTATTCCGCTGGCAGCACTCGGATTTTTAAACCCTGTGCTGGCGGGTGCGGCGATGGCATTTAGCAGCGTCAGCGTCGTCAGCAATGCCCTGCTGTTACGCCGCTGGAAACCTGAACAAACACCGCCCCTCAACGCATCAGAAAGGCCACCACATGCACACTGAGCGCATCAATATCGGGAGCGCTGCGCAAGCGTCAGGCGTCTCCGCCAAAATGATCCGGCATTACGAAGAAATCGGCCTGATTCCACCAGCCAGCCGCACCGATGCAGGCTATCGCACTTACAGCGAACGCGATGTGCATTTGCTGCGCTTTATTCGACAAAGCCGGGTGTTGGGATTTTCAATGAAACAAATCACCGCACTCATCGGTCTATGGCTGGACCAATCCCGTCCAAGTAGCAAAGTTAAGCTACTGGCGCAGGAGCATTTACGTGAACTCGATGAGAGGATCAATGAATTGCAGGCCATGAAGATAACGCTTGAACGGCTAGCGAATAGTTGCCATGGCGATGCACGACCTGAATGTCCAATTCTGGATGGCTTGGCGCAACATTGAGCGCATCCGTTCACACTCTAAAATTTTGTAGCCCTTATTAAATCATCAGGAATCTCATGAAAACTGCACGCTTTATATTGCCCGCATTACTACTCAGCGCGCTGACGATGACCGGCCTCGTGCATGCAGATGGCGCCCATCAGCACGCGGACGCCACAGCAACAGCAGGCGCACCGGGCAAGGCTAGCGCGATCACTCGCACTATCAATATTGCGATGGGCGACGACATGCGTTTTAGCCCTGCGAACGTCACCGTCAAGCAAGGCGAGACGATCAAATTCATCGTTGCCAACAATGGCAAACTGAAACATGAAATGGTGATTGGCAGCGCAGCAGAGTTGGCGAAGCATGCTGAGGCTATGCGGCAAATGCCGGGAATGCAACATCAAGATGCTAATCAAGTCACGGTCGAACCCGGCAAAAGTGCCGAATTGCTGTGGCGTTTTAGCAAAGCGATGACCGTTGATTTTGCCTGTCTTGAGCCGGGACATTTTGAAGCTGGAATGAAAGGAAGCGTCAGCGTGGTGAAGTCAAATAAAGCCGCTACTGGCAAATAAGTAGTGCATTGCGCACCAATTCATTCATTTCAATCAAGGAAAATCCAATGCATCGTCGCCATGCCCTCTCATCCCTTGCAATGTTATTGCTAACCGTCGGTATCAGCGCCCCGGTATTTGCCGCAAAACCTGTCATTGACGTATTCAAAGATGCAAATTGCGGCTGCTGTACTGGCTGGATCAAACATCTGCAGGACAACGGTTTCTCCGTCAACGCCACCAATGTCGCCGATACATCAACCTATCGTAAAAAATTCCAGATACCAGATGCATTGGGATCGTGCCACACCGCAACTGTGGGCGGCTATTCCATCGAAGGCCATGTTCCTGCGCAAGATATCCAGCGGTTATTAAAAGAACGTCCTCAGGCGATTGGATTAGCGGTGCCGGGAATGCCTGCCGGTTCGCCGGGGATGGAAGGGCCGCGCAAAATGGCCTATGACGTCATTCTGGTAAAAACTGATGGCAAGCAGACGGTCTATCATCACTATGCAGGTAGTTGATTCAATAGAAATACGCTGTGTGCATTTATTAATAACGCGCCATTAAGTATAGGGTTTTAATAAGTGGGCATTAATAAGTAGTAGTTGTCATTGATTTAAAACTCTTCCCTCGCAGAAATAATTGTGAATAGTTTAATGTTGTCGATATTACGTAACGAGCTGTAAAAACGGTATATTTTTTCTCGTGAGTAACCGAATATCGATAACTTAACAATATTTATAGCGTTACCGAAAATCACGAAAGTCGCAACATATAAATTTATACAACAGATGGCAATGGATGCTTGCATCGGACAACACCGGCATTGCCCTCTCATAGAAAGGAACTTTAATGATGAGCCACCTATATCTATTAAGCAATTTAATGGTGATTGTAACGACGTTACTCATAGGCGTGCCATTAAGCAGCATGGCCAGCACCAAAGTAGATACATCGGATAGCAAAACAGAATTCACTGAACCAAATGACAACTATGAATTACCTTTAGTTGATGGCGAGATCGTTAAAGTCGATCCATTAGTAAATGCCATTACCATTAAACATAATCAAATCCCCAATTTTGGTATGCCTGCGATGACGATGGCATTTAATGTCAGTGATACCGAAATGCTTCATCAGTTTAAGGCTGGCGATGCTGTTAAATTTTCAATCAGCAAATGCAATGGCGCACTGACCATTATGAGTTTGGAAATGAATTCGTAAAGAATTGTTATGCTCTAATAGAAAAAAACAGGAACACAATGTGTTCCTATTTTTTTATCTGTCGTCTCCCGAGAATCTGATCGGGAATCAATCATCGTATCGCAGCGCCGGAATAAACCACGCCTTCTGCGCCGCTTATTTGAAAACCACTGTTTTATGACCGTTAAGCAAAATGCGATGTTCTACAAACCATTTCACCGCACGCGCTAATACAACCGACTCAACATCACGACCGATTGCGGTCAAAGAGTCTGGCCCCATCGCATGATCGACGCGCGCCACATCCTGCTCAATAATCGGACCTTCATCCAAATCCCCGGTCACAAAATGCGCCGTCGCACCGATTAACTTCACCCCGCGATCATGCGCCTGATAGTAAGGCTTGGCACCTTTAAAACTAGGCAGAAATGAGTGGTGAATATTAATCGCCCGTCCCTTTAGCGCCGTGCACAACGTTGGCGACAAAATCTGCATATAACGCGCCAGCACGACCAAATCGATGTTATTTGCTTCGATGATCTCCAGAATACGTGCTTCTTGCGCCAGCTTGGCGTCGGCCGATGCGCCATTCACCAACGGCAAATGATGAAAAGGAATGTTGTAGCTGGCCGCTAACTGATAGAAATCGGTGTGATTCGACACAATCGCCGGAATATCGACCGCCAACAAACCACTCTTATAGCGGAACAACAAATCATTAAGGCAATGACCGATCTTGGAAACCATCAACAACATGCGCGGTTTCTTGGCTGCGTCATTCAGTTGCCAGGTCATTTGCATCGTGCCTGCTAGCGCGGTAAATGCAGCGCGCAACACGTCATCGGGAAAAGTGGGATTTTCGGCAGCAAAGTGTACCCGCATAAAAAACAGGTTTGACTGCGCATCGCCAAACTGCGCCGAGTCAATAATATTGCAGCCATATTCGGCTAGAAAACCCGATACGCGATGGACAATACCGCGTTGATCGAGGCATGACAAAGTAAGAATATATTCTGGATGACTCATGATTTTTTTGTTGGGATGGGCATCGGTCCGCACCAAACCGACATTGGCTTTAGGCGAAAACAGCCATTGTCGCATGCCTTCAGCAGACAAACAAAACCCGGCCATACTTTAAGGTATGGCCGGGTTTTATAAGATGTAAAGCATTGCTGGTGATGTGCAGGATCAATCCGAGATATGCTGGATGGCAACTAGAAATAAATCGAAAGTTACCAGCACTTCAACCCGCTATTTAAACGCTGGTAGATGCAGCGACCGCTACCGGTGGCGCGACTACTGCTGCAGGCTTACCGCCGACCTGGACTTCGCCGACCAATTGACCGCCTTCTTCGACCACCAGTTTGCCATAACGAATCTTGCCAGTTACGACGCCTGTTGCGTGAATGATCAGGGTTTCGCGTACAGTCAAATTACCTTCGAAATTACCATGAATTTCAGCTTTGTCGATTTCTGCAGAGCCTTTAAAAGTACCCTTTTCGGCAATATGAATAACCCGTGAATTCATCGTCGCTTCAACACGGCCTTCGACAACTAACGTGTCGCAATCGGTAATTTCAACGCCTTTGAGCTTTATATTTGGACCGACTATCAATTTGCTGCCGCCTTCGGTAGTGCTGGATATGTTTGCATTTTGGGAAGAAAGACCTGAATTGCCAGATGAGATATTTTGACTGCCTGGTTTAGGAAAGCTGGAAGGGCTATTCGACGACAAACTGTTGCTTGCGGAAAGAGGTGAATTCGGTGTTGGTGTTTCGCGCTTACCAAAAAGCGTTTCTGAACGAAGCATGGTATCTCCTGAAGATGGTACGCACTATACGCTTTACGCGTGTAATGGCGTACTGATAAAAAAATAATAAAACTCGATTGATCCAGTCACCGGAGGGAACAACAAACAGACGTTAACTATGCTTGATGCCGCGTAAGGTACTTCGTTTTCATCCGGCCAACTCATTATAAAAAGTCAACTTTTTGAATGTCGAAATAATTTGCCGGGTCAAAAGATGCTTGCTTGAGATAGGGAAAATTCCTAAAAAGTTCATGTTTTCAGGCATTCATTTGTAACAGTAGCTTAAGTATTCTCCGCTAATCTCAATTTAGCACGCGCTTACCGCTTGCGTATTCTCATTTTGCATTGAATACGCAATTTTTAATTATCGGTTGGCCAACATCCCCATCTCACATCGATAGTAGACGCGCATTTATCGCAACAATGACGAGTTTAACGAACTTAAATTTGCTTCAGTCGCTATACTGAGCGATCCCCATAAAATAGAGGCTGCACGGCACTTTTAGCCATGTAGTGAGCCGGAGCGAAACTACCATGAAGCAATATCTCGACCTCGTAAAGATGGTCCTTGACAACGGAAGCTGGCAAGAAAATCGGACCGGCATCAGAACCATTAGCATGCCCGGCGCAATGATGCGCTTTGACCTTCAGAAAGACGGCTTTCCTGCCGTGACTACTAAAAGACTGGCCTTTAAATCAGTCGTCGGCGAGCTGGTCGGTTTTTTGCGCGCATCCCGCAGTGCTGCTGATTTTCGGGCGTTGGGCTGCAAAGTATGGGATCAAAATGCCAATGAAAACGCTGCATGGCGTGCCAATCCGTATCGATTGGGCGAAGACGATTTAGGTCCGGTATATGGCGTCCAATGGCGCGCATGGCCGGCCTACAAGTTGCTTGAAACGCACCAGAGCGCGCAAATCAAAGATGCGCAGGAGCGCGGATTTAAACTGATATCGACCGTGGATGACGATGGCAAAGAGAAAGTGCTTCTCTACAAAGCCATCGACCAATTGCGCGAATGCCTGGATACCATCATGGAAAATCCGGGGAGTCGGCGGATATTATTTCATGGTTGGAATTGCGCCGAACTGGACGCAATTGCGCTTCCGGCATGCCATCTTTTGTACCAGTTTCTGCCGAATGCATCGACCAAAGAAATCTCGCTTTGTCTGTACATCAGAAGCAACGATGTCGGTTTAGGCACGCCGTTCAATCTGGCCGAGGGTGCTGCACTGCTGCATCTAGTGGCGCGTCTGACTGGTTATACGCCACGCTGGTTTACGTATTTTATTGGCGACGCGCATATTTATGAGAACCATCTCAGCATGCTGGAAGAGCAAGTAAAACGCGCGCCCTATCCTGCCCCGCAATTGCGTTTGTCGGATCGCATTCCCGACTATGCAAAAACCGGCGTGTACGCACCGGAATGGCTGGAGAAAATCGAACCGAGTGATTTCTCATTAGAAGATTACCAACATCACGCGCCACTAACTGCGCCGATGGCGGTATAACAGGATTGATCGATTTTGCGCGGTAAGCGCAGGCAAAAAAAAGCGTCGACGTATTTCACGTCGACGCTTTTTTTATCAAACCCAGGCCAGCAGCTCAAGCTAACATTTAACCACCCTTAGCAGTCTTCCGGCTAGCATCATCCTGCCAGCCGCCGCCAAGCGCTTTATATAACGATACCGTGGCCTGCAAACGCTTCAATTTCAGCTTACCCAATTCGTTCTGCACGTCCGATAACGCACGCTGCGTATCCAGCACCGTCATCAAATCTTCAGCGCCGACCTTATAACGTATTTCGGACAAATTAAACGCAAAACGCGCCTGTTCCATCTCCGTCGTTTTCAATACCCGCTGCTCATCCAGACTGCGAATCTGGCCCAACACGGTATCGACTTCAGACAACGCTGCAATCACAGTCGAGCGGTAGACCTGCACTAACTCTTGCTTTTGTGCGATGGCGTAATCACGCTGACTTTTTAACAGACCAGCGTCAAAAATCGGTGCAACAAGCGATGCGCCGACGTTCGCGAGTAAATTCGGGCCATTAAATAAAGACAGCAAAGCACTACTTTGCGCGCCAGTCGAACCGGTCAATCGGATACTCGGAAACAAGGCCGCACGTGCTACCGCAACATTCGCATTGGCAGCAGCGAGTTGCGCCTCAGCGCGTCGAATATCAGGTCGCCGTGACAACAACTCAGACGGTAAGCCCGGCGTCACATCCGGCAAGCTGATCGTATCCAACCCGTGGTTGCCGACCTTAAAGTTTTGGGATGATCGTCCCAGCAAAATGGCCAATGCGGACTGCGCTTCCCGCTCTTGCTGCATTAAATCCGGGAGCGACGCTTTCTGCCCGGCGACGGCCGAACGTTGACGCGCCAGATCCAGCGGCGATGCGGCACCGGCACTGCTTTGCGCCTCAACCAACGCCAGCACGCGCTCTGCATTTGCCACGTTTTCACGGGCGATGTTAAGACGATCATGCAGCGACAGCACTTGTAAATAGGTCGACACGATGCCGCTGGTCACTGTCAATGCAACGGTTTGACGATCGTAAATATTCGCTTTTAACGAAGCTTCCGCGGCAGCCAGACTAGCCTTATTCTTACCCCAAAAATCAATCTCATAGCTCACCTGCAACAAGCCGCTGGCAGAGGTATTCGCTGTGCCGTTACGACCCAATGGCACATCGCGATTGCCGCCTGTAGAAAAATCGGCAGTCGGTAACAGCGGCGCGCCAGCAATCCTTGCCTGCGCCTCAGCCTGTCGCACCCGAGACAATGCCGCCGCGATTTCAAGATTGCTCTTCTGACCTTCGTCTACCAACCCGGTCAATTCGCTACTACCAAAACGCTGCCACCAATCGTTATCAGGCCATTCCTGATTACCTGCTTTGCCGCTTAAGGTCCAGCCAGCAGGCATGTCCACTACTGGCGGTGGTTCCGATATAGGGATTTTGTGCGCACACCCGGCTAAGGCCAGACAAATCAGGCCGAGGGCTAGTGAAGAGGAGGATGAACGCGATAACAATTTCGGGGAGGAAAAAACAGATAAACGGCGCATGTAACGTCCCATTAGCGCGTTACCGATGCTGCGTTAGCGCTGCCCGCTGCGCCACCGGAAGGAGCGGCACTTTTAGCAGGCGGCAGCAAGGTTGAAAATGCTGCCGCTGCCGGGGTGACGACCGGCGCTGGCTTGGCGGCTGGCGTACTGGCAACGGTTTCTGCGGCGGCCGCCACTGGAGTTGGTGGCTTGAGTAATACCGCTGGCACAGATCCCACCAGTAATTGCTCGCCCACTTTCAGGCCAGATAAAACTTGTACTTGTTTGTCATCGCGTATGCCAATTTTCAGCTTACGTTGACTGAGTTGCTGCTGCGCATCCAGCACATTGACGCTGTATAAACCGTCCGCGTCAGGTCTGCCCAATAGCTTTATCGGCAACAATACCGCGTCTTGTGCCTGCGCCACAATAAACTGCACTTGCGTGCTCATGCCGCTCATCAACTCTTGTTCTGCATTGTCGACTTCGAACAAAACGTTATAAAAAGTCTGCTTGCCTTGCTCGCCAGTACCATCCGCTGGCACCGGAATAACCTGACGCAATTTTCCAGACCATTGTTTGCCGGGATAACCGGGCGTGGTGAAATTGGCGACCATGCCGCGCCGCAATCGGGTCACGTCAATTTCGGCGACACGCGCTTGCACAGTCATTTTTGACAAATCGGCAATGCGCATCAACGACAAGGCCGGTTGCGTGGTCCCTACCATTTGACCGGGACGCGCATTCAGCGCCACCACAGTGCCCGAAATTGGCGCTAATACTTGCGTGTGCTGACGACTTTCATCGTCCAATTTCAAGGTTGCTTCAACCTGCCGAATTTGTGCATTAATCGCGTCCACCCGCGCACTGGCAGAAGACATACTCATACGGCTGGATTCAAAGGATTCTTCGCGGGTGGCGTTTTGCGCTTTTAGTTGCGTTTGCCGTTTGAATTGCAACTCTGCAAAATCCATTTGCGCGCGCTGGTCTGCCAGTTCCGCCTGCAAGCGCGCCATTTGCGCCCGATTGGTTTCCACCTTCGCGGGCTGCAACGTTGGTTCAATTTCAACCACCATTTTTCCAGCCTTGACAGTATCGCCAACGCTCACCAAAACATCCTTGATTTGCCCAATTACCTGCGCGTTCGCATCCGCATATTTATACAGTTGCAATTTTCCGGCAGCATCAACGGTCTGTTGGATATCGCCGCGCTGAACGGTCACGGTATCGAATTTAATTGGCGCAGGCGGCCCAACCATTTCCGGCGATCCGCTCGCTGGCGATTTCGGTTGCTGCAATACTTGCGCAAGAACAACACCTGCGCTGAGGACGATCAGCAGCAATACAGCGGCAGCTGCGCCGGTACGCCGAAATGTGCGGGACGCAGCTTTCGGCACGGGGGGGGGCGATTTAATCTGATCTACGGTCATCGGGATAGCACGTCGAAAATAAACAAACATAAGCAAACATAAACAGCGTGTTCGGATCGCTTCAAGCACTTGATGCGGACAGCAGCACTAAGCGATCAATTGAGTGGGACAAATCTCTGGCTAAACTATATTTTTGCAAACCTTGGTACTTAATCAAGTATCAGGCAATTATTTAAGCAACAACCCGCCGCCATTTAAAAACATAGGCTGTATTTTAGACGGAATAACAGAATTACTCTGCAGTGCAGCAGAATAGATTGGTAACAGTTGTTACCAAGCCCACAATTAAATGCTAGCCATGAAATTATGGGCTGTGGATATCTGAATGTGCAGTCCTGATCATCGCCAATGTAATTGACACACCAACAACCGACCACGCATCTTCATCGAGACTACAGAAAACTATTAACTATTAGCCAATAGCTGTGCCAGGGACCACAAACGCTTGCCATTGCCGATTGGCATCGGGCGAACTCCATACCGCCAAATGCAATTGCGACAACATCAGCGGATTGTCCAACAAGGCACTTTTCTGCTTTGGCGATAAGTTATCAGGACCGTCTGTTAATGCTGTGCGCACCAACGCGGCATGCGCCGTCAAACTCGCAGCAGGAACCGCCGGACGGGCGGTTACCGAGGCGCATACCAGCGCATTGATAGTCGGATCGACCACCGCCTCGACAAAGCCAGCTAAACGTTTACCGGCTTCGTTATAAGCAGTCGTCGCAGCCAGTTCAGGCGGCAAATCCACCTCTTCCGGAATAACGAATAAGCGGGCATGACGAAAGCTACGACCCAACGACACCCGACTGGAAAATACCGACAAAGGAATCGACAACACCAGCGAACCGACAATCGGCAGCAACCACCACAGGAATGCAGGTTCCAGCAAAAACACACCAGTACCCCATCCCAAACCCAAAACGGTATGCCAGCCGTGACGCCGACAGGCTTCTTCCCAAGTTGTTTCGGTATCTTCACGCGGCGGCGATTTCCAGCTAATCGCCCAACCCAGAAATGCGCCGATCACAAAACGGGTATGAAATAACATTCTGACCGGTGCCAGCAACATCGAAAATAACAATTCGATCAGCATGCTAATAGTAAGCCGCATGGCACCGCCAAATTCACGCGCACCTTTGGCCCAGATCAAGATAACGCTCAGAATTTTTGGCAAAAACAATAAAGTCGCCGTGGCGCTGAATAACGCCAAGGCCTGTTCCGGATGCCATTCCGGCCACACTGGAAATAACTGGCCCGGCCTTACAAAATACTCCGGCACCATCAACGTGTGCATCGCCAGCAACACTGTCGATAACACTAAAAATCCGAACCACAGCGGCGCCGATATATAGGCCATCACACCGGTCACAAACACCGCACGATGGACACCGTGCATGCCCCGCGCAAGGAACAACCGGAAATTCATCAGATTGCCCTGACACCAGCGCCGATCACGCTTCAGTTCGTCCAGTAAATTAGGCGGCATTTCCTCAAAACTTCCCGCCAGATCGTAAGCAATCCAGACGCCCCAGCCAGCCCTTCGCATCAGCGCCGCTTCGACAAAGTCATGCGACAGAATTTCGCCTGCAAGCGAGCCTTCGCCCGGTAACGGTGCCAAGGCGCAATGCTCCATAAAAGGGGCCAGTCGAATAATCGCGTTGTGCCCCCAATAATGCGATTCTCCCAGTTGCCAGTAATGCAAACCGGCAGTAAATAACGGACCGTAGACCCGTGTCGAAAACTGTTGAATGCGCGCATATAAAGTATCGCGACCAGCCGCACGCGGCGCAGTCTGAATAATGCCAGCGCTGGGATTGGCTTCCATCAAGCGCACTAGCGTCGTCAGGCAAGTGCCGCTCATCACGCTATCGGCATCCAACACGATCATATAGTCGTAGTTGGCACCCCAACGCCGACAGAAATCGTCGATATTGCCGCTTTTGCGCTTGACCCGACGCCGACGGTGCCGATAAAAAATACGTCCAAACGCGCCCAGCGTGCGCGACAAATTGACCCACGCATCCAGCTCCGCCGTGCAGATATCAGGATCGCCGCTGTCGCTCAACACAAAAAAATCAAAACGTCCCAGCTCACCGCTTTGCATCACAGATTCATACGTCGCCCGCAAACCGGCAAATACCCGTGTCACGTCTTCATTACAGATCGGCATCACGATCGCCGTTCTGGCGTTGGCCGGAATCGGGCCGGGGGCCGCATCTTCACGCGAAATCACATAGCGATCCGTGCCGCGCATCAACACCAGAAACCCCGCCATCGCCGTCCAGAATCCCGCCGAAACCCAGCAAAACAGGATCGCAAACAGCGCCAATGTCAGCATTTCCATCGGTTTAGCACCGTGATAAGGCAACACCGTACTCATGAAATAGGTCGCCAGCACCGTCTGTGCAAGCATCAGCGTGATCAGGACGATACGCCGCAAATTGCCATTGTGCCGCCAGATGCCACGCGGATCATGCGCGTCGGTTGGCTTAACATGCTGCTCAACACTATTCTGTTGCGCACTTTCCTGCGCGCTCTTGCGTCTTCGCGATTTAAGGCTAGGCCGACGATCAAAGGCGTGATTGGCATTTTCAATCCAGCGCACCAACGGATTCAGCGTGCCCCAAGGCCGCGCAACGATAGGCGTACGGTTTAACGGCGTGGCAATGCTGATGCGGGTACGCCCGCTGGCGTCTTTAACAATCTCGGGAGTAGCGCCGGCAGTATGACTGCTATGGCTGCTGATATTGCTGATGCTAGCGCTATTAGCTGCACGCGCATCAGCTGGTGCAGGATTGCCATCCGGCGGCATCCCGTAAACCAATTGCAGACGATTTGCAATCGATGCGTAGGCAGGATTCTCGCGGGCAAACTCATCATCCACGGCATCATCAATTTCAGCCAGAGCCAGATGCAAAGCCGCCATCTCCTCGGCCGAGTTGGTAATTACCTCGCCCTGCATCCTTTCGGACAGCAACGCACGCTGCCGCGATGACAGAGGAAGGCGCTCTAGATAACAGTCACCCGGCGTCGGATCATCAAACGCCGGCGAGACCGGTTTGTGCGCTAGTTGGGCGGTAATATGTAACTCCACGTTTCAGATAAGGTTGTATTGCCACCGCGCAAGAAACCACGCAGTTCGACTGGTTTATTATCCTCATTGCGACGCAATTTGATATGCATGCGCCAACCGCCGGTCGCTTCATTGCGGACCGCATCGCTACTCAACAGTTTAGCGTTATCGTCCACACTGACAATCGCATCGAGCTTCATAGTGGATGCTAATTTCTTAAACACCGGGCCTTCGAAATCTACCAATAAATTGATACTGTCGTCCGGCTTGAGTTGAAAACCGCTACCACGACGGGTCTGTGTTACAGACGACAACGGCGAACTCTTTTCGCCATCCTTTTGCCATAACAATGTGTACGCGATATTAAACGGTTGCCCCACTTTCGGCGGCGTATCGGGCACCCAATAAGCGACGATATTGTCATTTGTTTCATCCGGCGTCGGGATTTGCACCAACTCTACGCGTCCTGCACCCCAACGCCCTTTCGGCTGAACCCAGGCACTCGGCCGCTTCTCGTAACGCGCATCCAGATCCTGATAACTGGCGAAATTTCGCTCACGCTGCATCAAACCAAAACCAACCGGATTGCTCGTCGTGTAAGACGTTACCAGCAAGCGTTTTGGATTCACTAGCGGTCGCCAAATCCATTCCCCCGTCCCGGACGCGACCAACAAGCCGTCTGAATCATGCACTTCAGGACGATAATCTTCGGTTTGCGAGCGTTGATTTTTACCATAGAAAAACATACTAGTCAGCGGTGCGATGCCCAATTTAGTCACGTTCTCACGCAAATATAGCTGCGCTTTTACTTCGACTGCCGTATCAACGCCAGGCTTCATGATAAAACTATACGCCCCAGTCACACGTCGCGAATTGAGCAAAGCGTAAATCGTGATCTGTTTGTCGCCCGCTTTTGGCCGGTCTATCCAGAACTCCACAAATTGCGGGAATTCTTCACCCGAATTCAATGCCGTATCCACCGCCAGCCCACGCGCAGACAAGCCATATTGCTGATCTTTGCCTAAACCACGGAAGTAACTAGCGCCCAAAAACGACAGCACCTCATCCTTGTAACTACTACTGTTGAGCGGATAATGCACCCGAAATCCGGCAAATCCAAGCGTGCGCATCTTACGCGGATCAATTTTATTCGCGCCATAGTTGAAATCATTCGGATCGAAACGAAGATCGCGCACACTATCGCCAACGATTTCGTGCATTTTCACGGGCTGATCAAATAGATGGCCTTCGTGAAAGAAGGCCAGATCGTAGGGTAACTTAGCATTTCGCCAAGGAGATTTTTCAGGTTTAAATCGAATATCTTTATATTGCTCGAAAGTCAGATCATCAATCTCTTTCGGTAAATTGCTAGCCGGTTTAACGAATGCCTTGCCAGATAATTCTTTAGCACGCTGCGCAACATCATTAAAACCAAATGCAGACGCCTGCACGCTAGTGAGCAAACAAGCCATCGCCACTAAGAAGGGCGCTAAAAGAGGACGGGCTGACGTCGAAATAAAATATCTCACCGAATAAAAAGCCTTTAATAACATTGGATTCCCAGTTAATACTGCTTGATGTGCGAATTTGACAATAGTAACGATAGTTCGTCTTACCTTCCCACTTATCGCCCTACTTTACATGCGCTATTGTTAGTTGCCTAAAGAAACATTTCCACGCTAAAACGAGAAATTCTATCGAGATGTCATCGTTGATGACAAGAATATTCCTAAATACAGCTATTACAGGGGAGTTATTCTTAGGATAGAAATTTCTGAATTGCGAATTGACTGGGTTAAGAACAGTGACAGCAAGCAAAGTTCCTCTCCCCATTTATAGTAAGATTACCGACTTTCCGGATGACCGCATTTTTTGAACGTCGGAATAGGGCGGAAATACGGCGACTTTTATACCACCTGGAACACATCGTAAGGTTAAGCATGCTGCAAGCGGTGACATTGCATTCCTGCCATCGCCCATCCTATACTTCATCTAACGTCCGTTAATTGATAACAAACTGCACCTTATGCCTTCGATTCTTACTATCATTGTCGCCACGGACGCCAACAATGGCATCGGCATCCGCAATACCTTGCCCTGGCATTTGCCGGAAGATCTGGCACATTTCAAGCGCACCACTTCGGGTCATCCGATCATTATGGGGCGCAAAACATTCGAATCCATAGGTCGGCCATTACCGAATCGCCGCAATATTGTCATCACTCGCAATCCCGATTGGCAGCACGAAGGCGTAGAAACGGTGACCTCAGTCGAAGCGGCGGCGGCATTAATCAACGGCAGCGAAAATCCCACTGATGGTGAAAAAGAAGCCTTCATCATCGGCGGTGCAGAAATTTATACTACCGCCCTGCCCCTGTGTAACCGCATGATCGTCACCGAGATCGATAAAATCTTTGACTGCGATGCTTTCTTTCCCGCCCGCGATCCGCAACAATGGCAAGAAATATCACGCGCATCCCACCATTCCAGTACCCACAATTTTGCCTATGCTTTTGTCGTGTATCAAAGACGCTAACATTAGTCCAGCCAAAACCTGTTGTAATCAGCAAATGTATTAAGCAAGTTTTAGACCATTTTCGCCACCAATTTCCGCATATCTGCGAGAATTCGACTTTCTACTTTTGGTGCAATTCATTTGACCTATGCTCAAAGTAGAACGCCTGATTGTTGTCATTGACATGTCATAAAAATGCCATTGATTAGCCAGCAAGCGCCCCAAAATGCGGGGCGTATTGCTGGTTGTTCTTGTTATCCACCTCCCCGTCTCTTGGAGACCGCATGAAATTCCGCTTCCCGATCGTCATCATTGACGAAGATTTCCGCTCAGAAAACACCTCCGGCCTCGGCATCCGCGCACTCGCCGATGCAATGGAAAAGGAAGGCATGGAAGTTCTGGGCGTCACCAGTTACGGTGACCTGTCCCAATTCGCGCAGCAGCAATCGCGCGCGTCGGCGTTTATTTTATCGATAGACGATGAAGAATTCGGCGCGGGCTCTTTTGAAGAGACCGACCATGCGCTGAAATCGCTGCGCGCTTTTGTCGAAGAAATTCGCTATAAAAACGCCGATATCCCAATTTATTTATACGGTGAAACCCGCACTTCGCGCCATATCCCCAACGATATCTTGCGCGAATTGCATGGCTTTATTCACATGTTTGAAGACACGCCGGAGTTCGTGGCGCGTCATATCATCCGCGAAGCAAAAGCCTATCTGGACGGTCTCTCGCCGCCGTTCTTCCGCGCCCTGGTCCATTACGCGCAAGACGGCTCTTATTCGTGGCACTGCCCCGGCCACTCTGGCGGCGTTGCCTTCTTAAAATCGCCTATCGGCCAGATGTTTCATCAATTCTTTGGTGAAAACATGTTGCGCGCTGACGTCTGCAACGCGGTCGAAGAGCTCGGTCAATTACTCGACCATACCGGCCCCATCGCCGAATCCGAACGCAATGCAGCCCGCATCTACAACGCTGATCACTGCTATTTCGTCACCAACGGCACCTCAACGTCGAACAAAATGGTCTGGCATTCGACGGTTGCCCCGGGCGATATCGTTGTCGTCGATCGTAATTGCCACAAATCGATCCTGCATTCCATCATCATGACTGGCGCAATTCCCGTGTTTCTGATGCCGACCCGCAATCACCTCGGTATCATCGGCCCGATTCCGCTGGAAGAATTCACGATGGAAAGCATCCGTAGAAAAATCGAAGCCAATCCATTTGCGCGGGAAGCACTCAACAAAAAACCACGCATTCTGACGATTACTCAATCGACTTACGACGGTGTGCTTTATAACGTTGAAACCTTGCAAAACATGCTCGACGGCGAAATCGATACGCTGCATTTTGATGAAGCATGGCTGCCGCACGCCACATTCCATGACTTCTACAAAGACATGCACGCCATCGGAAAAGACCGTCCGCGTGCCAAGAAATCGATGATTTTCTCGACCCAATCCACGCACAAATTGCTAGCTGGCCTGTCGCAAGCGTCGCAAGTGCTGGTGCGCGAATCGGAAACAGTGCAACTCGATCAGGATGCCTTCAACGAAGCGTATCTGATGCACACTTCAACCTCGCCGCAATACTCCATCATCGCCTCTTGCGATGTCGCAGCCGCAATGATGGAAGCGCCGGGCGGCACTGCATTAGTAGAAGAAAGCATTCTGGAAGCGCTGGATTTCCGCCGCGCCATGAAGAAAATCGATCAGGAATGGGGCAAAGACTGGTGGTTTCAGGTCTGGGGACCAAACTCGTTCTCGGAAGATGGCATCGGCTCACGTGAAGACTGGGTCATCAAAGCAGAAGACGACTGGCATGGCTTCGGCAATCTGGCCCCCAACTTCAACATGCTGGACCCGATCAAAGCCACCATCGTCACGCCCGGTTTATCGCTAGAAGGCAAATTCAGTGATAGCGGTATTCCCGCATCGATCGTGACTAAATATCTGGCAGAACACGGCGTTATCGTTGAAAAATGCGGCCTGTATTCGTTCTTTATCATGTTCACCATCGGCATTACCAAAGGCCGCTGGAATACATTGCTGACAGCATTGCAGCAATTTAAAGACGATTACGACAAAAACCAACCAATCTGGCGCATCCTGCCCGAATTCGCGCGCGCGAATAACGGCAAGAATTCCCGCTACGAACGCTTGGGATTGCGCGATTTATGCCAGCAAATTCATGAAACCTACAAAGCCTACGACATTGCACGTCTGACAACTGAAATGTATCTTTCAGCCATGCAACCGGCGATGAAGCCATCGGACGCATTCGCCAAAATGGCCCATCGGGAAATCGATCGTGTACCGATTGACCAACTGGAAGGCCGCGTTACGTCCATCCTGCTAACCCCTTATCCACCGGGCATCCCATTGCTGATTCCAGGCGAACGTTTCAACAAGACTATCGTTGATTACCTGAAATTTGCCCGTAATTTCAATGAGAAATTCCCCGGCTTTGAAACAGATGTACATGGATTGGTGAAACGGGAAGTGAATGGCAAACGTGATTACTTTGTTGATTGCGTGCGGCAATAATAGATCGTTGCAAACTCGTTAATGTAAATAAAATGCCCTGTAGTCGTGATGACTTACAGGGCATTTTTATGTCAATCCGAATCTTAAGCCTTAGGCAAAGTCACGCCCTGCTGTCCCTGATACTTACCGCCACGGTCTTTATACGAAGTTTCGCAAACCTCATCGCTTTCAAAGAACAGCACTTGCGCACAGCCTTCACCGGCGTAAATTTTTGCCGGCAAGGGCGTGGTATTCGAGAATTCCAGCGTTACATAGCCTTCCCACTCTGGCTCAAACGGCGTCACATTGACAATAATCCCGCAGCGGGCGTAAGTCGATTTACCCAGGCAGATAGTCAATACGCTGCGTGGAATACGGAAATATTCCATCGTGCGAGCCAGTGCGAAAGAGTTTGGCGGGATGATGCAGACATCGCCCTTAAAATCGACGAATGACTTTTCGTCAAAGTTCTTTGGGTCAACAATGGTCGAATTGATATTGGTAAAAATCTTAAATTCGTTGGCGCAACGAATATCGTAGCCGTAGGACGAGGTGCCGTAAGACACAATTTTGTTGCCATTTTCTTCACGCACCTGACCGGGTGAAAATGGCTCAATCATGCCGGTTTCCTGCGCCATACGACGGATCCATTTATCGGATTTGATAGCCATAGTGTTCTCTTCTTCGTAAAGGGGAATGCAAATAAAACGGGATTTGCGCAATTTTACGCGAATCGACTCGGGTCTTAGCAGACAAACTGCACTGGCAAGACAAACCAAGAGATTTGTCTATACCAGCCTTATAGCGGTTTAGCGCTGCATCGTCTCCCACACTTTCTGCAACCGCTTAACCGATACCGGCATCGGCGTCTTAAGCTCCTGCGCAAACAACGACACTCTCAGCTCTTCTAGCAACCAGCGAAATTCCTGCATCTTTGGATCGCCTTTGCCGTGACGATCTTTTTGCGAACGTTGCCATGGCGTCGCCACCAATGTCCACTCTGCCAGAGAGCGCACATCGCGACTCGGCTCGGCACGCATTTTTTCCAACCGGACGTTGATTGCCTTCAGATAACGCGGGAAATGCGTCAGATTGGCATAATCGTTTTCGGCAATAAAGCGTTTGCTGACCAAGCCCGACATTTGCGTCTGAATATCCGCCACCGCTGCCGTCTGCGCCTTAGCGCCCTGCAACTTCTTCGGCAGACCATGATATTCCGCCAATATCAACGCCGCCAATCTTGCCAATTCGTTACACAGCAAACCTAAACGCGACTTGCCTTCGTCCTTGCGTTGATTGAATTGCGCAGCATTCGTTGGCAACGGCGCTTGCAAACAGGCCCGCTCCAAACCCGCAGAAATAATCTGATCCCGCAACTCTTCCTGCGAGCCCAGCGCCATGAACTGCATCCCCATTTGCTGTAGACCGGGAATATTTTTTTCCAAAAATTTCAACTGTTCTTTTAATTGCAGCGCAAACAACCGCCGCAAACCCAGCCGATGTATCCGTGCCGCCTCGTTCGGATCGTCAAAAACTTCCAGATCGCAATAAGTGGTCTTATCGACTAGTGCCGGAAAACCGATCAACGTTTGCTTACCCTGTTGAATTTCTAACAGCTCCGGCAACTCGCCAAACGTCCAGCTCGTCAGATTACACAAATTGCTATTTGCGCCCACGCTGCTAGCACTGCGAATAGATTGTCCTGGCGTATTGCCAGTATTAGCAGTGACCAATTTACCGGGCGCAAGGGATGCAGACGGGCGATGAGGGACCGCTCCTTGCACCGTTGCTATTTCATTGGCGACAGCGCCTGTTTTTTCCGCCAGTTTCTGGAAACTTTCCCGCGCCTGGCCGCCCAACTCAGCCTGTAACACGGCAAGGTTGCGCCCCATATCGAGTTGACGACCATGCTCATCGATCACCTTAAAGTTCATCGAATGATGCGCTGGCAAGGTTTCCAGTTTGAAGTCGGGTATCCGCACCGCTACCGTTGTTTCTGATCGCACATCGGCAATCAATGCATCCAGCAAATTACCGTGACCAAACACGTTGCGCGCCTGGATCCGCTCACAAAAACCGGCCGCGTAGTCCGGCAAAGGCACGCAATTTCGACGTATTTTTTGCGGTAACGATTTCAGTAACAAATGGACTTTTTCTTTCAACATCCCCGTTACCAGCCATTCGCAACGATCCACGTAGACTTGATTGAGCGCGTACAACGGCACCGTCAGTGTAACGCCATCACGCGGCGTGCCCGGCTCAAAGTGATACGACAAACCCATCTCGATACCGGCCACGCGCATGACTTTTGGAAACAATTCCGTCGTCACGCCAGCCGCCTCATGCCGCATCAAATCATCACGATTCAGATACAGCAATGTCGGATTTTTTGGCAGCGTATCCTTCAACCATTTTTCAAAAGTAATGCCATTGCAAATCGTCGGCGGAATCAACTTATCGTAAAACGCTGCAATCAATTCTTCATCAACCAGCACATCCAGCCGCCGCGATTTATGTTCGAGATTTTCAATCTCGCGAATCAGTTTTTGATTGTGTGCAAAAAACGGCGAACGGGTATCGTATTCACCGCCCACCAACGCATCGCGAATAAAAATTTCCCGCGCTTCGGTCGGATTGATCAAACCGAAATTGATACGGCGCTGGCTATACACCACCAGACCGTATAACGTAGCGCGCTCTGATGCAGAAACCTGCGCCGTGCGCTTTTCCCAGCGCGGTTCACCATAAGTTTTTTTGAGTAAATGGGCACCGACTTTTTCCAGCCATTCCGGCTGAATCTGGGCAACGCAACGCGCATACAAACGCGTCGTATCGACCAACTCTGCCGCCATTACCCACTTGCCCGCTTTCTTTGACAACGACGATCCGGGCCAGATATGAAACTTGATGCCACGTGCGCCCAGATAATGCGGCTCGTCATCAGCTTTAAAACCAACGTTGCCAAGCAGACCCGTCAGCAACGCATTATGCAGATTCTCGTAAGTCGCTGGCGCTTCATTCAACCGCCAGCCCTGCTCGCGAACAATCGTCAGCAATTGCGAATGCACATCCCGCCATTCGCGCAAACGTAATTGCGACAAGAAATTAGCGCGACAATTATCTTGCAACTGACGATTGGTTTTCTTATGCTCAATCGCGTCTTCAAACCATTTCCAGATTTTTAAATAACTTTGAAATTCCGATTTTTCATCGGCAAATTTCTTGTGCGCCAAATCTGCCGCACTCTGCGCATCCATCGGCCGGTCACGCGGATCTTGCACCGATACAGCAGCAGCAATAATCAGCATTTCGGTCAGGCAAACGTTTTCCAGCGCGGCCAAAATCATGCGACCGACACGCGGATCAAGCGGCAGTTTAGCCAATTCCCGACCGGTTTTAGTCAGCTGATTATTATCGTCAACCGCACCCAACTCTTGCAGCAATTGATAGCCGTCGGCAATCGCCCGTCCCGGCGGTGGCTCGATAAAAGGAAACGTCTCCACGTCCGTCAAATGTAGCGATTTCATCCGCAAAATGACCGACGCCAGTGACGAACGCATGATTTCCGGCTCGGTAAATTTGGGCCGTTGCAAATAATCTTTTTCGTCGTATAAGCGGATACACACACCCGCCGCAACCCGGCCGCAACGCCCTGCGCGTTGGTTGGCAGCCGATTGCGCAATCGGCTCTATTTGTAACTGTTCAACCTTATTCCGATAGCTATAACGCTTAACGCGGGCGAGACCGGCATCGACCACATAACGAATCCCCGGCACCGTCAGCGAGGTCTCGGCAACGTTGGTCGCCAACACAATTCGGCGCGCATTCGATGTCTTGAATACCCGCTCTTGTTCTTGCGCCGACAAGCGCGCAAATAACGGCAAAATCTCGACATGCGGCGGATGATGTTTACGCAAGGCTTCAGCGGCGTCACGAATCTCGCGTTCACCGGGCAAAAACACCAGCACATCGCCCGAACCGACTCGCGCCAGCTCATCCACGGCATCCACCACAGCGTCCATCAAATCGCGCTGATCGCGATCTCTCTGGGCTGCATTCGGCGCATTCGCGGGCTTGCTTACCGATGGCGTTGCGGGATTAATACCACTGCGATCCGCGTTATCCACTGGGCGGTAACGCACTTCAACTTCGTATAAGCGTCCCGAGACTTCGATCACCGGCGCGAGTTTTCCGCCCTCGCCAAAATGCCGGGCGAAGCGATCTGCATCGATCGTCGCGGAGGTGATAATCAGCTTTAAATCAGGCCGCTTGGGCAACAACTGCTTCAGATAGCCCAGCAAAAAATCGATGTTCAGACTGCGCTCGTGCGCCTCATCGATGATGATCGTGTCGTATTGCCATAACATCGGATCGGTCTGGGTTTCGGCCAGCAAAATCCCGTCGGTCATCAACTTGACCCAGGCACCCTTGGTCAGCGTGTCGTTAAAACGTACTTTAAACCCGACATGCTCCCCCAGCGGCGATCCCAGCTCTTGCGCAATCCGCTTGGCAGTGGACGATGCAGCGATCCGGCGCGGCTGGGTATGACCGATCAAGCCATTCAGACCACGTCCTAATTCGAGGCAGATTTTGGGTAATTGCGTGGTTTTGCCTGAACCGGTTTCACCGCAGACAATGATGACCTGATTGGCTTGCAACGCTTTGGCAATTTCATTACGTCTGCCAGATACCGGCAAATCTTCGGGAAATACAATTGGCGGCAACGGATTACGTTCAGGCGGCAAACGTGGTCTGGAAGTGCGCGGCGTACGCCCATCAGCCCGCCCCGAAGGGGTTGAAGCCGCAGCGGATCGCGCTGCGTTCGCCGGGCGCCGATCATTCTGCGCCGCATCGCGTGGTGGGTGCGGCTGGCGTGGCTGGCGCGACGGCTCCTGCCGGGCAGGTTTTTCCGTGCGCGGCGCGGCCTCTGAAGACGGCGGTTGGCCCGCATCTGCGGGGCCTGATGGTAGTTTGGATTCTGGTTCTGACATGGGGAAAGAATTATACAGAGCGCAGCAGGGTCACGCCGCTACTGGGACAGGAAAGACGAGGACGAATGCCCTAAAACAGTTATAAGTTATACATGCTTTATAGAATAAACACGTGCTGCCTGCTACAAAAGCATAATTTCAGCCGACATATTATCTAAACAAACACAAAAAAGGGGAATGCATGCGTGCATTCCCCTCCGTTCCTGTCTCAACGCATCGTCAAGTTACGACGCGTTGCTGCTACGTATCGCAGACTTATTTACAAACACCGTTATCCTTCCACGGCTCGCCAGTCCAGCCGCTGGAACCTGGCACGTGATGGCTTTCCGCATACCATTTCGCTGTATAACTGCGCCCGTTTCTTTGAATCTCGATACCACCTTTATAGGATTTAGCCTCCCATTGCGGAATATTGCACGCGGTTTCGACCACTTTATGCACCAGCACAGAATGACTTTTCTCAGCCATCAGATTGCCTTCCCTCACAGAAACCGTAAAGGTATAGATCTTATCCAGCGGCGATTTCGGTGCGGTGAACATCACTTTCGCGCCATTGGCATTGAAGGGCAATTGCGGTGACACTTTCCAGTCATACCGCAAAGCTCCGCCGCCACTAGCGCTTGAGCCCGCAGCACTCAGCGTCACAGAAGCACCCGCCTCGACTGACCGGGGGCCGGTTACTACGGCGACTGGCGGCGTGATTTCAGCTTTCTTTTCCACAACAATACTGCGCTGCGCTGTCGCTTTACGTCCGCCATGTGGACTGGATACATCAACCGTGGCCTGATAATTTCCTGCCCTCAAGCCTGACAAGCTTAAGTGCTGCTGAGAACCTTGCAGGACTTCAACACCGCTAGCGTTGCGTACTTTCCAGCTATAGGCGGGAGCACTGCCGCCAACACCGGCAAAGTTTGCCTGCGCTTTCAGGTCCGCTGTCTGTCCTTCAACAATCGAAGCTGGGCCGGAAATGGTGGCATTGGTAGCGACGGCAGAAACGTTAACAGTCGAACTATGCTGCTTGCCATCTTTGTCAGTGACCGTCAGTTGATAGACGCTGACGCCAGTTTGATTTTTCCCCACTATCGCTTCTGCAATGGCTTTATCAGCATTGCGCAAACTAAATGGGCCGCTTAATTTCTTCCATTCGTACTTGGCCGCACGCAGACTTTTACTGCCATCGAGCTTATACGCAAAACCAGAACTAGTTGTCGTCACGACAGTAATATTGCCGCCCACAATCGCTTGCGGTGGCGTCCCTGGCAGCGGTTTGATTTCAACAACCCCGGCATCCTTCTTGAAGACTTTCACGGTATGCATAACCGTTGCATCGGTAGCACCATTGCTGACTTTGACACCGAACAGAAACGTTTGATCGGCATTCAATGCTGGCGCAACAAAGCGCAGTAATGGCCCTTTTTTCTCAGCTTGAATACCGGCAGGGATTTGCCATTCATATGTCAATGGTTTCCCATCAGGATCTTTCGAGGCCTCGGCAGTCAGCACGATATTGTCATTCGCTTTAGCCGTGGCAGGACCATTCAGTGCGGCGACCGGCGCGTCGAAATCCTCGACAACCGTCATTGTGTGATGCGCAACGCTGGTTCTCTCGCCATCGCTGACGTTAACAGTCAGCGTGTAAGAAGTGCCGACATCAGCATAAGGCACAATGAACAACATGTTTTGTCCGCCCGTGGTCGGATTACTCATGATATTTTTTTCCGGCAGGCCTTGACCGCTCCAGTCATAGGACAATACAGCGCCTTCTGGACCCGTGGATTGAATCGCCGACAAAGGCACATAACTGCCAGCAATGACCCTGTTTTCACCACCGATACGCGCCGTCAAGGGTGCCATTTGGCCATTTTGTGGCTTAACATTCACTGTATGCGTGCGGATATCGGATGCGTGCGCATTGCTGACTTCAAGTGTAATCGTCACCATTACAGGAACAGTAACATCTGTAGGCGCAATAAATTGGACTTGCGCGTGATCTGTCGGATCGACCAGAATCGTGCCAGCTGAAGTCCGCCATTGATACGTCACGCCGTCTTTGGAACCGTTTGCATTGCTGGACAAACCGGCACTGAGCATCAAAGTCTGACCTGCAAGCACTTCCTTGCTGCCGTCAACGTGGGCCACTGGCGCCAGCGGGCTGTCAGGATCGAGAATATGTTTGATGGCGACGTTCAAATCAGGCTGCACACCAATCAATTGGTTACCATCGACCGTCGAATAACCTGATTTCGTCAGCAGGTTTCGCAAGCCGATTGGACCGATCGGCTGCATCCCATGTTCAATCGCGACACTTTGCAATACGGCTGCCGCGCCTGCCACGATGGGACTAGCACCGGACGTGCCGCCGAATTTAAACGTATAGCCGTTGAGTTTTCCCGACTCCAAATAACCGGTAGTCACAATTTCACTACCCCAGCTAAATGTATCGACCCGGCTGCCATAGTTGGAAGTTCCAATCCGATTACCGGTGCGTGGATCAACCGCTCCCACATAAATTGCACCGGAATCAAAGTGGTTACGATCAAATACCCCATAAAACCCCGGCGCATCAAGATTAATCCCGCCATTTCCCGCAGCGATGACCACATGAATACCTTTTTCATGCGTCAGATATTTCAACACGTCGCGCGTGGCAGCATGATATTCAATCGGTACTAAACAAGTATTGTAACAACCCGGCACTGCGGACAAGTTATAAGCGCCCATTTGCAGACTCATCTGAATCAAATCGCCCCGCACCAAAAACTTGCCCAGATCGAACAACTGGGCCGGTCCACGAGCTCGGGAGTAACCCATGTCTGCGGCGTAAGCGATCCCGGTCGTACCAAAACCATTACGCTGCGACACCATGATGCCGGCGGAGTTAGTCGCATGCTCGGCAGGATGATGTGCAGAAAGGTTCCAATGCTTCAAAAAAGGTTGCGGCAGATCGTCATGGGTAAGCGACCAATGGCCGGGCTCGCTGAGGACAATCCGACTATTCTTCCCATCACCGCCGGGAATATCCCAGGCCGCAAGTGCATTCACGCCACCGATTTTATAGTCGGCAGTGACAAGCGGTGCGCGGCTATCCTGCAAATAATATTGGCGTCCTTGATAGTCGGGAAAAGAACTTACATCGCCAATGTTTTTGATGGCTTTATTTACGTCATTGACCATCATCGAAGGCGCAGGGGCAACAGCTTTTCCTTCAAGATAAGCTTCTTCTACCAATGGATTTTTTTGAATTTCTTTCAGCAAGGCCTCGGCCTGCTCCACGGATTGGTTACTGATATCGACGTGGTAATAGCGGCTTAACCGATAAAGCGCCAGTTTCGCGTTTTCTTCCGCAGACCGTACTGCCGGAAAGGTAAACAAGCTGTTCAAAGAAGGAGCGGTATTTTTTAACTGCGAGAGATTATCGGTCATGCTACGTGTAAGATTTTTTTTATCTTCCACATTGCTTTTAAGACGGACTACCAAATCAACATATTCTTTTTTTAAAGAATCCTGCGCCATGACAAGAGAAGAAGTTCCCAGACACGCGATAGCGCCAAGAACTGCCCAAAGGGATTTCTTAATTTTCATATTAAACATTCCGACTAGTGTTCGGCCCAAAAAATCGATAGCTGAAAATAGATGTGCGCTATTTCCTCTATCGACGAAGAACAAGAATGGTCACCGAAAAGGACAAATCGTACTATGAGAGATCCACTATTTCTACGCGAGAATGTTCTATAAATAAGCAGGTTATCTTCAGAAAATGAACAGACGCACACATCCCGTTAATGGCAAAGGTTGGCGTTGATAGAAAGGAGTGGGAAAGAGGAGTGACGCTATGCGGACTGCATTAGCCAAAAGCTAAGCAAAAGCATGTAACGGGGGATCTATTGCAAGCAAGTTAAGCAGAATTGGTCTGCGCTGGCATTAAATGCGCAGGCAGCCCAAAAGTATTACACCGCTGCACCCACCGCACAAGTAGACGCGTTGCCAGATACGACCCCATGATTACGCAACGCGATCAATTCTGCCAGTACTGAGACCGCGATCTCAGCTGGTGAACGGCTAAAAATCGGTAGACCAATCGGCGCGTGTAAACGATCAACCTCAGCCTGCGTCACATCCAGCGTCAATAAACGTTCTTTACGTGCGTTAGTACTTGCCATAGAACCAATCGCGCCAACATAAAACGCATCAGTCTTCAACGCCTCCATCAGCGCCATATCGTCAACCTTGGGATCATGACTCAGCGCGACAATTACGGTGCGCTGATCGGGTGCGAAGGCGCGCACGGCATCGTCCGGCATACCTTCTAGCCATTCAACAGCATCGGCAATATTCGCTGGCATATTGCTTTGATTATTGCCACGTCCGTTGAGTTGCCAGTTACGCCGTTGCTCTTCCCGCGGATCGTTCAGATAGACCGAGAAATCCAGCGCCGGGGCCATCTGCGCCAAATATTCTGAAACCTGACCCGCACCAATAATCAACAAGCGCCAGCGCGGACCAAATACCTGTATCAGCTCATCACTGTTCAACCGCATGTTAACGTCACCCGTTGCCGATTCAATCAGCGTCTCTCCACTATGCAAATTCAAGCGGCGTTGCACCAAACGGCGCGCAGCGATCGCCTCTAGCAATGCGGTCAACGCTGTCCGATCTGTCAGCGGTTGCACCAGCAATTCCAGCGTACCGCCGCACGGCAAACCAAAACGGCGCACCTGTTCGGCGGTAATCCCATACTGAACCATCTCAATTTTGTCCGGGAATGCCGCGCCAAAACGCAGCATCAAGTCATCCTCAACACAACCGCCAGATACCGAACCGGTAAAATCGCCATCCGCCGTAATCGCAAACAACGAACCCAGCGGACGCGGCGCAGAACCCCACGTGCGCACTACCGTCACCAGTACCACCTGCTTGCCTTGCCGCAACCAATTGTCTGCGCTATTTAAAACCTGATAATCGACCGCATTCATTTTTGCCTCAATTTTTTTGCAAGTGTTGCGTTTGAAAAAGCCCATAGCGCCGCTATTGCGCCATGGGCTCTCAATCAAACATTTTTGTTCCGCGCCGGAGTTATTGCCATCATAGCAATGATTAGCGTTGCGCACCTGGCACGCCCGATTAATTAGAGGGCGCATCTTCAGCAGTCGTTAGTACCGTCTTGCATGGTCATGTATATAATGCTCACCATGGAAAACACCTCAGAATTCGTCCAGTGGCTGCGCTCAGTCGCGCCCTACATCCATGCCTTTCGCGGTAAGACCTTTGTCATCGCCTTTCCCGGCGAATTAGTCATGGCGGGCGCTCTGCCCGTTCTGGCGCAAGATCTGTCACTGCTGCACGCGTTAGGCATCAAAATCGTGATTGTGCACGGCTCGCGACCGCAAGTTGAAGAACAATTGGCGCTGCGAAATGTTGAAACCCGCTTCCACAACGGCCTGCGCATCACCGACATCGCTGCCCTGGAATGTGCCAAAGAAGCCGCTGGCGAATTGCGTCTGGATATCGAAGCCGCCTTCAGCCAGGGTTTGCCGAACACGCCCATGGCACACGCTGCAATCCGCATCATTTCCGGTAATTTCGTCACCGCCCGACCGCTCGGCGTGATTGATGGAGCCGACCTGCAATTGACTGGCGTAGTGCGTAAAATCGCCTACGAAACTATCCATCCGATTCTGAATGCGGGCAATCTGGTATTGCTCTCCCCGCTAGGTTTTTCACCGACTGGCGAAGCATTCAATCTGACGATGGAAGACGTTGCCGTCGCGGCGGCGATTTCATTACGAGCGGAAAAACTGATCTTTATCAGCGAAACGCCGCTATTGAAAGATGCTGGCGATGTTGAAATCCGTGAATTATCATCACATCAGGCGCAAGCGGTGCTCGAAAGCGGTTGTTTGCCGTCCGATTCTGCCTTCTACCTGCAACATGCGATTAAATCCTGCAACGCCGGCGTACCACGGGCGCACATCGTCCCGTTTGCGACAGACGGTTCGGCATTGCTAGAATTATTTACGCATGACGGTATCGGCACCATGATTACGTATGAGAATCTGGAAAGCCTGCGCGAAGCAACGATTGAAGATGTCGGCGGTATTCTGAAATTGATCGAACCGCTGGAAGCCGATGGCACGCTGGTGAAACGTGGGCGCGAACTGATTGAGCGCGAAATCCATTATTTCTCTGTCATCGACCATGATGGCGTGTTGTTCGGTTGCGCGGCACTGTATCCGTTCCCTGACGAAAAAATGGGCGAGATGGCATGTCTGACGGTGAACCCGGATGTACAGGCGCAAGGCGACGGTGAGAAGATTCTGAAGCATATGGAAAGCCGGGCACGCTCTGCCGGTTTGACGAAATTATTTGTCCTCACTACGCGGACTTCACATTGGTTCTTGCGGCGCGGTTTTGTCCATGCAACCGTCGATGATCTACCGAAGAATCGGCAACACATGTATAACTGGCAACGTAAATCGCTGGTACTGATCAAACAACTATAAATTTAATGTCACCTCTTTCAACACGCCGCGTCACGCCACAAAGCCGACGCGCATCCCCATAAGTCGCTAAAGGAAAAATCATGGCCCGCACTATTCATTGCATCAAACTCGACAAAGAAGCTGAAGGACTGGATTTTCCACCGTATCCGGGCGAACTGGGCAAGCGGATTTACGAAAGCGTCTCCAAAGAAGCGTGGGCCGGATGGTTGAAGCATCAAACCATGCTGGTCAATGAAAACCGCCTGAATCTGGCTGACATTCGTGCCCGTAAATATCTGGCAACCCAAATGGAAAATCATTTCTTCGGCAGTGGCGCAGATGCTGCTACCGGCTACGTCCCGCCGACTGAATAATCACTGATCAGCGCCCAGCGCAGATCGCCAGCAGTAACAGTTTGGCAATCCCTTCCCGACGACCACTTGCAAAAGATCAACCGATCCGAGCAAGTGGTAGCATCCAATTTCGCTCCTCCATCCTCAAAAAATTTCCGCAATTCTGTCTTGCCCCTTCCACGGTCACGTCTCCTGACCGCATAATAGGTCTCGCCGCGGTCCTGCTGTCAGGGCCTTCACTGATCGGAACCTTCATGCAATTACTCAGCAAAATTCGTCACCCCCGCGCGTTACTGGCGACACTACTCACTGGCGTATTGACCAGCGTGCTGATGTTTGCGCCCTATACCGTCGATGCGCAAACTCTGCCGGCGGGCGTCATCAAAGGCCCATCCGCCGAAGGCATCACCGAATATCGCTTTAACAATGGTTTCAAAGTCCTGTTGCTGCCCGACGATACCAAGCCCACCGTCACCGTCAATATGACGTATCTGGTCGGCTCGCGTTTTGAAAATTACGGCGAAACCGGGATGGCCCATTTGCTGGAACATCTGATGTTCAAAGGCACGCCAACCCACCCGGCGATTCCGCAGGATTTCGGTCAACGCGGCATGACATTCAATGGCACCACCTCGCTTGATCGCACCAACTATTATGAGATCTCGCGCGCCAGCGATGACAATCTGAAGTGGGCTATCGATTTGGAAGCGGACCGGATGCTGCATTCCTTCATCGCCAGAAAAGATCTCGATAGCGAGATGACGGTGGTCCGCAATGAATTTGAAAAAGGTGAAAATTCGCCCACCAGCGTCCTATTCAAACGGATGCAAGGCGTCGCCTTTGACTGGCACAGCTACGGTAAGCCAACCATCGGCAATCGCAGCGATGTTGAAAACGTCAAGATAGAAAACCTGCAAGCTTTTTATCGGATGTATTACCAGCCAGACAATGCCGTCCTGCTGATCGCAGGTAAATTCGATGCTGAGAAAACCCTGAATTGGGTTAATCAGGCCTTTGGTGCCATGCCAAAACCGACCCGAAAACTACCGGAATTCTGGACCGTAGAACCAACTCAGGATGGCGAGCGCAGTTTTGTGATCCATCGTCAGGGCGATATACAAATCGTCGCCGTCGCCTATAAAATCCCAAGTGAACTGCACCCAGACAGCGACGCCCTATCCTTCGCCGCTAATATTCTGGCCGACACACCCAACGGACGCCTCTATAAAGCCATGGTCGAAACCGGCAAGGCCACCGCCGTGTTTCAGTATCAAATGAGCGGCTACGCGCCCGGCCTGTTAATTATCGGTGCCATCGTCAAAAAAAATGAACCGATAGAACCGGTACGCGCCGCGTTGGTCGATGCGATTGAAAAATTCTCGGCAACCCCGCCCACCGCCGAAGAAATGGATCGGATAAAGCGCAGCAACGCCAATGACTACGAAAGCCTGATGAACGATCCGCAACAAATCGGCATCGCCATGTCTAGCGCGATTGCTTTAGGCGATTGGCGCTTACTGTTTTTAGGCCGCGATCAATCGGCAAAAGTAACGGCGGCGCAGGTCACCAACGCCGCGGCACATTATTTCAAACGCGATAATCGTACCGTTGGCATTTTTCAGCCGGACGATCAACCGCAGCGTGCCGAAGTACCCGCAGCACCGGCGCTCGCCGACGTGTTGAAGGAATACAAACCGCAACAAGCATTGGCAGGCGGCGAAATATTTGATCCTACACAGGCGAATATCAATGCCCGGACACAACGACTAACAGTGGGCGGAATCAAATTAGCCTTGCTGCCAAAAAAGACTCGTGGGGAAACTGTATCGGTCCAACTGAAATTAGCTTGGGGCGATGAAAAAAACTTGTTCGGCAAGAATACTGTATCGGATATGACCAACGCGATGCTCAGCCGTGGTACCACCGCGCTGAATCGCCAGCAATTGGCAGACGCGTTTTCAAAACTCAAAATCAATGGCGGCTTGTATGGTTTTCAGACCACGCGCAGTAATCTGGCCGCCGCGCTGACTTTGGTTGCCAACGCGCTGAAAGACCCGCGTTTTGACCCCGCCGAGTTTGAGCTTCTGCGGAAAGAGGCGCTGGTCGGTCTGGAAGCAACCCGCAACGATCCGAATACCCGTGCAGCAGAAGCGTTGTCGCAACACTTCAATCTGTATCCGCAAGGACATTGGTTATCGGCACCGAATATCGATCAGCAAATCGCCAATATCAAGGCAGTCAAGCTAGCTGATGTCGTTGCTTTCCATGCGGCGTTTTATGGCGCATCGCACGGTGAAATGGCAGTCGTAGGAGATTTTGATCCGGTCGCCACCACCAAAGTGATCGAGGCCGAATTTGGGACGTGGAAAAGTGCGGTCCCCTATGAACGCGTGATCCGGAAAAATTTTGACGTGACCCCGGTGCAAGAAACGATCAACACGCCAGATAAAGAAAATGGCGTCTACATCGCGCGCATGAATCTGGATATGCGCGACGATGCCGCAGATTATCCCGCGCTGTTGGTGGCAAATTATCTGTTCGGCGGCGGCAGTCTGAAATCCCGTCTGGCAGATCGGATACGTCAAAAAGACGGCCTGTCGTATACCGTAGGCTCAGGCCTTGGCATGAACGCCATTAGCCGCGCCGCCAGTTTCAACATTCAGGCCATCGCCGCCCCACAAAATCTGGCCCGCGTCGATCTGGGTGTCAGAGAAGAATTGGCACGCGCCCGCAAAGACGGTTTCACCGCTGAAGAACTGGCCCGCGCCAAGTCCGGTATCCTGCAAGAAAATATGCAGGCACGGGCACAAGACAACGCCCTCAGCGCTGGTTGGGTACGCTTACTGGACTTGGATCGGACCTTTAGCTGGAGTAAGCAGCTGGAAGATAAGATCAGCGCATTGACGCTGGATCAGGTGAATGCAGCGTTCCGCAATCGGATCGATCCGGCGCAATTAAGCATCGTGATTGCCCGTGATGAAACGAAAGTTAATAATCCGGTGGTGGGTAAGCCATAAACTCTATGGTGTGCGGTTGCACTTCTTCAGCCCGTCGCTTCAACAGTTGTTGATGTAAAAATAAAAAGCCTGCAACTTATTCAGTTGCAGGCTTTTTATTTGGGCCATCGATCCGGACCGATTTTACCTAGCGTTTAAAACTTCAATGTTTTGACGCCTTCAGGCATTCCCAGCAAGCATACATTCGCGCCTTGTTTTGCGAACAGGCCGACGGAGACTACGCCGGTGATCTGATTGATTTCGGCTTCCATTGCGATTGGGTCAACGATTTTCAGGCCATGCATGTCGATGATGACGCAGCCGTTGTCGGTGATTAATGGGATGCCGTCTTTGAAGCGCAAACGGGGTTCGCCGCCCAATTTTGCCAATTTGCGGGCTACGACGGCTTGCGCCATTGGGATGACTTCTACTGGTAATGGGAACTTGCCCAGCACATTGACGAGTTTGGAGCCGTCGGCGATGCAGATGAATTTTTCGGCAACAGAGGCAACGATTTTTTCGCGTGTCAATGCGGCGCCACCGCCTTTGATCATCGCGCCTTGGGCGTTTACTTCATCTGCGCCGTCGATGTAGACGGGCATGGAGAGGACTTGATTGAGGTCAAACACTTCGATGTCGTGGCTGCGCAAGCGTGCTGCGGTGGCTTCGGATGAGGCGACTGCGCCTTTGATGAGGTGTTTGATTTTGGCAAGTTCGTCGATGAAGAAATTCGCGGTGGAGCCGGTGCCGACGCCGACAATATCACGTTCCACGACGTATTTTATTGCTTCACGAGCAACAGCTTGTTTAAGTTCGTCCTGCGTCATAGCGGCCATTGGGGATTTTCTTGGTGGGATTAAAAACGCTATTTTAACCAATCATGCGGGAAGGTAGTTAATTCGGAGATGTTAATACTGTTGTAGTAGGGGATGGGTGCCGGTGGGCAGACCGGTGGCTGGTTTTTGTTAATTGGCCGGTTATTTGTCGACTAGCAGGACTTTTTACCGTCAGTTATTTGAAGCGTTTGTTTTGGGCTTCCTCCATTACTTGGCTGGGTGGTGGGCTGTCGTCGTTGATCCAGGCGATGTGTTTTGTAGCGTACTCGCCGAGCAGTCGGGCTGAGGTCATGGCGAGTTTTAGTAGTTTTTCGGAGTGGAGAGCGCAGAAGGCTTCTTCTGCTTTTGGGGAGGGTTTTAGGCTGATGGAGGTGCCTTTTTCGACGATGTCGAGACAGCTGGAGATTCCGTCACAGGCTCCCATTCCTGGTTCCACGAATTCGTGGAGGAAGTAGTCTTAAGAATACTTTGTTACTGAATCAAGTTGATCTGATAACTCAACGTTTGGCTGAGCGGATTTTGGAGATTGTTTGGTAGGATTGATATCCGACATCAGCCGGTCCTTAGTCAAGTTAATGCCACCCGTTGGATAACGGGTGGGCGGCAAATAACGGGATTGACAGACTGGGCAAAAAATCAAAACCAGCAAGCCCGAAGGCTTTCCCGGCACTGCCGCCCAGAGACGGACGGACTTAGGGCCCAGACCGCATTACGTGGCCCAGGATTTTTTGCACCAGGCTGTCAAACCTGCACTTCCTTGTGAGGAACGCTGTCACCTTACCCCCCGTTGAAAACTGAGGTCAATCGGTAATTTTTTGATTTGAGATTTTATGGATTAATACTTATGGTTTGTAGCTGAAACCAACCGAAACCAACTTTACACCGCCAACATAATCCGATACCCAACCGCAGTCTCGGTCAACAAATGCTTAGGCTGCGCTGGATCATCCTCCAGCTTCTGCCGCAAATGCCCCATATAAATCCGCAAGTAATGCCCACTCTCAGAGTGAGAAGGCCCCCACACTTCCCGCAACAATTGCGGATTAGTCACAACCCTCCCTGCATTAGCCACCAACACAGTCAACAACCGATATTCAGTAGGCGTCAAATGCACAATCTGCCCACCTTTAGTCACCAGCCGAGCCTGCTGATCCAACACCACATCCCCAAACCGAATCAATCCATCAGCATCCCCCAACGGCTGATGCTGCCGCCGCAAAGTAGCCCGCACCCGTGCCAACAACTCCCCCACGCCGAATGGCTTGCTCAAATAATCATCCGCACCCGCATCAAGCGCCTTGATTTTGTCAGTCTCGCTCACCCGAGCAGACAACACAATAATCGGCACCTTCGACCATTTTCTAACATCAAGAATAAAATCGATCCCATCGCCATCCGGCAAACCAAGATCCAAAATAATTAAATTAGGCTTCCGCGTCCCGGTATCAATCAACCCCCGGTGCATCGTATCCGCCTCATAAATTTGCCACCCCTCATCCTCCAGGGCAGCACGCACAAAACGACGAATTTGCGGCTCGTCTTCGACCAAAATAGCAACAGGCTGAGATGCACTCATGATAAATAGTTAGTTAGATAAATCAACCGGATTAAACTCACCTTCTTCCGGCTCCGGCATGCTAGGCGGCACACCCAACGGAATGGTAAAGGTAAATGCAGCGCCCGTATTTGCATCAGCATCCGCACCAGCAGCGGCATGCAAATCAGGATGCAAACTTCCCCCCCCACGCGCATGAATAGTCCCACCATGCGCCTCCACAATGGCGCGGCAAATCGCCAACCCCAACCCAACCCCCGGCTTGGCGGATTCACGTTCACCACGGGTGAACTTATCGAATATCGCCTCCTCCATGCCGACCGGCAATCCCGGCCCATGATCCGAAACAGTCACCGACAAAAACCGCCCCGTCACCACCGCTGATAAATCAATCGTACCCGCCAACGGCGAGAAAGAAAGCGGCGCATATTTTGCTGCATTTTCCAGCAAATTACACAACACCCGCTCAATCAGCACAGCATCAAACCGAACCAGCGGCAACGTATGCGCAACGTGCGTCTCCACAGTATGTCCACCCAATGCAGAAGCGCTGGCGCGCAACGCGCTACCCACGACTTCTTCAAACGGCTGCCACTGCAAATTCAACTTCACTTCCCCACTTTGTATCCGCGCCATATCCAGCAAATTCGTCACCAACGCGCTCATCCGCAACGTCTCATCATGCAACGCAATTGCCAGGCCCTGCTGTGCGCTTTGCAACGGCGGCTTAGCCAACACCAACGACTCCGACAAGCCAATCAACGCCGTCAACGGCGTGCGCAAATCATGCGACAACGCTGACAATAATGAGTTCCGCAAACGCTCCGATTCCATCTTGATCAACGCATCCTGCGCCACCTCGACATAATGCACACGCTCTAACGCGATCGCTGCCAATGCGCCAAAAGTATACAGTTGCTGCTGCTGCTCGGGAATCAAAATCCAGCGACGACTATGCGGCAAAATCGCCAACACGCCACGCGTGCGCATCGGCGCAATCAATGGCAAATAAAGATAATTACTAGCCGGTAATGTATCGGTCCCAATCCCCGCATTCTTCGCATTATCAAACGCCCATTGCGCAATACCGATATCTAAAGATTGATGATCGCTATCATCAGAACGAATGTCATTTTGCGTGCCAGCCACCTGTAAACGCCCGTCCATATCCGGGACCAGCAACAGCGTCTGCGCATTAAAAGTGCGTTGCAAAAATGTTCGACTAGTCTCAAATACCTGCTCAGTTTGCAGCGCCCCGGCTAGCTCCCGAGAGAACTCAAACAATGCCCGCGAGCGTGCCTCCCGATGCGACGCGACACGGGCCTGATACCGCAAACCGGTTGTTAAATGCGTGATGATCAAACCCACCGCCAGCATCACGCCAAACGTCATCAAATACTGAAAATCACTGACCGCAAATGAGAATCGCGGCGGCACAAAAAAGAAATCAAACGACGCAATACTTAAAAATGCCACGGTCATCGCCGGGCCGCGTCCAAAGCGCACCGCGATCAATATTTCTGCCAACAAATACAGCATTACGATATTCGCCAAATCGAAGTAGGGCAATATCGGCGTCGCCAATAACGTCACCAAAATAGTGGCCGCAATTGCCCACCCATAGCCCCATACCCCGGCCTTACCAAGTAGCTGCTTTGGCTTGACAGAATAACGCTCGGTCGAGGCAGTGACAGAACCGCCCTTGCCCACCGCACGGATCGCCGGCTGACCGATTTCGATCAGATCGATATCCTTGGCCTCGGCAGCCAGTTTTGCCGCGAAATTGCTTTGCGAAGACCAGAGCGCCTGCCAGCGCCATTGGCCGTAATGCTGACTACGTCCGACGATGATTTTAGAAATATTATTACTGCGGGCAAAATCCGTAATCACCTTGGCGACATCGCCCCCCGACAACACCGCCGTCGTTGCCCCCAGCGCCTGTGCCAATTTAAGCGTTTCTAAAATTGCCTCGCGCCGCGCCGATGGCAGCCGCTGCAAGCGCGGTGTTTCGACATACACAGCGCGCCATTCGGTATTCAATTGGGTCGCCAGCCGCGCGGTACTGCGAATCACATGCTCGGCGTTAATCGTCGGGCCGATGCAGGCAAGCAATGCGGCGTCGGTTTGCCAGACGGTGCCGATTGATTTTTCAATGCGATAGGCCTGCACATCGCCTTGCAAGCGATCGGCGGTACGGCGCAAAGCCAATTCTCGCAATGCAATCAAATTGCCTTTGCGAAAAAAATTGCGAGACGCGCGTTCTGCTTGCGGCTGCTTATAGACTTTTCCTAGCCGTAATCGGGCCAGCAATTCATCGGCAGGAACGTCGACTTGCACCACTTCGTCGGCGGCATCGAAGACAGTATCGGGCAGGGTTTCGGCAACGCGAATACCAGTGATGCCGCCGACGACATCGTTCAGGCTTTCCAGATGCTGAACGTTAAGAGTGGTAAATACGTCGATGCCTGCGCTGAGCAATTCTTCGACATCCTGCCAGCGCTTGGGATGGCGTGAACCGGGTGCGTTGGAATGCGCCAGTTCATCGACCAATATTAACGACGGCTTACGTTCCAGCGCGGCATCGAGATCAAATTCGGGTAATTGTTTATCACGATAAGAAAGCTGTTTTAGCGGCAAAGTCGTCAGACCGGTGAGAAGTCCGGCGGTATCGACTCTGCCGTGGCTTTCAATGACCCCTGCTAATACTTCTCGCCCTTCGGCTTGGAGTTTATGGGCGGCGGTCAGCATGGCGTAGGTTTTTCCTACTCCGGCGGATGCACCGAAATAAATCCGTAATTTGCCACGCGTTGCGAGATTTTGTGCGGCTTGCATGCGCGCTAGCAAGGCGTCAGGATCGGGACGCTGATCGTTGCCGGGATGGTTGGAGGACATTTGATTTTTGGGCGTTTTTTACTAGGGTTAGTAATATCAATTGTAGAGTTAAATTGCAGGTTTTTCTTACTTAGTTTTAGGGAGTTTTTAATTGTGAAATTTGTGTTGGGTAAAAACATCGGAGCGGCATATTGGAGCGTGTCGGCTATTCAGGAATTAAAACGAACCAAACTACTTTGATCCAATCTTAACTACGCTGATAGTTGTGCAATACCCTTCACATAAACTATCGACATCCCCCACAACATTGAGGACCGGCGACCAATTACCGTCCTCAAAAACAAATAAGGAAAAAATGCCAGGCGCCATCTCAACATATTCCGCCACTTACATTGATCATTCTGACTACAGCAACACAACAGCAGGAAAAGCCCGTAAAACCGCTAAGAAAAACGCCAGATGCGCCGAAATTAATCGTATCCATAATTGCTCCGCAAATTTGAAGCCAGCCCCGCACCAGACGCATAACCTCACCAAGTTACTAATTAAATGTACGATAGCGACCCAACTAATCCCCTCCTCACAAACGGAATCAACCAGAACTAATAAATCGCTCAGCGCGATGGTGAATACCAATCACACAATTCGCACCAACGAAACACGCAACGCAGATTACCCAGGTCGTCCCCACAAAAATAGTCAATCTCAACACGGCATCCATGTTGCGGTGACAGCCAGACACAGTCGTCAATTGCCATCCCGTAACGCCACAAACAGGAAGTCTCCATTTGCACCATCTGCATCCAACAGCACGCGAACACCATCTGCAAAATTGTTCGGCACGACGTCCAGCATTCGCGAACGAAAAAACTATCACGCCGACGCAGAATCTCCACTTGGCACACAAAAGAAAATTCCATCGAAAGCGACACCCCGAAACGAAAAAATACACGCTTCGGATAATACAAAAAGGTTTTTACCAACACCAAACAAACAACGCCAAGAAAAACACAGCGATCGCGAAGAACTAGCGTTCTGGTCGCATCCTGATACACGCGACCTATCCATTGATCCGACACCACTCCGTGGTGCCCGTTCGAAGCCTGAAACCATTGCAGGTCAGCAGATAGGCGAATTAGTGACACACCATGTCGCACCCGCATCGCCCCCGATTTTTAGCGACGATCATTTTCCGCGATTACCGTTGCAAGAAACAGTCCTTCCACACCGGTATGTACTGGATCAGGTGCAAAGAAACAACCTGACATTAATCGCTGTATTGGCGGCCAGCGGAAACATTTCCATTGAAGCCGCCACTGCTGTTTTTCAAAATTACGAGGACGCTATAACCAACGTTTTTGACCGCTCCAATCAACCGGAAATCGATTGGAATAAGTTGACCGATTCAGCACGTCGACTGGTTGATGTGCAATATGCGCTTGAAGAAGCAGACGATAATCTCCAACGTAATGAAACGCTTATTTTTGCTACAGGGTGTTATGCATTGCCGCCAAACCCGGCCACCTTCTTACGCCTGTACATTGATGTTTTACAAATAGCGGATCTGGCCAGCAATGCCGTGATGGCCAGAACAATGCGTACCAGTCCATCGGACGCGTTGCGGATCTTACTAAGCGCAGAATCATCAAAAGACGCAGATCTTTTTTTCAATAATTACCAAAAAAATGGGTTACAGAACCCACAAGCCTTCGACTCCGCGGTGCTACTTCATCATTACCTCATCAGAGAAGAGTCCCAATCGCCGCACAACAATTCCACGGACATTGTATTGCTGCGAAAAACGTTTAAAAGGGCCATCGGTTTTGAGCGAGCTTGCCAACACGAAACCCCTGCAATATTAAAATTACTTCACTACGATGGGATAGTGGGCCCACATTTTCATACTCTTGAAAATCGCAAGAAACTTACTGAAATACCGATTTTTTTGGCCTTGGACGAAACGCAACAACAAGCTCTAATGCATTATGTACAACTGAAAATCGGTGTCTCGACTCGCTATCAATCGGGCACCTTAGCCGAAGCGGTCGATACGATGCTGACGCGCTTCCCGCGCGGTGCAGGCCTAAACGCGGCAGGTTTTCCTGGCAGTAATGATGATTTGTTCAATCTGTTGCTGGCCTTGTATCTGGCTAAGTCTAATGACGCCATAAAAATCAATCATGTTACCGCCAAAGCTTTATGGTCAGAGCTTGTCGCTGCACACAAAAAAGTGCCGGGCCTTCTTGTATGGCTAGACCACCAATTATTAACGACGTCCGGCGCTATCGGCCCCATGATTGTCGCCACGATTATCAACAGCATGCGGAAAATTGCTAATGCAATACCAAGCCGGAACATAACAGCAGAGCTCATAAATTATGCAAAAAAAATGGTCGAAACACGTATTACTACAGCTGTTTACGGCGGTGAAAACTGGAAAGAAGTTGTCTGGTCATTGGATAATTATTTAACATCCCAATTAGAGAATGAAACACTGCCAGCATCGATGCAAGCATGGAACCTTTGGTTACAAGGCAAACACTCTGAACAAATACTCAACAATTCGTTTACCTATCCTGCGGGCCTTGCCCATCCCACGCTAAACAAAAAATACAGCGACGCCACCACACTCGCCTATGCAGCTCAAATAGTCGGCTGGCCTGACGGTATAACTTTAGGGCTGACAGTATCGGACATCATCGACAACGATCCGCCGATGGCAGCGGATATTAGTTCAGCCGATGAGCGTGATATCCCCGCAATTTATTACTCTCTGGCCCAGCTGGCACGCAGCGGCCACCGTAATATCAATGTGCAAAAAAACGATATCGTCTTTCCCGTAAAAGCTATCCATAACGAAACACGAATGACCACTGTTGTAAGACATAACGGCCAATTGCTGGATGATCATTGGCATGCAAAAGCAGGATTTAGCTTCGCCCAAATGTTCGCCGAAAACATCCTTGATGGGCGCTTATATTCCAGCTGGCCGACGGCCGACAACCCAAATCCCAATCAGATCATGATTGGCAGGCGGCGTCTAAGCGAGATTCCAACTATCCACAAAGTGACGACTATTTTCAGCGTACTAGAAGATTTCTCTGATAGAAATGCAGCAGAAGTATTTGATAATATTTTTGTCATTAATAAAAGAGATATTGATCTCAGTAGTTGCGACCCGCGCGCAGTTTTCATTGACATATACACTCGCTGCTGGTTGTTCCGCGCCATCGTCAACGAGGGCAGATTGTACGTCGGGCCATGGAAGATCGTCTATGGCGATGATGTGTATACCGATCACGACACCAACCGTATGTCGATGCTGCGCGACGACCAATTGGGAAAAATACCTCGCAGTTACGACATGACTGGAAACAAACACGGCCATTCTGCCCAACGCGTGTTGGTGCATGAATGGCTGCATATTTTTTTACAACAAAATGATCCTCCTTCTAATAATTTGGAAGATCAGGGATTAATCGTTGCATTGGTAAATTGTATTTTGCAGCACGTCGGATTGATGTCTACCGAACGCCTATCTTACTATCAGCCACCAAAATTATTACCATTGGAAAAGCGCTTTGAACAGTTTCGCGTAATGCAATGGGCCAATCAATATCTTGAAGCGCAAATCGCCGAACTGGCGCCAGCAGCCTTTGATGGCGCGGTTTTTTGTCAGAACGCTAGCGAACACATTACCGTAAAAAATACGCTAAATTACCTAGCGACGTTACCGCAAGACGTATTGCCCTATTCCTTTCTGCTATCCAAAGCGATTACCGTCGCCGCCAATGTGGATAGTCAGCGTCACCTGACGACGATTTATCACATGCTATATAACGACGAAGCGCTTTTCGCAAGGCTGGTGCAGCAACATATACTCCAATTACTAAGCGATACGCCATGGCGCTATATTTATCTGGACCGCATGACGCCAACAGAGATACTGCAAAGCCATCACGTCGATCATGAGAAAAGAACAGTATCTTTATACGACACTGGAAAATATACCTTCTATTACATGACAGCGAATGGCTTGGCACCGCTTAATTCGAAACGACAGGCGCTTTACATCATGCTGGAAATACTGACCGGCGCAACGCCGTTAAGTGCTGAAGAATCGTGCCTTCATCGCGGCGAAATTGTTGCGATGGCGGATCTTTGCCTCAGTGATAATCTGGATGGTAGCGTTCCGGCGACGATGGGGGCTACGGTCGATGCATTGGATGTCAATCGTATTTTGCGGTTAGCGAAAAATCAAATGGCTGCCCGTCAATACACGTTTGATGAAAACACATTGATTCAGAGAGAACTGGCAACGGTAGCGACATTCTGGCGTCGTAATTGAGAAGGTTTCGATCTTTGGAGAGGCTACCCCAATCAGCAGATCACAGGGTAGCCGCCATTTCAATTATTGCCGTGTAAAGCCATTAATGCTTCTGATCCAACGCCAGATTAAGTGCCAGCACGTTAACCCGCGGTTCACCGAAGAATCCCAGAGTACGTGTTAATTGGTTGGCGTCAATCATGCTGCGAACAACATCGGTAGTCAGCGAACGTTCACGCGCAATCCGCCCAACCTGATAGTAGGCCGCCGCCAGACTAATTTCCGGATCGAGGCCACTACCGGATGCGGTCACCAAATCGACTGGAATCGGCAGCGTATTGCCAGGATCGGCTGCTTTCAACGCGGTAATGCGGCCTTTGACTGCATCGATCAACGCTGGATTACTTGGGCCAAAATTCGAACCGCCGGAAGAGGTCGCGTTATAGGGCATAGGACTGGTGGCTGACAGACGACCCCAGAAATATTTAGGCGCTGAAAACTCTTGTCCGATCAGACTTGAACCAACCACTTTGCCGTTCTGCACAATTAAACTGCCCGCCGCCTTGTCGGCAAACGCCACCTTGCCGATGCCGGTGACGACGACAGGATATAAAATTCCGCAGACCAGCGTCAGCGAGGCAAACAACACCAATGCCGGACGCAGCATTGGAGGTGAAACGACGGGGGCTGCTATTTTTGCGCTGAGTGTAGGTGCGCGGTTTTGTTCAAGCTTTTGTTCGAGTGTCATATTGGATTTCATTTTTTTCTCCTACACCAGATTAAGTGCCGACAACAACAGGTCGATCAGTTTGATCCCGACGAACGGCACGATGATCCCACCCAGGCCGTAGATCAATAAGTTCTGACGTAGCAATGAAGCTGCACCGACAGCGCGGTATTTCACGCCTTTTAATGCCAGCGGGATTAACGCTACGATGATCAAGGCGTTAAAAATAACCGCCGACATAATGGCCGATGAAGGACTGGCCAGATGCATAATATTCAACGCAGAAAGTTGCGGATAAGTCGTCACAAACGCTGCTGGAATAATCGCGAAATACTTGGCAATGTCGTTCGAGATTGAGAACGTTGACAACGCACCGCGTGTCATCAACATCTGTTTGCCAATCTCAACGATTTCCAATAACTTGGTTGGATTGGAATCCAGATCGACCATGTTGCCCGCTTCTTTTGCTGCTTGTGTGCCGCTGTTCATCGCCACCGCTACGTCAGCTTGCGCCAATGCCGGTGCATCGTTCGTACCGTCACCGGTCATCGCGACCAGACGACCTTGCGATTGATACGAGCGGATTAGCTTGAGCTTGTCTTCCGGCGTGGCTTCGGCCAGAAAATCGTCAACGCCCGCTTCGGCGGCAATCGCTGCGGCAGTCAATCGGTTGTCGCCAGTGATCATGACGGTTTTGATGCCCATCCGACGCAACTCGGCAAAACGCTCTTTGATCCCGCCCTTGACGATATCCTTGAGTTCCACGATGCCCATGACGACGCCACCGTCAACCACGACCAGAGGCGTGCTGCCGCGGCGGGCTACGTCATCGACGCTATGCGCAACTTCGGCAGGAAATGGTTGACCGAGTGAAGCGACGTACTTTTGCAGCGCTTCGGATGAGCCTTTACGAATTAAGCGCTCGCCGATATCTACGCCGCTCATTCGCGTTTGTGCGGTGAACGGCACAAACACTGCGTGCAACGAACTCATTTCACGTTCACGGATATTGAAACGCTGCTTGGCCAACACGACGATACTGCGGCCTTCTGGCGTTTCGTCGGCCAGCGATGCGAGTTGAGCGACGTCGGCCAATTGCTGCTCAGTCACGCCCGGTGCTGGGATAAAGCTGGCGGCCTGACGATTGCCCAGTGTGATAGTGCCGGTTTTATCCAGCAGCAACACGTCAACGTCACCTGCAGCTTCGACTGCACGGCCGGATGTCGCAATCACATTGGCTTGCATCATGCGGCTCATCCCGGCAACACCGATGGCGGAAAGTAGCCCACCGATGGTGGTAGGAATCAAACATACCAGCAATGCAATCAGAACCGTAATCGTAATCGGTACGCCGACTTTAGCCGCTGTCACGCTGAACAGCGAGAACGGCAATAATGTCACGGTCACTAGCAAAAACACGATAGTCAACGCAACCAGCAGAATCGTCAGCGCAATTTCATTCGGCGTTTTTTGACGTTTTGCGCCCTCAACCATCGCAATCATACGATCCAGAAATGCTTCGCCGGGATTCACCGAGACCCGCACTACTAACCAATCGGACAATACCCGCGTACCGCCTGTGACGGCAGAAAAATCGCCACCGGATTCACGAATAACGGGTGCTGATTCACCAGTGATGGCGCTTTCGTCAACCGATGCCACGCCTTCGATCACTTCGCCGTCGACCGGCACCACATCGCCCGCGACTACCAACACGACATCGCCTTTGCGCAAGTCGCTGGCAGAAGCCGATGTCCATTCACTGAGCAAGCCTTTGAACTTGGTCGGATGATCCAGTTTTTTAGCGCTGACAGTTTGCTTTAGCGCACGCAAGGATTCGGCTTGCGCTTTGCTACGGCCTTCTGCCAATGCCTCGGCGAAGTTGGCAAACAGGACCGTAAACCAGAGCCAGACCGAGATCGCCAGAATAAAAGCGGGGCTGGCTTCGCCTTTGCCGAACCACGCTTGAAAAAATAGCAGCGTGGTCAAAATACTACCGACATAAACGACGAACATGACTGGATTACGTAACTGGGTGCGCGGCGTCAACTTTTGAAACGATGCGACGATCGCAGGACCCAATAGCGCCGAATCAAACAGCGTTAATTTTTTACGAGAACTAGTGGAAGACATGGTGTTCCTTCTTATCAATATGGCTTGCTGCGATGGCTTACTGCGGTGCCAGCACAGCGGGTGCACTCATTTGCAGATGTTCAACAACTGGTCCAAGGGCCAGCGCCGGTACGTAGTTCAATACCCCCACCAGCACGACGATACCGATCAGCAACACCACAAACAACGGGCCGTGGGTAGGCATGGTTCCGGCGTTCGGTTCCAGTCGTTTCTTAGCGGCAAGCGAACCTGCAATCGCCAGAATCGCGATGATGATGACAAAGCGCCCAAACCACATTGCAATAGCCAGCATGACGTTGTAGAACGGCGTGTTGGCTGACAAGCCACCGAACGCGCTGCCGTTATTGTTGGCTGCAGAACTAAAGGCATACAGAACCTCAGAGAAGCCATGCGCACCGGGATTAAAAATGCCCGCTATCCCCGCAGGCGCCATCAGCGCGATGGCTGTACCGCCAAGCACCAGCAATGGCACCGCCAGAATCGCAATCGCTGTCATTTTCATTTCAAACGATTGAATCTTCTTGCCCAGATATTCAGGTGTACGACCGATCATCAAACCTGCAATAAACACGGCCATGATTGCAAACACCAACATCCCGTAAAGACCAGAACCAACACCACCAAACACCACTTCGCCCATTTGAATCAATGCCAGCGGAACCATGCCGCCAAGTGCGGTAAATGAATCATGCATGGCGTTGACTGCACCGCAGGAAGCGGCTGTCGTGATCGCGGCAAATAAGGCCGAAGCACTGATGCCGAAGCGGGTTTCTTTACCTTCCATATTGCCGCCTGACTGCAACAGACTTTGCGCTTGATCGATCCCCAATGCACTCAGACCAGGATGCGACTGTTGTTCGGCGATCATGACAACGATAGCCGCTATGACAAAGATCACCGTCATCGCCGCCAGCACCGCCCAGCCCTGCCGGATATCGCCGACCATGCGACCGAAAACAAAACATAGCGCCGCAGGAATCAGGAAAATCGCCAGCATCTGCATGAAGTTCGCCAGCGGCGTTGGATTTTCATAAGGATGGGCGGAATTGGCGTTGAAGAAACCGCCACCATTGGTTCCGATCATTTTGATCGCTTCTTGCGATGCGACCGGGCCCATAGCCAATGTTTGCGTTGGCGTGGTCAACGTTTCCAAAACTGGACTACCGCTGGCATCTTTGATCGGCTGACCATCAGCATCGACCTTAGGCTGTTGGTAAGTCAACGATTGCGTCAACGACACATCTTTATAGGAGTCAAAATTCTGAATGACGCCCTGCCCCATCAGCAATATCGAAAAAATCAGCGATAACGGCAATAACAGATACAGCGTTGAGCGCGTCATATCGCGCCAGAAATTACCGACCGATTGCGACGAATGACGTGAAAAGCCACGAATCAGCGCAAAGGCGACCGCAATCCCGGTAGCGGCAGAAAAGAAGTTTTGCGTAGCCAACGCCAACATTTGCGTCAAATAGCTCATCGTGCTTTCGCCGCTGTAGCCTTGCCAGTTGGTATTGGTAATGAAACTGACTGCGGTGTTGAAAGACGAATCTGTCGATACATTAGCAAAATGTTGTGGATTCAATGGCAGCCACAATTGCACGCGCTGGATTAAATAGGTGACGAGCGCACCTAGCGTGTTGAAAATCATCAACGCCAGCGCATAGCTCTTCCAACTCATTTCATCTTTGGAGGTGATACCGGCGGCGCGATACAGGCCGTGCTCAAAGCGCGCCATCCAGCCCAGGCCGGGCACACGGTCGTCGCCCGCAATGCTGACTATCCATTTACCTAACGGATAGCTCAGGACCAGCAAAACCACTAAAAAGGCGACGAGTAGCAATGTCGATTGGGAAGTCATCAGAAATCCTCCGCGTTCAACAATGCCAAGATCAAATACACCAGCAGCGCAATGGTGACGACTGCACCAAGTATGTAGAACGGGTTCATTTCCGGTCCTCCAGCTTTTTGCAGCCTACTGCCAAGGCCCATGTCACCGCAAAAAATACCAGAATTGCGGCGACATAAAGTCCGTCCATTAACAATGCCATCATTGTCCTCATACAAGTTGTTTCAACAATGACAGACTACGGAAAAGGAACTAAAAATGGTGTAAAGAGTCTGGAGCGAGGTGTAAACAAAGTGTAAAAATTGGCGAAAAATTGCGCTAGAACCAATTTAATTGACCGCTCGTTCTTACCTGTTCAGTGCCAACGCGGCAAGCACATGATCTTCATCCTGGGCCGATTGCGCTACACCACTCTTTCGGGCAAGCCAGCCATCGGAGCGAGAAGTCAGCGCTTTACAGATCCGTTGCGGCAGCGGCTTTTTATTCATCGTTTGCATGAGTGCGTTTTCCAACAGCACTTTTTGACCCCGATCACGATAGGGATCGATAACGTGTCCCGCCTCAATAGCATCGAGCTCTTCCGGCGATATCAGATCGACGAGAGCACCAATCAATTTGCGCCGGTCGCTCATTAACTTAGCCCCGTGGGCATCAAAATAGTAGACCGGCTTTGCGTTAAGGATCAGTGTGGTCAGTTCGCCGCCTCGGTCAATTTGATATGCCGCCAGCGGGCCGCTGCCCTGCTTCAGGGCCGAAAATTTTATCTTCACCGGAGTGACATGATTATTTTCTATCCACGGCGAATAGAGAGCGTTAAAGCGTTTGTCTTCGATAAGAGTTTCACTGATATTGTTAATGATTGTGCGCAGACCTTCCGTGTCAGCCAGGGCCGCCATATTGTCCAATCGCGTGCGCAGTATCGACTCTACCGGCCAGCGGGAGCGACCAGGATTGAGCGCCAACAACACATCCAATTTCTGCATTTCGAGAATCGTAATGCGCGGCTCTGCAATGCTAAGGCCCACGTCTGGATGGCCAGCAGGAAAGGTGATCTTTCTGATCATCTCACCCAGATAGTTATCCTCGGCATCCATATTATCGACGCCAACACCGATAGCATTGGTTTGTTCCGGAGCCATGCTGACGAGCTTTCCGGGCGGGCCATCCAGAAACGCTTTCTCGTACCAGATCCGTTGGTTAATCAATTCCGGACCTAATGCTGCCTCGCGCTGAATCCAGTCGGCGAGAACTACTGTGGGACCACGATTGCTGCGACCCAGCCGCGCAGGCACATCCTCCAGATCGGTGAGTGCATGCAGTCCTTCATGCAACCACATGTCCTCACGCGTGATCGGCGCCGGCCCGGTCTCTGACATGAAGTGGACTTTCTTCAATTTTTCTGCATTGATAAAAGTCAGCGTGCGGCCATCGGCTCTGGCGCTTTCTGCATCAAACACAATCTTAAAAAATTTTCCTTTATTTGTTTGTTCGGCATAATTGGCGATCACCCGCATCAGCGGCGATCTTTCATATAGGGTTGCCATATATTTTTCAAACTCACGCGCCTCGGGATGACCAGGATTTTCAAATCTGAAGAGACTTAAAAAAAGATCGAGAAAATCGGGATTCCAATCATTCAGGCCCGGTGTTCCTTTAATTTTTTCCAGATAATCGACGACAGGCTTGACACTGAGACGTTGCGCTAATTCGGCTCTGGAAACGCCCGCGCTGCCGCCTGGCAAACCCGCGCTAACTTCCATCCTATTAGAGGCAGTATTGGTGACAAAAATCGGCCGCGCATCGAGTATTTTTTCACCGGCCAGATTACACTGCACCACACAAAATATGGCGGGATGCACCACTCCTACTCGTCCGCCTCCTAGGTCCACCATACGTAAAACGTCCTTGGTGGGCGTCATAAAGTTTAGTTGCTCGCCTTTTAATACGCGCGGTGCCAATGCGGCAAAACTGTTGGTGCTGATAAAGGGGCTGAAAGCGACATTATGGGGATCCTGATTTAACATTACCTTGCGAGCATTAGAAACAATATCCTGCGCTAACCCCGGCAGCGGGATGCTGGCTTCTTTCAGTAGCGCAATATTCGCGGCTTCCCTTGACGACATCCTCTGTGCGCTTTCGAAAAGCTTACTCTCCACTGTCAGCAATGCCGTTTCGGCAGCCTGACGTATCGCGTTCCAGCTCGCTGAGCCAGCAATTTTGAGCATCCCGCGACGCACAATCCCTTCGGCCAATCCAAACATTAATATCCCTAATGCATCCTCGCTGATATCGAGTGCACCTTCGATCGCTTCGGTGCCGTTTCCCTTAACCAGGCCGTGCACTATGTCGATCGTTCCTTCCAAAAATGGCACCAGTTCTTCGATACCACGTAAGTCTCCGCTAAGAATACCTGCGAGTATAAAATGGCCGATAGAAGAACCGATCACATGCTTGCTCAAAGTGTTATATAAGACTTCGGTCAGACTCTCGGGAGCGACACCGACCATTTGCAATACTTGAAATTTCAGCAGACTATCGAAGTCGGCATCGTTATAAATGATTCCGCTCATGCGCAGACTTTCCCTGACTCTGCTGCGCACCACAGGATGGTCCAACAGATAGGTTTTAAATCCTGTGGCGATTTCCTTTACTTCTTTCTGGACGTCAATGATGCGTCCCTTCAGGATCATGTCGCGCAAATTAAGCTGATCTTTTAACTTGAATTCTTCAAACGGCGATAAGTAAAAATGCCGCTGTCTGTAATCGAATTGCTCCGAAGGTGGGATAGTCACTAGCTTACGCGTATCAATCTCGACATTCGTGAGACCGTTTCTTTGCATCAGTCGGCGTATTTCCGCATTCTGGCTATATTTAGGCGGCTTTTGATACGCCCTCAGGCCGTCATAAAACCAGGCTTGAAGCCTAACGATAAAATCATCCGGACCGGTATAGCGCAACACTTCGGGCGCTTTCATGCAGTCGCCATAATATTTAATAATGCTTCCCAGCAACGGCAAAATCGAGTCCGGGCCGGGTATCTGAAGCGGCAACATCGATTGCTCCAGCCTCGGCAAAAAGAGATGTAACCAGTCGCGAACTGCTTCACCCACTAACAATGGCGCGTAACGATGCTCAACCAGTCTGGCGGTCTGGCGCGCACGCGTATCGCCTGCGTCCAGGTCCAGCATCGGCATCCGCAGGGCGGTCGCCCGATGCAAGGCCGCCAGTACGACAGGCGAGATCGCATTTTTGGATTCATTTGACCAAGCGGCATTCAACCCGAGTAAGTCTTCTATCAGCAATTCCAAATTGGCGTTAGCACGCAGAGGTAGTCCATAAGCTGGCCCCTCACGCTGGATGATGGTGGCGATGGAATGATGTGGGCTGCCAATCGGCCATACCCTATCGAGCATCCAGTCAGACATCATTTTTGAGACGATGGTTTTATAGTCTGCCAACGTCAGCCATAGCTCACCGCAAGCGACGGCCTCACTGCGCTGCGGGTAACGGCGGCGGGCGTATTCGGGCAATGACAACACGGCGCTGGATTGATTTCTAAGCGTTTCTAACGCCTCCGCTGAGATTGCTGGGAGCACACCGGGCGTCTGCGGAATTATTTGCATGACGACCGTTGAATCGGGCAGGTACGGGCTATTGAATAACACTTTAGCAAGACCGTCTGCATTCAACCCAATTGCCCCATTGATCGCACTTCCGCTGTACCAGAATTTGCCATACGCAAGGGGAATTTGAGTGGAAGGCAGACGTAACTGGGCGATCTGCCGATCCTCCAGATCGTCCAGAAGATCCAGCAAGAACATGGCCTGAATATCCGGCATCGAAGGCGGCACCTCAGATAGCGGTTCTGCATTAAGGTTATTTTTTTGGACCGCTTGCGCGAGGAGTGCCGCCTGATCGATCAAAATATTGTAAGTTTGCCCCGGTTCACGCGTCAGAACTACGGCTAACGGCAGTGGTTGTTTATGTTGCGTACAGACTACTTTCAGTAAATTCAACGATGCGAAACCTTCCCGACTAAGCTGCTGCATATCTATCGTTTCGACATTCAGACGCGTTAGCATTTCACAATAGATCGGCTCACCTCGGCCAACATAATCGATGAATTCGCGGTGGTGATATTTCCCTATGCCTAAATTGATTGCACCGTCGTGCTCGCCATCGATGTATAAGCGCCAGGCATCGTCGCCCAGCCAGGCCATGATGTCGTGCAATGCCATCGCCATGTCCCGATCAAATACAAAATTATCGCCCCAAATGCGATTGATTTCTTCAGCGCTCGTCACGTTACGCCAGACGTCATATAGGTTGGTATTCAGGTCCGCGACAGCGCGTTGCGCAGTCTCTCTGCTGCAATCGTGGACGCCTTCCAGCATCAACACCAATACCGCCTCGTACACCCGCATTTTAGTCAGTGGACGGATGATAAATGGTGCGAGCACAGGCGCTGCAAAAACTGTCGATGTCAGCTCTGGCAGGATGGGAATTGGATACATCGTTACAGGCATCGCTGTATTCGGGATTTCATTGCCAAGCAGCACCTCATAGGGCTCTTCCTGTATCCGCATACCCGGTATTCGGACTTGCAATGGGTGCTCGTCACGCTGATTTTCTGTTCTTGAAAGTCCATGTTTCGAGTCGAAGCCACTTGCAATGTTGCGCCTGCCACGCAGACTGTCCGGAACTTGCGTTGCAGGTATTCCCTTATTTGATACTGCGTTTTTTTTGGCAGAAATATGTGATGAAAAACCCCGCGCATCGGCGTCAAAACTATCATCGGAATCATATTCAGAATGGCCAACATCATGATGCACATAATGGTCCAGATAATAGCTAGTCGTGTGGCGTTGCGCGGACTTGCGCCCCATTGACTGTGGCTGGCGCGATAGTGCATTTTTTCCCTGGGAATCAGGTGTTATTTTTTGCGGCCCGATGGATTTTTTTGGACTTAACTTAACAGCATCGTCTATTTTTTTGACGGGCTGCGATACGTTGTCCATTGCACGCAATGCCGTCGGCAAGGGCTGTAGCGCACTGACCGGACGTTCAGTCATGTGCCCGATTGTCGGCTGCCGGGACGCCTTATTTTTTAGGAACTTATTGTTACTGGAATGGAAGCTATGGTTGCGCTGGTATTGCGTCTGAGTCAAAAGACCTGTTTGCTGCGCACCCGCCGCCGCTCTAATCGATGTATTTGACGCACGGAATGCCGGACGTTTTTGCGGTGTACCCGAAATCGATGGCGCGGCCCGAGCGGGCACTGGCACCGCCGCCGCTGCTGCTGCCGCCACCACCACCACCGCTGCCGCTGCCGCTGCCCGCGCAACCGCAACCGGTGCCCGCACCCGCACCCGCACCACCGACACCCGCGCCGCGGGTGTCGGTGGTGCGGGTGCGGGTGCGGGCGCGGGCGCGGGCAGCGCCACAGAATCTTGGTGGGCACCGTGAAATGACGTTTTGAAACCCTCTCTTTTTCGTTGCGTATTGCCAGACTTGCCAGTGATCTCGGACAAGGGACCGTTTATCTGCGCCGGGCGAAACGGCGTCCCTTCTTTTACACGCGGCAAAATTGTCTCTTACCGGGGAAAAGCCTAAGTTGCCGAATAGCAAATGAAGGTAACAGAACATACATTATTTGGACTCCCTGGAAGCATCGAGCAAACTGTATATAGGATTTTCAAAAAAGAAACTTTCACATTTTTGTCATCACAGAGCAGGCTTGCTAAATAAACCTTTAACAGATGTCTATTTTTCTTCAGCAGAGTAAATCATCGACAGACTTAGCTAGGGAGAGCGCAATTTTTTACCCAAAAATCTACCGCAGGAGAAAAAATTTTCCTAGGGAAGTTGCTCTTGAGAAAATAATTATTATGGCTAAATTTGCATCAAATATTGCCGCCATTCCAATACTTTTTTGCTCATTTTGTGATAGGCTCAATCGCTGCTTGCGCAAAGGAAAGTATTACGCTTACTGAACCCATGTAAAACACCATGCCCGACTTTATTTTCTTTGAAAATATCACCACATTTTTTTCCAGAGCGGTGCTGTTGCATGGGCTTTCTACGCATTGCGATCCAGACAACCGACAGCAAGGGACGCAGCATAGCGACACCGCTTTTCGACCTGCTTTTGGATCAAACAATACAAGCGCATCATCTATAGCTTGCATACTGGCCAGCAACATTATCGCCATGTGCTTTGCTAAAAAACAACGGTGTTTAGGCACGCTTAACTAGGGATTTCCCATGATGTATCGCTATACAGTGTTGCCGCCCGTTAAAAGTTTGGGTTTTTGTAGCCGTAAAAATGCTATTGGCGTAATGTTGCATAGCAGAAGCAATCTAATGGATCACGCCTTCACGCGCCTGACACGAGAGAGTCGCCATGCTTAATATTGAAGAAGACATCGATAACCCACAGCTGTTTACGCATTTCGGTACTCCCAGTCCTTGCTGGAAGTTAACCACTGATAGTGATGCGCTGGAATTATCAGGCGACAAAGACATGGTGACCGTCGCCATCGAACTCTCCGCCGGTCAAGCCATGGAAGTAAGATCGATGACGGGCGTCACTTCTAGCCTGGCGCTTTCTGTGGCAATTTTCGGCAATCCTATAAGACTTCATCTGGTGGGGCGAAAAATCGATACTTGGCTATGGGGCGGGACTGCAGCACACTATGGCGACACTGACGCGGTAGCGAAGGATCTGGAAAGCAGCCTGACCTTTGCCGAGCAAGTCGTCTCTGAAGTAAATTCGCTGGTTGTCATCATCGACAGCGGCGGAAAAATCAAACGCTTCAATCGGCTCTGCGAAGAAGTTACCGGCGTCATGGAATCCGATGTCGTCGGCAAGAACGCATTAGATCTCTTTGTTAACGAGAAGCAGCGGGAAGACACACGCTCTAGCGTCGGTGACTTCTTCCGCAAAGAAAAAACCTACGAAACATTCCGTCCGATCAATACCAAAAAAGGTGTGCGCACCATTAGATGGCGCAACACGATTATTGAGTCCGGCAGCGGCGTACCCGAGAAATACCTGGTTTGTTCCGGCACCGATGTGACCGAAGAACTGCGGGCGCAAGAGCGGCTGGTCGAGATGGCCAATACCGACGTTTTGACCGGGCTGCCAAACCGCAACGCAATTCAGGACAAAATCAGCGCGGCAGTCAGTGCACCTAATGCCGACTCCTTCGGGCTGATATTCCTCGATCTCGATAATTTCAAAAAAGTGAATGACCACTACGGCCATATCACTGGCGATACACTGATTAAAGCCGTCTCCGTCGCCTTAGGTGGCTGTCTCAGCGAAAACGATGTGCTGGCGCGCCTGGGTGGCGATGAATTCTTGATTATGGTCGCCAACCGCTCGCAGGCTGCCGTAGAAGCCACCGCTCAACGCATTCTTGAGCGGATGAAACTACCCTTCCAACTTCAGCGCGCAGAGGTTTATTCCGGATGCTCGCTCGGGATTGCCATGTTCCCCGAACATGGGGCAAATCTCGAAGAATTGGTACGTAGCGCGGATACTGCAATGTATGTCGCAAAAGACGAAGGCAAACGCACGTATTGCGTGTTCTCGGCCGAGATGAACAAAAAAGTCAGCGAATATGTCTGGCTCGACACCAACATGCGCAATGCGCTGGCGGAAAATCAATTCGAATTGTATTACCAGCCGAAAGTATCGCTTCTGACCGGAAAAGTAGATAGCGTCGAAGCATTGCTTCGCTGGAACCACCCGAAGCGCGGCTTCATTCTGCCGGGTACATTTATTCCGTATGCAGAGGAATCAGGCCTGATTGTGCCGTTAGGACGCTGGGTAATGGACACTGCGGCGAAGCAAGCCGGCATTTGGAAAAAACAGGGACTAAACTTGCGTGTTGCCATCAATATATCGGCGCGGCAACTGCGTATCCCCACCATCATTGAAGACTTTACGAAGGCAATTTTGTCGAATGATCTGTCGCCTTCAATGGTCGACATTGAATTGACTGAAAGCTGTCTGATAGAAGATGAGAAATTGGCGCATCGGTTGATCCGCATGTTCCGCGAACTTGGTGCGCAAGTACATCTGGATGACTTTGGTACGGGCTACTCTTCGCTGTCGCAACTGGCCCGTTTGCCGCTGGATGTGATCAAACTCGATGGCAGTTTTATTCAGTCAATTCATACAGATGCGAAAGCACAAGCGCTGGTGCGTTCGATGGTCGCAGTCGGTCATGAATTGAGCCTGAAAATAGTCGCAGAATGTGTCGAAACCCCTGAGCAAGCAGATTTCTTGCGTAATATCGGAATCGATTACGCGCAAGGTTATCTGTTCGCGAAACCAATGAAGCTATCGGACTTTAACGCCTGGATGCCGGCATCGTCGAGCAAAGTAGTTCGTCTGATTACCAAGCGCGTAAGCTGATCGCTACAGAAACTGTCTATTTTTTAGGCATATTTTTTAGACATATTTCTTAGGCATATTTCTCTCGCCATTTTGGTGAGATACCAAAAATCACCATGATCGTTTAAAAGCCCCGGAAGTCAGTGACTTTCCGAGGCTTTTTTGCGTTGTATGTCGTCACGTCAATATCTGATCGATGGTGCTATGAAAGAGGCGATAGGCGAAGGAAAAATTGTCAACGTCGGCTTTTTGAATTCCGCATATTGCAATTAGTTGTTTGGGGGCGGTACGACGGATAGTATCGGACTAATAGTGCCTATCGGTCCCAAAGGAGCAGAACTTGACGGCGTTAGAACATCTTTACTCGCAGTGGCCGCTGCCGGGGATTTACTGCCCCGCTTATTTTGCAGCAGTACCAACCGTTCCATGTAGGCAAGATCTTTCTCTTGCAACTGGAATGCGGATTCGGCCCAATCTTCCGTAATATCCAGCAATTCAGTTTTCGTAATAGGCAAAACACGGCGACGGGTACGCAACATTGCACGAATACCGTTGAGTTTTGGCCGTACGCCATCAATAAAGGTACGCGTCGCCTTGTAGGCCTCTCCCTCATCAAACAAGCGATCAACCAAGCCTTTTTCGTGGTGCCAAACTGCGCTATGCGCCTCGCCGGTGCTAATCAACTGCTCGGCAAGTCGCATGTGCGCTTTGCGCGCGACCAACGAATAAGCTCCCATGCCGGGATATAAATTAAAGGCGATTTCCGGAAAACCCAATTTCGCATCTTTCTGCGCCAGTACGTATTCGTGCGCCAGCGCCGCTTCGAAGCCACCGCCCAGCGCAGTACCCTCGACCATCGCAATCGTGATGGCGCCCACGCCAAAGCCGTTCATTGCCTCGTATACGGCATCCACACAGGCGCGCGCATAGGCCATCAAAGGCGCACGTTCGCCAGAGCGAATGTGATGCGCAAAATAGGACAAATCGCCACCAACGTTATACAACCCCGGCACAGTCGAACCTGTGACCCAAAAATCGATCGGCAAATGAAAGGCGCGGGCAGCGCGCGTCAGGTTCGAGATATCTCTCAAAAGCTCCGGATTGAAGCAAGGCCGTGGATGGGCATGCAACATCATCCACATCACATTGCGTTCGGCTTCGTACCACGCGGACATTTGGGAAAGCGTACCGGCTTCGATAAAACGTCGGGTTTTAGGATGATTGAGTAATGGCATTCAGAAACTAATCTAATAAAGGAGATACAAGTCGCAAAGTAGTGGCCAATACTGATATGGGTGAAACATAACAAATCAAATTTTCCGCATCTCCCCTGCCCTAAACTCAGGAAGAATCGGATCGCCTCCTATGACTATCTCTACCGATGATGCCACTGGCGACGCTGGTGAAGTTCATAATATTAGTAGTATTAGCTGGGAGGCTTTGAATAGGCGATGTTGCATGAAAATTTAGATAGATAGGAAATGGCACAACAGCGGCAAGTAGCGCTTAACGTCCGAAAACAGGCAGGGCGTCGCGCGTATATTGCTGCATCATCGCTCAAAATTACATCGCCTAGGGAAACAAAGCAAAAAACCAACGCCGTGCGCACATCAGATTTTCCACGCAGCAAAATGCGGACGCGTAAATCTTTTTTTATAGAACCTTTACGAGAGACATTGCACCTAAGCGCATTGTCAGAAATATCAGTAATCTTAGCAGTGTTATGACAACCAAATACGACCAGATTTTTTTAGGCGATTTCTACGCGTACGCTCTTTCAATCATGCTGTACAACGATGCTCGCCATTTTTCAACGATTTTTATTTTACAACATTTCTAAATAGAAATTACATTCAAAAAATCGTGAATATATAAATCAGATCGCTAATACCACAAACTGCGAGCGGGACCCAAAACCGCCCCCTTACTCAAGCGCAGGCACGATTAATACCCTCTCCTGTCGCCGGTCGAGCCTCAAAATTAAACACTTTATCGACGCATCAAATGCGCTGTTTATCGAAAACCTTACCGGATCCGCAACGATGATTAACGTCATCGCATGTTCATAAACTCATACTGTAGAAATACTCTAACAAACATCAGACATTCAACCCTACTAAGCCACCCACGTGTGTTTTCGCTGCATTTTTTATTTTCTTCATGGCAATGAAACGATGGTATTTACCCTGATTTAAGCCCATCAAACGCGGTACACTTTCTCGTTGCCGCCATTGTCATAGAAACTACATATGCACTACGCACTCGATCTTCGAACGTTTATATTTAGTCACTATTTTTACACAGGGCTGCGAATTGCTACAGGGGTGGTCGGGTTAACAATGTTGGTGCTGCCGTTCACCGATTTGCCGACCGCAATGACGATTTGTATAGGCGCACTATCGACTAGCCTGATGGATTTGCCTAGTCCTTTGCGGCACAAATTCAATGAAATGCTGTCCAGCGTTCTGCTATGTACAGCGGTGACGCTGATTATTAGTTTATGCGAACCTTTTCCTTATTTACTCAGCGTTATGCTGGTGTTGGTGACGTTTTTGGCTTGCATGATGGTCGTGTATGGCAAAAAAGCGATGCCACTACAGTTCGCCGCGTTGTTTGCAATGACGCTGTCGATGGGCAATACCGCCTCTATCGCGGGGGCTTTTTTACATACTGGCGTGTTTCTGGCAGGCGGTTTGGTTTACCTGACGTATTCGATGGTGGTGTCGTGGTTTCTGCGGCGTCGCATTAAGCAACAAGTCTTGGCGGAGGCGTTGTTCGAGCTGGCACGCTATCTGGATATCAAGGCCGATTTTTACGACATGCACGTTGAACTTGGCAATCAGTTCAACCGCCTGGTGCGCCAGCAAATTGTACTGGCGGAGAAACAACAAGCATCCCGCGATCTGATTTTGCGCGGCCCCAAAAGTCAGCAAAACGCAATTCTGGTGCAAGTACATTTCGGTATGTTCGATCTGTATGAACATATTCTCTCTACCCATACTGACTATCTCCAGCTACGCCAGCACTTTGCCGATGCAGATATTCTGACGTATTTCCGCGACTTGATTAACAAGGCCGCCAAGGATATCGAAACCATCGCCTACGCGATTACCCGCAAGCGCGCATCTTTCCGCACGGTGAGCTACAAGGCTGAATTGCGCGCAATTGAAATAGAGCTGCAACAGCTACAGCAAGATAGTCTGGCCGGAAAAATGCCGGAAGAAGCGATGGCGTTATTGCGCGTTACGTATAATAAAATCCGCGATACCGTCGACATGATCGACGAATTGCACCGCGCCACGCAGGGCACGCATGGCGAATTGCCAGAAATGCTGGGCTCGGACATGACGCCGTTCCTGACGCAGCAAAAGTATCAACTGGGTGTGTTGGTATCGAACTTACGCTGGCAATCGCCGGTATTTCGTTTTGCGATACGCGTTGCGATGGCGATTACGCTTGGTTTGGTGATCGCCGCGCATCTGCCCTACACATCGCACGGTTATTGGATAGTGCTGACGATTGCGATCATCATGAAGCCCACATTCAGCCAAACCAAACAACGCCGCGGAGATCGTCTGCTGGGGACCTTGATCGGCTGCGTAGCAACAGCGCTGATTCTGCATTTCGTCCACGAACCAGTCGCGCTGCTGGGATTTTTGTTTTTGGCGACGGTGGCTGCGCCCGCCTTCATTTACGTTAAATATCGCTACACGGCGATTGCTGCCAGTATGCAGATACTGCTACAGATCAATCTGGTGCTGCCGAGCAGCGGCCATGTCATCGGCGAACGCCTGATTGACACCATAATCGGCGCGGCCATCGCGACGGCTTTCAGCTTCGTGCTGCCAAGTTGGGAATATCGCACGTTGCCGCAATTGATTCGCCGCGTGCTGGCGAGTAATCAGAAGTATCTGGAAGCGGCAAATAACATGCTGCAGGCAAAAACCCCTGACGATTTTATTTATCGGGTTTGTCGCAAGCGGTTTCTGGATAGTATTGCTGATCTGGTGTCTACACTAGTCAGAATGTTGGATGAACCCGTCAGCAAACAGCGGGCCGCAGAAGAACTCAATCAATTTATCGTCCAAAATTATCTGATAATGGCGCACATCGCTGCGCTACGCTTGCTGCTGAAGCGGAATCAGGACAGTGTGCCGCAAACCGCGGTGAATGCGCTGTTGCAACAGGCTACGACGCATGTATGTTTATCGCTGACGCATGCTGAGCAGGTGCTTAATCCAAAGGCTGCATCGCCCTCACCTGCCGATGAACCGATCGTTGAGACCGTCGAGATAACCGCAGAGACAACCTTGTGGGCGGGCTGGTGGCCATTGCAAAAACGGATTGAATTGCTGTATCAGGATGCTGACAAGATTTCCTTGCGCAGCGCTGACATTGGACGGATTTTGAATTAATTTCGCATGTATGGATGATGAAATCAGGCCTGCCACGCTGAATTCATCATCGATTTTTCAGTAGGATAGCAAACCATCAAACCAGAAAACGTCCTTCCGGCAAACCCCGTACATCTTCCAATACCACGCTAAAGATACCCCCGGAATGCGGCTGAAGCAGCAATGCTTCAGCCGATAAATCTTCTCGTGCAGTAGTCACAAACAAGGTCGACAATCCCGCACTGCCGAAAGCTACGCAACTGGGTTGTGAAACCGGAATCGTAACGATCCGGTCTACGCTGCCATCAGGAGCAAAGCGCACCACCCGATAGCCGCCCCACTGCGCGTTCCACAGATAACCCTCGCTGTCGATCGTTGAGCCGTCAGGCGAGCCCGGCTGATCGACCATATCCGTAAACAAACGGTCATTGCCGAAAGCAACTACCGGCGCAGCGCCATCCAATGCTTCATAGTCGCAGCAGCGTATCGTATTGCTGATCGTGTCGCAGTAATACATGGTTGCGCCGTCTGGGCTAAAACAGATGCTATTGCTGATTGCCACCGGCGCCAGCGGCAAGCGTTCCAGCGTTAAATCGGTATTGAGACGATAGAAACTGCAAGTGGCAGCGCGATCCAGCGCATCGGTTTTGGTGCCGAATACAAAGCGCCCCTGACGGTCGCAGCGGCCATCATTGATGCGCGTAGTCAACAGCTCTGCCTCCACCGTCACAATCGGCGTCACCGCGCCGCTGGAAAAATTAAACCAGGCTAATTGCGATGCCAACCCTAGTAACAACCGGTCATCATTTGCCGTGAGCGCAAACGTTGCCAGCATTTCGGGCATTGCCCAGCTTTCCGTCTCGCCGCTAACGGGCGTATGACACCACAGACGCGATGCCAGAATATCGGTCCACAGCAAGCGTCCGCTGCGCTCACACCACAGCACGCCTTCGCCGAGTAAATGCTGGCCATCCAACAGCAAGCTGGCAGTTTTCATCGCGTTTATCATCTTTGCCCCTCAGCGTTATCGGATTAAACCCAGCCGCCATCAACTATGAAATCTTGCGCGGTACACATTTTGCTGTCATCGGCCGCCAAAAACAGCGCCATGCGCGAAATATCCCCAGAATCCAGACGCGCTTTCAGACATTGCATTTGATCGATCTCACGTTCGCCAGCGTCATCCAGCCAAAGTTTGATCTGCTTCTCGGTCATTACCCAACCCGGCACCAACGTATTAACACGGATATTGTGAGGACCCAGATCACGCGCCAAAGAGCGCGTCAAACCTTGAATCGCCGCTTTAGAGGTCGTGTAGGCTGGCATGCCGCCGGTTTTATTTTTCCAGCTAATGGATCCCAGATTGATGATCGAACCGCCGCCGAGTTTTTGCATATCGTCCATCACGGCTTGCGCTGCAAAAAACTGGTGCCGCAAATTGACCGCCATGCCGTTGTCCCAACTCGCGACGGTGGTCTCGGCAATGCTATGGCGATGATCGTTGGCAGCGTTGTTGACCAGGATTGAAATCGGACCGAAATGATCACGCGCAGTGCTGATCGCAGCTTGTAGCGCGGGGATATCGCAGACATCGCATGGCAAAAAGAGCGGTACATGGCATTTCTGACCTGCGCCTTCCGCGGCAATGGCGGCGATTAGCTGCTCTGCGGCCTCTTGATTGCGGCCAAGAAAACTGACTTTGGCCCCTTGCGCGACAAATTGCGCCACCATATCAGCGCCGATCCCGGTTGTACCGCCACTAATCAGTACGGTGCGGTCAGTCAGACTTGGATAGCTGGCGAAAGTTGTGTTCAGGTTTGTCATGCTGTGGGATCCTTTTACGGTGTGTAGGGCGGCGCGGACAGACTGATCGCCGAAATTATAAGCATAGTGTAAAGAGTGCTGCGATATCTTTCTAATGAATTTTTATGCCGTTTCAATACTGAATTTGGTATCATTTTGGCCTAATGAGGGTACAGTTAGGCGATGGCTGAACAGCCGTTGAACCCTAGTTGAAAAACGATAATAAAACCATCCGGGACGAGAATGTCAAATAGCGATAACAACTGGTTTCTCCGCGCGCGCCTCAAAACACGTCAGCTTTTGCTGTTAATCGCGCTAGACGAAGAGCGCAATATCCATCGGGCAGCCGAGGCGTTGAACATGACACAACCGGCGGCTTCCAAGCAATTGAAGGATTTGGAAGACATGCTGGACGTGCAATTATTTGAACGTTTGCCACGTGGTATGCGTCCGACTATTTATGGCGAGGCGATGATTCGTCATTCGCGTATGGCGCTGACTAGTCTGTCGCAAGCGCATGATGACATCACAGCGTTGAAGTCCGGTTTGTCGGGGCAGGTTGATGTGGGAGCGATTCTGACGCCGGGGATGAATTTGGTACCTGCGGCGATTGCGAGTGTGAAGCAGCATTCGCCGATGTTGCGGATCGGGATTGAAATCGAGAGTAGCAATATCCTGCTAGAGCGGATGCAGCGCGGGTCGCTGGATTTTATGGTGGCGCGGATTTTGGATGCTGAGGATAACGGGAATCTGGATCTGGAGTATGAGGAGCTGGCTGATGAGCCGGTATGTGCGGTTGCCCGGATTGATCATCCTTTGCGGAATGTTTCCAATTTGCAACTAAAAGATATTGCGGGGGCTGGGTGGATACTGTCGCCGCGCGGTAGTATTTTGCGGCATCGCAGCGATATGATGTTTCATAAGAATGGCTTGCCGCCGCCGACTAATGTTGTTGATACCACTGCTGCGTTGGCGATTATTAGTTTGTTGCAGCAGACGGATTTTTTACATGTGATGCCGGTTGAGGTGTCGCGGTTTTATGCGCAGTTGAATGTGTTGGCGATTTTGCCAATTGAGTTGCCGTGCAAGATGGATGGGTTTGGCATTATTACGCGGCGTAATCAGATTTTATCGCCGGGGGCGAAGATTTTGCAGCAGGCTATTCGGGAAGCGGCTAAGACTATTTATTAAGTTTGGGTAATCCGCGGTTGCGGAGGGCTTAGATCGTTTTGTTTTAGCTGATTTTGCGAGTTGAGGTCATGGAAGCGGTTTGATTTAAGCAAAGATATAGCGTTGCGTTTATAGTTTCCTCTGAAAGAAGTTGTTTTAGATTTGGATTAGGTGCGGGAGCGTTGCGGTTATTAGGTTGGGTTGTAATTGAAACGGGTTTTTCTCCGTGGAAGCAAGCCGGGGGCGCCTAGCCTAAGCAAGAAAAAGTAACTAGCTGCCGGGCTACTCCCGGCGAACTAACCACGGAGAAACACCCGTTTCAAACACCGACTAACCGAACACAAAAAACAACAGGTCATGACAACTCTCGATCCCAATACCCTAAACATAGCCGCCCAACCACTGATCCAGATAGGCATGTCCCTGCCAGAAGTAAAATGGCCCTATTTAATCAGTCTGACCCGTCTAGGTCTGGCGCTAGCATTAGGCTTGCTAATCGGATTAGAACGCGAACGCCGCGGCAAAGAAGCGGGGCTCCGCACCTTCGGCTTAGTTGCGTTGCTAGGCGGCATGGGCGGCATCCTTGGCGACACCTACGCCTATTTAATTCTATTCATGACCGGCGGTTTAACCGTATTCCTAAACCTGCAACGCCTTCGCACCCACGTCAGCACTGAACTCACCACCTCCGCCGCGATGCTGATTACCTGCGTCATCGGCATCCTCTGCGGCAAAGGCCACACCGCCACCCCAGCTTCCGTCATGGTGATTGTCACCGCCCTATTGGCATGGAAAGATCGTCTTGCTGGATTCAGCGTCGGCCTGACTGAAGCCGAAATGCGCTCCGCATTGATGCTGGCAATTCTCGCCATCGTGATTTATCCCGCGCTACCGATGGGCGCCATCGGCCCTTGGAACCTGATCGAACCACGCGCCGCATGGGTCACTGTGATCCTGATTGCTGGCATCGGTTTTATCAACTACGTACTCTGGAAAATATACGGCACACGCGGCATTGCGCTGGCAGGATTTCTGGGCGGACTGGTCAACAGCAGCGTCACCGTCAACGAAATGGCATCGCGTGCCAAAGACAACCATCCCGAAACGGTCAGCGCTGCCTATCGCGGCATTCTGCTGGCAACCTCAGCGATGACGATACGTAACGCCTGCCTGTTATTTATTCTTGCGCCAGAAGCCGCTCTCACCGCCGCCGTGCCGTTCTTTTTGATGTTACTGGTCAACGCAGGCTGGTTCTTCATGGACCGCAATTCGCATCGCACCACTGACGATAGCCAAGCCGAACCAGTCGATTTGCCACTGCCATTTTCGGTCACTGCAGCACTCAAATATGGCTTGCTGTTTCTGATCTTGCACATCGCGGGCGTCGTGACTCAAAACTCGTTTGGTGAGCTTGGCTTTTATGCCGTTAGTCTGATCGGCGGGATCGTCTCCAGCGCCAGTGCAGTGGCGGCTGCGGCCAGTTTGCTGACCAACAATGCGATATCTGCGCACGTCGTCTCGACCGGTGCGGTAATCGCTTCGTTATCCAGCGTATTGATCAATCTTCCACTGGTATTACGTGCCCGTAATCGCGGCTTGACAGTGAGATTGACGCTGGCAATGCTATCGATTTCGGTAGTGGGGATTGTCGGCGCGCTGACCTCTGCCCGAGTCATTCCTTTGCTGATCAAAGAATTCCCGGTGCTGGCGCAATTTTATTGAGATTAACCGCATCGTCGGCCGCATTCTCTGCGGCCGACTTTATAGTCAATTTAAAGGTAATTTCCGGCCAACTTACAAAGCAACTTCTGCCAGTAAAGCGCCGCGCAGAGCATTACAGACCATAATCTGCTCAGCAGCCAGAAGATCTTCTCGCGTCAGTTTTCGTTCTGAGGCGTTCCATTCGGGATCGCTAAGAATCACACTCCGCATCACCCCCGGCAGCACACCACAGGCCAACGGCGGCGTATACCAGCGCCCTGCCAGCTTGACAAATACGCTGCTTCGGCCACCTTCGGTCAACTCACCTGCCTGATTAAAAAACAGCATATCGAAAGCACCATTCTGCTCAGCGAATTTCCACGCCTGATCGTAGCGACTTCGTTGCGTAGTCTTGTGGCGCAGAAAAAGATCGCTTGCTTGCGTCGGCGCAGGGGCGATCAAAACCTTGACCGGCTGAGACAACGCCGCCAGCGGCGCACTAGTCAAAGAAATTGTGCCATCCGCGTCCAGACTCAGCCGCAGTCGGTAAGCGCCGCTATCGGAGAAGCTGGCGCAATGTTCCTTCAAACGCGCATCTATTTGCGTCGCATCAAATGCAAGGCCAAAATAGTCTGCTGATGATCGCAGCCTTGCCAAATGCAATGCCAGATGGCGACAACCCTCTTCTTTCGTCGCATAAATGGTTTCAAACAAGGAAAAATCCCCGCGCAGGCCGGTCAGGAATTGTGCTTTCAATGCGCATTCAACGAATTCATCCGCTGCAATACTGTCATAGACGATGCCGGCCCCCACGCCCATCTCTCCCCGTCGTACCTGCACACCATCGCTCGTTTCGGCCTCCAGCAGCAACGTCCGTATTGGTACGGAAAGACAAAAATCACCGATTGCACATTCCCCCACGGGTGCCTCAAACCAGCCGATCGCACCGGTATACAAACGTCTCGGCGCGGCTTCCAACTCTGCGATGATGTGCATCGTGCGCAACTTCGGCGCACCGGTAATCGAGCCGCAGGGGTATAGCGCCACCATCAATTCGGTCAGACTGACATCGCTGCGTAATTGCGCCTGCACGGTGGAAGTCATTTGCAACACCGTGTTAAAGCGGCTGACTTCAAATAGCTTTGGCACCTGCACCGATCCGGAACGCGCAACGCGACCCACGTCATTGCGTAACAGGTCAACAATCATTAAATTCTCTGCACGATTTTTAGGATCGGCGGCCAATGCCAGTGCAGTTTGCTGATTCAGCGCCGGGTCGCTGCTTGCGGCGGCTGTGCCTTTCATCGGTCGCGCAGTCAACACGCCCTGCTCATGACGGACGAACAATTCCGGCGACAACGATAAGACGGCACGATCGTCCGGCAGCACGATCAATGCCCCGTAAGGTACTGGCTGACGCTCTCGCAATCGGCGATACAGGGACAAAGGGCTGCCGTAGGCGTCGAAATGCAGTCGGTAAGTGTAATTCACCTGATAGGTATCACCAGCTTCGATATAAGCATGGATGCGGGCAATGGCAGCGTCAAATTCGGTGGCGGTAATGTTGGGGCGGATATTCGCAATTCCTGACACGGGCGCGGTCGCTGTACTGGTGGCCGTTTCGCTATGCTGATCAGGATACATTTCCGCATCGGCGCGCTGTTGCAACCAATCGTCGACCTCGGTTGGTGTCATTTTTTGACAATGCGCGAAAAGTAATACCTCCGCCAGAGGCTCGATAGCGCCCATCAATCCCGCCGAATCCAATGGCACGCTGTGCAACGCCGCGCCGAGTTCATAGCGCAATAGCGTGACAACCTGCAAACCATCTCGCAAAGCCTGCTGCATTTGATCCAGCAATTGCGGGAATTGCCCGGCGTCATGGCATTGCAGCGTCCGCTGATAGCCGGTATATAAACGCGAGTTGGCCCCGGTTTGCTCGACACTACGATCGTCAAATAAGGCAAAACATCTTGCATCGGCACCAAAAGTAGTAACGCCAGAATTGATCGATGGTGCAAGCATTGCGTCGGAATGAAGGCCAGAAGTCATAGCTGATGCGTTGTAAGGGGTTGCGGTCGTATTTTTTACTAAAATAGCATCCATAAAGGGCACTGCGCCCGGCATGCCTGCATAAATCGCTAAAAAATACGTAGAAGCGGGTATGCTAACCGATCGGCGAAGGAAGCGCCAAAGCGCTATACTAGTGCGCTTTAATATCCAGCTCTTTAGCACCGCTCCATGGTGCCTGGGCAGCTTGGCTCTCCCCTTCGCTCATGGCAATTTCTCGCGTTTTTCTTACTCCTTTGATTGTCGCCTGTGCTCTCTTTATGGAGAATATGGATGCGACCGTGATTGCGACCTCGTTACCGGCTATGGCGCTCGACATGGGCGAAAGTCCAATTGCGCTGAAACTGGCGATGACCTCTTATCTAGTCAGTCTGGCGGTGTTTATCCCGATTAGCGGCTGGATGGCAGATCGTTTTGGGGCACGCACCGTATTTCGAACTGCTATCGGCGTATTCATGTTCGGCTCTATCTTATGCGGCATGTCGCACACACTTGCTGAATTTGTGGCCGCTCGTTTTTTGCAGGGGATCGGTGGCGCGATGATGGTGCCGGTGGGCCGACTAGTAATTTTGCGAACGGTCTCAAAGGCGGATTTGGTGAAAGCGCTGAGCTATCTGACAATTCCTGCTTTGCTAGGGCCGGTGATCGGGCCACCGTTGGGCGGCTTCATCACCACTTATTTTCATTGGCGTTGGATATTTTTTATCAATATCCCGATCAGTATCGTCGGCATCTATCTTGCCAATCGTTACATTCAAAATTTGCGCGAAGAACAAACCGTGCCGCTAGACTGGATCGGCTTTTTGCTATCGGCAATTGGTTGCTCCTGCCTGATGTTTGGACTTGCCAGCGCAGGCCGCCATTTGGTCGATAGCGATATTTCGCTGATCTGTATCGCTATCGGTCTGACGTCGCTACTGGCGTATGTCTGGCACGCTTTCCATTGTGAGCACCCACTATTAAATCTGCGCCTGCTGTCGATTCCGACACTACGGATGAACATCTACGGCGGTTCACTGTTTCGGATTGGGATTGGCGCGCTACCGTTTTTGCTGCCGTTATTATTTCAGCTTGGATTCGGGATGTCGCCCTTCCAGTCCGGCTTGCTGACCTGTGTGTCGTCTATGGGAGCGATGTTTGTTAAAACCATCACGAGCGTGGTTTTAAAACGCTATGGTTTTCGCACTGTCCTCATTTACAACACGTTATTCGGTGCGGCGTCGATGGCGGCGTTCGGTGCGCTTGCCGCCGATACGCCGCACGTGCTGGTCGGCGCTTTGTTATTAATCGGGGGTTGTGTGCGTTCGATGCAGTTCACCAGTTTGAACGCCATTGCCTATGCCGATATTAGTCCGCACCAAATGAGTCAGGCCACCAGTTTAACCAGCGTAGCCCAACAACTCGCCATCGGTATGGGGGTTACGGTCGGCGGTTTCGTGCTGCAAATATCGAACCAGGTTCAAGGTCATGCCACTATCGTCAGCGCGGACTTTTGGCCGACATTCTTGATTATCGGGATTATCGCCATGGGCGCACTGCCATTTGCATTAAAATTGCGGCCGGATGCAGGGGAAGAAATGACCGGGCGGCGCAGTTAAGTTTAGTTAGATCAAGCGTTTAAAGCGTCAAACATGTTCCCATTCCAGCAGGCGGTTATTTGCTGGCATGGGATGATCTTCTCGCAATATCAGACGGTTCTCAGCAGCCAGCACGATTAATTCGGCCATATCGCGTATGCCCATATGCGCTGCGTATTCTTTCAAACTGGCATCGAAGGCGGCATTGCTGGTGCTGGTAAATTGTCCATCGACATTAAACGGTCCATAGGTCCAAAAGCGGCCGCCGGATGTTAGTACTCTCCCTACACCTAAAAACATATTTCTGACCTGCGGCCACGACATGATGTGGCAGGTATTGGCTGTAAACACTGCATCGTAGGTTGTGGCGATGGTTTGCGACCATGCTGGATCGGCCATATCTAATGTTAGCGGTGGTAAAACGTTTGCCAGTGCTGCATCTTCCTGCCAGGCAAGAATGCTGTCGTGATTGGCCGCGAGGTCACTGGTTTGCCAGATCAGATGTGGAAATTGCTGGGCGAAATAGACCGCATGTTGCCCGGTTCCGCTGCCAATTTCTAGTACACGTTGTGGGGTCGTTGCGGATGCTGTGAATTGGGTTGCCAGAACTGTGGCAATAGGGTGGCTATTGCGTTCGCAAGCGGTTGAAAATTGTTTGTTCATGGTTTAGGGATTCCAATTAATTGATCGCTATGGTCGCTGTGATCGCTGAGCGTGAATGCCGGATTCGTTTCTTTCCAACACTTAATCTAGATGCCGTCCGTCAATGGATGTGCAGCGCCTTGCCAATGTAGTCAAAGAATAGGCAATAGACCATGATTGGCAAGGGTAAACCTATCATTGTGCCAATTAAGTATTTGTGGAACTTTACGCCAGATAACGCCAGGGCGTAATTTAGGGCAGGGACGGTTTGAAATAATATTCTTAATAATGCGATGCTTTTGATTGGATGTGCATCGAGGCTGTGGAGTATTTTTAGTGCAGTGCGATTTTTTAGGCCGCGGATGGCGTCGCCGCCGATGAAGCGAATCGTGAGGAATGTGAAGATGCAGGAGATGGTTGCGGCTATATAGGTTGCTATGCCGCCCCAGGTTTTGCCTAGCGCCAGGACTGCCGCTGCCAGAAATATCCAGCCGGGTACTTGGATTAGGTTACCCATGCAGAATAGCAGGACGAATATTAATAGACCGTTGACTTTGTTGTCTACGATTTGCTGGCGTAGGAATTCCAGGTTGAAATGTTCTCTTAGACCGGAAAATTGGAATAGTGCTAGTAGGATTACCAGGAATAGGATGACTATTAATAATCGTTTTGTGTGGCGCATGAGGGCGTATTTTTAGTGATTTTTGGTGCGTTGATGAGGGACGGTTTGAAGGTAATTTAAACCGGTTGTGCTCCGTGTCGAGCCCGTAAGTAATTCTGTGTAACTGCCCGGCCGGTTGTGCTCCGTTTCAGCTCTCCCCGTATCAAACAACCTTATCGACAATCCCTCCCCCACTTTTAACCAACTCCCGATAAGTCAAAAACACCCTCAAATCAAACTCCAACTGATGATACTCCGGCAACATATACTCACAAAGCTTGTAAAATGCCTTGTTATGATCCTGCTCTTTAAGATGCGCCAACTCATGCACCACAATCATCTGCAAAAACTCTGGCGCCGCCTCTTTAAATAACGCTGCAACACGAATTTCCTTCTTAGCCTTCAACTTCCCACCCTGAATCCGGGAAATAGCGGTATGCAACCCCAAGGCTTTATGCGTCAAATCAAGCCGACTGTCGTACAGCACTTTATCGATATTAGGTGCATTTTTCAAATGCGCCTGCTTCAACCCCAACGTATAGCTATATAACGCTTTATCATTTTGAACCGCATGCTTCCCCGGATACCGTTTAAGCAAATATTCGCCCAAACGATTCTGTTCAATAAGCACGCGTATCTGGTCCTGCAATGACGACGGATAAGCCTGAAGATATTTGAGTAGAATCATAAAACTGCAAAGCTAATAGAAAAAATTAAATGCTGAGAACAATCAATAGACACCATTTCATAGGTCATCAATCAATGATTGATAAATGAATGAGTGATTTATAGCCATCTTATGGCGCTTTCTCCTCTGGCTGTGAAACCGGATTTTTCGGATTTTTATCCGTCCGGAACTGATCAAACCGTCGATTAAATAACACATCCAACCCACTAATAGTCCCGCCCCGCAATACCATCGACCAACGACGTGAAAACTGCCACGTTAGTTTCAATACGCTGGCCGCACCGGTCAGACTTTGCTCATAGCCCAGATTGATTTTCTCAGTAATCGCTTTGCCGATATTCACCACTTGGTCATTCACCAAACCGGATTCGCTCGAACCGATAGAAAACTCATCAAGCCCAACGCCCTGTGCAATTTTTTTACCACCGTAATTACCCAACAACGCCAACGCCTGACCTGCGGCTTGACGTTGGCCGAGCGCACTGCTATCGCTGCCGTGACCAAACATCAACCACGAAAGTTTTTCTTCATCGGACACATTCGGCTCAGATACCAGTTTGACCCGCGGTGATGAAGCATAGCCGCTGATCTCCGCGCCCGCCTCAACATCCTGATTGCGACGCATCGCCAGAATATTAATATTGGGATTATTGATCGGTCCTCTGAAGTTAATCAACCCGCGTTCAATAGCCAGCTTACGCCCGAATACTTCATACGTCCCATCAGTAACCCGAATAGTGCCACTAGCGCGCAGCGGTGAAAATGGCTCACTATGCACAGTCATGGTTCCACCCAAACGCAAATCTGCGCCGCTGCCACGGAAACGGAAATCGTTACCGAAATCGACGTCGATATTCATGATTGGCGTCATGCTGCCCGCAGGCTTTTCTGCCGTCCTGGTGAGTTTTGCTTTTTCTGACAAAAGCGTCGTAGACGACTTGCCGTTACTCCGCACAATCACCACATCATCACCGAGAGATGGAGCGGTATTCTTGGGCAAATCGAACAAGGCCTTATCGACTGTAAATTTTCCATCGACATGCAACTGGTCATTCACGTTGGCGACCTTGGCTTGGCCTGACAACATTAATTGCCGATCCGGGCTAGCAAAAAGTTGCAGACGATCAGCCACGACCGTAGCCGAAATATCAGGATTCGATTTACCCAACTGTAGCTGCCCGCTTGCGCGCAACGTGCCATCTCCGCCATGAAACTCAAGCTGCTTGAGCGCAATAACATTTTTTTCCAACGTAAGACGGGCGATACCATCGCGCAATTTTATGCCCTGATCGTATAGCGTCACGGCGAGCTTGTCGCCAGCAACTGCACCCGACAATGTTGGTTGCGCCAACGTGCCAGCCAGTTTCACATCCATCGCCAGGCTACCGTCCAAACCGACTTGCGGCCCAATCAGTCCACCGACTGTTTTCAATTGCGGAACGTTGGCTTTAATTGCCCCGGATAACGCAGCGTTATCATTCACGGTCAGCCCGTTTCCGAGTGCGATTAAGCCGACCTGCACTTGCGCGTTAGCAGTCCCGATGCGCGCTGCCGCTACCGCTGCATCCAGATTAACCTGCGTTCCCTGAAAGTCGGCCCGAACCCGCAGTTCGGACAAACCAAGCGCTGTATCGCCGCGCCCTGCATTCACACGCAGATCGCCACTACGACGGTTAACCTCAAAAAAGCCGGTGGCACGGTCTGTTAATCCGAAATCCCATCGGCTATCAAGAACCAAATCTGTTTTTAATGGCGGCGTATTTCCCGTAAATTCGTGAATCAGGTCCAGTACGCTATTCACTTTCAGTGCATTAATCGCACCCGCAGACTGGACGCGCCCATGGTCGAAACTCAGGTTTTTCAGCGCGATAACGGCATCGGCAATGGTCAGGCGCGTTGCCCCTAAAACGACCTTATCCGCCGCTGCGCTAATCGATAAGGGACCATCAAGCGCGATTCGTGGAATGCCCTGATTTTTCAGCTCACTTAAGGTACCCTGCCAGCCATAGCCGCTCGTACTTTCTATCAATTTTCCCTGCGCAGCAAGGGTCAGCGCCAAAGGCTTTTCACGCACCGTGCCTGTGCTTTCCAGCTTTAAGGCGTGGCTAGCGAAAGTACCGGAAAGGTTCGCGCTGACTTTATTCAGCACCACCTCAGGGCCGCGATAGCCGCGCGCTTCAACACTCAGTTGCAGCTTGTTGCCAGCAGCAGATAACTTGGCACTGAGATCGGTTTGAATATCGGCCTGGCCGGATAAATCGTCAACCTGATGCTGTCCAAATTGTAATTTCTCTGCCCGGTAACTCGCCTTGATGGCCGGCCGTTGCATGCTGCCCGTTACTTGTCCATCCAGATGCAATGCACCGGATAAGCCGAAGCCCAATCGCTGCAATTGTCCGGCGTCAATTTTGACATTGAGGCGGTCGCCGACGACACCAAAACTGCCGTTTAATTGCGCGTCGTTACCCGCCACCGACAAGTGTGCATCACTTGGCAACAAACGCTTTCCAGCCAAATTAATGGTGCCGTTGCCTGTCATCGGCAAGTTGTCATAAACGCTGTCGAGGACATTGAATTTCAGTTTTAGCTGGAGTGCTGGGGTTAACTTACCAGCAGCGTCGATATCCATATTGATGCGGGCGGAAACCGGCTTGGCGATTTTTTCTGCGCTGGTTTTTTTAGCTGATGTGCTTTTTGGCGCAGTAGTTTTTATCCATAAAGCAGGATCAACATCACGTAATTTACCCTTTACTACAAAGGGAGCTTCGCCATCACGCGCCATGCTTGCAGTGGCATCCAGCAATGCAGGACCGGCGGTTAATTGCGCCAGACGCACATCGACTTTCTTCGGATCAATCACCGCGTCGATCTTGGCCGAGATATTTTTATCAGCCAGTTTCAATGAGATTTCTTGCGTATCCGGCGTTAGAGCGAGATTGATCGGTCCTTGCAACTGGGTCGGTTGTAATTGCCCATGCAAGGCATGCAAATCAAGCCGTTCAACATTGAGGTTAAATTTGCCAGTATTTTTCTCTTCCCCGTCGCTATGATACTCACCGGTTCCACTAATGCTGGCGTTATCCACTAGCTTGATCTGCAAACCGGATAACTGTTGATGTTTTGAATCGAGACGCAGCTCAGCTTGCGCAGAAATCAATGGCAAACGATCTTTATCAATGGCACCGGGCGACGCATTATTGATGCGCAGTGGGCCGCTTACGGCCAGCGTTTCTAACGCGATATTTTTCTCAGCCGATGAAACTGGCACAGGCACCAAATCGGCTTGAATATTCAAGTCAGCGAAAGGCGCACCAGCGCTGAAGAGTTTGGGATTAACATTGCTGGCGCTGAGCTGTATCCGCTGAAACGGGATCGTTGCAAAAGGTGTCGCTGCGATGTTTGCAGTGGCGCGTAATTTATCGCCATTGCCATGCACTTCGAGATTCAGTGCCGATAATGTGCCAGATACATTGGCATCGATTTGATATTTTTCCTGTTCGTAAGCACCCTGCAATTGCGCGCCGCCCTGAAGGGTAAACGGTGCCTCTCCCTGCAGATGCAGCGTGGCGTTAACATTGCCGAATGCGGTATCCAATCCCTCTATCACCAACGTGTGTTGGACTCGGTCAGATTGTCCATGCAGAGATAAATTGCGCAACTCGGTCGGTTTCCCCACTGCGGGTATTCCTTGCTGCAAAGAGAATTTGTCGAGTGTAATATTTTCCAGCGACAATGCCAGCGGCGAGGTTAAACGGGTTGGCAACGTCATCGGTGTAGACGGCTTTGGCTGCATCCGCGCTTCGACTGTGCCGATATGTAAATGACTTACGCTGAATTTCAGCGGCGACAGCGTCAGTTGCCAGCGTCCATCAATTTTATCGATAGCAAACTGCTGCGTAGCATCTTGATACACAACATTTTTCAAGCGCACACCTTCTGCCAGGGTCCCGCCTATCAGTTCTCCGCTGAGATGTTTTTGCGATAACCAAGTTGCCGTTGTCCAGATTGCTTTCGTCCCGGACTCGGAACGCACGCCTATTAATACCGCGACGATTGCCAGCACGATCACTAACATCAGCATTAACAAGCCAGCCAATATTCTGCGAACAAATGGCGACTTGTTTTTAGGACGCGCCTTCTTGGGAGAAGGCGTCGGATCCGGTTGCTGGGATGTTGGTGCGATTGCTTTGGTCATGCGCTATATCTTGTGGTGATATTAAAGGTGGGAGCTATACAAAATATTCTCGTCAGCAATGATCAAAAAGCGATGCCTAACGAAATATGGGGCCGGATACGTTTGTCTTGCACGCCATACGCCAAATCAACATCGACCGGACCAACCGGGCTGCGCCAGCGTGCGCCGAAACCGGTACCGACCTTGATTTCTTTATCGGCCCAGCTATTGGTCGCTGCCCCGATATCGTAGAACACGGCCGCGCCCCAGGTGTGATTAAACCAGTGTTGATACTCGGCGCTGGCCGTCACCAGATATTTAGTCGGATAGACGGTGCCGTTTTGCGTATTACCGATTCCTTGATAGCTATAGCCACGTACCGATTCATTTCCACCGGCACGGAATAACAGCGATGCAGGGACTTCGGCACTGGCGCCTTTGGTAAATACCGCACCGCCCTCTACGCGAAATATCATGATGTCGCGTTTCGCTGCGGGAACATATTGTTTGTAACGCAAGTAGGCGCGAAAAAAACTCTGATCGGTCAATACGCCTTTTAAAGCAACCCCGGTTTGTACTGAAAATATATGGCCTTCTGTAGGGAAAATCTGGTCATCGACGTCGCGTCGGGTCCAGCTAAATCCGGGCACCACGGCTTGATGCTGGCCCGGCAAAATGACCGTATTAGAAGGTAATACTGCACCATCGGTTTGCTGTAGTGAATCACGATAATAATCGAGCGTCAGTGTAGTATCGTAATTTTCCAACGTACGTGAGCGCTTCAATCCAATCCGTTGGCTGCGCAAATCTACGCCCTCTAAGGTAGTCCGGTCATACGACGTATTAATACCGTTGACGAAACCACGTTGATCCGGCGGCATATCTAGCTCAAGCAATCCGTACTGCCGCCGTTGCTCAATCTTGGCCTGACTATCAAATACCCACGCCTTTCCAAATACGTTGTAATTCGAATAGCGCCCCTGCACCTGCGCACCGGTATCCGTGCCATAGCCGACCCCGGCACGCACGCGTTGCGTCGGAAATTCTGTGACTTGCACCTTCACTGGCGTCAACGTCGGATGCGCAGGATCATCGTCTATCCCAACAATCACATTCCCGAAATAGCCGGTACTTTGTATTTGACGCTGCAAATAAAGCAGGCGATCGAGGTCGTAATTTTCGCCAACATTCAGCGGATTGATATTCTGGATGATGCTTTGCGGATAGCGCTTCGTGCCACTGATTTCTACCGGACCCAAGGTGAATGACGGGCCGCTATCGTACTCAACCGATAACTGCGCCTGGTTATTATCAGGTTCGATTCTGGCTTCGGAATGGACAATCTTGGCGGATGGAAAACCCTTGTATTGCAGAAGTTGCAAACTATGCTCTTTAGCGGCGTCCCAGTCGCTTTGACGAAATGGCTCACCGACAGCCAAGCGCCAGTTACGCTGTATCCGCCCAATCCGTTCGGGCACCTCGCTCACGACTTTACCGGTCACGTCAATCGTTGCCTGCGACACCATCGTGCGCTGGTGCGCATCAACTTTCAGATGGATGACTTTGACTTTTCCCTCATCTACGGTCACCTTGGTCGTTGGCAAAAAATAACCTTCAGTCGAGGCAAGTTGAGCGACTTGATCGTTAACGGTATCGAGCATGAATTTCAATTGATCGTCGCTAAGATCATCGCGATCTTTATAGCGGACCAGATCGAGATGTTCTTTTAGCAGAGCGCTGATTGCTTTCGGTGCTTCAATGTCGACTTTATAGGTGGCGAAAGCATCGGTAGTTTGCACAGCAAACAGGCCACAAACAATGCCGTAGATTGGGTAGATCAACCACATTGCAGGCTTGCGTGGAGTTGGCGTCATACTTAATAGCCCTGAACGGAAGGTCTGATCGATGCGCTATCGACCCAAGGATTGAGGGATAAAAAGGCTAGAAACATAGATTTTCGAGATTAGGCTAAAAATAAGCTAAAAAAGCAGGCTGCGAGGACGGCTCTCAAACTTGCTAGCTGAATGACCAGGAAAATTTGCAGAATTGCCAAAGCACTAACGGTGAAGTGCACCATTATAAGGAAAGCTTGGAGCGAGGCAGCGTGAAATCCGGAAAATTTCACCTTATTTCACGTTGCCTGCGGATAACTCACGCAAGATGTCGGTTACAAATATCTTGCTGAAGTAATTATGCGGCGCCTTTTATTCCGGATATGTCATTTTAGAAGGCTGCACCCATTCCGCGAATTCCTGCTCGGTGACGTATCCCAGCGCTAATGCCGCTTCCTTCAAAGTAGTGCCATCGTGATGCGCATGCTTGGCGATTTTTGCCGCCTTGTCATAGCCAATGTGCGGGGCCAGAGCAGTCACCAGCATCAACGAGCGCGCCATTAATTCGGCAATCCGATCTTCATTAGCGCTGATGCCGCTGGCGCAATGATGATCAAAACTCGCCATGCCATCTGCTAAAAGACGCACACTTTGCAAGAAGTTATGCGCAATCAGCGGTTTAAACACATTCAGCTCAAAGTTGCCGGAAGCACCGCCGAAATTAATCGCAACATCATTGCCGAATACCTGACAACAAAGCATCGTCAACGCTTCGCACTGGGTCGGATTGACTTTGCCGGGCATGATCGAACTGCCGGGTTCATTCTCTGGAATACTGATTTCACCTAAGCCAGAGCGCGGTCCCGAGGCCATCCAACGGACGTCATTGGCGATTTTCATCAGCGCTGCGGCCAGGGTTTTTAAGGCGCCGTGTGCAGAGACGAAAGCGTCGTGCGCAGCGAGGGCCGCGAATTTATTCTCGGCGGTAGAAAACGGTACGTCGAGCGCTTTACTCAAAACTGCGGCCACACGTGCGCCGAATTCAGGATGCGCGTTCATCCCAGTGCCGACGGCTGTGCCGCCAGCGGCGAGCGCGTATAAGCCATCTAACGAAGCGACGATCGTGCGCTCTGCAAAATCGAGTTGCGCAACATAGCCCGAAAATTCCTGACCGAGTGTCAATGGCGTTGCATCTTGCAAATGGGTACGACCGATTTTGACGATGTCATTGAACGCTAACGATTTTTCCTGCAATGTCGCGCGCAAACTTTTCAGCGCAGGCAACAGCGCTTCGCTAATACCCATGACGGCGGCGACATGCATCGCTGTCGGAAAAATATCGTTGGACGATTGACTCAAATTAACCGCGTCGTTTGGATGCACCAAACGGGCTTCGCCGCGTTCGCCGCCGAGCAATTCGGAAGCGCGATTAGCCAGCACTTCGTTCATGTTCATGTTGCTTTGCGTACCGGATCCGGTCTGCCAGATCGCTAATGGAAACTCATCCGGGTGCTTGCCGAGAATGACTTCTTCTGCTGCGCGCACGATAGCGTCTGCCTTAGGCGCTGGCAATTTTCCGAGATCCAGATTAACGCGGGCGCAGGCTTGTTTGACATAGGCTAGCGCCCTGATCAATTCGGTTGGCATGCGTTCAGTGGAAATATGAAAATGGGCGAGAGAGCGCTGCGTTTGCGCGCCCCAAAGTTTTTCTGATGGCACCTCAATATTGCCAAAGGTATCGCGCTCTGTTCTGGTGGTGGTCATCTGAAACTCCAAAAAAAAGTAAAAATAAGTCGTTTGGTTTTTGTTGACGTTACTAAGCATAACTTCGGGATATCAGCACCATTATGCTTAAAAACAAGTGAATGAGAGGCGCTGCAACTTGCCACTAAGCAATTGACGATAACGATTTACCTTCTCGCAGCATCGTTTCAAAGGCTTCGCCAGTGATGCCGGGACTGAAATAATACCCCTGGACTTCATCACAGTGGTGAAGCTGCAAGTAAGACAGTTGTTCGCGGGTTTCAACGCCCTCGGCAATGACTTGCAGGCGTAGGTTATGCGCTAATGAGATGATCGATGCGACGATCGCCGCATCGTCCTGATCGCGGGTGATATCACGGACAAACGACTGATCGATCTTGAGGGCATCGATGGGGAAACGCTTTAGATAGGCGAGACTCGAATAGCCGGTCCCAAAATCGTCAATCGATAATTTGACGCCGACCAATTTCAAATGCTGAAGGATGCTGACCGCTAACTGGACGTCGGTCATGACCAGACTTTCAGTTAACTCAAGCTCCAGATAACGCGGTGCCAGACCGGTTTCATCTAACATCTTGGCCACCGACTCAACCAGATTGTGTTGATAAAACTGACGAACCGATAAGTTGACCGATATCCGTAAATATCCCAGTCCCTGACTTTGTAAAGCTTTGGTGTATTCGCAAGCTGTGCGCAAAACCCAGGCACCAATCTGTACGATGAGGCCGGTCTCCTCCGCCAGATCGATAAATCGTGCAGGAGATACCAGCCCCAGCGTCGGATGCACCCAGCGAATCAACGCTTCCATACCGATAATCTGGCCGGTACGCAAATCGATCTGAGGCTGGTAATGCAAGATGAATTCGTTGCGATCCAACGCGCTGCGCAAATCGCCTTCAATGCGCAACCTTTCCAGCGCACGCTCATTCATTTTGGCGGTGTAGAACTGATAGTTGTTATTACCCAGTTCCTTGGCGCGATACATGGCGATATCGGCATGTTTCAACAGAATTTCTGCTTCCTGACCGTCATTCGGATACACCGCAACGCCGACGCTGCAAGTCAGGAAGAAATTTTTTCCTTCAATTTCCAACGGCCGTTCTATCGCTTCCATCATCCGCTGTATCAGCTTAACGCTTAGGCCATGGGCGCCATCGTCACCTTCCGGCAAAATCAAGACAAACTCATCGCTGCCAAGGCGCGCAATGGTATCGCCTTCACGCGTGAATGTTTTAAGCAGCGTGGCGACTTTCTTCAGGACTTTATCGCCAGCGTTATGGCCTAAGGTGTCATTAACGAATTTAAAACGATCCAGATCGACAAACAATACCCAGACCTGATAGTTGTAACGTGCGCCGTAGGCGATCGCCTGACTCAGCCGATCACTCAGGACGTTACGATTGACCAGACCGGTCAGAGGATCGTACTGGGCCTGATGCTCCAGTTCCGCCTCATAGCGCTTCATCTCCGTGATGTCATACAAAGCGACGACAAAATGGCTGACGTTATCGGCGTCATCTTTGACTGGCGCGACGTACATGTCATTCCAGAACAGTGTGCCGTCTTTATGATAACTACGAAATATTGCATTGGCGCTGCGGTGCTCTTTGAGCGCCGAGCGAATTTCCTGAATCCCTGCCTGATCGCTGTCAGTGCGATGCAGCATCGAGATATTGCGGCCAATAACTTCATCGCCCACGTAACCGGTAATGCGCTCAAATGCTGGATTGACATACTCGACCGGCTGATCCGGTAGCGTCGCGCTGATGATGATAATGGCGTGTGCGCTGGCCTCAATAGCACGCTCACATAATTGCAGAGCGAGCTCTGCACGTTTTCGGGCCACGTTATCTTCTTTCATCAATTCGTTCGCCCGTTGTACTTGCTGCATGCGTACCGCAATCAATCGTTGAATGCGCAATGACCGCCTCGTCACAACGTACATGTACGAAGCCCCGAATAAGCTTAATAGACTGCCCGCGATCAGCACTAGCAATGATCCGAGGTGATCCCTCACCACATTAACCTGTGGCGTGATGGCGATCATATACCATGGCTTTCCGGCAATGTCGAAACGGTGCGCAATAGACGCTGACTGATCCTGAAAAAGCCACGCTGATAACATGCTGCCCGACTTGCCAGAGATAGCCGCACCATCTTGGTTCACGCTGCGATAAACCAAACGCGAGGGATCTGGGGTTGCACTGGCGTAGACATTTAAGACTACCTTGCCTTCTGATCCATCGTTATCCTCTTTGGCCAGCATCTTTCCAACTACCTCCTCGACACGCAGAACTACACTGGCGTATCCCGTGACGGCTAATCGTCTGTCCACCACCGAGTTGAGGATCGCCGCGCGTTGATAAATCGGCATCAGAATAGCAAGCCCCCATTTATATGCCCTTGGTTGCGCAAGACTATAAACGTTGGTGGCTGAGGGCAGACCGGTATCGCGAGCGCGTTCAATGGCCTCTATCTGTGCAGGATTATTGGCCATATTAAGACCGAATGCCGCTTCGTTGCCCGACATCGGCTCGATGTAGTCAACTACACGATAGGGAGTATTGCCGGAATTGAATGCGGCGGATGCGCTGGATATGCTAGCCAAACCGGGTTCTGCATCGGTACCGGTCATTTCGCGGATAAAGAAATCGGGAAACTGCTTGCGCATTTCAACTTCGTAAGCCACGCGTTGAGATGGCGAAATCAAACGCTGAAAACTAAGTGCCTGAATATACGACGAGCGCGTTAATAACGGTGCGGCAAAGTCATGGAATTGCGTGCGGCTGACACTATCAACGACGGCAAATAGCTGTGCCACTGTGCGAAGTTTGTATACCACCCCTTCAAAACCCTGCTTCACGGCACGCAAATGATTGTTCGCGCTCTGACTAAAGTCAGACTGCATTTTTTGACGTTCGAGATAGCGCACGCCGACGAATCCAGCGAGCGTAATAGCAAGGCCGAGTACCAGTCCTGATACGGCAGCAAAGGGAAAAAAGAATGGCCTGCCACTTCGAAACATTTCCACTCCATAGCGCACAATTGAGAAATAGTACACGGACTTTGGTCTGGAAACGTCGTATCGCTATTTCTTTTTCGCTAAGCTACAGGAATATTTTTTTGTGGATTCTGCGGGAAGATCGGATGATGGCGATTAAGCCGATGTGTGGACAGATATCAAACCGGTTGAACCGCGACTAGCCTTAGTTCAAGGGGTTTTCGGCAGCTCTATAACGGATTGATCAACTTCGGGCAGCAAGCATGCGTGCACTATTTGCAAATCATTATCTTTGGCAAAATTAACGACAAAATGATAGGCCAAAGGCTCAATCTCGCGTAAATCTTCATTTACCACGACCGAACGGACGCCATTCAATAAGGCAGGCCGGACATAGGGAGAATATTGCAAATGTGCGTTCCGTCCGCCACTTCCTTCGGGACGAAAACATGACATCGCGCCACACAATCGCTCCGCCCAGTCACTGGGGCGAAACTGTCTTCCATCGGAAGTGATTCCCTGAATAAAAAATTCACGGGCAGGCGCGTTAGAGGGTTCAGTAATATCGGCCATGCGGACAGCTCATTTCTTCTTTGTTCTTACAATATAGAATCTACGTAGATCGTTCTGACAACGCATTTGCAGCATGCCGACCAGGAAATACAAGTGACAGGAGTCACCGTGGCAGCCGCAATCGCTGGAAAAAATAAAGGCCGCTGAAGCAGCTTTACGTAAATTCTACAAACATATGCTCAGCATCCTCGTGAGATGAGAGCCAGGGTTTTATGTAATTGGAGGCGATTAGATCAATCCTGGTTGTTCCCCGCTGCGATTAATCAGTCATTTGACCATTTAATTAAGCAGACAATTTATCCAATCCCCGATTACGGGACTAATTCTTGCATATTATATCTTATAGAAGACTAACAAATAAGCAGAGAAATAATGCTGGGGAGATGATTTACCCCAACCAGACCGCCACCGAGATAAGCAACAATAAAAACATCCATAGCAATAACGCACGCCAGACCAGACCAACCGTACTTTGCAACGCGCGCGGCGTAGGTGCATCGCCTGGCGGGCTATCGGTTTCAACGCCGGTTGAATCAACAATTGCAGCATCAATGGGGAGAAAAGCACTGGCATTTTCATCTGGCGTTCCTAGCAGCACGCCCATTGCACCACCACCGGAGGAAAGAATGATGCCATCGGTTTCATTTTTCCAACGATCGGCAAAGTTACGCCACGCAAAAATCGCGTCTTCAAAATTACCAACGACGGCAAAAGCAGCGGCAGTCAGTCTTGCAGGAATCCAGTCGATCCAATAAAAAGCCTGCGCCGCGAAGCTACCAAACTCTTCATTTTTCATGTGATCCGGCTCATTCCAGGCGCGTGCCAAGTACTCAGCAATCCGATACATCACTGCGCAAGCAGGGCCTAATGGCATCAAAAACCAGAAAAATACGCCGAACACGTTTCGATGCGTGGTAATTAACGCCTTTTCGACCGCAATACGAGAAATTTCACCAACTTCCATATCGGTTGTATCTTGCTTGGTCCACTCCGCCAATAAACTACGCGCCGTAGCATCGTCGCCGGTATTTAGTGCTAGTTGGATAGAGGTGAAATAATGGCTGTAATGCCGGAATCCTAACGTCAAATAAACAATGACGACGTTCCAGATAAGTGCCGCCCATGCACCGATGTGCATGCATAGCCAATAAATTAGCGCGGTGGGGACCATCAAAGCCAGCATCATGCAAAACCAGCCAAGACGACCATGACGTGCTTGACCGGCATTGAACCAGACTTCCATCCTTAATGCAAAATGCTTGACCCAGGTATACACCGGATTATCCGCACGAAGCGGCTTGAGTTGTTCTATTAGCAATGCAAACAGAATAGAGAGAAAAGTCATCAACCAGCCTTAGAAGTCAGCAAATCCTGTTTTATATAGAAACAAAGCGATAGACCATACGATAACGCAGGCTAGGGGCAGAATCAAATTTGTCCGCCATTTAAAGCATTTATTCTCTGGTTGCCACGGGAATCAGCAACTTTGCGTATCGACAGTACCGCTACAAGCATTCTGATCGGGAAGACGAAGAATTTGTACGCTTCAATTTTAATGAGGACAGAAATATTACTTCGAATGCCATCGCCGCAATTGCGAGAATTAATCTCTCAGCTTAGAACACGGCATCGCAATTTCTACGCGCGCAAAAGATGAAACAAATTACGCAGCATGGCGGCGGTTGCTCCCCAAATAAAAAAACGCTCGTAGGGCATTGCATAGAACGTCCGACGATAACCGTCCGGCAAATCAAAAGTGCGCAACTGATGATTAAGGCCATTCATTAAAAAAATCAGGGGGACTTCAAAAATTTCTGCGACCTCATTGGGGTCGGCACGTAGCGTTGCTGGCGGTCGAATCAGCCCAGCGACCGGCGTGACGCGATATCCAGTACCAGTAAAATACTCAGGTAAAGTACCAATTACCTCGACCTCACTCCGCGGCAGGCCAATCTCTTCTTCGGCCTCACGCAATGCGGTTTCTATCGGCGATGCATCGGTCAACTCAGTGCGACCACCGGGAAAGCTGACTTGACCTGCGTGGTCGGTAAGATGCGCGGTGCGCTGGGTAAATAATAAAGTTGGACCCGTCGCGTGCATGATAAACGGGATCAATACCGCCGCCGCAACTGGATTGTCGTTTTTAGGCTTGCTGCCCACCTGTCGGTCCATATGTTCAGGACGCCAAATCGGCGGCTGCGCAAAACGTTGACGCAACCAATCCGCGTTCATCCGGTCTGGCGCAAGCGCCGATTCACCGGCGACGGCATCAATCGGGATCATCAAAGGATCGAAAGTGAGTTTTACCAAAACAATTCCTGTTAATACACCGGAAGGTGTTCTATTGTTGCACCAATAGAGATATTCGGTCAGATCAAATGGATATTCCGCAGATCGCGCTTAACTCTATGCAGCCAAGAAACTTGGATATCGACGGAAAGCAAAAAAGGGCACCTACTGGCGCCCTTTTTTGTAGGCAATACACATGCCTGACTCGTAACTGCTTACGCTGCTGTTTTAGCGACAGTACGACGTTGTGGCAATTTTTCTTTGATACGCGCCGATTTACCCGAACGCTCACGCAGATAGTACAGCTTGGCGCGACGTACATCACCGCGACGTTTCACTTCGATCGAAGCGATCAAAGGTGAATACAACTGGAATGTACGCTCAACGCCTTCGCCGGAAGAAATCTTACGGACGATGAAGTTGGAGTTCAAACCACGGTTACGACGCGAAATGACAACGCCTTCATAAGCCTGAGCACGTTTGCGCGTACCTTCGACTACATTGACGCTAACAATAACGGTATCGCCAGGGGCGAATTCAGGAATAACTTTACCTAGGCGAGCAATTTCTTCTTGCTCAAGTTGTTGGATCAAATCCATTTTTAGCTCCATATACCATCTTGCTGACGCTATGTGCACGCACTGCTCAGTAGAGGATGGGGTTAAACATGCGACCGGCTGGTCGCTTCGTACTACAGGTTTACAACATCTGGTATTACATACTTCTGCTGCTTACTACAAACTGGTGATGCACTAAAGGGCACAGGCTTTTATAACGACTAATTAGCCGTTTGCCAGACTAATCCTGGACAGCCTTTAAAAACTTTTCATCGCCGCTAGTCAGACTTCCCGCCTGTCGCGCTTTAAGGATCAAATCCGGGCGCTTGGTAACAGTCGCCAGAAGCGCTTGCTGACGTCGCCATTTTTCGATCTCAGCGTGATGCCCTCCCATTAAAACGGAAGGTACCGCCACGCCATCATATTCTTCTGGCCTTGTGTAATGCGGGCAATCCAGCAAGCCGTTGACAAAACTGTCCTCAACCGCAGAAGCACCATCATTTAGCACGCCGGGTAGCTGCCTGATAATGGCATCCATCAGCGCCATTGCCGGTAACTCACCGCCAGATAACACAAAATCGCCGAGGCTGATTTCTTCATCCACACAACGATCCAACAAACGCTGATCAATCGCTTCGTAACGTCCGCATAACAACACCAAACCCGGCTCTGCACTTAACTGCATAACGCGCTGATGCTCAAGCGGCCGACCTTGCGGCGATAAATAGACGACACGCGGCGCAGAAGATGATCCCAGTGCTTGCTGACGACTTTTAGCTGCATCAATCGCAGCTTCAAGTGGTTTTGCCAGCATAACCATGCCGGGTCCACCGCCATACGGCCGATCATCAACCGTGCGATGGTTATCCACGGTGAAATCGCGTGGATTCCACAATGCTAATTCACATTTTTTTTGTTCGAACGCACGCCGGGTGATACCAGACTGCGTTAGCGCTGCAAACATTTCTGGAAACAGCGTGACGACATCAAATTGCATAGCGCCCACCTGTATCGCTCCTACCGGAAATTGTTAGCCAAGCAAACTTGCGTTCTAACTTAAAATTTCAGCTTCATATCCGACCAAGTTGGTTGGAAAATCAGCGTAGTGAATTGTTGCCTAATAATCCAGGCCCCAGTCCACCGTAATCTTTTTTGCCGTCTGATCAACGGTCTTGACGAATTGGTCCACAAACGGGACTAACAATTCGGGTGCCGTCTTTTCCTGACCGGCGACAAGCGGAACCGCAATCCGTAAAATGGGATGCGCACCGTTGTCCATCATGTCTACTACCGAACCCAGTTGTTCGCCTTGCAGATTTTCAACTGCCAGACCAATTAAATCGATCCAATAGAACTCGCCATCATCCAATGGAGGAAAATGGCTACGACGAACATGTACTGCTGTGCCTTTCAGCGCTTCAGCGGCATCACGTCCAATCACGCCGACCAAACGTGCCACAATGTCACCACTGTGATTTTTGGCCTGCATCATCTCAACGTCTTGCAGATCTGCCACGTCTGGTTTACCCAGCCACCATTTCTTGGCATTCAGTAACGCGTCAGCGTCTGGCGAATACGGTTTAATCCGCACCCAGCCCTGAAGTCCATAGGCACCGGTTATGTAACCGACCATGATCAAATCGACAGGGGTCACAACGCTAGTTATGACTCCCGATTGCGTCGTATCAGTTGCTTGCGCAACCGTAGTAACCGTAGACAAATCAGTTGCCAGCTACAGAATTAAACTGCAGCTTTTTTACCAGCCTGGCTTACCAGACGAGCAACGGTTGGCGACATTTGCGCGCCAACGCCTTCCCAATGGGTCAGACGATCTTGGGCAATACGGAAGCTTTCCGATGCACCCGATGCAACTGGATTATAGAAACCCAGACGCTCGATAAAGCGACCGTCGCGACGATTGCGCGAATCAGTAACTACGATGTTGTAAAACGGGCGCTTCTTAGCGCCACCACGAGATAAACGAATAACGACCATAATAATTCCAAAAAGTGTTGTCGAACACGGAAAAAGCCGCAAATTATAACGCAAGTTAGAGCAACCCCGCAACCTTAGACTGCCCCAGAGTGTCGCGTACCAGCATCTAAGTCTCGCTATTTGCACTATTATCGGACTCAAAACACCGTCCTGACCGCGAATTTATCTGACGTCTTTCAATGCGTAAACAATGCAAGCCGCTTCAGCGGCGTCAATTCCCATCAAACAACTTCGCAACAGTTACGTTACACTACGCCCTTGCTGGGGAATCAGAACGAATAGGTAGTCTACAAATAGACTGAAAGTAGACATCCGGTTGCGGCTAACCGCCTCTCTATGCCTCATTTCCTGAAAACCGACGCCCTATTGCTTATCACTTTCACTCCATGACGACCGCACATAAAAACAAAACCTTCGCCACTTTCATCACGACCGTATTTGGCAGCATCGGACTTCACAGGTTTTATCTATATGGCGCAAAAGACATGTGGGGCTGGCTGCATTTTATTACCTTGCCACTCTCTTTACTGGCATTAGCATTATGGCCAGAAAAACAACATATATTTTTATTTGCACCTCTACTGATTTCTGCGCTGATTGCAGTGCTTGAAGCGCTGGTCACAGGATTGATGCCAGACGAAAAATGGGATGCGTTACGCAATGCAGGCTCCGGTAAAAAATCGGACACAACTTGGGCGATAGCCGTCATTCTGGTATTTACTGTTGGCTTGGGTGCAACCGGATTAATAGCCGCGATTGCCCGCACCTTTGATCTGTTATTTACTGGCGGTCTATACGGGTAAGGACAAAATTGCATCAACTGACTGGGCTTCTTATTTTTGCCAAGTCCCATAAAAAAAGCAGCCTTTTGGCTGCTTTTTTTATGCAAGAAATATAATTTAGTGAATCAAAATTGATCTTCACTCAACGCCATCACCCCTGCACTACCGCGCACCACCGAGATCCGAAGCGCATCTGCCTGTACCAACACATGATCCGCAAAAAAGCGCGCTGTACCGATTTTAGCTTTATAAAAACGAGCATCGCCTTCGCCCAAGGCTAATTTTTCCGAGGAAATTAAAGCTGCCCGGCCCATTTGCCAGCCGCCCAGAACAATACCCGCCAATTTCAAATAGGCTACGCTACCGGCAAATACGCCTTTAATATCGCTTTTCAAATTCGCCACGACAAAATCAACCACGTCATTCAATGCCTCTGCACCGATAGCAAGTTGCTTCCCGATAGCGATCAAATCAGCATCTGCACTAGCCGCAAGTTGCCGCTGGGTAGCCTGAACCTGCGCAATGATGTCTTTGGCAACAGCACCACCATCGCGAGCGGTTTTTCGACCGATCAAATCGTTAGCCTGAATCGCCGTTGTACCTTCATAAATCGTCAAGATACGGGCATCACGATAAAGCTGCGCAGCGCCGGTTTCCTCGATAAAGCCCATGCCGCCATGAATTTGTACGCCAGTTGATGCCACTTCAATCGACATTTCGGTCGACCATCCCTTCACTATCGGCACCAAAAATTCATAAAATGCCTGACTCGCTTTGCGCGTTGCTACATCGGCATGATGATGTCCGATATCGGACGCCGCCGCAGTAACGTAAGCCAGCCCGCGCGCAGCCTCAATCTGCGAACGCATGGACATCAACATCCGGCGCACATCTGGATGATGAATAATCGCCACCGGCCCCGCCGAACCGCTTAAATCACGTGACTGCGTGCGATCTTTCGCAAAAATGACAGCTTTTTGATAGGCTCGTTCCGCCACACCTACGCCTTGCATACCGACCGCAAAACGCGCTGCATTCATCATGATGAACATGTATTCCAGGCCGCGATTTTCGGTGCCAACTAACGTGCCGATTGCGCCGCCGTGGTCACCAAACTGCAATACCGCCGTAGGACTCGCCTTGATCCCCAGCTTGTGCTCAATTGAAACGCAATGCACGTCATTACGATCACCCGGCGAACCATCGGCATTGACCAGAAATTTCGGCACCACAAATAAAGAAATACCCTTTACGCCTTCGGGTGCATCAGGCGTCCTTGCCAGCACCAGATGGACGATATTCTCAGCCATATCGTGATCACCATAAGTGATAAAGATTTTTGTGCCGAAAATCTTAAATGTGCCGTCGCCTTGTGGCACAGCGCGTGTGCGTACCTGCGCCAGATCGGAGCCAGCCTGCGGTTCGGTCAGATTCATCGTGCCGGTCCATATGCCTGACACGAGCTTTTCCAAATAAATCTGCTTCTGCGCGTCGGTGCCAGCCGTCATCAGCGCCTCGATTGCGCCATCGCTTAGCAAAGGGCATAACGCGAACGACAGGTTAGCGGCATTGAGCATCTCAATACATGGCGTCGCCACTAGTTTTGGCAAACCCTGACCACCATAATCGACCGGATGCTGAATGCCTTGCCATCCCGCCTCTGCAAACGCCTTGAATGCTTCTTTAAAACCTTTACTGGTGATGACATTACCGTCGCGCCAATAGCTTGGCTCCTGATCGCCGGAACGATTCAAAGGCGCTATCACTTCGCTACAAAATCTAGCATGTTCCTCCAGTACGGCCTCAACTGTTTCAGGCGTCGCATCGGCGCATTCTGGCAGCTGGCTGACGTGCTCCAGGCCAGCTAGCGCGTTAATGGCAAACAACATATCTTTAAGCGGGGCGACGTAACTCATCATGTACTCCAAAAAAAATGGACAGTACCACTTCCGTAATACTGTCCTGGCGTTTTTTCAAACGATCTAATTATTGTGTTGCAGCTGTCAATTAAAGATGAGTTAACCGAGCTCGGCCACCAGTTGCGGCACGATCTCGAACAAATCACCAACGATGCCGTAATCCGCGACCGAGAAAATCGGCGCTTCTTCATCTTTATTGATCGCCACAATGGTTTTGGAGTCTTTCATCCCGGCCAGATGCTGGATCGCGCCCGAAATACCGACTGCGATATACAGTTGCGGTGCGACGATTTTGCCGGTTTGTCCAACTTGCCAGTCATTCGGCACAAAACCGGCATCCACTGCAGCACGGGAAGCGCCCATTGCGGCACCGAGTTTGTCAGCCAATGGTTCTAAAATCTTGAAGTTTTCTGCCGAACCCATACCGCGTCCACCGGAAACAATCACTTTGGCAGCCGTCAGTTCAGGACGATCCGATTTAGCCAGCTCACGCGAAATAAACGCTGACTTGGCAAAATCGGCAGACACACTAAGGTTCTCGACTGCTGCCGAACCACCATCCGCAGCGGCATCAAAGCCCGTCGTACGCACGGTGATGACTTTGATCGCATCAGTCGATTGCACGGTTGCGATGGCGTTACCGGCATAGATCGGGCGCTCGAATGTATCTGGACTATCGATTTTGACGATTTCAGAAATCTGACCAACGTCGAGTTTAGCAGCGACGCGGGGCAAGATATTTTTGCCGTAGGCGGTTGCCGGAGCCAGAATATGGCTGTAGTTGGCAGCCAGTGCCAGGACTTGCTCGGCGATGTTTTCTGCCAGACCATCGGCAAAATAAGCCGCATCAGCCACCAATACTTTAGTCACGCCGCTAGCCTTGGCTGCTGCTTGCGCTGCCGCGCCGCAATCTTTACCGGCGACCAATACGTGGACTTCGCCACCGCATTGGCTGGCGGCGGTGATGGTGTTAAGGGTGCTACCTTTTAAGGTGGCGTTATCGTGTTCAGCTATGACGAGAGCGGTCATGGTATCTCCTGAGAATGAGGTGTTGCGGTCGCCTGCGCATAAATCTTTATCCGTGCGGCGCGCCGCTGTATCTGTTTGGTCGCTAATAGCCGGAATGGAAATGAATCATCTTATTCACCTTGCAGTCACGGACTATCCTACATTTAATAATGCTTAAATAACCTTGGCTTCGTTGCGCAGTTTAGCCACCAGCGTGGCGACGTCCGGCACTTTGATACCGGCGCTGCGTTTGGCAGGCTCGACGACTTTCAACGTTTTCAGGCGCGGCGTCACATCGACACCCAGATCGGCTGGCTTAAACACGTCCAGCGTTTTCTTTTTCGCTTTCATGATGTTCGGCAGCGTCACGTAACGTGGCTCATTCAAACGCAAATCGGTAGTAATAATCGCGGGCAACGTCAATGCCAGAGTTTCCAGACCGCCATCGACTTCACGCGTGACCAGAACTTTACCTTCTTCCAGCACGACTTTTGACGCAAACGTCGCTTGCGGCCAGCCTAACAACGCAGCCAGCATCTGACCGGTCTGGTTGCAATCATCGTCAATCGCCTGTTTGCCCAAAATGATCAATTGCGGTTGTTCTTTGTCGGCAATTGCCTTCAACAATTTGGCAACGGCCAATGGTTGCAAATCTGCATCGGACTCCACCAAAATGGCGCGATCTGCACCGATCGCCATTGCCGTACGCAAGGTTTCCTGGCATTGCGTGACGCCGCAAGAAATCGCGATCACTTCGGTGACTTTGCCGCCTTCTTTCAGACGGGTCGCCTCTTCTACTGCGATCTCATCAAATGGATTCATCGACATTTTGACGTTGGCGATATCGACACCTGTGCCATCGGATTTAACCCGCACTTTGACGTTGTAATCGACTACGCGCTTAACTGGTACTAGTACTTTCATCGGTCTGCCTTTTGATTAAAAAATGAGAATCGAGTTGACGTTAACGTTAATTGAATAAGCGATTATAAGAGAGAATTCGGCACGCAACCAAAATTTAGCACGAACGTTCTATTAATTTTTAGAGGAAATCGCCTATTCATAGGGAGAAATGCAATATTAAGACGGAGAAATGTGGCGAAACAGCTATTCAAAAAAAGCATGTTGCCTTGTATAAACAGATGATTATTGAGAAATATTGATTATTTAATAATTAACAGAACGTTAATCATCCGGATGCACAACGAGAAAAACTGTCTGTCGGCACCAATAAGTTGTGTCAATCTGCTTTGCTATTACGGCTTGTAATGAAGCCGTAACAAATCTGGAGCAATATCGAAAAACGGTTGATTTACTTACGTTTCATGAAGAAAACGTACTCACGATTTTCTTCACTTTGCGACAATAAGTCATTGCCCGTTTGCTTTGCGAACGCCTGAAAGTCACGCACTGAACCAGAATCGGTTGCTAGTACGCGCAATACTTGTCCACTCAACATATCCGCCAGCGCTTTTTTTGTTTTCAAAATTGGCAGCGGGCAGTGCAAACCACGTGCGTCAAGTTCTCTATTAAATTCCATAACCATGTGTAGATCAAAAATTATTTAACATTTGCGGCGTTTAAAGATTTTACTCCAAAGAACTCTATTTTGATGCAACGCAACAAAAATCCGCCATTTTTACAACACCATTATCATTAAAATAATAATGGACCTGTATTGCACACTATCGGCAACAACCATTCAGCATGAATATTGACATGCAAGAACGTCTGCCCCCCCAACAGTAGCAACAATTTCATATTCGACACTTGATTATGCACGTATTCCCAGATGGTATGGGAACCCGCGCAGAATGATGCTATAAAGCATTATTAGGCTGCGATAACCCACCAGCCATGCCGCGATCAATCCGCCAAAATCGGCCTATCCACAAACTCTACTTCCAAGTCTCGCTGCCGCATCCAATCGGCAACCGCATAGCCGGTGCCCGCCCGCCAGGGCCTTAACTTGGCTGGCGCTAACAAGCGATACTCAAGCAACTCCGGCGACAACTGAATCGTTCCCGATGCTTTTATATGATAGGCAATGATCAGCTCATTCTTGCGCATGAATTCATACACGCCAATCAGTGTAATTTGATCGGCATCAAGATTGGTTTCCTCCTTCAACTCACGCGCAATGCCCTGCTCTGGCGTTTCATCGCGTTCCATGAAGCCGGTGATCAATGCGAACATATTGTCTTGCCACGCGGCGTTCCGCGCCAACAGGATTTTTCCATCGATTTCAACCAGCGCGGCCAATACGGGCAGCGGATTATCCCAATGCGTCCAATGCCCATCCGGACAAGTCAAACGCACCTTTCGGGTATCGCCATCATCCGCGCGCATTATCAAAGAAGCTGCACATATCGGACAAAATTTAAAATCGCTCATGCAGACATTCCGTCAGTTCAATCGATGACTACTTAAGGAATAAGTAGTCAATAAGCCCGAAGCCATCCAATGATCGCAGATTACCCGCGCGCACCAACCCAGCCTGCGACACCTTGCAACGCTGCCGCCAAGCCGCTCGGATCAGTACCACCTGCTTGTGCCATGTCAGGGCGACCGCCGCCTTTGCCACCAACTTGCTGCGCCACAAAATTGACCAGATCACCGGCTTTAACTTTAGCCGTAGCATCGGCAGTCACACCGGCGATTAAACTGACTTTGCCGTCTTTTACGGTGGCCAGCACAATAGCAGCGGTTTTCAATTTGTCTTTCAACTTATCCATAGTTTCACGCAAAGTCGCGCTATCGGCACCTTCCAGCATAGCGGCCAGCACTTTGATGCCATTCACATCCACCGCTTGATTCACCAGTTCATCGCCTTGATTCGCGGCCAGTTTCGACTTCAAAGCCGCCATTTCTTTTTCCAGCGCTTTAACGTGCTCCTGTACTTGACCAATCCGTTGCGTCAATTCTTCTGGTGGAGCCTTCAAGGCGGCCGCTGCTTCGGTTACACGGCTGCTCAAGTTTTGCATCAGCGCCAAGGCGCCAAGACCAGTAACTGCCTCAATCCGACGAATACCTGCCGCGACGCCACCTTCGGCCACGATCTTGAACAAACCAATATCACCGGTACGATTGACGTGCGTACCGCCACACAATTCAGTCGACGAGCCAATCGATAAAACCCGTACTTCATCGCCGTATTTTTCGCCAAACAGGGCCATCGCACCGCTGGCAACCGCGTCATCAAACGTCATCAATTTGGCGCTAGTGGCGATGTTTTCCAGAATTTCACGGTTAACGATATCTTCAATCCGCCGAATTTGATCTGCGTTGACCGGCGCGTTGTGACTAAAATCGAAGCGGGTTTTGTCAGCATCCACCAACGAACCCTTTTGCGCCACATGCACGCCCAACACTTCACGCAATGCCTTATGCATCAAATGCGTCGCCGAATGATTCCGCACAGTGCGTGCGCGCTGCGCTGTATCAACGTTGGCGCCGAGTTGGTCACCAACCGCCATCGTGCCTTTTTCCAGACGGCCATGATGACCGAAGACTTCAGCTTGAATTTTTAACGTATCAGTCACGCCAAACAAGGCGGTCGCGCTTTCCAGCACGCCAGCATCACCAGCTTGCCCGCCCGACTCTGCATAAAATGGCGTTGTATCCAACACCACAATCGCATCTTGACCGGCATCGATTTTCTGTACCGCGCTGCCATCGACATACAAGGCCAACACTTTAGCGTCATGCACCAATGCGTTGTAACCGACAAAATGTGTTTTATCGCCGTTGTATTCCACGCCAAATGCAGTCTTGAATTTGCCACCGGCACGGCTGGCATCTTGCTGACGCTTCATTGCTACATCAAAACCCGCTTCGTCGAGTTCGACTTCACGTTCGCGGCAAATATCTGCGGTCAAATCGAGTGGGAAACCGAAAGTGTCATACAGCGTGAACGCCGTATCGCCATCCAGTTTCTGTGGATTTTTGGCTAATGCGGCTTCCAGGATCTTCATCCCGTGTTCCAGCGTCTCGCCGAAACGTTCTTCTTCCTGCTTCAGAGTTTGCTCTACGCGCTCGGCTGCCTCTGGCAGTTCTGGATAGGCAGCGCCCATCTCCAGCACCAAATCTTTGACTAGTTTGTAGAAAAACGGTTTGGTTTGTTCTAGCTTATGTCCATGGCGCAAAGCACGGCGGATGATGCGACGCAGTACATAACCGCGACCTTCACTGCCAGGAATAACGCCGTCGACGATCAAAAAGGCGCAAGCGCGAATATGATCGGCAATCACTTTCAGCGAATTGTTGGTCAGGTCGGTGACGTTGGTTTCACGCGCCGCTGCCTTGATCAGATTTTGGAATAAATCGATTTCATAGTTGCTGTGCACATGCTGCAAGATCGCCGCCAGACGTTCCAGCCCCATCCCGGTATCGACGCATTGAAGCGGTAATGGCGTCAATGTCGCCTCGCCGGTCTTAGGATCAATTTGACGATCAAACTGCATAAACACGTTATTCCAGATTTCGATGTAACGATCGCCATCTTGATCGGCGCTTCCCGGTGGGCCACCCCAAACGTCCGGGCCGTGATCGTAAAAAATCTCGGAACAAGGACCGCACGGGCCTGTATCCGCCATTTGCCAGAAATTGTCCGATGCGAACGGCGCGCCTTTGTTGTCGCCAATACGTACCACGCGTTCTGGCGGCAAACCGATCTCGTTCACCCAGATATCATAGGCTTCGTCATCTGTTGCATAGACCGTTGCCCATAGTTTTTCAGCTGGCAGTCCGTATACTTTGGTCAGCAACTCAAACGCCCATTTCAGCGAATCGCGCTTGAAATAGTCTCCAAAAGACCAATTTCCCAGCATTTCAAAGAAAGTATGATGGCGCGCAGTGTAGCCAACGTTTTCCAGATCGTTATGCTTGCCACCGGCACGCAAACAACGCTGCACCGATGTGGCGCGGACGTAGTTACGCTTCTCAGTCCCCAGAAAAACGTCCTTGAACTGGACCATTCCCGAGTTGGTAAACAGTAAAGTCGGATCATTTCCCGGCACCAGGCTGGATGAGCGCACAACGGTATGATCTTTGGATTCAAAGAAATTGAGAAACTTATCGCGGATATCGGCTGAGTTCATATTCTTGGGCAGAAAAAAGACGTGCAAGGGAAGTGTTATTTTGCAAAGCGATGATTATACGTGATAGAAGCCCCTCGCTCTAGCCGGGCGCGCTAAGGATGGTATCAGAGACCATTACAGGGAAAACATCGTGCAAAAAGCCCGTCAGAATCGCTCCTGAGGGGCTTTTTAAGGCTTTTGTCGGCAACTTGCGCTCTGACGAGCCTAAGTCACCGATAAGCTACATCCTGCTACTAACTATTAATGGCCGGTGTTGATTTTGCCAGTGCTAGCTTTTTTAGCGTGATGACGACGATGCTTTTTGTGGTGCTTTGCCTTTGCAGGTTTAGCAGTCGGCGCAGCTGCCGGAGCGGACATTGATGCTGCCGGAGCAGGTGCGGCCGGTGCAGCAGCAGGGGCATTTTGCGCCATGACCGGCAGAGCGAAAGCAGCGACGAGTACAGCAGCAAGCAATTTATTGATTTTCATTTTGTATTCCTTTTCATCACCGTTGACAACATCATATATCCAGAGCTTTGCAGAAAAACCGGCAATTATTTGGTTAGCCAGCCCCGCGTTTTTGCTATGAATTCGGACAGACACTTGTTCTGTACTACCTTAACGCGATGCTATCGAAGCAGGTTGACGACGGATCACAAGAAATTTTCAAAATAATTTACCGACATAAAAGAGCCAGTTTTGATGCCATTAAATGCCACAATTCGTCTCTTCAGGCGCAACACAATGGCACTATCAATGCCCTCTTACTGGCAAAAATCTGCCCCGATCAAGTCAATCCGATCGGTACAAAATCCATCTACACCCCAAGCCAATATCTCACCGGCCCGCTTAACCGTATTTACCGTATAACAAAACAAACCATACCCCGCGTCTTTGATGGCCGCCGCCTGCATCGGCGCTAAATACTTATGATTGGTATGCAGCGCCACCGCTGCCAGCTCCTGCAAGTTCTGCTGCCAGTCATCCTCGATCACATCCGTGAGATAGGCGCGCGGAATACCTACCGCAGCAACCTGCGCGGCGCGCAACGCTGCCGAGGAAAATGACGACAGCAACGGCAAATTGCGGGCCGTTTCCAGACTAGGCTGGGCGAGATGCGCCACGACCTCAACTTCAAAATAAGCCTGCGTCGCCTGCGCCACGACATGCCCAGTCTCCACCTCAAACCCTTCGACCGGCTTGATTTCAACGTTCATCCATATCCCGTGCTGCCGACAAAAAGCCATCGCCTGTTGATAAGTACAGACCGGCTCACCGATAAATTCCGCGCCAAACCAACTGCCCGCGTCCATCGCCGTCAATTCCGCTGCGGTGTAATCGCTTACCCTTCCCAAGCCCGGCAGAGTCCGCCCCAGCACCGGGTCGTGCATCAAAATCGGTACGCCATCAGCGGATAACATCACATCAAATTCCACCGCACGAAAACCGTGCGCCAGACCGCAACGCATCGCCGCCAATGTATTTTCCGGTGCAAGCTTTCCACCTCCGCGATGGGCGACAATTTTAGGATAAGGCCACATAACGATTTCTTTCTCGGTTGAGCCAGACAAAAGACGGATAACAAATGGGTATTGTGCGCGACAACGGCAAGAATCACTTTAAGCGAGAGTTTTGTCGAAAAAATCGATGACCTGCTGCTCTAACCTTAGCAAGTAACGCGCCCGATCAAAGCCCGGTGGATCTTCGCCAGGGTCGCCAACGGCGGACATCAGTTGAACCAGCGGCGGTGCCATGAACGAAAAATGACCGGCCCACGGCACCTCTTCAAACTCCGCCTGCGGCACTCGCGCGCGTAGCCAGTTGCCATGATATTTCGGCGGCAATACTGCATCTATCTCAGCGGTGACAACATGCGTCGGCACGCTAATGCGCTTCAGCGAATCCGGCGCGAACACAACGCCTATCGGCGCCATCGCAAAGACAGCGCCCACCCGCATATCCTGCACATCGAAATTGATCGCTGCATCGCCCTCAGCCAACACCTCCGGATCACCGCCCAGCTGGCAAAATAGTTGATCGTCATCGGTCACCTCGCAATGGTGCAAGACTTGTTGTCGATCCGCCATCCCTCCCGCCAGCGCCAACACGCTAAAACCGCCTGCCGAGTGGCCCAATGCACCAATTCGTCCTGCCGGAATCTGATCTCGCCACAACGCATCGGCCAGCAGCGTATCCAGCAAACGCGATAATTGTCGCGGACGTTCGGCAAAATACGTCTCAGAGCGTACCAATGAACGATCATCCCAGTTATCGCCAGGATGTTGTGGCGCGGCTACCAGATAACCGCTTTCCGCCAGACGCAGCGCCAAATTCACATGCGACAACTGGCTGCCGCCGGAACCGTGGGATAGCAAAATCAATCCTTTCAACGGCAAATCTGGCACACCGTTAAAAGATACCACTGGCGCGTACGGCCCTAAGCGCATTTTTTTCGTCGGCGATTTAGTCGGGTAAAACAACGCTACCGGAATCGTTGGATGATCGGCATGACGCACCGTCAAGGTTCGCATTCCGGCTAATCGCGCTTCCGTTATATCGGTTGTTTCCGTTGTTGCATTGGGCATTCCTGCATCCTTGTATGGGGGAGAGGGTAAATTGTCTGCCATTTTCAGCATGCGCGTGTACATTATTCGTTACCACCGCCGCGCGAACAAAAAACAACGAAGCACGAACGAGAAACCACCTCGCTACGGTAAAATGCCCTTCATCCCTATACTAGGACAAACCCAAAATCGCCTGATAGCAGCTGTCTGAAACATCGTGGTCTAGACTGATCTGGATGTTTTAAAAAGGGTTGCCGGCCCCATTTTGTGTAAATCCTGACACCTTATTTGTATTCTGAAAAAAGCGCTTTGCGAGAAAACCATTCATGAGCAACGATTCCAAGAACAACAACCCGACTGTGCCAAATGGCCACGGTACGCCCGCACCGGCGCCGTCCAACTTCCTGCGCACCATCATTGAAGCCGACATGACTGCGGGCGTGTATGCCGAACGTAAAGATAATCAGGGCCAGCCGTTGCCGCAGGTCATAACGCGTTTTCCGCCTGAGCCAAATGGCTATCTGCATATCGGGCATGCCAAGTCGATTTGGGTCAATTTTGGTCTGGCCCGGGATTACGCAGGCCGTTGCAATCTGCGGTTTGACGACACCAATCCTGAAAAAGAAGAGCAAGAATACGTCGACACCATTATTGACAGCGTCAAATGGCTGGGTTTCGACTGGAAAGATACTTCTGGCGATCATTTGTACTTTGCCAGTAATTATTTCGACCAGCTTTATCAAATGGCCGAGTATCTGATCACCGCTGGCCTGGCCTACGTAGACAGCCAAAGCGCCGAAGACATGGCCGCCAATCGCGGTAATTTTGGCGAAGTCGGCAAGGATTCGCCGTTTCGCGGACGTTCGCCAGAAGAATCGTTAGACCTCTTCCGTCGTATGAAAGCCGGAGAATTTAAGGACGGTGCACACATCGTCCGTGCCAAAATCGATATGGCATCGCCCAACATGAACCTGCGCGATCCGGCCATCTATCGTATCCGCCATGCGCACCATCACCGCACTGGCGACAAATGGTGCATCTATCCGATGTACGACTACACACATCCGATTTCGGATGCGCTGGAAAACATCTCGCATTCAATCTGTACGCTGGAATTTCAAGACCATAGACCGTTTTACGACTGGGTTCTGGAGAAGTTGAGCGATGGTGGCTTCCTGGCAAAGCCAGTCCCGCGTCAATACGAATTTTCTCGCCTGAATATTACCTACGTCGTCACCAGCAAGCGCAAATTGCGGCAACTGGTGGACGAAGGCATTGTCGATGGCTGGGATGATCCGCGCATGTCCACGCTAGTCGGCATTCGTCGGCGCGGCTATACGCCAGAAGCGATTCAACTATTTTGTGAGCGCACCGGTGTGACCAAATCCGACGGCTGGATCGACATGAGTTCACTGGAAGGCGCTTTACGCGAAGACCTAGACCCAAAAGCCCCGCGCGCTACCGCCGTATTGCGCCCGCTAAAACTGATCATCGACAATTTCCCAGACGGCCACATCGTCGCATGTCACGCGCCGGTATATCCCCCTGCGCATCCTGAACACGCCACAGCGTTACGCCATTTTCCAATCAGTAAAAATGTCTGGATTGAACGCGAAGATTTCATGGAAACGCCGGTCAAAGGCTATTTCCGCCTGACGCCGCCGACGGCAGACAAACCCGGCAGCCGTGTTCGCTTGCGCCATGGTTATGTCGTTGAATGTACCGGCTTCGATAAAGATGCAGACGGCAACGTCACTGCGGTACATTGCAACTATTTTGAAGACAGCAAAAGCGGGACCGAAGGCAGCGCCAACTATAAAGTCAAAGGCAATATCCACTGGATCAGCGTAGCCCATGCACTGGAAGCAGAGGTGCGTTTATACGACCGCTTGTTCAGCGATCCTCATCCTGATGCTGGCGGTAAAGACTTTAAACTCGCGCTAAACCCACACTCCAAAGAAGTCATCACGGCCTATCTGGAACCCGGCTTAGCGACAGCAATGCCCGATGATCGCTATCAATTTGAACGGCACGGTTACTTTGTCGTGGATCGGGTCGATGCGGTTGCAGGCAAGCCAGTATTCAATCGCACCGTCACGCTAAAAGACAGTTGGGGCAAGTAATTATTGCCTCAGACTTACGCAAAATGTAAACCAGCTTTAGCGAACTACGTCAACATTTGGCTTGAGTTAACAGACCGCTAAAAAGTACCGCTGCCATGGCATGGCAGCGGTACTTTTAGCGCAATTATTTCCTTGATGCAACTCTGCATCCACATCTCCGCATCACCCATTTCCGTTGTTCTGACACTCCCATTTTTGCACCACTTTTGATACAAATTGTTTCAAGCATTACCAACTTGTATTAGTGCTTTCGTTTTCGCTTCCTAGAATGAAATTAAGGAGGAAAAAAGGCCTGACTATAGACCTGAAAGCAACTTTTAAAGAGGTGGAGACATGCGTAACAAAACAATTTCTGTCTGCCTTGCAGCAGTCATGTTGTCGCTTGGATGCACTCAGGCGATAGCGCAACACGGCGGTGGTTTTGGTGGCGGCTTCCATGGAGGCGGTGGCGGCTTTCGCGGCAATAATGCCGCGCAAACAAGCGGCGGACAATTTCACGGTCATCGTGATTTCGTTGGTCGTCGCGGCGCTCACTTCCGTGATTTTCATGGTCGCGGTATCTTTATAGCAGGTGGGCCTTTCTTCTTCGACCCATTCTTCTACGATGGCTACGGCTACTATGGTAATCAATTGATCTACGCGCAACCGGGCATCAACTATAGTTTTTACTGCAGAAACCCGGCAGGCTATTATCCCGACGTTGATGCATGTCCTACTGGCTGGTTACAAGTGGTGCCTGACGGTCCATAATGATGAGGCGCTCGGAAGGTACGTAATTAATTACTTGCAATTTGGCAATATTATGCGGCTCGATAAATGCAATTACTTTGCTTAATTACCGCAGCAAAAAACCCGAAATACGAAGGTTAACCGCTGCGGTAAGGTGCGAGGAGCTTTGGCGAAAGCAGAAGTGGGCGAGATTTTTCATGGACTCAGCTAACCGTATATACTTTCGCCACTTTTCCCTGATTTCACCACGAGAGACCCCTCAATGACTATTTCCATGTACAGCGCGTCCGTTCCTGTTTTCAAACAAATCCTCACTGGTTTAAGCAATGTTCTGACTATCGCTGAAAACCACGCCACCGAAAAGAAAATCGACGCTAATGCGTTGTTGCAGGCGCGCCTGTTTCCAGACATGTTTGCGCTGACACGCCAGGTTCAAATCGCTGCTGATTTTGCTAAAAGCGTGACATCGCGTCTGGCCGGTATCGAAGTACCAGCGTACGAAGACAACGAACAAACTTTTGCTGAATTACAAGCTCGTATCGCCAAAACAATCGCGTTCATCGATGGCTTGACCGCAGAACAAATTGACGGCAGCGCTACGCTAGAAGTCGTTCTGCGCCCTGGCACACCAAAAGAAAAGAAACTGACCGGACAAGCATATTTGCTGCAATACGGTTTGCCGCAATTCTTTTTCCATGTCACCACCAGCTACGACATCCTGCGTCACAATGGCGTGGAAATCGGTAAACGTGACTTTATGGGCGCGTATTAATCTGAACAGGATGCGATAACGCTTAAAAAACGTTATGTATTTCTCAAAAAACGCGACTCTATCTGAGTCGCGTTTTTTTGCCTCACCATCGGTAAGTAGCTTTTTTATCGCCATAAAAAATATAAATATAACAACTTATCGTTGTGTAATTGCGACCTATTTACGGCCTTCACTTTTCTGATGACGATAGATTAATAAAACTGTAGTATGTGCCGATGAGCAACACCATCAAGGAGCGCTCAATGCGCACGCACACTTATAAAATGCCCCTGAACAGCCTCACGCACCGACAGTAAAAGGCTCCAAGCGCACCCAAATACCCGCCTGATCAGTTCCCCGAAGGTCGCCGCCACATGACGACCAACGATAATGGCGGTCCCACTCTTTTCGATTGTACTTTCCGACGGCACTTTCCAACTGGATTGTAGGATATCTTGAATAACACGATCCCTCCTTTAAACGAACCGGCTCTGGAGCGGCCGGACGCAATGGAAAACCTGGCCACGCACGAGCCGCGACCTAACTTCCGTTCGAGGTCGATATTAGACCTTATTGTGCAAACAGACGATCCCAAACAGGCGCTCCGCATGCAGCGCTATTTCATGGCCGCCGGTACTTCGTTTCTGGCGATTTGCCTGATGTTTGTCTGCTATCTTCAAGGCGTTTTATCCATGAGCGCCTTCCAGCAAAGCGCGGCTCTGGCGATGCTGGCGATGCTGATTTTTTACAGCATGTTCCGCAGTGGATACAATCTGCGGTTCAGCGATCCTAATCTGGCCATTCCACAAATGTCGGTGACAACGCTGGTGATTCTATACACCATGTACGTGGCAGACAGCGGGCGGGCCGTGTTCGTTATCATGCTGTTGATGGCTTTTCTGTTCAGTGTGTTACAGCTGCCGAGCCGCACGTTACTGCAATGCGCGGGCGGCATCTTGGCTGGCTATGCCGCAGTGATCGGCTTGTTACAGCACTTTAAGCCACACACGCTCAATCTGCAATTGGAGCTGTTGCAATGGCTGGCGCTTGCGCTAACCTTGCCGTGGTTCGCCATGATGGGCGGTTTTATCAGCGGACTGCGCAAACAATTGCGTCAAAGCAACACCCAATTAGCAGGCGTATTGCAACGGGTTCAGGCCAGTGAATCAAGTCTGGCACAGGCGCAAAGAATGGCCGGGCTAGGCAACTGGTCGATTGATCTGGCGCAGGGTTCTGCCGTCTGGTCGCTAGAGACCTATCGCCTGTTAGACATTGATCCGGCAGAACCGGCCCTGATAGGTGCACCTTTCTTGCAGCGCGTACACCCAGAAGACCGTGCAGATTACAAGGCGCTGATGGCCCTTATTTTGTCCGATAGCGATACGATCATCACCGACGTCGATACACAGTTTCGCATCACCCGACCCAATGGCGAACTGCGCTGGGTGCATGTACTGGGAAAGCCGATCCGCTCTGACGATGGTCGCGCAACGTTCTTGCACGGCACCATCATGGATGTCACTGCCCGCATTGCGCAAGAAGAAGCGCTGACTTTGGCACACGACGAAGCATCGGCGGCAAGGGCCACACTGGTCGATGCCATCGAAAGTCTGAACGATGCCTTCGGTCTGTTTGATGCAACCGATCGACTCGTCTTATGCAACCGTAAGTACGTCCACAATTTTACGTATTTCAATCGCTTCGAAGATGTTGCGGGGCTGCAATTTGAAGATTTGGTGCGCATGTCACTGACCAAAGGGGAAATGATCGAGACCGCCTTCAAGGGCGATACCGAAGCCTGGGTCACAGAACGCATCCGCCGCCATCGTGCGCCCGTCCCAGAGCCGTCTATTTTGCAATTCACCGATGGCCGCTGGTTTCAAGTGAATGAACAACATACACGTGGCGGCGGTATAGTCGGCATCCGCAGAGATATCAGCGCGCAGAAGCAGCTTGAGCAGCGTCAGGCCATGGAGTTCGCGGTCACGCTATTGCTTGCCGAATCTGAAACCCTTAACGTCGCCATGCCAAAAATCATACAAACCATGTGCGAAACGCTGGGATGGGATTGCGGTGTCTGCTGGCACTGGGACAAAACAGAGCAACTCTTTCAGCGCGACGACGCATGGAGTATCGGATTGCCAGAGATCGCCGCATTTGTATCAACAGGCAACCAGCATCGCCCAACCGCAGAAGCGCAGGAATTAATAGAATGCGTCTGGACCAGTGGCGAACCTGTCTGGATCGAAAATGTTGTCTCAAAACTCATGCCATTTGCAAACGCGGCATCGTCCGAAACTTCGGACGTTTTACGCGCTGCCGTCGCCGCAAAAGCAGGACTGCGCGCGGCGTTTGGCTTTCCCATCAAAATCGGGGCCGAATCTTACGGCGTGATGGAATTTTATGTCCGCGATGTTCGCGCCCAAGACAACGATCTATTATCTGTAGCACGCGCAATCGGTTTGCAAATCGGCCAATTTATCGGACGTAAAGCGGCGGAAGACGAAATCTGGCAATTAGCTTTTTACGACCCCCTCACCCGATTACCCAATCGACGACTATTGGTCGATCGCTTGCAACTGGTTATCGCAAGAAATTCTCGTCACAAAGAACACAGCGCATTATTTTTCATCGATCTTGATAACTTCAAAACCATTAACGACACGCTCGGTCATGACAAAGGCGATCTGCTGCTGCAACAAGTCGCCATTCGTCTATCCAGCTGCGTGCGGGCCGCAGACACCGTCGCGCGCCAGGGCGGTGATGAGTTTGTCGTCATGGTCAATGAACTCAGCCACGACGAAGAGAAAGCCGCGCTGCAAGCAGAAAGTATCGGCGGCAAAATACTTAACCTGCTCAACCAACCCTATCAATTGGCGGAGCACGTTTATCGCAGCACATCCAGTATCGGCATCACGTTATTCGACGGTCGCGTAGTCTCTACAGACGACCTGCTGAAACGCGCCGATCTGGCCATGTATCAAGCCAAATCGGCGGGCCGAAACACCTTGCGCTTTTTTGAGCCAGACATGCAAGCCGCCGTTATGGCACGCGCTGAATTGGAAATCGATCTGCGACGCGGACAACAAGACGCGCAATTTATTCTCTACTATCAGGCCCAAGTTGATCGTACCGGTCACTGGACCGGGGCCGAAGCTTTAATTCGCTGGCAACATCCGAAGCGCGGTCTGGTCCCGCCAGCCGAATTTATTTCCACCGCAGAAGAGACCGGGCTGATCCTGCCTTTGGGTCGATGGGTAATGGAAACCGCCTGCGTACAACTTGCCGCGTGGGCGCGCCGACCTGAAATGTCGCATCTGACGCTGGCTGTCAATGTCAGCATGCGCCAGTTCCGCCAGCCGGATTTTGTAAAACAGATCACCGAACTGCTCGACGCTACCGGAGCCGATCCCCGCAAGCTGAAGCTGGAATTAACCGAGAGTATGTTGCTGGATGATGTGGAAGACATCATCATCAAAATGAGCGCGCTAAAAGCATTGGGCGTACGCTTCTCGCTCGATGATTTTGGGACTGGTTACTCGTCCCTGTCCTATCTCAAACGCCTGCCTCTCGATCAACTCAAAATAGATCAAACCTTCATCAGAGACGTTCTCACCGATCCGAACGATGCCGCCATTGTGCGCACTATCGTAGCGCTGGCCCAAAGCCTGGGCTTGTCGGTCATCGCCGAGGGAGTTGAAACCGCGCCGCAGATTGATTTCCTTGCCAACAACGGCTGCGACGCCTATCAGGGCTACTTGTTTAGTCACCCGTTACCATTAGAGCAGTTTGAATCGCTGCATCTGCGAGACGTGCATTCAATTAATAGCGGCCATTCCAGTGCCCCCACCGTGCATTAAAACTGCATCATTTTGCGCCGACAATCGCGACCAATTCCGCAAGACTAGTGATCTCGCCATCGGGCGTCGCGGGAATACGTTCGGCAGCTTGAGATAATCGATTACACCATACCACCCGAAAACCGAACGCTTTCGCTGAATACGCATCCCAGCCATTCGACGACACAAAACATATCTCCTCAGGCCGCACTCCAAATCGATCAACCGCCAATTGATACACCGACGGATGCGGCTTAAATACTCCCACATCGTCCACCGACAACACGGCATCGAGCAGATGAGCGATACCGGCATTATTTACCGCGCTGGCCAGCATCGCCGACGAACCATTCGAAAGGATGGCGGTTTGGATACCGCTGGCTTTCAGCGCAGATAACGCCGTGTCAACTTCGGGATAGGCGTGCAGCCTCAGATACAGTCCCATTAAGCGCTCTCGCAATTGCGGGTCTTCCAGCTGAAAACTCTCTAGCGTAAAGTCGAGCGCATTCCCGGTAACCTCCCAAAAATCCGCGTGCTGCCCGTTCAGACTGCGCAGCCAGGCATATTGCAATTGTTTGTTGCGCCACATGTCGGCCAGCGGTCGCCATTTTTCACCGAGCACGTCTTGCGACTGTTCGGCGGCACTACTGACATCGAACAGGGTGCCATAAGCATCGAAAACGCAAGCCCGGATATTCGGGAGTTTGAGGGGCAATGCAGGTAAGGATGTGAGGGATGACATTATTTATTTCCAAAAAAATGGCCGGATCGGTGTTGACAGTATCACCGCAATTTGAGAATTATGGCGATCACGCGCAAATGCGACCCGGCTCTCGCGATAAGTCGATTGCTGGTACGCTGACGGCTGCGCAATATCATTCATTTGACGCTGCAATTATTCGGATGCTGGCCTTAGCTTTCTTAACTTTTCCAATCAAAATATCTCCATCACCATGTCAGACGCCATTCATTTTTATCAGCCGTCGCAAGGCCACCGCCTGCCGCACGATCCGTTTAACGCGATTGTCGGGCCCCGCCCTATTGGATGGATTTCCTCGCAGAACGCGGAGGGTGGACTTAATCTGGCACCGTATAGTTTTTTCAACGCGTTCAATTACATTCCGCCTATCGTTGGTTTTTCTAGTATTGGGCGTAAAGATACGCTGAATAATATTGAAGCTACGGGTGAGTTTGTGTGGAATTTAGTTACGCGTCCGTTGGCGGAGGCGATGAATCAAAGTTGTGCTGCCGTTGCGGCCGATGTCAATGAATTTACGCTAGCGGGGTTGACGCCGGTCAGCTCAACTATTGTTCGACCGCCGCGCGTTGGGGAAAGCCCGGTTTCGTTTGAATGTAAATTGACGCAGATTGTACAGTTGCGTAATACGGAGGGGACGGCTGTTGAAAGCTGGCTTGTGTTAGGGGAAGTGGTTGGCGTGCATATTAATAAATCCTTGTTGCGTGAGGGGATTTACGATACCGCTGGGGCTGAGCCTATCTTGCGGGGTGGTGGGCCGGGGGATTATTTTCAGGCGCTGCCTGAGGGTTTGTTTCGGATGTATCGGCCGAGGGGTTAATAGGTTTAATTGGATTTGGGTTTACCGTTATTTAATACGGATTTTGTTCCGTAGAGGCAAGCCGTATTAAATAACAATGCCCCCCTGAACGATTCAGAGGATAAGTGTATTATCAGCAGACACGGTTTTTAACACCACGTAAAAGAGACTGTAAAAGGATCCCCAGCATGATCAAATTCTATTACCACCCATCCCCAAATCCACTAAAAGTCGCACTCTTCCTGGAAGAATCCGGCCTCCCGTATGAAGCAATCCCAGTAGACACCCGCAAAGGCGAACAACACCTCCCTGCCTTCCTGCAAATCAATCCAAACGCCAAAACCCCCGCCATAGTAGACGGCGACGCAACAGTATTCGACAGCAACGCCATCCTCCTTTATTTAGCGGAAAAATCCGGTCAATTCTTACCAGAAAACACCCCGGCGGCACGTGGCCAAATGCTCTCCTGGCTGATGTTTATTGCCAGCGGCATCGGCCCCTACTCCGGCCAGGCAGTCCACTTCAAACACTTCGCCCCAGAACCAAAAGAATACGCCGTCAATCGCTATGGATTCGAAGCCGAACGCCATTACGCCATCCTCGATGCGCAACTAGCCAAACACCGCTATCTGCTAGGCGACACCTATACATTAGTCGACATGGCCGTCTGGGGCTGGGCCCGCGCAGTCCCCTTCATACTCGGCCCCGATGCCTGGGCCACGCTACCAAACTTAAAACGTCACTTTGACGAAATTAACGCCCGCCCCGCCGCCCAGCGCGCCGAAGCACTAAAAACAAAGTTCACCTTCAAAACTGAAATGGACGAGGAAGCCCGCAAACAAATGTTCCCGCAAAACGCGCGTTTGGTGGCCTGATTACTATCACATTCGCACACATTTGATCGAGGTTATCCATGACACAAAACGCAACCAGACCACCTCTGCCACCGTTCACACTAGAAACCGCGCGGCAAAAAGTACGTGCCGCCGAAGACGGCTGGAACACCCGCGATCCCGAGCGCGTATCACTAGCCTACACAGTCGACAGCAAATGGCGCAACCGGGCAGAATTCATCACCGGCAGAAACGAGATTGTCGATCTGCTAACGCGTAAATGGAATCGTGAGCTAGACTATCGCCTGATCAAAGAACTATGGGCCTTCACAGACAATCGTATCGCCGTCCGTTTTGCTTACGAATGGCACGATGACGCAGGCAACTGGTTTCGCTCTTATGGCAATGAAAATTGGGAATTTGACGCCGATGGGTTGATGGCAATACGCCATGCCAGCATCAACGATCTGCCGATCAAAGAAACCGATCGCCACTTTCACTGGCCATTAGGACGTCGCCCTGATAACCATGCCAGCCTGAGTGATCTCGGATTGTAAAAAGTTATATTTCTGCTATATCGGCATTTTCTACACAGCCGTTTCCAACCCAAAGGAAACGGCTTTTTTATGACAGCAGCGGGTGACGTTTTAAAAAAGCCGCTGTCTATCGATGTCCACGGACTTTCTAAACAAGCCTATGAAAGGAAATTTACTCTTCTATAGATAGTTTTATGCGCTACCGAGGATCAATGATAGTTAAAATTTATTGAATACTATTTAATAATCAATTTTACATATCAATTGAAAATCCCTAAACTTCAGTCTTACTTACTCACCACCCAAAAGGAACAACACAATGTCTCTGATCAATACACAAGTAAAACCATTCAAAGCAAACGCCTATCACAACGGTAAATTCATCGAAGTGAGCGAAGAGTCCCTGAAGGGCAAATGGTCAGTTTTTGTGTTTTACCCAGCTGACTTCACATTCGTCTGCCCAACAGAATTGGAAGACTTGGCTGATAACTACGCTGAATTCCAAAAACTGGGCGTTGAAGTCTACGGCATTTCGACCGACACCCATTTCGCGCACAAAGCATGGCACGACACATCAGAAGCCATCAAGAAAGTGCAATACCCACTGATCGGTGACCCTACTACTGTTCTGTCACGCAACTTCGAAGTATTGATCGAAGAAGAAGGCCTGGCACTGCGCGGTACTTTCGTCATCAATCCAGAAGGTCAAATCAAGGTTCTGGAAGTCCATGACAACGGCATCGGCCGTGATGCTTCAGAATTGCTGCGTAAAGTAAAAGCAGCGCAATACGTCGCATCACATCCAGGTGAAGTTTGCCCGGCAAAATGGACTGAAGGCGCAGCAACATTGACACCATCGCTGGATTTGGTTGGCAAGATCTAAGAATCTGAAAAGATTCTTTTAGTAATACCGACGCCGGTCGGGAATTGTCCTGACCGGCTTCACAAAAAAATTGAATGGAAAGCACATCATGCTAGATGCAAATCTCAAAACCCAGTTGAAAACCTATTTAGAAAAGGTCGTGCAGCCGATTGAGATCGTCGCGTCTCTCGATGATAGCGACAAATCTCGCGAACTTCAGGCTATGCTCCAGGAAATCCTCCTGTTGAGCGAGCGTATTTCGCTAGTTGAGCGCACTGACGATACCGAGCGCAAGCCATCGTTCAGCATTAACCGCCCAGGAACCGATATCAGCGTGCGTTTCGCCGGTATTCCGTTAGGCCACGAATTCACATCATTAGTATTAGCGCTGCTGCAAGTCGGCGGCCACCCGGTCAAACTAGACGATGCGGTGATCGAACAAATCCGCAATCTGGATGGCGACTATCAGTTTGAAACATACATTTCGCTATCCTGCCAAAGCTGCCCTGAAGTCGTTCAGGCACTGAACGTGATGTCGATCATCAACCCACGTATTCGCACAGTCACCATCGACGGTGCGCTGTTTCAAAAAGAAGTTGAGACACGCCAAATCATGGCCGTGCCAACGATGTATTTGAATGGTGAAGTGTTCGGTCAAGGCCGTTCAGGCGTTGAAGAAATTCTTGCCAAACTTGACTCCGGTGCCAGCGCCCGTCAGGCAGCACAACTTAGCACTAAAGAAATTTTCGACGTTCTAATCGTCGGCGGCGGCCCTGCTGGCGCGGCGGCGGCAATTTATGCAGCACGTAAAGGCATTCGCACCGGCGTCGTCGCTGAGCGCTTTGGAGGCCAAGTTCTGGATACATTGTCGATTGAAAATTTCGTATCAGTAAAGGAAACCGATGGACCGCATTTTGCGGTCGCGCTGGAACAGCACGTCAAATCCTACGAAGTCGATATCATGAATCTGCAACGCGCTGAAAGTCTGGTAGCGGGCAAGATAATTGAAATTAAAACCGCTAGCGGCGCGATCTTAAAAAGCAAAACCGTGATTCTGGCGACCGGCGCACGTTGGAGAGAAATCAACGTCCCCGGCGAGCAACAATATCGTAACCACGGCGTTGCATATTGCCCGCATTGCGACGGTCCGCTATTTAAAGGCAAACGCGTTGCGGTCATCGGCGGCGGCAATTCCGGAGTGGAAGCAGCGATCGATCTTGCCGGTATCGTGGCCCACGTAACGTTGATTGAATTCGGTGCAGAACTGCGCGCCGATGCCGTGCTGCAACGCAAATTGAAGAGCTTGCCAAATGTGACTATTCATACCTCAGCCCAAACCACCGAGATTCATGGCGACGGCAAAAAGGTCAATGGATTGAGCTACACAGATCGTGTTTCTGGTGACAGCAAAAAAGTCGAACTGGAAGGCGTATTCGTTCAGATAGGCTTAGTGCCGAACACCGAATGGCTCAAAGGCACGGTCGCTTTATCGCGTCACGGCGAGATCGAAATCGACGCCAAGGGACAAACATCCATCCCAGGCGTATTTGCAGCAGGCGACGTCACAACTGTGCCGTTCAAACAGATCGTGATTGCTGTTGGTGAAGGCGCAAAAGCTTCACTAAGCGCGTTTGATCACTTGATCCGTTCGTCGTTTGACGATGAAGAAGTCGCAGCGCCAGTGGAGAAAATTGCTGTTGCAGCATAAGCTAACAAAATAAAGTTGAGAAATCAGTTGGATAAAAAGGGCAGCCACATAGGCTGCCCTTTTTTTATATCGCACGGATTGCGCAAAAAATTGTAAGACAAAAACACGTAATCAAAACATCAGAACACTTCCAAACGCCTGCCACCACGCCAGTTCAGTTCAGTTCAGTCCTATCCCTGCCATGCTGGCGATAACAATGTTCCCTGAGTGCATTTACTGAATTTCCAGCCGCATCAGCATGCGTCAGATTTTCGACACAGGTTTCGACAATCCCATAAAAATCACATTGATTGCGTATGAGCTGAAGAGGCAAAGGCCGAAACGGTAGAAAAGGTTAATGTAATAACACAGCAAAAAAAATTATGTCTTGCACCAAATATGGATTTATTTATTTTATTAATTTTCACATCCCAACATCAAACATCGGCACGTTTTTGTGTCTGCCCTCAAGTTTCGAAGAGTAACTGAAGCCAAACACGACTCCTATCGCTAACACGCTAGTTTCGATCGGGCGAAAAAATTATCTAAAAGTTAATTGAATAATCGAAAATGGCTAAGAAAGGGAGGGGAAAAGAGCAGAAATACAACACTCAGTTAGTCCAAAAATCTCCCCACTTTGCAACAAATTGTTACACCCTTTCACTCTATATTGATATTTATCCCTCCATTATTTCGTGTTTTTTCATTCTATTTGCACTCAATAAATATAACCAATATGCAAATAATTGATTTTCCTGGTGTTACTATTTGGAAATTAGTTGACTTTCACCTACCTTTAATCAAACGTTTTACCGGCAATAAGCCTAAATGGAGCTTCCAATGATCGATAAAAAAAATACATTATTGTCTGTTGCCGTTGCATTGGCACTGGCAGCTTGCGGCGGCGGCGGCGGATCGACATCGACCCCAACCCCAACAGCTGCATCGACTACTTCAGGTAAGGCAGTTGATGGCTATTTAAGCGGTTCTGCGGTTCTCTGCGATACCAACAAAAACGGCGTGGCCGACACTGGCGAAGCAGTTGTCTTGACCGATGCACAAGGTAATTTCACATTCACCACAGCTTGCGCCAGCAACATCGTTGTATCAGGCGGTACTAATATCGACACAGGGCTACCATTTACCGGCGTTCTTAAAACGACGGCTGGCAGCACTGTTGCAACACCGATCACAAGTTTAATGGTGGATGCCGGTCTGACAAATGCACAGGTTGCTGCATTTCTCGGCCTTCCAGTCGGCACGGATCCAACCAAGTTGGATCCATCGGCAACTACCAATGGTGTGCTGAATAATCCAGACGCCCTAAAGAGAACTCTGGCACTACAACAAATCATTCAGCAAACGACCAATACCATCGCAACGCTGGGTGGAAATACTACCGTAGCAGCACTCCAGGCTATTTATCTTAATGTGGTAAAAGCCGTGACAGCAGCCCTTGTCGCCAATCCGACAGCGTCCCTGATCGATGCAAGTGGCAATGTCAGCAGCGGATTAGTAAACAACGTAGTCCAGCAATCAGTCACTAACGTCGCAACGTCATCAGACCCAACGCTCGTCAACGTAAAAACCATTGTTGCTACCTTTAGCCCGAGCAGGATTGCAGCGGTAGCCACGGCGGCAATCACCGCAGAGGCACAAACCCTGGCAACAACCACAAATTCGCTAACATTAACTAAGGCGATGCAATCAGATAACACCATCGCAAATGCAGTGAATGCCGTTGGGCCACTAATGCTCCCAACGAACACACAGCCTCTGACAACGTTCGCCAGTGCATTGAGTGGTTTAGCCTCGGCGAATACGACAATCTATGTATCACCACAAGCGGCACTTGCAGCAGAAACCGCTGCAGCAAATAGCTTAAATTCTGCGGCAAGTGCCGTAGGCCAGACTGTTGACGCAACCAAATTCAGTGCGCCAACCAACTATCTGGCGATAACCAACGACCAAATCGCGATTAATGGCACCACGTACACTCTCACCCAGTTGACCAGCGGTGTCATTGTCACGAGCGCAAAGGTAGCTTCTGTCGATACATTTGCACTTCCACTAAGCATCAACGGAACGCCGATTCCAGCGAATGCTAACGGGATTAAAACTGCAACGATCAAGGTAGCGCTGGAATTGAAGGATACAGCCGCCACCAACCGTTTATTACAAGTAGCAATTGATACGGTGACGGTAACGCTCAATGCAAATGGTCAGCTATCGGCATCGGTTCCTGCCAGTGCCAAGATATACGTCTTTGGACAAACCAGCAGCGGTGTCACTGCGAATCTGACATTGAGCAATCCTGCCGCTACTTTGGTAACCGCCGGGGCGAATAATACGATCAGTTTCAATATGGGTGGACTGTTTTCTCAAATTGCCAGTACAACTCAGAACGCGGTATTGACCGACCTGCAAAATCTAAAAGGCAATCTGAACGTTAAGTTCGTTATGTCGACACTGGATTTGCGTACGTCTAATGGCACACCTACCCCGGCCGCATCGATTCTGGTCACTGGCGCAGGTCAACCGGCAGTAAGCGGTGAAGGCGTACAAGGAATTGTAACGGTGCAATAAGTCGTTTTACACGAAGAAACAAGGGCAGAGTTTTTCACGCCCTTGTTTTTTTTCGCAAAAAATTGGTCTCTCGTCGATTTTCCGTAGCATTTATATGAAGCCGCTCGTATGAAAAAACTATGTTATTCAATCGCACTGCTAGTTGGCAGCACGCAGTTGGCGTCTTTAGCAGTAGCAGCGCCAATGGATGCATTTTTGTCTGCAAATCAAAGCAGCACCCCGGGCGAAGTCCAGGTGGAAGCAGCGTATGACATGGTCAATAGCACTGTCGACGTCTTCAATTTGAGGGGCAAAGATACGACCTATAGCGGCACCAATGTGGGTGACTATCATGGCGGACATATACGCGTCGGTGTTGCCGTCACTTCCAGGCTGTGGCTTGATGCCGGCTTTTGGGAAAGACGTATTCAGTACAAACCAGACGTCGCCAAAATCAATACCTGGCAATTGGCCGGGCAGTACAAAATATTTGAAGGTTCAGGCTACCAGCCAAACGTTGCGATCAGGCTCGGCGCTTGGGGCAACTATGCCGACAATCTGACCAAATCGTCGCCTACCACGGTGAACGGCACAACGTTGAGTTCAGTCACAGCCGTCAATCCGAAAGACGTGCAATACCAGCTTGATCTGATTGGTACGTCGAAGATTATGGAACATACAGAACTAACGTTGTTTGGCGGAGTCGGTGCCAGCCGCGTCACGGTGGGTTCAGTTACAGGCACCGCCAGCAGGGGTGGCTGTAATTACAATGTGGCGTTCGGGCCAACCGACACGGTCGGGACTTTAGCGCAGTTATGTAACGCCAGCGTCGTCGTTGACCATTTCTCGATCCCAAACAGCAGTTCCGGGTTCAACGTCAACAATGAAACGCAATACACCGCGACTTTCTACCATGCCGGCGCGATGCTGAAGTGGCATGAAAATGATTGGCAAGTACGGGCAGGCTATCAGTTTCAATATATCAATCGCAATCACATCGACGACTTCATAAAAAGCCAAGGCGGGGTTGCCTACCATAGCAATCACATACTGATCGGCGAGGTTATGTATAAATTGCTGCCGAATACCAGTGTATTTTTGCGTGGTCAGTACATGACAAATCAATTTACCGGCGAAATCCCATTTGCCTACAACGCGCTAACAGCAAGTCGCTTTGATAAAAATTATGGCATCGTCAGTACCGGCCTGGTCATGACTTTCTAAGCATCTGCACAATCGGAATCAGGCAATTAAGTTTGCTTAACACTCATGCAAAAAAAAGCGCGCCACCCCTCTGTTCAACGAGGATTTACCCTGATCGAAATCATGGTCGTTGTCGTCATCATGGGGATATTGGCTGCGCTGGTCGTGCCTAAACTGATGGGACGCACCGACGATGCCCGCGTGATGGCCGCGCGGGCCGATATCTCCACCATCATGGCAGCACTAAAGCTGTACAAACTCGACAATCAACGCTATCCGACGACCGAGCAAGGCTTGCAGGCGCTAGTCACTAAGCCCGTCAGCGGCCCCGCGGCAAATGGCTGGAAAAGCGGCGGCTACATTGATAAAGTTCCCAATGACCCTTGGGGCAATCCCTACCAATTCCTGGCACCGGGGATCAAAGGCGAATGCGATGTTCTGTCTCTGGGTGCAGATGGTCTGCCTGGTGGCGAAGGCAACGATGCAGATATTGGCTCCTGGTCACTGTGATGCCCGTCACGGGGCCAAAAAAATGCCGTCGTCTTACTCCGCAATATCAGCACAGACTGAGTGTGCAAACAGCCGCTATACGCGGCTTTACGTTGTTAGAGTTACTCATCGTGGTCGTCATCGCAGGCATCACGCTGGGGCTAGTAACGTTTACCGCATTTCATAGCGATCGCCAGTCAATTCAGCGTGACGCTAAACGAATCGCCCTTCTGCTGCAATTAACACGTGAAGAAGCCATTTTGCGCAACCGTCCGACCGCTTTTGAAGCAGATGCAACTAGCTATCATTTTCTGGTACGTGAAGACAACGGCTGGCAATTGCTGCCACAAGATGACATTTTGCGGCAACGCGCCTTTGAACGCCCTCCCCTGCAGTTATTGATGCAACCGCCGCAGACCACCACCGCAGCACCGTATTCAGTGCGGATAATTTTCGGTCGCGAGCCAGTCGATAAGCCGTTTACCTTAACCTTAGCCAACGGTGAAAGCAGCGCCATCATCCGTGCCGACGGCATCGGTCATTTCTCGGTGGAATAGATGCGCGCTCCACTGATACGACCCTATTCTTACCGTCGCCATCCAATGGGCTTTACCTTGCTCGAAGTATTGGTAGCGTTGGTTATCGTCTGCACCGCACTGGGTGCCGGTCTGCGTGCTGTCGGCAGTTTGACGCAAAACAGCAGCGGGTTGCGCGCTGTGATGATGGCGACATGGTCAGCTGAAAATCGTCTCACAGAAATTCGTCTTGGACAAGAATGGCCCGCCATCGGCAATCGCTCTTTCAACTGCCCTCAGGGAGAGCGGCAATTGCTCTGCCAGGAGCAAGTATTCGGCACCCCAAACCCGTATTTCCGCCGCGTAGAAGTTGCAGTATTTGACGCTGCCAATCAACAACAACGCATCGTCAAACTGACGCAAATAGTACCTAATGCACACTAGGCCACTCCTCGCCCAGATCGTCCCAGCCAACGCACGCACTCAGCGCGATAAAACACGTGGTTTCACCTTGATAGAACTGATTGTCGCCATCAGCATACTGGCGTTAGTCGCGGTGCTGGGCTGGCGTGGACTTGACGGCATCGTGCGTGCCCGGGTCTCACTGAATGCAGAGATGGAAGAAACCCGCGCCATGCAACTGACCTTTGCCCAACTGCAAAGCGATGCCACGCATCTGGCACCCGCCAGCCTGATGTCGACACGCCCACTATTACTGGCGATGCAGGATCGGCTGCTATTGGTGCGCCTGATTTTTGCCGAGCAGCAGCCGATGCAGGTGCAAATAGTTGACTATCGTCTGCGCGACGGCAAACTGACCCGCACAGAATCCAACCCTACCCGCGACTTAAATACCCTCGATGCAATGTGGCAGTCTGCCCTCAACAATGCCGGAAATAGCGAACCGCAAACGGTCATATTACAGTCGCATATTGCAGCCTTGCAGATGCAGCTGTGGGATAGTCAGGCACGAGGCTGGCGTCCGGCTAACGCAATCGCTAGTCAAAACAGCAGCACCAACTGGAAAGGTTTGCAAGTTGCTTTGCAACTGCGCGGTCATTCCGGCAATATCGTCAAAACGTTCTTGTTAGGCGGCGTATGACGCGCGCGCTCAAACTCTTACCCACACAACGCGGCGTGGCAATAGTCACCGCCCTGTTGCTGGCCACACTCGCCGTTACCATTGTTGCCAGCCTGTTTTGGCAACAGCAAGTACAAGTGCGTTCAATTGAGAACCAGCGCCTGCAATTACAAAAAGAATGGATAATGCGTGGCGCGCTGGATTGGGCCAGCATGATTTTAAGCGCCGGTGGACGTCAATCATCAATCGATGATTTAGGTCAGCCATGGGCCACACCGTTGGCGGAAACCCGTCTCGACCAATATGTTGAAGAGAACCAGTCCAGCGATCATGTCGGCGATGCGGTCCTTTCCGGCAATATCGTCGACGCGCAATCTCGTTACAATCTGAACAACCTAAGCCTGAACGGCGTTGTCAATCCGGTTGAACTAGCCATTTTTGGACGCCTGCTCATCAATCTACGTTTGCCGGTTAATCTGGCAGCAGTCGCGGCGCAAAGCATCGCCAAATCTCAAGCCACAGCGCCGTCCACATCATCGGCGCAAGTAACGCCAGCCTCGTCCGTCAACGCTATTCTGCCTATGATGCAAGTGGACGATCTGTTGTCGCTGCCGGGCTTCAACACCGAAATACTGCGTCAACTACGCGACTTCGTCGTGTTTCTGCCGGAAGTAACGATGATCAACGTCAATACGGCCCCGGCAGAATTGCTGGCGGCACGTTTTGCCACATTATCTTTGGCGCAGGCCACTGCCTTAGTCGCTCTTCGTCGTAGCGTCCCCTTCAGAGATATCCCGAATCTGTCCGCGCAAATGAAAGCACTGTTCGGCCAAGATTTGACCGACATCACCAATGTGGGCCTATCCAGTAATTACTTTTTGGTCAATGGCAAGGTTCGTATGGGTCGCGCTACGCTCAACACCACCGCCCTGATCCAACGCATCAATAGCCGCACAAATACCAGCATTGTCTGGGTCAGGGACTATTAAATGGACAACTCGCTGTGAGTACCTTATTTATTCGGCTGCCAGCACGGGCCACGCTTAATTCATGTCATCCAATCGATGCATTTCACGCCGTCGCAGGGCCGTCTCTGCCAGATTGTAGTTACGCCCTGATTTCCAGGCAGAGCAGCATAATCCGCTCTGGCAATAAACAACTATCCGGTTTAGCCGAAGAAATCAGCGCATCCACACGCGTCGTGCTAATCCTGGCTGCGGTTGATGTCACCTTATTACAAATGCCCGTACCGCCAATGTCGGACGCCAAACTCAAGATGGCGCTGCCCCATCTGATAGAGGAGCAATTGCTGGTAGATCCCGGCGACTGCATCATTGTCGCTGCGCGTAAGAAAAAAAATGCAGCACCCAATGCAAACATCACCGCAACCGACAATAGAAGACTAATCGGTGTCGTGCAGCGCGACTGGCTGACGTTGCTGGTCCAGACAGTGCAAGCCCTCGGAGGGCATCAGCTTCACACAGTGCCTGCGCAACTTTGTTTGCCCATTGATGATGTCGGTGCTGCCATTGCTGCGGTGTCCGATCGAGGTGACGTAAATGAAATCACACTGCGGATTGCGGCTGATGACGGATGCGGCTGGTTGGCATCTAGCGTGCCCGGCCAGCCGATAGCGCAAGAAGTAGTCGATGGCTTAACCGCTATTTTGCCGCAACGCGCCATAACGCTATATGTCCCGGCATCAAGCGTTTCGGCCTATCAGGAATCTGCTGCAGGACAAGTCAGCGTGCGTGAGGATGACTGGTCGCTCTGGATTACCGGCGCACAAAAATTGATCAGCGACGGTGGCCTCGATTTGATGCAAGGACTCAACACGCAAGCCGCCACAACTGCTGTGAGTTGGCGTCGCTGGCGCTGGCCGATAGTACTGGCAACGCTACTGCTATTAATCAATATCATCAGCCTGAATGTGGAATGGTGGCAGATGCAATATGAAGCCCGCGGCATACGCGCTGGCATGCTGCAAAGCTACCGCATCGCCAATCCAAGTGCGACCGTCATCATCGACCCCATCGCACAAATGCAACAAAAAATCAGCGCTGCCAGAAGCGATAACGGACATGTTGCGTCGGACGATTTTGTCGCCCTTGCAGCTAATCTGGCCGATGCCCTGGCAACCGCGCCACAGAATCCCGCGCATGGCACGATTGATAGTCTCGAATACCGAGATCAACAATTACTCGTGCATTTTAAAACATCTGCGGATGCCGACGCCGCTGAAGCCGGCCTGCAAAAAGTCCGCGACACCAAGCAGTTCAGGCTATCAAAACCAAGTGCAGCCGCCTTGCAAATCGGAATCAACCCATGATGCGAACAACAGAAAAATTGCGGGCTTCGCTAAATGCGTTCTGGTCTCAACGCGACCAACGCGAACGACGCCTGCTTCGTTCAGCAAGTGTCATCATCGTGCTAGTACTGATTTATCTGGTCGGTATCAATCCAGCACTGCAAGGGCGTACAAGACTACAAAAAGAATTGCCCAATTTGCGTCAACAATCGGCGCAATTGCAGGCACTGATCGTCAAGGCTGCAGCTTTACCGCCACCTCAGACGCCAGGCACAGCGCCACCTCCAAAAGAAGGATTGACAGCATTGCTCAGCAGCAAAGGCCTAAAGCCGCAAAGCATCGCGGTGAGTGGCGACAGCGCCAAGCTGACCTTTTCGGGTATCGCTTTTTCGGCTTTATTTGACTGGCTTAACGAAGCGCAGAAAACCGAACATTGGAAGGTTGTCGATGCCAGCATCAACGCGTCCGGCGGCGCAACAACGCAACCAGATAGCGTCAACGCCACCGTCACGCTATCGCGGCAATCTAATGAATAATCGGCAGAGTACGGGTCAAGCCTTGCGTGGATCAAATAGCAGTGATTTTCAGCGGACTATTTCGATGCTAATGCGGTCGGTGCGCACGTGATGAGAACGTTCATTAAAGCAGGCATATGGACCGGTGCTGCTGTGCTCAGCGTATTGCTAAGCGTGTTGGTTTTTCTGCCAGCGGCATGGCTGGCACCGCTGGCAGAAAACGCCACCAACGGCAGAATCACGCTGGGCGATGCGCAAGGTTCTTTGTGGCGCGGTTCGGCCTTTATCGGTGCCGCGCCCAGCGGCAAAGATGCGGTGATGCCGCTGCTGCCGGGTCGCTTTAACTGGCGTCTTACGCCGCTGGTATTGATCGGCCGAGTAGACGCACGTCTGGAAAATCCGCAGGTACTCTCGGAACCGGTCAGCATCCGTGGCAACTGGCATGAGTGGACCATCACTGCCTCCAGCATGGCATTGCCAGCCGAACGATTGGCGGCATTGGGTGCGCCGTTAAATACGTTGCAACCATCCGGCAAACTGCGCTTAAGTTGGGCGCAACTCACGCTTGCACGGCAGGCGGATGGAGTTGATTGTTATGGCGACATGATGCTCGATATGCTGACAATGACAACCCGTTTAACCCCGCTCACACCGCTGGGGAGTTATCGCCTCAAACTTAACTGGCAAGGCAGGCGTGCAGGAATGACGCTACAAACATTGAACGGCGCACTGGTGCTGGCCGGGAACGGCAGCATCGATCAGGATCATTTTCAATTTTCCGGGACCGCGCAAGCGGCGGCAGGGCAGGAAGAAACACTCGCAGGCTTACTGGGATTTTTAGGTCAGCCGCGCTGGGTAGATGGCAAAAAAATTATCGGACTAGAGTTCAAATCATGAAAAACATAACCCGTCACACATACTCCTCAGCACGCAATGCCAAGGCCGCTGCGATCGCGCTGGCCACCTGCTTTACGCTCATTACAGCACAGCCGTCACTGGCAGCAAACGGCGACGACAATGCTCGCGGCCAGGCCGTCATGAATTTCGTTGGCGCTGATATAGTATCGGTGATCAAAGCTGTCGGGCTGTACACGAATACCACGTTTATAGTCGATCCAAGAGTTAAAGGAACCATCAATTTAGTTTCCGAAAAGCCGTTAACCAAAGCCGATGCATTTGCATTGCTGGCATCCACCCTGCGCTTGCAAGGTTATGCCGTCGTGCGTGGCGATGGTTTTGCCAAGGTCGTGCCAGAGGTAGACGCCAAGTTACAACTCCCAGCCAGCAGTAACGTCCCCATCAAGGGCGATCAGATCGCTACCCGTATTTTTTCATTGAATTATGAATCGGCCAACAATATCTTGCCCATTCTACGGCCCTTGATTTCACCCAACAATACGATTAATGTCAATCCGGGCAACAACACTTTAGTTGTTACCGACTATGCCGAAAATCTACAGCGACTGGGAAAAATGATCGCGGCACTCGATGTGCCAGCAGTCAGTGATCTGGACGTCATTCCGATCCGCTATGCAGTCGCCAGCGATATAGCAGTGATGGTGAGTAAATTACTGGATACCGGCGCAACTGCGTCGGCGGGTGGCGGTGCCAGCGACGGCCGCATCGTTATTCTGGCCGATTCCAGAACCAACTCGGTGATCCTTCGTGCACCATCAAGTGGCCGCGCTAATCTGGCAAAATCGCTGATCGCCAAGCTCGATCAACCGACCGCACAAGTCGGTAACGTTCACGTCGTTTATCTACGCAATGCCGATGCGGTAAAACTGGCACGCACGCTGCGCAATATGGTGACGCTCGAGACTTCCGCGACGATCGCTTCAGCATCGACTGCCGCCCCCAACTCAGGCTCGAACTCGGGCGGCATGCTACAAACATCGACAGGTGGATCAACATCTGCCATCACTGCAAATTCCGGCACTTCTTCGCAAGCAACGGACGCGCACGGTGCTGGTTTCATTCAAGCGGATGAGACGACCAATACCCTCATCATTACCGCCAGCGAGCCGGTGTATCGTAATCTGCGCGGCGTCATCGACCAACTCGATACGCGCCGTGCGCAAGTCTATGTCGAGGCATTGATCGTTGAAGTAACCGACACGCTAACCGCGCAATTAGGCGTGCAATGGCTAGGATTAAGCGGCAACAGCAGCAGCGCGTATCGCGTCGGCGGTGGCACCAGTTTTGGCACCGGCGGTGACAATATCGTGAATCAGGCATTATCACTAAGCGCAAGCACGGCCACTGCAGTACCGCCCAGCAATGGTTTAACGATAGGCATATTCAGACAGATTGCTGGAAAAATCGGCCTCGGTGCGCTAGCCCATGCGCTTGATGGCAAAGATGGCAGCAGCGTTTTATCGATGCCTAATTTGCTGACACTAGACAACGAAGAAGCAAAAATTATTGTCGGTCAGAATGTCCCGTTCATTACCGGCTCCTACGTCCCCAATTCAGGCGGCGCTGCACAGAATCCGTTCCAGACTATCGAGCGCAAAGATGTCGGCGTTGCGTTGCGCGTGAAACCGCATATCTCGGAAGGCGGCACGGTCCGCATGGAAATTTCGCAAGAAGTGTCCAGCGTCGACCCGACCAGTCTGACGAATGCGGCAGGATTGACGACCAATAAACGTTCGCTCGATACCAATGTCGTGATGGAAGACGGCGAAATCATTGTGCTCGGCGGTCTGATCGGTGACAACAAATCTGGCTCGGTACAAAAAGTACCATTGCTAGGCGATCTGCCCTTTATCGGCAACTTCTTTAAATATCAAAGTGGCTCCAGAGCCAAAACCAATCTGATGATTTTCTTACGTCCAACCGTGATCCGAAACAAGGATCAAAGCGGCACGGTAGTAGCAAACCGCTACGACTACATGCGTCAGGCACAAATCAGCGCGGAACCGGAAAAAAGCCTGCTAAAGGATTTTGGTTCAGCCGTCGTGCCCACGCAAGACTTGGGTGGCCCTTTTATGCAGCTGCCCCCAAAATCCACCCAACCAGTGTTGGATAACACGCCATGACATTTTCGCCAGCAGCTTCAGATAGCCGATTGTTACCTTATGCATTTGCGCGTAAATTCTCGTTGCTCGCGCATCATCCGGCCGGACTCGAAGGCCCGCTTGAACTGTTGGTATCAGCGCATACACAGACCAGCGCGATTGCAGAAGTCGGCAGACTGTTCGGCCCAATCCGCATGCGTACCATGCCATCCGATCAGCTTGATGCGGCTATCGCCAAAGCCTATGCCGGTGGCGGTGGCGATGCAGCACAGGTGGTGGATGACATTGAGACCGATTTTGATCTTGCCAAGCTGATGCAGGATTTACCAGCCATTCAGGATTTGCTGGAATCCTCCGATGATGCGCCGGTGATCCGCATGATCAATGCGCTATTAACACAGGCGCTGCGTGAAGGCGCTTCGGATATTCATATAGAACCTTTTGAACAAATTTCGGTTGTACGCTTTCGGATTGATGGCAATCTGCGGGACGTGGTGCGACCTAAAAAAGCCATCCACGCTGCATTAATTTCTCGCATTAAAATCATGGCGCAACTGGATATCGCAGAAAAACGATTGCCGCAAGACGGCCGCATCACGCTACGTGTTGGTGGCAAGCCCGTGGATGTCCGCGTCTCCACGCTACCAACTGGCCACGGCGAACGCGCCGTCCTACGCTTACTGGACAAAGAAGCTGCGCAGCTAGACCTGCAGCATCTCGGCATGAGCGATGACATGCAACAGACCTTCAGCCAACTGCTGGCGCAACCGCATGGCATCGTATTAGTAACCGGACCAACCGGCTCCGGCAAAACTACGACCTTATACGCCGCGCTGGCGCAACTCAACACCAATAGCGTGAATATTCTGACGGTCGAAGATCCCATCGAATACGCCTTGGCGGGGGTCGGTCAGACTCAGGTCAATGCGCGCATCGATATGAGCTTCGCCAAAGCACTCCGCGCGATATTGCGGCAAGATCCTGACGTGATTATGATTGGAGAAATCCGCGATCTGGAAACCGCGCAAATTGCCGTGCAGGCTTCACTGACCGGTCATCTGGTATTGGCAACACTGCACACCAACGATTCCGCCGCCGCTGTGACTCGCTTGCTAGACATGGGGATTGAACCGTTTTTGTTATCGTCCTCTCTACTCGGGGTAGTAGCGCAACGTCTGGTACGCAAACTGTGTACGCATTGTCGACGCCAGGACGGACAACAATGGCAAGCAGTCGGTTGCGAACAATGCGGCCATACCGGCTATCAAGGGCGCGTCGGCGTCTATGAACTGTTGCTTGCCACCGATGACATTCAGTCGTTGATCCATAACCGCGCATCCGAAGCCGATATCCAGAAAGCCGCACAACGCAACGGCATGCAGACCATGCGTCAAGACGGCGAACGTTGGCTGCTTGACGGTGCCACCACGCAAGCCGAGTTGCTACGTGTGACCAAGGAGTAACAGCGTGCCAGCATTTCGTTACGAAGCGGTCGACGCCATCGGTGCCACGATCAAAGGCGTACTCAACGCCGACAGCGCAAAAGCGGCCAGAATCGATTTGCGTGCGCAAGGCCTGTTGCCAATTTCGGTCGATGCGATTGCCCAGCAAATTGATGCGACAGGCAACCCGCAACGGCGTGGTTTTGGTGAGCGCCTGTCGACCATCGAAATCGCCCTATTCACACGTCAGTTAGCAAGTTTACTCGAAGCCGGGCTGCCGCTGGAACAGGCCTTAACTGCCTTGCTGGAACAGGCCGAACGCACCTATCAGCGCGATCTGATCGCCTCGATTCGCTCGGATGTCACTGGCGGCGCGTCGCTATCGGCAGCACTGGCAGCGCATCCGCGCGATTTTGCCGACATCTATCGGGCGCTAGTCGCCTCGGGTGAGCAAATCGGTCAACTGTCACGCGTCTTGTCCAGACTGGCCGATTACATCGAACGACGTAATACCTTGGTACAAAAAATAAAACTGGCATTCACCTATCCGGCAATCGTCACCGTGGTCGCCTTTGTCATTGTGATTTTTCTATTGACCTACGTCGTACCGCAGATTGTGGCCGTGTTTGCCAACACCAAACAGAAGCTGCCGTTACTGACGATATTAATGCTGGCGGTCTCCGATTTTGTGCGACATTACGGCTTGATAGTATTGGCAATAGTCATCGCTGCGGTCTTCAGCTGGCGCTCGGCATTAAAAAATCCGCAGACTAAAATGCGTTGGCATACCTGGTTATTGGGTGCGCCGCTTTACGGAAGATTTGAACGCAGCCTCAATACGGCGCGCTTTGCCAGCACGCTTGCCATTACCACAGGCTCCGGCGTACCGATTCTGAAGGCACTCCAAACCAGTCGCGATACCTTATCCAACGTCGCCATGCGGCAACAAGTCGATACTGCGGCCGCCAACGTCAGCGAAGGGGTTGGTCTGGCCCAGGCGTTAGCGCGTTACAAGCACTTTCCACCGATGCTGATTCACATGATCAGAGCGGGCGAAGCCACCGGAGAATTACCCGCCATGCTAGACCGCGCCGCCAACGCACAAGAGCAAGACCTGGAACGGCGCGCCATGATGCTTGCCGGTTTGCTAGAGCCTGCATTAATTCTGGCGATGGGCGTCGTGGTACTGCTGATCGTATTAGCCGTGCTGATGCCAATCATTGAAATCAACCAGTTGGTACGTTAAAAACTTGCCACGTTTAAGACCGCCCCCAAATATATGAGCAACTCTCTCGACAGAAATATCCATAGCGCGCTACGACGTTATTCCAAGCGCTTACCCGGATTAGTGAGTCTGATTTTATTTATGCTGTTGTGCGCATGTATCGCTTATTGGATGATGCAATTCATTAAACCGCCAGTACGCGCCATCACGGCCGCACCAACAGCTGATATCGCGCAGATCGACACCTCACAAGGAATGCGATTGTTCGGCGCACAAGGCACCGCAACCATCATCAGCAACTACCAATTAACAGGTGTAGTCGTCGCCAAAATAGCTGCGGAAAGTAGTGCAATACTCAGCGTCGATGGCAAGCCGCCGCAAGCAGTTATGCAAGGCAAAGAACTGTTGCCGGGAGTTATTATCCAGGAAGTGCACGCGAACTATGTACTAGTGTCTGAAGGTGGGATTTCAAAACGGGTAATGCTCCCCAATGATGCAGCCGCGAAGTTAGAGCTGACGACTGTATCAACAACAGAAGTTCCCGCCGCACCCGGGGAACGCAAATTTTAAACTCGGCCGTCGGTCAGTTTTTTTAATTTCCACCGAATGGTGAGCAATTCTGTCAGTGGCGCAGTTCATTAAACTGCACCATCAACTGCGCCAAATACAAATCCAACTGACAATTGATGGCCTTGCATTTTCTGCTTACCAAAGACTGGCACGGCGCCAGATAGTGTGAATCAGGCTGTGCTGATACGCCTGATCTGGCTGCGCTCCCTTAATCTGCGCATCGTGCCTGATGACTGATCATGACCTCCATCAGTGACATCGCAGGGCGCAGGTCCTTTAGAGAAAATATGTATTCCAAGAAATTTACAGCATCGATTATTGGTACGCCGCTCCTGTCAATTAGCTTCCAGGTATCTCCTGCGCAGTAGTCTCTAATCAAACGTAAATAACTTCAACATGCCCCGATTTTCCGGCGGCAAAAAAAAAGAAAACTCTCAGTTAAGGACCGACTTTATCCAATTTTATGATTACGTAAAGCTCGCCATAGTTTTATCGGCAATAGACAAAATTTATGCGTTTATTCATATTCGATACAAGACGAGCGGTAACAAAAATTGAGGGAGTAATAGTTGAAATATCCATATTTAAACAGGCGTTCTTTACTAGCAATAGGCTTAATCGCATCATTCATTGCCCCCGCCTTTTCGACCACATTAATTGAAGCCGATAATGCCCCTAAAAAATTGTCGGTACAGGCACAGATAATGCAGCCGACACATGGTGGGAATCTTATGCTGATCAGACAGGCTTTGTCGAAGCATTAACCCATATTGAATTTAGCCTTGAGATGCTACGCAAAGATCCGGCACAGGCAATAAAGGATTCTGCCGATAGCCGTACCTCATTGTATTGGCTCAAACGGGCGCAGTTCTACAAACGCTGCCAAATACTGCAATGCCCTCCCCTAAAAGCCTGACGTCCAGTATTTTTGATCTCTGCGATAAGCCCGCTAACAGTGATAGATTGGCAACGAATCTCAGATCATTGAGACGCTTTATCCTCCGCCAGTGATGGTGCAGCACTACAATCGCAATTATCCTTTTTTCAACGTACATTTATGGCAATTTTTCCTTTGGGCAACAGTCTCTCAGACGCACTACGACTCCCAGAAACCCGTGCATAATATCGCTCTAGTTATCATTGAAATGCATTCTTTTTCGCTGCTATAGGAGCAACAAATATGACCCCGCAAGAATCCCAGCCACTGCAAGACTTTTTGACCCAATTGGTGCAAGTGCGCGGCGTTCCAAAAGACCCGCAAGCTGATGCGCTGATTAACAGTGCCGTAGCACAGCAACCGGATGCTGCCTACCTTTTAGTACAGCGTGCGCTGTTGATGGATCAGGCACTCAATACGGCAAAAGCGCAAATTGCGACGCTTCAGCGCCAAATTCAGGCACAGGCAGCGCCCGCGCCTGTTAGTAGTTTTCTAGACCAGAATGCTTGGGGCAATACGCCCTCACAAAGCATCCCCGCACGTCCGGCGGCAATGCCGATGATGCAACCGTCTGCGCCTATGCAAGCGCCTCCGATGCAAACGCAAGCACCAGCGGCAGCACCGGGATTTTTTGGCGGCGGGATGGGAAATGTGCTTGGCACGGTTGCGGCTACGGCAGCGGGCGTGGCGGGCGGCGCTTTCTTATTTCAGGGGATTGAACATATGATGCATCCGAACAGCGGTGGCGGTTCTGGATTCATGAACCAAAACGGAATGTCGCCCTCGACCTCTGCTGCGCCGGTGGAAAATACGACTATTAATAATTACTACAACGACGACTCATCGAATGATGACGATCAAAGCAATAACACTGTAGCGTCCAATGACAACAGCGATGACGATTCTGTCATTTGATTCTGTTATTTAGTTAGTACCCCCTACAAAGCCCTCTTTAGCGGCTTTATATGGCAATCGATGCTGAGCAAATAGCGTCGATTGCCAAATAACGCGTTTCGCACGTCTATCAGGATTGCAGCAAGACTAGCTTGCCATTCACACTTCCCTCATCGCCACTCAGCACAATGCCTTCTTGCGGCCTTTTGTAATACTGAACGTTATTACGTCCGCTTTGCTTAGCCTGATACATCGCCGCATCGGCGCATTCAATCAGCGTATTGGCGTCTGTGCCATCTTTCGGAAAGGTCGCTACACCAATACTGGAACCGATATATACCTCTGTGCCGTTCACTGTCAGTGGTCGCGACATTTCTTTCATAATGCGCTCTACGGCGGACGAAATATCACTGCCGTTGACATGTTCCGCCAGCACCATCACAAACTCGTCTCCGCCTAACCGGGCTACGGTATCGCTTTCGCGAATAGCGGCTTTTAAGCGCCTGGCCATTGTGCTGAGTACTTTGTCGCCAGCTTTATGGCCGAATGTATCATTGATGCCTTTGAACTCATCAAGGTCCATAAACAAGACCCAGACTATGCGCGAATATCTGGCTGCATACGTCAGGGCTTGTTTCAAACGATCCTGTAACAACGCCCGATTAGGCAGGCCTGTCAGCACGTCGTGCAAGGAAAGATGCCTTATCCGCTCTTCATTCTGCTTGCGCTCTGTGATGTCTTTTCCGATGCCGTGATAGCCGGTAAAAACATCTTGCAGATCGAATTGCGGCTCACCTGAAACACTCATCCATTCCGGCGCGACGTTGTCGAATTGGACCATGAATTCGAAATCTGAAAACGGCAAATGGGCTTGCAATATTGCCTTGTGCGATGCCCATTGTTCCGGCGTCAATGCAATCGGCATTTCCCAACGTGTCTTGCCAATGTAATGCTCGATATGGGTTCCGCTACGTTTCGTAATGCCGTCAGTGAGTGCGATAAAACGGAAATTTTCATCCAGCTCCCAATACCAGTCTGAGGATAGATCGGCCAACCGCCGAAACCGCTCTTCGCTCTTGGCTAGCTCTGCGGTCCGGCTCATGACGCGTTGTTCCAGCTCGGCGTTGGCTTTGCGAATATCCTTTTCTGCTTGCTTGCGGGCGACGATTTCTTTTTCCATCATCCCGTTGATTTCTTCCAACTCAAAGGCGCGTTGCTCGCGAGACTGAATGGCGTCTTGCAACGCGCTTGCCATGCGATTCAACGAGCGGCCGAGAACATCGAATTCATCATTTCCAACATAACTGGAACGCGTTCGCAGATCGCCGGCGGCTATGCCCTTTGCGAACGCGATGGTCTGTCGAATCGCGATCGTGATACGCATCGATACTGTCCATGCAATCAGGATGCCCAGCAAGATGGTGGCAAATCCAACTCCTTCGATGATTGCTTCGGTACGGATTGCCTTTTTTCGGATGGCGTCGCGTCCAGCATCACTTTTTGCCAATGCACGAGACAGCAAATTTTCCAGATAAGGCTCTACCATTTGCGCGGCAGAAAGATAGCTGCGCTTTTGCAGACCAATCTGGTGCATCGTTTCGACATATTCCCCAAATCGAAGCGCATATAAATCAGCCAGTTCAATCAGTTTAGCGCGCCTGGATCCGACAACGCTTGCACCGATATCGCGCTTAAATTGGGTAATGGCTCCTTGGGTCGCCTGGTTATCGAGATCGCGCCCGCGCAACAAATAATTCTTTTCTTCGCGGCGTATCGTCAATAAATCGACGAACAGCGCGGGTTCTTTAGCATGGTCCAGCAAGGCTTCGATCTGGCGCGCCTTATTACCAAATTCACCTTCCAGACCCGTATCGATGTAGCCCAGTTTTCCATGCAGATTAACCACCGCGAGAAAGGCCTTTTCATACCTGTCGATGGCGATTACAGCTTCGCCGATTTCCTTGGTCGCCTCGATGCTTCCCGAGAGTACCCGCATCTCATCCAGCGCTTGACGGGCATCGGCAAGATTGGCCTGCAACAGCGTGACATAGCGCGATTTTGCTTCATCAAAACCGAACTCGTGATACGTCATCAGAAACGCTTTTTCATAGCGACGCGCCGTCATCATCGCCACGACGCTGCGCTGGCTGAGGCTGGCGGTTTTAATATCGACGGCCAGCAATTTATTGAATTCGCCAACCGTCGTGCGTTGACCGATAATCCCCAGCAGGCCGACTAATGTAAACAAGCCCAACACAACCCCAAACCCAATGATCAAAGAAAGCCGAAGATTGACTGCGGGAAAAGTGCAGAGCGCACGGATTTTTTGCCATAGTTGCGTGCAATTTGTTGGGATGGTAATCATTCTTGGTACGGCACGAAGCCCAATTTCTCAACAATATCGGCGACCTGCGGTGAGAGCGAATAGGCTATAAAATTTTTCGACAGGCCCTCTGGAAGTCCCCGCGTGACTAATGTCAATGGGCGCGCCAATGGATAGTCGCCGCTAAGGATATTGCCGTGTGTTGCCGCAATACCGTCGAGCGCGATCAGCTTGATGGGCACGCCGTTGCGACTATCCTGCTCAGCGACGATGACCGACATGAGCGAGATCGCATTCGGCTGCGCGACCACCGCGGCGATCACGGCAGAATTTTCGCCTAACACTGCACGCGCTTTTATGTCAGCGTAGGTTAGCTTAAAGTAGTGCATGAATAAAACGACAGTACCCCGCCCTTCTTCGCGTTTGATCACGATGATCGGCGCATCGCGCCCGCCAACCGTTTTCCAATTAACGATGCGGCCGGTAAAAATGGCCACAATCTGAGCAGAGGAAAGCGAGGTGACCGGATTGTCTTTGTGTACCAATAATCCCGCCCCATCCCGTGCCACGGGAAAGCCTTTAATATCTTGATCTTTGTCGGTGATCAAACGCGACACCATACCGATATTGGCCATGTTGTTACGCGCATCGTTAACCCCGCGCTCGGCACCGCCCATTTCGATGGTGATGCTGACCTCTGGATGTAGCGCCTGATAGCGCTCCACGATAGGCTTCATCAATGCTGCGGTGGTACTTGCGCCGGTCAGTTTCAGATGATTCGCCATCACGGCAGCGGCTGGGACGGTCGCCGCCTTATCGTTTCGATTATCTGTGCTGTGATCATCACAGCTAGCCAGTGAGATGCACGCCAGCAGCGCCGCCAAAGTCGGCTGGATTCGAGAATACCGCATTGAAATCTATCCCTTAATGTCGAAGCATGTGCAGCAATGGATTGACAGGGGCAATTTTTTCAAGATCCAGACTTGTTCCGCGACGCAACAGCGCCAGCATTTCAACGGCCGGTAAAGGGCGACTAAAATAAAAGCCTTGCAACGCGTCACAGCCGTTCAGATATAGAAAATCGAGCTGCTCGGCAGTCTCAACGCCTTCTGCAACGGTGTTCAGGTCGAGCGCTTTTGCCAATGCAATGACGGTCAGAATAATCGAGCCAGCCTCGGGCGATTTATCCAGATCGGCAATAAACGACTGATCGATCTTGATGATGTCGACAGGAAAACGATTCAAATAACTCAAACTTGAAAAGCCCGTGCCGAAGTCATCTATCGACATTTTTATGCCGATGGTTTTAAGCTGATTCAGAATTTGAACAGTCCCCTCGGCATCATTCATTAAGATACTTTCGGTCAGCTCTAACTCAAGGCACGCCGGGTCCAGTCCAGCGCTTGCCAACGCGGATTGAACCATCAGCGGCATATTTTTTTGCTGTAGCTGCCGTCCCGAAACGTTGACAGCAACATTCAGGCGAAATCCTTCTTGAATCCATGCACTGACTTGCGCGCAGGCAGTTTTCAGAACCCATTCACCGATTGAAACGATCAAACCGGTGTCTTCTGCCAACTGAATGAATCGCCCTGGCGCAATAGAGCCAAGGTCGGGATGATGCCAGCGGAGCAGCGCTTCGACACTTTTTATACGTCCGGTTTTGAGGTCAATCAGGGGCTGATAATGCAGTTCGAATTCGTCGTTTTGCAGCGCGTGATGTAAAGCATGTTCAAGTCGCACGCGTTCCATTGCTTTGGTCCCCATCTCCTGCGTATAGGATTGAAAACAGTTGCCGCCTTGTTGGTCTTTCGCGCGATACATCGCGACATCGGCATGCTTCAGCAAGGTGGCGGCTTCAATCCCATCGTCGGGATATACGCTGACGCCAATACTAATGCTGATGTTCAGTTCATGTCCCCGCACCATCAATGGCAGCAAAAATACTTTCAACACGCGCATCGCAAACTGACCTGCGTTTTCGGCCTCGCGGATTTCAGATAGCACGATGACGAACTCATCATCGCCAAGCCTTGCTACAGTGTCCCCGGCGCGCAATACCGATTGCAGCTTTTCCCCAATTTCGCACAATAGATCATCGCCAAACGGGCGGCCGAAATGTTCGTTAATACTTTTAAACCGATCAATATCCAGCGATAACAATCCTAGCTTGCGTTGCGACCGGCGGGCCTGCACTAATCCTTGCTCTAACCGATTCATAAAAAAGTTTCTGTTCGGCAGCCCGGTCAAAGGATCATAGTTCGCCAGAAATTCGTTGCGATCATCACTGGCCTTGCGCTCAGAAATATCTGCTGCAACACCGTCAATACGCAGCGCCTGCCCATTGACATCACGTACCGTTTTGGCCCGGTCTTCAAGCCAACGTATCTCGCCATCCGGACGGACAACGCGGTACTGCAACGTTTGCGGATTCCCCGCCAATACACGCGCCAGCCATTCTTCCACGATCGCGTAGTCATCTGGATGCACTACCCGCTGCCAGATGTTTTTGTCGGCAGTAAAATCAGCGACTGGCCGACTGTAAATAATCGCCGCAAAAGGATTCAGATACAAAAGCACAAGCTCTGGCGTGACCGACCAGACCACCATCGGCATCGATTCCAAAATACCGGATAATTTATCTTCAACCTGATGTAACTGCTTGCTAGTCGCCTTCAAATCCGTATGTGCCAATCGCAATCGCTCCAACACAATCCCTCGGTTTAACCAACTGATCAGCGAACCGATGCTAAACAGAATCAAGACCAAAGACGCGACGACCAGCGCCAGCAAAGTGCGATCGATGCTGACGCCACCGACGGTGCAAAAACTGTCGGCAGCAAAACTGGTGCCCGCCATTGCCGTATAGTGCATCGCAGAAACTGCAAAGGCCATCACCATTGCACCAAATCCTTGCTTCCTCAGCGACAGCAACTTAGCTTTTTCGCCGCCAAATGCGATTAACAGCGCGCCGGTCGCAGCGGCGATAGCGATGAGAACTGAAAGCGAAAATATCAGCGGATCGTAATGAATTGCAGGCGTCATTTCCAACGCCGCCATGCCCGAGTAATGCATCGCTGCCACGCCCAGCCCCATCACAATGCCCGCGCCTGCAATTCGCTGAAATTGGAGGCTATGATTTTGCAGCAAAATGAAGGCAACTAATGTGCCTGCAATAGCTGGCACGATAGAGAGCACAGTCAGTTCAAAATCGTAAGAAAGCGCTATGGGTAAGTGGAAGGCCAGCATCCCGATAAAATGCATCGCCCAGATAGCCATCGCGAGCGTGATGGCACCGCAGATCATCCATAAAAATGCCGCTTTCCCGGTACTTTCGCGCATATTTTCGACATGGGCGAGAGCTGAAAATGCGCCAAACATGGCAATCATAATTGATAGCGCTATCAAGTAGCCATTCCAGAAAATCGGCATTACAGAATCCCCTTAAAGTTGAAATAATGCTTGTGGGGTGCGCAATGCGGCTCACCTGACTGATAGGCCTATGCTGTTGTTAGCGTGATATATCCTTTGATTTCAAACGCAACTGCATCCGCAGATAACCTCTTAACGCTGATAAGTAGATTATTCGGGCGCGTGCGATTATGTGGTGCAAGCGTGCATTTTTTATCGAATGGTTCCGTTTAAGAGGGCCGTCAGTGCTATGCATACGATGCCTCTCTTGCAATGGATGCACGCGCCGCAAAGCTTAGGTAAGGCGTATGCAGCGCGCGTATGGACAGTACGACTATCTAAGCTCAGAACCTTTTGCTGTAAGTCAGCCCAACGTCAGCCAAGACTGTTGCGTAGGAACCAGTGCGGCAAAAGCTCGACTATTTTTCGGCCCAAATGATGATCCTGCTGCATCACCCGCGCCTGGGCGTGGTGCAACAGCATCAGCAGTTCTGCATGGGTCTGTCGATACTTCTTAACGTATCTGCCGGTTTCGGTGCCGATTAACTTTTCTTTTTCAAAGAAATCCTGTTCGAGATGGCTGACAAATTTTTTAAAACTGCCTTCAAACTCACTGTCGTCACACACACGCAATCGCGTGAGTTCGGCATATAAGGCAGGTTGCAGTTGTCCGGTTTCTATCGCGTGACTATTTGTTTCAGCACTACATTCCATAATGTCCTCATTCGCTTTTTCCGAGATCACTCAGATGTTGCACAAATGCTTTTTTAAATGTGGTGCTTGCATGATGCAAACCTGATGTTTCGGTGTCTGCATCACGCAAGTGCCTTGTGATTATTTACATGAACAAAGAAATGATGCTTGTTACGTTATCTAAACTCCTCAGCGAACATTTTTACGACATATGCTGACCACCATTGATTGCAATATTTGCCCCAGTGAGGAAGGCTGCTTCATCCGACGCCAAATAAGCCACTAAACCAGCAACCTCTTCGGGCTTGCCCAGACGCCCCATCGGAATCTGTGGAATAATCTTGGTTTCGAGTACCTCTGGATCAATTGCCATCACCATCTTGGTGCCGATATAACCCGGCGAAATCGTATTGACGGTCACGCCTTTACGCGCCACTTCCAATGCCAGCGCTTTGGTAAAACCATGCATTCCGGCCTTCGCTGCGGCATAGTTAGTTTGTCCAAACGCACCCTTTTGTCCATTGACTGACGAGATATTTATAATCCGGCCCCAACCGCGCTCGACCATGCCATCGCATACCGGCTTGGTCATATTGAAAACTGAATCCAGATTCGTGCGCATCACCAGATCCCAGTTCGTTTTGTCCATTTTTTTGAACGTCATGTCCCGCGTGATACCGGCGTTGTTAACCAACACGTCAACCGGACCAAGTTCGCGCTGGACGGTTCTGATGCACTCTCTGGCAGATTCATAATCGGAAACATCACACTCGTAGGCGCAAAAGTTAAATCCTTTCACGCGCATCGCTGCCATCCATGTCTCAGCATTGGTATTGCCCGGCGAATAGGTCGTCGCCACTTGATAACCCAATGCTGCCAGTTTGATGCACACCGCTTCGCCCAAACCGCCCATACCACCTGTTACTAATGCAATGCGTTTCATGTTTTGTCCTGTCTCATTTTTAGATATCGTTGTCGCTGATGTTGTCGTTGTAAGACTACTTGCGACTTATTTACGCTCCGCCACGACGCAGATGATTGATGCAAAACGTGGCGGGATTGATGCTGAGAATGCTTATTTTTTGTTGATCGCGGTGTCTTCAGCTTCAGGGACAACCGAAAATACAATGGCAACGCTAGCCATTTTTCCGGCCGCTTCACGGGTCGCCTGATTGAATTGAACAACGCCGTTATGCGCCGTTTCCATCGCTGTTTTCATGACGCCCAAAGCGCTTTGAAAACCTTCAGAAGCGGTGTTATCCGGATGCTCCATCATGCTGCCGACCGATCGTTTGGACTCTTCAACGTAGCGATGAATTTCGCTGCTGAATGTAGTCTGGGCTTTGGTCGTGGCAGCTGCCATCTGTCGGCCAAGGGCCAACGTTTTTTCTACGCGACCTTGCAAACGGGCCGTGGTTAATGTCAGGCGCTCTTGCTGGTCTTTGGCGGCCATTAACTCTTGCGTAAACTGCGTGGTATCTGCCAGTCGTGATTTGACGGCTTGGATATTCAATGCGATGACTTCTTCCGCGCAACCCATGGTCGCTTCGGTAAGGGTCTTTGATAACGCATATTGAGATTCGAAAAAATCCTTTATTGCGGCGGAATAGAGTCCATTTGAAAGCATCATTTGTTTCTCTCCTAAAGGGCAACCGAGCAGTAATAACGAAACAATTCTTGTTACTGGTTTAAGGCCAATAGTTAGAATCGCGGCAACACCGCTTAGTATGCGCAAACGGCTCCCTAGATACTATCGGGGGAACGCGGTTTGTTCTATAGGGGAAAACCTGACTGCCGCTTTCGGAAGTTTCCGACATTGCCGCGAATATTGCGTGCAGGTAGGTGGCTTGCAAAAAGTCGGTGACCCGACTCAAATTGGCACGCATTGCGCGCGCCATTACTTCGGATCATCTAATGATCAGACAAGGAAAAAGGCCACTCGACTAACGGTTAAGCAAAACTCAGACTAAAAGGCCATTTTCCAGTGCATAACGCACCAACGCGGTGTTGCTTGTCATCCCCATTTTTTCCAAAATATGGGTGCGATGCGTAGTCACCGTTTTGGGGCTTAAATGAAGTTTCTGGGCGATTTTCACCAGACTTTCGCCTGAGGCCAACAGTTTTAATACCTCCAACTCGCGATCCGACAGCGCTTCATGCGGAATGACTTGCTCATTGCCAATCATGTTGGCCAGACGCTCTACCAATGTCGGACTGAGATATTTGCCGCCAGCAGCGGCTTTGCGCACCGCTTCAATCATCGTCGTAGCCGAATTGCTCTTGGTCAAATAGCCAGCCGCGCCCAATTTTAGCGCCCTGACCGCATACACCTCTTCCGAGTACATCGACAATATCAGTACCGCCAGACTCGGCTTTTCGATCCGTAATCGCTTCAGCAGATCCAGCCCACTTTGCCCAGCTAGTGCGATGTCCAGTAGCGCTACATCGAATTCTTGCTTGCGCACCAGTCGCGCTGCCTCTTCTGCGGATTCAGCCTCGCCGGTGACGACAATATCCGGCGCAACGCTCAACATTAATCGCACACCGTTGCGCACAACTGCATGATCGTCGACCAGCAATACATTAATTTTTTTATTCTGCATGTTTCTATTCTAGCGGCAAGCGCAATAACACTGCCGTCCCTTTACCTGAGATACCACTTACTTTAAGCTCGCCACCAAAATGACGAGTGCGCTCATGCATGCCGAGAATACCCCATGCCTCACCATTGAGCAGTTGCTGCGCATCAATGCCTTTGCCGTCGTCCCTAATATCGACAATGATCGCATTTTTATGACGCAAAATTCCAATTTTTACTTGAGAAGCGCCAGCATGTCGCACCACGTTCGTGAGCGACTCTTGCACCACCCGAAACAGCATCGTACTGCGCTCGGGATCAAGATCGATCATTGACGCACTTTCACTAATGTTGCAAATACATTGCAATCCGGTCCGCTCTTCAATTTGCCCGGCATGCCATTCCAATGCCGCCCATACACCCAAATGATCGAGCACGCTGGGCCGCAAATCGGAAATTACTCTGCGCACGGTTTCAATCGCCGTATCGACTTGCTCCGCAGCTTCAACCAATAAAGGGTCAGCGACTTGGCCCGCACGCAATGTCCGGTCGATCGATACCGAAACATTTGCCTTGATGCCAGTCAATACACCCCCCAAATCATCATGGATTTCGCGGGCAATGCGTTTGCGTTCGTCTTCTTTGATACTTTCCTGGTGATCGACCAGTTTTCGCAAGGTTGAACGGGAATCCTGCAAATCTTCCTCGGCCCGTTTGCGCGCCTTAATATCGTTGATCAGAAGCTGATTTACCTGCTTAAGTTCATCCGTGCGCTGTGCGACTAAACGCTGCACACGTTGCGCACGCAGGGCGCTTGTCTGCAAGTAAGCGGTCGCTATTATGGTCGCAAGCAAGCCCAGTAATAAAGAGAACAATGCGCCGCTGTGCGCAGCTAAAAATGGCGTTGGAAGCGCCGAAATACGCATCAGCCAACGCGTACCGGCAATATCAATATTATAGAAAAAGGGGCGCGGTGCCACTCCGAAATACCAGAGAAAATGCAGGTCAGGGGCGTTGTTAAGCGTTGCCGTACCCGTAGGTCCGTAAACCAGCTTGCTGTCATCGGCCGATGCGGCTGCATACACGCTGATATCCAGCCCAGTAGTGATTATCGTTTCGGCCGGTGCAAATATTTTATCAAAGAGATCATCGGCCCGTAACATCGCCACGGTATAACCAATCACAGCCAATCGACGTGCGTTGACGTCTTGGGGCACAGGCCCGCCTTTGTACACCGCCATCATGATATGAAAGCCGCGCTTTTCGCCGGTCGCCTTAAAGAATCGAAACAAACCAGTAGCCGATGGCAAGCCAGTGTCTGCGGCGCGCTGAATCGCCTCATCCTGATAGGGCAGAGAAGATGCGTCCAGAATAAACACTGCTTCATTGCCCTCAAGCGGTTCAATATATTCCACCACCCGATAACGCGGTTTTACAGGTGCTACCACGCGCTTGCCGTTCACCATGTCGTCGATAGTAAAACCCGGCGAATGTATTTGTATATGCGATTCAAACGCGGAGCGTTGTTGCTGAGAGACCAGACGATGAAAACCGAATGCCTCTATATACGGATAACGTGATTGCAGTGGCTGCGTGAAAGAATGAAATTGCTCGCGGTTCACCGTACCATTGGTCGCAAATAATTGATTTACCACCCGCAATGCTTCCAGCGCATTGGCCACGCCCTGCTTGACCATCGCCACGCGAAATTGCGCACGTCGCTCGAAAGCGATCCGCTCATTATCCTGTTCCTGGCTATAGACCCAGAAAAAAAGGGTAAAAGAAACTATCAGGCCAAACGCCAATATACAACTTGCCGACAACTTTAAGGTAAAGAATTGGCGACCGCGATGCATGTGATCTCGCCCATATCGGCATGAAAGACTCGATCATAAACCATCCAAAACATTATGTAAGATTTAAATATTGTTATGCGCATTACGAAATATTGCCCGCAGGATACTTTTAACCCCGTACGGGCAAAAGGATAACTAATTTTTACTTATTCTAAGCAGGGATAAAGCCCTGTGCACGACGGGATTATGCGCGGCTATTAAATCTTCATTATTCTGCCCCAGAATTTTCTGCCTACATTTCCGTATAAATCTGGCGCATAAAAAGAAGCCTCTCGTATTTTTTACCACACGGTATTTCTACAATAAAGCAGCTTCAAGACATTCTGCTTCCAGAGCGCGCAAAGCCCTTCTGACGTCTTGATAAAAGACTGAGATGTTGTATCCCCTCAGAAAACCTTTCCTCGATGCTGAGAACCGTTATTCACATTTATAGGAAATCCGTGGCATGTTAAATAAAACCAAAATCTTCATCGCAGTGACGGCCGCATACATGGCGATCGTGAGCCCACAAGCCCAGGCAGTGAACTGTACCGATAAAGTGGAATGGACCCCTTCGCTGATCATCAATAGTGGCGAGGAAGTCGTGTACAAAAACAATCTTTACACGCTATCGAACGTGCAGAATAAACTTTGGAACGCTGCACCGGATAATGCCGGTCACGCCTTTCGCTATCAGGACTTAGGTCAATGCAAGGTTAAACTTACCGAAAAACAGCTAGCGCTGAGCGAATTGCTTGCGGAAGAAAAGCGTTTATCGGATGACCCACGGATTCAGGAGTACCAAGCAGTCGCACGCACGATCACAAATGAAGAAGTCTCATTGGTCGCGCCGTTAAATCCGAATAATCCAGACAATGTGCGTCGGGTTGAGTCTATCGTTGATCAACAAATGTTCGACCAGCTGGCTGATCCGGAACTGCGTCATGAAGGCTATAACTACGCTAATTTCCTCAAAGGCGTGGCAAAGTACCCAGCATTTTGCGGTAGTTATGACGATGGCCGTGACGCTGGCGCCATTTGCAGCAAAACGGTCGCCACATTATTCGCCCATTTCGCACAAGATTCCGGTCTGAAAGATGCCAATCATGCAGTGCCTGAAGCACGTCAATCGCTAAATCTGCTGCGTGAAAAAATGCGCGGCGAACCGGCGCTAGAAAACGTCGATTACGGAATGTATGTATGGGGCTGTGCGCCCGGCGAATCCCCTCCCGCTTACACTTCGGACTGGTCATGCGGCGTCATGGAAAATGGTAAATTCCAAAATTATTTCGGTCGCGGTAGTAGCCAACTCGCTTATTACTATAATTACGCGCCATTCTCGTTGTCGGTGTTTGGTGACGCGAAAGTATTGCTAAACAATCCTGCGATGGTGGCTGATACATGGCTAAATTTTGGCAGCGCTATATTCTCGTTCGTCAATATGCCGAACTTATCAACACCGTCGATCATTCAGATCATTGACGGTAGCTGGAAGCCAAATGCTGTCGATCAGGCACAAGGTTGGATTCCCGGCTTTGGCCTGACAACCAATATGCTTCACGGAAAATTTGAGTGCGGCGCTAAAAATGTGCTTCCAGCGCAAGGAAAACGCGCTCAGTTTTACGCTGAAACTGCTGAATTATTGAGCGTTGATATTGCCGCAGAAAATTTGCTCTGCAACGAAATGACGATCTCGAACCAGCATCCTGGCGGCGGTGCGGCTTCGGCAAATGTTTACTGGGATACGACATGGAGCGACACACCATCATGCAAACTAGTCCATTGGGAAATGCCTTGGACAGCGATCCGCGATGGCAGCAGCGGTCAATACGGCAATGGTGATTATGCCCGTTGCGTTGCCCATAACTATCCCGACTTCGAGATCGTTGATGATCGGAAAAGCACGAAATAAATTTCTAACACCCATCACCAGTCCGACTTTGGTGATGTCAATAGCTTGGTAATAGCGTAAAAAGCCGGTCATTTCCTCCAAATGACCGGCTTTTTCAATGGCAGAACTGTTAATACAGTACCAAAACACAAATATATCCTTCAATTAAAAAAATTAATTCAGCGATACCGTGAACATCTGTTTAATATATGTCGCATAAAGTAGGTGCATCTTTATTCGCAATACGTGCATACAAGGTTTGGTTACGCCAAAATTGCCGATATAAGTCACCCCATTGGCTCAGAAAAACGTATTCTGCAATGGCAGTCCTTAAGAATTCTAAAAATTTGAATTTAGGAAAAGTGAGTGCAGACAACATGACAAGTAACACCAGTACGACGGAATCTGAAATGACAGGCGACATCAGCACCTACCGCGACGCACTGACAAGCTATCTTCGGTTAGTCACGACAGCAAAAGAAGTTCACATCGAAATACTCCAACGTTTGTCCGGTGGCGCAATTCAAGAAAACTGGCTGATGGTTGTACAGGTCAGCGATGGACCCTATCAGGGTGCGCAACGCTGGGTATTGCGCACCGATGCACTTTCCAGCGTGCCTGTCAGCCTGAGTCGGGCACAGGAATTTGCGGTGCTGCGGGTCGCGTATGACGCAGGTGTCAAAGCACCGAAAGTATTGTGGTGCTGCCAGGATCGCGCCATCCTCGGACGCGATTTCTTTCTGATGGAATGCGTTCCCGGAATCGCCGCCGGACATCGGATTACCAACGATGATGCTCTGACGCCGGATCGGGCTGCCTTAGTCGCGGAACTGGGTGCCAACATGGCGCGCCTGCATACCGTAAAGCCGCCCCATCTCGCTCTATCCTTTTTACCACCACCTGCTGCCGACCCGGCACTTGCCAGCGTGATGACCTATCGCGGCTATCTGGATGCGCTGGACGTCGCTGCACCGGTTCTGGAATGGGGTTTGCGCTGGTGCGAACAACATCGGCCTGAAATAACCTCGCCCTGTTTGCTGCACCGCGATTACCGCACGGGAAATTACATGATCCACGACGGGCATCTGAGCGGCCTGCTGGATTGGGAATTTACTGGCTGGGGCGATCCCCGTGAAGATATCGGTTGGTTCACGGCGCGCTGCTGGCGCTTTGCAGGTCCCCGTCGCGAAGCCGGCGGTATTGGCGAAATCGACGATTTTCTCCATGGCTATGCAACGGTTTCTAACGCTGTAATCACGCGCCACGATCTGATTTTCTGGCAAGTGATGGCGCATCTGCGGTGGGCAATTATTGCGTTGCAACAAGCAGATCGGCATTTGTCAGGGCAACAAACCTCGTTGGAACTAGCACTGACCGGGCGCATGTTGCCTGAGCTGGAAATTGAAATTCTGGCCCTGACTAAAGGTGAATGTTATGCATAAACAAGTCGATGGCAAAGAATTGCTGAAAACTGCGCGCGAGGCATTGCTGCAACACTTGCTGCCTGCGCTGCCCGAGACGCTGCGGTATGAAGCCAGAATGATTGCTAACGCGATGCTCATAGCAAGTCGCGAACTGACGCTAGCGGCACAGACTGAACAATTGGAACTGGCGACACTGCGTCAACTGCTTGGCGATACTAGCGCAGTAGACAATACAGGGTTGGTGTCAGAAGAAATTATCAAGCTACGGCGCTCCCTCAGCATCGCCATACGGGATGGTGAATTCGATGCTGCGGGCGCACAACAAAAAGCGCTATTCGCAGCGCTGACCGAGATCACGCGTCGCCAACTAGCGATCTCCAATCCACGCGCCATTCCTTCCGTCTGAGGCAGGCACTTTTCCCGCATTTTAGATAAGGTTATTTCGATGAATTTCACCATTCCCGACGATTTGCTGGCCTTACAGAAAAAGACACGGCGCTTTATCGCCGACGAAGTGATTCCAATGGAGCGCGATCCTCGCCAATCGGCGCACGGTCCCAGCGAAGAACTGCGCCAAGCGTTGATCGCCAAAGCGCGCGTGCAAGGCTTAGTCACGCCGCACGCCTCCACTGAGATGGGCGGCCTTGGCCTGTCGCATGTCGCTAAAGCGATTGTGTTTGAAGAAGCCGGTTATTCACCGCTAGGCCCGGTCGCTTTAAATATTCATGCGCCGGATGAAGGCAATGTCCATTTGATGGAGGTGGTCGCGACAGCAGCGCAAAAAGAGCGCTGGCTGGTGCCATTGGTGCAAGGCCGGACACGCTCTTGCTTTGCGATGACCGAGCCAGATAACGGCGCTGGCTCAGACCCGCAAATGCTGGCGACCATCGCCGTGCGCGACGGTGACGACTACGTTATCAACGGCAGAAAATGGTTTATCACGGGCGCTGATGGGGCCAGTTTTGCGATCATTATGGCAAAAATGGAAGACGGTTCGGCCACCATGTTTTTGACTGATACCAATCGTCCCGGCTTTATCATTGAGCGCAATATGGACTCGCTGGATAGTTGTTTTAACGGCGGCCATCAAGTGTTGCGGTTTGAGAATCTGCGCATCCCGGCGACCGATGTTCTGGGTGAGATCGGCAAGGGCTTTCGCTATGCCCAGATACGTCTTGCCCCGGCCCGGTTGACCCATTGCATGCGCTGGCTGGGCGCGGCGCGGCGCGCCCACGATATTGCTTGCGACTATGCTCGCAGCCGCCAGTCTTTTGGCAAATTGCTAGGCGATCACCAAGGCGTCGGTTTCATGCTGGCTGACAACGAAATGGACATGCATACCACCCGGTTAGCGATCTGGCATTGCGCTGACATTCTCGATCAAGGCGGCTACGGCAATGTCGAATCCAGCATGACAAAAGTGCTGAGTTCTGAGGCGATCTGGCGCGTGGTAGATCGCTGCGTACAAATATTGGGCGGTCAGGGGGTGACCGGCGAAACCATCGTGGAGCGTATTTTTCGCGATGTGCGTGCGTTTCGTATTTATGACGGTCCGAGCGAAATCCATCGGATGAGTCTGGCTAAAAAAATCATGGCACGCACCAAGAAGATGTAAATGTCCTCCCCTTCGCATAATCCTGCGTTCACCATCTTCGACCTGACGGGCCGCACGGCGCTAGTGACTGGCGCATCCAGCGGTATCGGTCGCCATTTTGCCCTGACATTGGCAGCGGCAGGCGCAGAAGTCGTGGTCACTGCCCGCCGCGTCGATCGCTTACATGCATTAGTGGCAGAAATCCATGCTAGCGGCGGCAAAGCCCACGCGATGGCGCTTGATGTGACCCAGCGCACCGCCATCCAGACTTGCCTGGATGCGGCAATTCAGACCTGCGGCAGCCTGGATATTATCGTCAACAATGCCGGTATCAGCGACACTAAAAACGTGTTGAAGTATAACGATGACGATTGGGATGCGATTCTCGATACCAACTTAAAAGGCGCCTGGATGATGACGCAAGAGGCGGCCCAACGCATGCTGACGTTTGATCGCGGCGGCAGCATCATCAACGTCAGCTCGATTCTGGCCCGGCGCGTGACTGGCGGCGTCGGCCCTTACTCTGCAGCAAAGGCCGGGTTAAGTCACCTGACGCGCTCGATGGCCTTGGAACTAGCGCGCTACGCCATCCGTGTGAATGCGATAGCGCCGGGCTATATCGTCACCGAGTTAAATGAAGAGTTTCTGGGCAGCGCCGCCGGGGATCAATTGAAGTCCCGCATCCCTTCGCGGTCTTTTGGTGAAGCTGCCAGTCTGGATGGGGCATTGTTATTGCTAGCTTCGGATGCAGGACGGTATATGACGGGCGCAGAAATCGTAGTGGATGGCGGCCATTTATGTAGCAGCCTATAGCAGCCTACAGCGGACCCATAGCGCGGTTTATAGCATGGCTTATAGGTCACGTTCAAACCCGCCCTCCCGAAATTACGACAGTTTTCAGGCGTTTTCTACGGCGCAGTTGACGCCGGGGAGTCTGCTGTTACACACTGTCTTGCGGGTATAAAAACAAGACTAACAAGCAAACATTTTTACCAGCATTCCTCGCATTATTCTGTTTTTGCATCCAATGGAGAAGACATGAAAATCAATACAACAATAAAAACGCTGACCGCTGCCATCATTACACTGACGGCAACGGGGTTGTACCAAACGGCCTCAGCGCAAATTTCAGGTGATGTCGTAAAAATTGGCTTTATTACCGATTTGTCGGGCGTCTATGCCGATATTGACGGTGCTGGCGGGGTTGAGGCAGTGCGCATGGCGATTGCCGATTTCGGCGGTACGCTGAATGGCAAAAAAATCGAACTGGTGATAGCTGATCATCAAAACAAAGCCGATATCGCCGCCAGTAAAGCACGCGAATGGTTTGACCAGCAAGGCGTAGATATGCTGCTGGGCGGCACTAATTCTGCGACCAGTCTGGCAATGACTAAAATTGCTGCTGAAAAGAAAAAACCGTTCATCGCCATCGGCGCAGGCACCGCACGCCTGACCAATGAAGATTGCACACCGTACACGATCCATTACGCGTATGACACAGTGGCACTGGCAAAGGGCACGGGATCAGCAATCGTCAAGCAAGGCGGCAAAACGTGGTATTTCCTGACAGCGGATTATGCGTTCGGGGCATCAATGGAAAAAGACGCGGCAGCGGTCATCAAGGCCAGTGGCGGCACGGTATTGGGTGAAGTCAGACATCCGCTATCGGCATCCGATTTTTCCTCCTTTATGTTGCAGGCGCAAGCCTCCAAGGCACAAATTTTAGGTATTGCGAATGCTGGTGGCGATACGGTTAATTCGATCAAGGCCGCGAACGAATTCGGTCTGACAAAAACCATGAAACTGGCTGGGCTGTTGATGTTTATCAACGACGTGCATGCGTTAGGATTGAATCTGACGCAAGGCATGTATCTGACCGATAGTTGGTATTGGGATCAAAATCCAGAGACCCGTGCATGGGCTAAAAAATACTTTGCCAAACAGAAAAAAGAACCTTCATCGCTGCAAGCGGCAGATTATTCCGCGACGATGTTTTACCTGAATGCGGTGAAAGCGGCAGGCACGGATGATGGCGAAAAGGTAATGGCGCAAATGAAGAAAACCAAGGTCAACGATTTCTTCGCAAAAGATGGCACCATCCGCCCAGATGGCCGGATGGTGCACGATATGTATTTGATGCAAGTCAAGACACCGGCAGAGTCAAAATATCCGTGGGATTACTATAAAGTTGTAACAACGATTCCTGGCGATCAGGCGTATACCACCAAGGCCGAATCCAAATGCGCACTTTGGAAATAGGCCACCACTGCATTGTCAAATAGGATGTAAATACTGAAAACGTTTTAAGATTTCTTACAGAAGCGACGTGCAATTGCACGTCGCTTTTTTTTGTTCCGACGTCGCGTTGCACTACGTGGCGCGGACCGGGCAATTACGACACGATCAATGTTGGTGGGTGCAAGCCTTTCCACCGGCGACCAATTACGACTTCTTTAATCCGAGCAGCGCGTACAAAATAATCGCACCGAAAGTGGCTGTACCGATACCGCCTAACGAAAATTGGCCCAGCTTTAAGGTGAAATCACCCGCACCTAAAACCAAGGTCACTGCGGCGACAATCAGATTACGATTGTTAGAAAAATCAACTTTGTTTTCAACCCAGATACGGGCACCGGAAATGGCAATCAAACCAAACACAACGATCGATACACCGCCCAATACTGCCGCTGGAATCGTCTGAATAACCGCACCAAACTTGGGCGAAAAACCCAATATCAGCGCGATGCAAGCTGCAACCACGAACACCAATGTAGAGTAAATTTTAGTCACCGCCATCACGCCGATATTTTCTGCATAAGTGGTCACGCCAGTACCGCCGACGCTGCCGGAGAGAATCGTCGCCAATCCATCGCCGACAAACGCGCGGCCCATATATTTATCCAGATTTTGACCCGTCATGGCGCTGACCGCTTTGATATGACCGAGGTTTTCTGCCACCAGAATAATCGCAATCGGGGCCAGTAAAGCCATCGCGTTTAGTTGAAATACAGGGGCCGAAAAATGCGGAATGCCGAACCAAGCAGCATTGGCGACGATCGAAAAATCGATTGGCTTGCCCAGACCTGCACCGTTGGTGAGCACCGCATAAATCACGTAGGCCAGCAGCAGGCCAACTAAAATCAGCAAGCGTTGCACCATGCCACGTCCAAACACCGCGACCGCGCCCACACATAACACGGTGCCCAGCGCCATCCAGGCGTCGAAACTGTTACCGCTCACACCCTTGACAGCTATCGGTGCCAGATTTAGCCCGATAACAGCGACCACCGCACCGGTGACGACCGGCGGCATGCATTTTTCAATCCAGCGCGTGCCGACTAACATGACCAAAAAACCGATCAAGGTATAGACCACACCGCAGGCGATAATGCCGCCCAGCGCAACCCCGAGATTGGCGTTGTGTCCGGTGCCGCTATAGCCGCTGACGGCGATAACCAGCCCGATGAAGGAGAAGCTGGAACCTAGATAGCTGGGAACGCGGCCACCGACCAGCACGAAAAACAGCAGCGTTCCTATGCCGGACATAAAAATGGCTAAATTGGGATCGAAACCCATCAACAATGGCGCTAACACGGTCGAACCAAACATGGCGACCACGTGCTGCACACCCATCGCCATCGTCTGCGGCCAAGGCAAGCGTTCATCGGTAGAGATAATTTGACCCTGCCCGCCAACCGCAGCAGCACGCAAGCGCCACTGCGGGAAATAAGAACCTGCCATGTATTTCTCCCTGAAAGTTCGGTTTCCTACATTGGGCGTTATTCGCTAGTTGGGCTAAAACGCGTGCAGAAAACCGTTGCATTATTTGAATTTTGATTGGGGAGTAGTGTACGAAGACCAACCGGAAATAACAATCGACATTCGTCATTTCGCTACAGATAATTCTGAATGCTGGTAAGGCAAAAAAAATCCCGGAGCTGTGTCCGGGATTTTTCTATCGCATTCTTCAACGAAGCTATATCGCAGCCCTAAGGAAAGACGGGAATATGCGACTCGACGCCGCCGAATTTTGCCTCAGGATGGCGCTTTTCGATTAATGCTTCAATCGCTTGCACCCTTTTGAACGGTACATCGACTAGCAGTAACACTTTGCCGTTGGCGATATCGCTCTGAAAATTTTCAAGTCGCGAATTAGGCAGTGCCGCTGCCGCCATACCGGACATCCAGCCGCCGAGGATAATCCCGGCAACGGTGGCAACCACGATTGCCAGCATATTCAGATGTATCCATTCAGGTGGAAAATACACTAGCCAGATACCCCCGATAAAGCCCATCACGCCGCCCATAATCATGCCGTTTTGCGCACCGTGGGTCAGATCGGTTTTGTGCCAGATATTCGCGTCGGGCATATCATCAGGCAAAGTCCCATCGGCCGCCCAAAAATGCATGTGCCCAATGTCAATGCGGGCCAGCAACAGCTCGTCCAGCATGCCGCGCGCACTGACGACGTCGGGCAACATGAAATATAGTCTTTGTCGGGCTAACATAACAATCTCCTCCATCTATGCTGATTAAATACAGCATAGACAATGCAGCAGGATTAGACAAAGTTTATGTTTTGCTGGACGCTAGGGATTTCGGGCGGCACAGAATGCCGGCTAGTCTGTTTTATTGCCGCCAAGCACTAAATTTACCATCGCAGCATCCTGCATTTCGCCACGCGCATTCAGGGCTTGCACCACGCTGGCCCGATTTTCGGCAGGCTGGTTCTGGCTTACTTTCCATTTCCCGATCAAGCGTGTAATCGTAATTTCGATGCCGACAATCGCCGTAATCATCTTGTCAATATAGTCGGGCGGAGCATCGGTTACCGCCCACGGAGCGGGCTGATTTGATTCATTATGGGCGGTTAGCGCACCCAAATGCTGCCGCAACCACACCGGATCATCAATAACGCGCAACTTGCCGTAAGCGTGCGTGACGGCATAATTCCAGGTGGGAACGGCTTTGCCATGCTGCTTTTTGGTCGCATACCAATTAGGCGAAATATAGGTGTTCGGGCCACTAAATACTGCCAGCACTTCGCTGTCTTTTTGCGCCTCGCGCCATAGCGGATTGGTCCTTGCAACATGGCCGAAGAGCGTCCCGAAAGGTGCCGGTTGATCGGCTAGCAATAAAGGAATGTGATTGGCTTCGATACCGTCGGTGGTCGTGGTAATCAGTGTCGCCAGTGGATGGGCCCGAATCAGATCATGCATGACGTCAATCCGCGGCTCGTCGAAGTGCTTGGGGAGATACATAAGAATTGCCTGATAAAAGATGGAATATCACCAATTATGCAGCTTGCTAGGGTGATTGTCAGATAATCGCTGACTTTTTGCCGGTGGTCGGAAGTAAGCGTGCCAGGGCAGATTAAGCCGTAAGCAGCTATTATGCTGAGTCGTCATTCAGGTGAAACAGCCGGCATTAGCAGACTTAAGTAATTCACCTGAATACAACGCCAGCTTTCCTCCAAGATTGTCCATCCAATGCGACAATTACGGCCTGATCACACTTACCAAACGGAACCAACATGATTCTCGAACTAGCAGACATTCGCATTCAACCCGGTAAACAAGCTGAATTTGATGTAGCGATTCAACGCGGCATTGCAGAAGCAATCAGCACAGCCAAGGGCTTTGCCGGTTTTAAGATACATAAGGGAATTGAGTCGCCAGAGCGTTATGTGCTGACGATTTTGTGGGAAACACTGGAAAATCACACTGGCGATTTTCGTGAATCTGCTGCGTTTGCCGAGTGGCGTGGCATCGTGGGACCATTTTTTGCCGTCCCGCCAACAGTCGAGCATTTCTCGCTGTTGGCACAATCAAACTAAAGTCTAGCGTAAAACATCACGATGTAAACATCGCTATTGCGATGGCGGTCAGCAGCAGCGTGCCCCAATAAATGCATCCAAATCCGATGCTGGGGTGCGCAGTCGCGATCGACTGTCGTGAAACAACAATTGAACTACACTTGCAACATCGCTAAATTAATAGCCCTTCATCCATGCTGCGGACTGAACTGTTTCACGATCCAATTGACGAATACGATATTCCAGATCATACAAGTCAGCTGCTTCGGCCAGATACGCTTCTTTACGTGCGGCTTCCGACATTTCGTAGGCGTTGCCAATGCGTTTGAAAAAAGATGAAACTGTGCTGAAAAAACCGGCAGATTGAGTATTAGCGGCGGTACGGGTATTGCTATTAAGTGTCAATGTAGACATGATATTTTCCTATTCAATAATTACCGCTTTGAGGTACATTGCTGCGGCGCACAATCAGAATAGCTTTTCTAGGAAAAAGTACCAATTTCGAATCCCCATAGCAGTTATTAGTTTGATGAATTCCGGGGGCTAAGACCCTTTTTTGACCTTTTTAGTAGCGCTCCTCAGTTGTGCAAAAACTGAATACCGCACTGAAATATAGCGATAAACTGCACCATTTCGGATCAACCCTCCTTCCATAACGACGCTATCGATGTCCAATCACACCTTTCTCTGGCACGACTACGAAACTTTTGGCGCGCAACCGCGACGCGACCGCCCGGCGCAATTTGCGGCCATCCGCACCGATGCAGAATTGAATGAAATCGGCGCGCCAATCATGTTGTATTGCCAACCCGCACCCGATTTTTTGCCAGACCCGCAGTCTTGTTTAATTACCCACATTACGCCGCAGCAATGTCTGGCGCGCGGTATACCCGAATATCAATTTGCGGCTGAAATAGAACGAGCCTTCTCTCAAGAAGGCACTATCGGCGTCGGTTACAACACGATTCGCTTCGATGACGAAATCACGCGCTTCATGTTTTGGCGCAATCTGATCGATCCGTATGCACGCGAATGGCAAAATCGCTGCGGCCGCTGGGATATTCTCGATGTGGTGCGTACCGCGTATGCGCTGCGTCCTGACGGCATACAGTGGCCGACTAACGACGAAGGGCGTCCAAGTTTCCGACTTGAACATCTGACGGCCGCTAACGGCCTCAGCCACGAGGCGGCGCATGATGCGCTGTCGGACGTACGCGCCACCATCGCGCTGGCCCGATTGATCCGCCAGCAGCAACCTAAACTGTTCGATTTTTGCCTGGCATTACATAAAAAAGAGCGCGTCACGGTCGAGTTAGGCTTGCCCGCAAAAAAACCGTTTCTGCATATTTCCGGCATGTTCCCCGCTGAACAAGGCTGTATCGCGTTGATGTGGCCGTTAGCCGTACATCCAACGAATAAAAACGAGATATTGGCATGGAACCTTGCGTTTGACCCGAGCGAGTTATTTGCTCTGACACCAGAAACCGTCCGTACTCGTTTGTTTAGCAAAACGGCCGATCTGCCGGAAGGGATGACACGCTTACCGTTGAAATCAATTCATCTGAACAAATCGCCGATGGTGATCGGCAACCTCAAAACCTTAGCGCCCGAGATGGCAGCAAAATGGGGCCTGGACCGTGAATTGGCGCTGAAACACGCCGACATCGCGGCGCAAGCACCCGATCTGACGACGTTATGGCGGCAAGTATTCCAGCGTCCGGCGGAGGGACCGATCGATGTGGATGAGGATCTGTATGGCGGTTTTGTCAGCAATGACGACCGCCGCACATTGGCTGACTTGCGCGCCATGTCGCCGCAACAACTCAGCGATGCACGCCCTGCTTTCGCAGATACACGATTAGAAGAATTGCTGTTCCGTTATCGTGCGCGCAATTTTCCGCAAACCTTGTCCGAACAAGAAAATCAACGCTGGGAAGATCACCGCGCAGCGCGTCTGTTTGACGGTTTGGGCGGTGCCCGCAATATCGACGATTTCTTTGCATCGATTGATGCGCTGTCTGAAACGGCAGATGAGCGCGGCGAGGAAATTCTGGGGGAGTTGTATGAGTATGTGGAAATGATCGCACCGCAACGTGATTAAAGTGATTAAAAATTAGTATGCAAAAAGTGATGGGACAAACCCCGCAGACAACCACAGGCTATCAATCTTGATGGATTTTCTGCAAGTATCCCCCGCAATAAAAAACACGTAAAAACAGCGGCAATTGCCGCTGTTTTTACGTGCTTATTTATCGATGCATTGACCACATCAATTTTTGAGATTCGCCAGATATTCCGGTTGAAACATGCACATACGAATCGCATCACGATACACACCGTTGACGAAAAATTCGCTGCGCAATTCGCTCTCTAAGGCAAACCCACATTTGTCGTAGATATGGATGGCTTTGTGGTTCTCTTTGTCGACATACAGATAAAGCTTATAGAGATTGAGTACACAAAACGCATATTCAATCGCCAAGCGTGAAGCCAGCTCGGCATAGCCTTTACCCTGTGCAATCGGCGCGACAATAATCTGAAATTCTGCACGTCGGTGGATGTAGTTAATTTCGACCAACTCAACCAATCCCACCATTTCGCCCGCATCGCTCTCCAGAATAAATCGCCGTTCGCCCTGATCGTGAACGTGTTGATCGTAGAGTTGCACCAGTTCGACATAAGCTTCATACGGTTCTTCAAACCAGTACCGCATGATGTGACTGTTGTTGTCGAGTTTATGGACGAAATGCAGGTCGTCGCGTTCTAATGGACGTAATCTAACGCCTGGCTTGGTAAGTGTAGTCATAGTTTTCTATTCAAAAATCCTGAAGGTGCTTTCTGTTGTGTTTCCTCTGATCGTATCTTTGCATCGATGATGCCGGTTTTAGTATTATGATCCCTTCGTTTGTATTGCCATATAACTGGATGTTGTTACTGATAATATTGTTGTAACTGATCCATTTGGCGTCTTTTCTGCAACGCCTCCTGCCGGTTCAAATCCTGCGGAAAATCATCGACCTGCACGCTGATATCACCACAATGGGCAAAATCGCTGAGAACTTGATTTTCTTCCGCGGTGATCATGCCAGCAGCCAGCGCGGCGGCGATCCAGTGCTGCATTTCAATCAGACTTTGCGGAATCGGCGGCAAACTGCCATCTTTAATCGCTGGCTTCAGACGCGCTTCAATCGCATTCACCTGCGGGATAAGCTTGAACGCAATTTCGCCGTAGGCAGTGGGCGCAAGCGTATGACTGGCAAGATAGATATCGGCAATTAACCGATCACGACTGGCACCATCCGTCTGCATCGCGCGCGCCAACGTGCTGTCGAGGGCATCGGACGGTTTGTGATACGACAGCCCAAATGGAAATGCCAGCAGCCGCAGCAAAAAGGCCAAAGGTCGATTTGGAAAATTCGCCAACACCGCAAGATAAGCTTCTTGCGCCTGATGCAACGCGTCTTGCGCAGCCCAATGCACATACGGCAAATCGTCCGCTTGACGACCATCATCTTCATAGCGCTTCAGCACACTCGATATCAAATACAACTGCGACAGTACATCGCCAAGTCTTGCCGAAATCCGCTCACGAAATTTAAGCGAACCGCCCAGCACAAACATTGACACATCACTAAGCAACGCAAATGCCGTCGATAGGCGATTTACAGCGCGATAAAAATGCCGCAACTCAACCGGTGCGGCTTTGGGTGCGGCTAATAACGATCCTGCCGAGATACCGCCTAATAAGGTCCGGGCAATATTGGCGAAGATAAAACTGACATGACCAAAAAATGCCTGATCGAAATCATGCAGCGCTTTGGTATTGTCTTCTTCAGCGGCTGCGGTCATTTCTTTCAGCACATACGGATGGCAGCGTATCGCGCCCTGACCGAAAATAATCAGGCAACGCGTGAGTATATTTGCGCCTTCGACAGTAATCGCAATCGGCACTTGCTGGTAAGTCCGCGCCAGAAAATTATTCGGCCCCATGCAGATTCCCTTACCACCAAGAATATCCATGCCAGCGTTGACAATTATCCGGCCACGTTCGGTCACGTGATATTTTGAGATTGCCGAAATAACCGACGGCTTCTCGCCGCTATCAACCGCCATCGCAGATAGTCTGCGGGTGGCGTCGATCAGATACAGATTGCCGCCCATCCGCGCCAGCATTTCATGTATCCCCTCAAACTTACCGATGGGGATCTTGAATTGATGCCGCATGGCGGCGTAGGCACTGGTGCCACGCACTGCCATTTTGGAAAAACCAACGGTCGACGATGGCAATGAAATGGCGCGACCAGCGGCCAGACATTCCATCAACATATGCCAGCCCTTGCCAATCTGCGCCCGCCCGCCGATGACCCAATCGAGCGGAATAAAAACATCTTTACCGGAGGTTGGACCATTTTGAAAAACCGCATCCAGCGGCCAATGCCGACGCCCGGTTATCACGCCGGGATGGTTGGTTGGAATCAATGCACAAGTAATGCCGAGGTCGCCCTCGCCGTGCACCTCAAACGTGCCGTCACTAGAAAGTAATCCATCGGGATCATGCACACGAAACGCCAAACCTAGCACGGTTGCAATGGGTCCCAGCGTAATGTAACGCTTGTCCCACGTGACGCGAAATCCCAGTGTTTCCTGCCCCTCATAGACATCTCGGCATACCACGCCAACATCGGGAATCGCCGCGGCATCGGAACCGGCATACGGACTAGTCAATGCAAAACACGGAATGTCTTGCCCTGCCGCCAGACGCGGTAAGTAATGATCTTTTTGCGCATCGGTGCCGTATTCCAACAATAGTTCGGCCGGTCCTAACGAATTTGGCACCATCACCGAAATCGCGGCCGCCGAACAATGTGACGACAGTTTCATGATTACTTGCGAATGCATATAAGCTGAAAACGACTTGCCGCCATATTGCTTGGGAATGATCATGCCTAGGAATCCCTTATCCTTGATGAACTGCCACGCATGCGGCGGCAAATCCTGCCAGACTTCAGTCGTTTCCCAATCGGTAATCAAGCCACACAACTGTTCCACTTCGTTGTCTAGAAACGACTGCTCTTCTTCGCTTAACGTTGGGGGTGCCAGCGACAACAATTTGCGCCAATCCGGCTTACCCGAAAATAATTCAGCATCCCACCAAGTCGTTCCGGCTTCAATCGCATCGCGCTCGGTCTGTGACATGCGCGGGAGAATACGTTTAAAAATGGCCAGAATCGGCTTGCTTAATAAGCGCATTCTTAATGGTTTGATGGCGACGATTAACGCGGGTAGCAACAGCAGCAACGCTAGCAAAATAGTTGCCAATGCGCCGATCCCCGCTAACTGAAAACCGGCTGCTATCCATAACGTGAATGCGACCAGCCAAACCCAGGCGTTAACGCGCAAGGTCATCAGGCCGACACCACCGATGATGAGCGCTGCGATCCAATAAAACATACTTTCTCCTAGTTGATGTTCTAAGAACCTGCCTGACGTCTGATGCTGTTATAGGCACCGCGCTGATGAAATCAAGGCGATGCTGTGGCTATAACACTTAGCGGCAACGTCACTTTCGGCACTGTAACAAGTTCCAATTAGTAGCGGAATGGGGGGCTCCAGCCACTGCATTGCTATAGACATTGGTCTCTTGCTGATAGGCAAAAGTTCAACAAAAACAAACTATGTTCCTCTAATTCACGATAATAGCTACGTTACGACGGATAAGTCGAAAACGCTATTAAATGCAGAAAAGATAAGGTTTCTTCTAGTCTTGGTTTTTCCAATTGCCTTTCATCATGCGCTTTTCACTACGTTTCTAGAGCGGCACTGGCTTCAAATTTTGCGCATAGGAGCTGGTAGTGAGATAGTTTGGGGCATTTATGACGTTAAAAATATCGACATCGTCCGGTTTAATAACTCCCCCACTACGACATTTCCTGCCAGCACGGCAAAACGATTAGATTGTAAATAAACATTACTAAAAAGGAATCATCATCCTTTTTCTGACCCTCGATCTACCCGTATTCCGTTAGAATCGACGGCATATTCAACCGGGGGAAGATGCGATGAAATGGGACGGCAATCGGGAAAGTGACAATGTCGAGGACCGTCGCGGTGAAGGCGGTGGCGGTGGCGGTGGTGGATTTGGGGGCGGTGGCGCAATCGGCTTGGGCACTATCGTCATTGCACTGGTGGCGTCGTATTTTTTTGGCGTCAATCCCATGACTGTGATCAATTTGCTAAGTGGCGGTGGTGCGCCGCTGCAAACTCAGCAACAACCCCCATCCCACGCGCCGCCCGCGAATGATCAAACCGCCAGATTTGTCTCGACCGTATTGGCCGATACCGAAGATGTCTGGACCGATCTTTTCCGCGCAAGTGGTAAGACCTATGTCGTGCCAAAACTAGTGCTATTTTCTGGCGCAACACCAACCGCTTGCGGCACCGGGCAAACAGCGTCAGGACCGTTTTATTGCCCCGGCGATCAAAAGGTTTACATCGATTTGTCTTTTTTCCAGATGATGAAGCAGCGCTTTAACGTCTCGGGCGATTTTGCTCAGGCTTACGTTATCGCGCATGAAGTCGGCCATCACGTCCAGAACCAGCTGGGAATCATGGCCAAGGTGGATAAAGCCCGACGACGCGCATCAGAAACGCAAGCGAATGCCTTGTCCGTCAAATTGGAATTGCAGGCTGATTGTCTGGCGGGCGTATGGGCATTTCATGCCAATCAGGCGCGAAAAATTCTGGAGCAAGGCGATGTTGAGGCAGCACTAAATGCCGCCAATGCCATCGGTGACGACACGCTCCAGCGGCAAGCGCAAGGCAGCGTGGTGCCGGACTCATTCACGCATGGCACCTCGGCGCAACGCGTACGCTGGTTCAAACAGGGTATTGCCAACGGGCAGGTTGCCGCCTGCAATACTTTTGATGCGCAAATGCTGTAACCTGCCGCAGACGTATTTGAATGTAGCTGTATTGGTGATCTTAATCGCCAACGATAACGACCACGCAACTCGAACTATTTAACACTCTCACTTGATGATGGAACACCCATGACACTTGCTTACTGGTGCGTACTAATTGCAGGATTATTGCCTTATATGACTATCGCCGTCGCCAAATGGGGAAAGCGTGACTACGACAATAGCGAACCACGCGCGTGGCTCGATAAGCAATCAGGTTTAAGCCGTCGCGCCGACTATGCGCATCGCAACCATTTTGAAGCGCTGCCTTTTTTTGCCGCTGCCGTCATCATTGCGCATCAGGTGCATGCCGCGCAAACTACATTGAACACACTGGCGCTGGTGTTCATTGCAGCACGTCTGCTATATACCTTTTGTTATCTGGCCAACAAACCATCGTTTCGCTCGATGGCATGGATCATCGGCTATGTCGCCGTTATCGCGCTGTTTGTGCTCGCGGCAATTACGCCGATAGCGCATTGATGCGTTGAAGACTTGCCACACAATTTTTAATTTTTTTAGTATCGGAATGCTGAATGCAACAACTTGAATTTAATATTGACGGCGAATACGTCGAACTGAACCAACTACTTAAACTTACGGGGGTTTGTGATAGCGGTGGCGCAGGCAAAGCCATCGTCGCCAGCGGCGCAGTGAAAGTGGACGGCAAAACAGAGCTACGCAAAACCTGCAAAATCCGCGCTGGCCAAGTCGTCACACTGGGCGACGTAAAAATCCGGGTATCGGGTCCAGAGAACGCATCCTGATTTGCGCAATCCGCTTCACCGAAACTGCAATCAGCATGATTCTGTGAGGCGGATATTGCATCTTAATATAATTATGCTGCTCTTAAAATAATTCCTAGCGCAATGCCCGCAACAAACGCAAGCCATTAAACACCACCAGTAAACTCGCCCCCATATCGGCAAATACAGCCATCCACAAGGTTGCTTCGCCGGTCAATGCCAACACCAAAAATACTGCTTTGATACCAAGCGCCAGCGTGATGTTTTGCATCAGCACGTTGTGGGTCTTTTTGCTGAGTCGGATGAAATCCGGGATCTTGCGCAAGTCATCATCCATCAACGCCACGTCGGCAGTTTCTAGCGCGGTATCGGTACCTGCTGCGCCCATGGCGAAACCGATATTCGCTTTAGCCAATGCCGGGGCATCGTTAATGCCATCGCCCACCATGCCGACGTAGCCATAGCGCCGAATCAAATCATCGACTGCGGTAAGTTTATCCTCTGGCAACAGATTGCCACGCGCATCGGTCACACCGACTTTGTCGGCAATCGCCTGCGCTGTGTGAGGATTATCGCCGCTCAGAATCACCGCTGCGATACCCATCGCTTGCAATTGCGCAATCGCTTCAACGCTGGTATCGCGCACTGTGTCAGCAACCGCCAAAATCAGTAACGGCGCCGTGGCTGAACATAATACGATGGTGGTCTTTCCTTGTATTTCTAACGCGTCCAGACGAGCTTCCAGCGATTCGCTGCAAATGCCCATATCGTGGACCATGCGGTGATTGCCAAGGTAAAAAAGTACGCCGTCGATGCGGCCCTTTACGCCAAGACCTGTCAACGCCTCAAAATCACTGATATCGCGTAAATCGCCGAGCTGTTTAGTCGCTTGCCAATCTGCGGCCACTGCGGTGGATACGGGATGATCTGAGCGATGCGCGAGACTGGCTGCGTAACGCTGGTATGGCAATAAATTTCCTGCTGCCTCTTCCGGTTCAACTAATTGCATATCAGTAACAACCGGCTTGCCTATCGTCAACGTTCCGGTTTTATCCAGCGCTAACGCTTTTATCTTCCGGCCCATTTCCAGATAGACGCCACCTTTAATCAACAAGCCATGCTTCGCCGCTGCGGCAAGTCCGCTGACCACTGTGACCGGCGTCGAAATGACTAAGGCGCAAGGGCAAGCAATGACTAACAACACCAACGCCTTGTAAAGCCAGGGATAAAATGCCGTGCCCATTATCAACGGTGGCAAGACTGCCACCAGCGCCGCCATCAATACAACTGCCGGAATATAGTAGCGCGCAAATTCGTCGACGAAGCGCTGCGTCGGGGCGCGTTGGCCCTGCGCTTGTTGTACGCTTTTGATGATCCGCGACAAGGTCGAATTGGCTTGCAAAGCCGTGACTTTATAGTCAAATGCGCTGCGTTCATTGATCGTGCCAGCGAACACCTGATCGCCAGGCTGCTTCACCACCGGCATGCTTTCGCCAGTAATCGGGGCCTGATTAATCGTTGTCTGGCCGGTCACGACAACGCCATCTAATGGCACCCGTTCGCCCGGTTTGACACGCACCAACGCCGCCAGAACAACTTGCGCCGTGGGGATTTCACGCCATTCTCCTGTCGCCTTTTGCACAGTCGCCTGATCCGGTGCCATTGCCATTAATCCCTTGATCGCATTGCGTGCGCGATCCAGCGATAGCGCTTCGATCATTTCTGCCAAAGCGAACAGAAAAATCACCACCGCCGCTTCCGGCCATTGGCCGATAATCGCTGCGCCGATGACGGCCAACGACATCAAAAAATTCATGTTGAGGGAGAAATTACGTAGTGCAATCCAACCCTTTTTAAGCGTATCCAGACCACCTGTAGCGATTGCCAGCAATGCTAACCCAATCACCAGCCACGACGTTTCATTACCGCTGGTCCACGCCACGATTTCTGAGGCAATGGCAGCCAGACCGGATAAGCCTATCAACAGCCATTTGCTGCGCGCAATTTTGAAAGCACCGTCGCCGTTTTCAGCACTCAAACCGACCACGCCGGTCAGCGAATCTGACTTCAATGCAGGATCAAGATCCAGCGCTTTTAGCGAACTGATGATCGTTTCTACAGAATTCAGATGATGCTGTACGGTCAGTTCACGCTGAATCAGATTGAATTGCATCCCGACAATTCCGGCCATGTTTTTAAAGCGATCACGGATCAGCTTTTCTTCTGTCGGACAATCCATCTTTTGAATCAAAAATACGGCTTCAGCGCTGCCATCGGCTACGGCCACCGGCGGGAATGGCGCGGCGACAGCAGCCGTACTGGCGCTATCAGATTCTGGGTGATGGCCGTGATCGTGATCGTGATCGTGAGCGTGGCAGCATTCGTGAGCGTGGACCTGTTGAGGATGCGCGTGGTCATGCTTGTGAGCCGGCTCTGGCGCGTGCTCAGTGGCATGATCATGCGGATGGTCATGCGTAGGTCTATGCGCTTTAGCGTGCGTTTGATCATGCTTGTGATCGTGTTGACAACTTCCCATGCAACTATCCTCCCTTAGTATTGGCGCATCTTTCTCGCAGCTTGCCTATTTAAAACCCTGTAGCTACTATAGAGTCAAGCGTAAGCTTTAAAAAATCGCATCAATGCCCAATATCTATTGCAAAGCGGAGGAAAAAATGACAACACCACTGAAAATAGGCGAACTATCCAGCCACGCAGGTTGCCCGGTCGAAACGATTCGGTATTACGAACGTGAAGGTTTATTACCGGCAGCGGCACGATCACAAGGCAATTACCGACTGTATGGCCCGACCCATATTGAACGTTTGCAATTTATTCGGCATTGCCGATCGCTCGATATGACGCTAGATGAAGTACGGAGTTTGTTGCAATTTCGCGACCTGCCGGAAGAAAATTGCGCGCAAATCAATACACTGCTGGATCACCATATCGATCATGTTGCCAGTCGCATTACGGAATTAAAGGCGCTGCAATCGCAGCTAAAACAATTGCGCAAGCAATGTCATAGCGTGCAGGCAGCCAAGGATTGTGGGATTTTGCAGGGGTTAGCGAATATGGAGGATGATGCGCCAGCCAATTTGGGGAGTCATGGCGGGGGTTGTCATTGAGTTAAGCTGAGACCAAACCAGATCAAAATATTTCAATTCATCATCCGCATGCCAGCGTTTTTGGCAGCATCTTTATCAAATGTAAAAATACATTCGCATCCGGCTTTATGTGCAAAACGCTCAATAATGCAATCCGAAAAATCCGCCTTTGAGGCGATAAAGATAGGGAGAGCTTTGAGCCCAATTTCAGCATTTTCGACGATCAATTCTTTCGTCTGTAGCAACGTTTCAAGAATAGCCACGACTTCTTGTCTGGTGGCATCGTAGCACTCTTGCATTACTCAGGCCAATTCAATCAACGCGATCAGAGGGATGAATCCTGGGTTATCAATGGTTAGGGTAAAAATTAAGGATGTGGCTCGCGGTGACTGCTTTGTGTCATCTTGCGCGATATAACGCACTAAGACATTTGTATCAAAACCTATCGTCGTGCTTTGGCTCTCCGTTTTGCGATGTCATCGTTCATTTTTTCGACTGAAATCTGTCGAGATGTTTACCCGAAGTCCGGATAACAGGCAAAACAAGAACGCCGGATGCGCAGAAAATAATAGTTAAACCGGCGTCAACACCGCCTGCCCGGAAAAATGCCGCCCCCCATTATCCAAAAACATGCGCACCGTCGCATCCACCGATTCCGGTGACCAACCCGCCACGTGCGGCGTCAGAACGACATTCGGCAAATGCATTAATTGCTGTGGCGGCTCCGGCTCGCTTTCGTACACATCCAAACCAGCGGCGGCGATACGATTTTGCCGCAAAGCTTGCGCCAACGCTTCGGTATCCACCACACTGCCGCGTGCAATATTGACCAGGACGCCATTTGGTCCCAGCGCATCCAATACTTCTCGATTGATCAAATGTTTAGTCGCGGCGCCGCCCGGTGTGGCGATCACCAGAAAATCGGCCCACTTAGCCAGACCCAGCAACGATTCAAAATAAGTGAACGCCACACCGCTGCGTGCCGAACGGCCATGATACGCAATCTCCATATCGAAGCCCAACGCACGTTTGGCAATTTGCTGACCTATCGTGCCCAGACCAACAATCCCAAGCCGCTTGTACGATACAGCAGCCGGGAACGGCAATGCAGTGCGCCAAATGCCTTGATGTACCGCCACACCCAGTTGCGGAATCCCACGTACCGCCGCCAGCAACAATCCCATCGCGTGATCGGCGACACAGGCGTCATTCGTACCAGCACCATTTGCCACCACAATACCGCGCAGACGCGCTGCTGCAACGTCGATATTTTCATAACCTGCACCCAATGCACAAATCAATGACAACTGCGGCATTGCGGCGATTTCGTTGGCGGTGAATCCTATGCTGCCGATCGTCAATACCGCCTGAATCTCAGCACCGTGAGCGATGGCTGCCTCGGCCCGTTTGGCGGGAGTCGGCGCATAAAAAATGTGAAAAGCCTGTTGAATCTGTTCCAGATGGTGATCGGAAAGATGATTGAGGATGAGCAGATTAGGCTTCATGGTAGCGGTAATAATCGTGTAGTTGACGAAAGTCGTCATGTTACCGTTCAATCGCCGAATCTGCTTGAGGGCACTACGCCATGCCAGATTACGCATGGCGCATCGCTGCCAACGCTTACTTTTGTTGCAATCGACCCATAATTTGCGACACGTTAAACCGCATCATGCGGATGTAGGTCGGCGCATCGCCATTCGCTTGCGACAGCGCATCGGCGTATAACTTACCGCCCGGCGTAACGCCGACTTCGTTACTGATTTGTTGCAGCAGTTTCGGATTACTCATATTTTCAAAGAAGATGGCTTTGCTATTTTCCTGACGGATCTGCCGGATCAGCATCGCCACATCTTTGGCGCTAGGCTCGCTTTCGGTCGATACGCCTTGCGGTGCCAGAAAACGCACTTTGAAATGCGCACCAAAATAGCCGAATGCATCGTGCGATGTAATCACATTACGGCGCGCATCAGGAATTTTCGCGAACTGCGCTTGTGCCCAACTATCAAGCTCTACCAGCGACCGGGTGTAGTCATCACCATTCTTTTTATATACCGCAGCCCCGGCAGGATCGACCTTGCTCAGCGCGGCAACAATATTGCGGGTGTAGACCATGACATTGGTCGGATCTTGCCACGCATGCGGGTCAGGATGCGTTGCTGAGTGATTATCGGGTGAGTCATGTGAGTGAGTATCGCCGCTCTCCTCCCGCTGTCGTGGATGAATACCATCGCTGGCAATCACCAAGGCTCCTTTGTAATTCGCAGCATCGGAAAGACGCGCGATCCAGCCCTCGAAACCAAGCCCGTTGACCACCACGACTTTAGCCTGCGCCAGCGTTCTGACATCTTTCGGCGTTGGCGCAAATACATGCGCATCCTGATCCGGCCCGACCAAAGTGGATACGACTACCCGATCACCGCCAATATTGCTGACAATATCGCTGAGTATGCTAAAGCTGGCGACTACGGGAATTTTAGTGGCGGCGGTAGCTGCCAGAGCTGATTTTATTGTAGTGCTGCTGGCAATCATCAAGGCCATCAATAAAGCTTTTTTGAAACGGGTCATGCGACACTCCTTGCACATTAAAATCGGGCACAGCGTAGCCTGAGCGAACGTTGTTAGCCCAAAGCACACTGTAATAATGAGATGCTGGCATGGACATCGCCAGCAAGAATCTAAGCGTAACTAAGCATGAATTTACGGCAACATCATCAACCGTTTGTCATGCGTCATTCGCACCACCGCATCAACCCGCCCGATGCGGTCGTTTCAATAATTTCGGCAACCAGCCACGCGGGGCAATCAGCAACGACAGCAGATACAGTCCACCGGCGCAGACAATGATGGTCGGGCCCGACGGCGTGGAGGTGTAATACGATAACAACAAACCGATATAGCCAGCCGCGGCCGCTTGCAATGCGCTGTTCAGCAATTGTGCTGGCAAAGTGTCATGCCAGAGACGTGCCGAGACCGCAGGCAGCATCATCAAGCCCACCGCCATCAGCGTCCCTAAGGTCTGAAAAGAGGCGACCAGATTAAGCACAACCAGCATTAAAAATAATTGTTGGAATAACGCACCACGCGCGCCTTTGGCACCGCATGCGGCCAGAAAAGAGGCATCAAAACTCTCTAGCACTAGTCCGCGATACATCATCGCTCCGACGATCAGACTGGCAGTCGTTACACCGGCTACCAAAAACAGTCCTTCGCGATCCACGCCAAGCACGTTGCCAAACAGGATATGCAACAAATCCAGTTTGGAGCCATTGACCGATATCAGCATCACGCCTAACGCCAGCGCCACCAGATACACAGAAGCGAGGCTTGCATCCTCTTTTAAATCCGTATGACGGCTGATCAGTGCAGCAATGGCCACCACGATCACGCCAGCTAAAAAGCCACCGATACTCAATGCCGGAAGCGATAAGCCAAACAGCATAAAACCAACGGCCACGCCCGGCAGCACAGCGTGACTAAGCGCATCGCCAAACAAACTCATGCGACGCAACGTCAGTAATACGCCCAACGGTGCGCTGCTGAGCGCCAGCGCCAGAATCCCGATCAAGGCGCGTCGCATGAAGGCGAATTCTTGAAACGGCGCCAGTGCGAATTGATAAAAAGTCGTCAGCCAATGGAACGAAAAAATGCTCATCCCGCTACTCATGCAGCCACCTCAGGCTGACAGAACGGTGCATTCGGATCCTGCGCTTCGGGCATATTTTTAGCCAGCCGCAGATGTTCATCGGTCAAGACTGTTGCAGTATCGCCCCAAGCCACCAAACGCCGCGCCAACATGACCGCTTGCGGAAAATATCTGCGTACTTGTTCGTTGTCGTGCAGCACCGCAATGACCGTGCGCTGTTGCGCGTGCCACGATTGCACAATCACCAGCAAATCTTCGGTCGTTTTTGCGTCGACCGCATTAAATGGCTCATCCAACAAAATCAATTCTGCATCCTGCAACAAAATCCGGGCAAACAATACGCGCTGAAACTGCCCCGCAGACAAACTGCCAATCGAGCGATCAGCGAAGCCTTCCAGACCAACCGCGTGCAGCGCCGCATCGGCCTTGACTGCCATTGCCTGCGTAATACCGCCAAACAACCCTGCACGCTGCCAGTACCCCAGCAACACACAATCCAATACCGAAATCGGAAAGCCGCGATCAATCTCAGCTTGCTGCGGCAAATACGCAATCCGCTTACGCGGCACGCTGATATCGACATGGCCGCCATCGATACGTACCAACCCAAGCAAGCTTTTTAGCAGAGTACTTTTACCGGCACCGTTCGGCCCGATGATCGCGGTCAGTGAACCGGATTCAAAACTGCCGCTAATATGATGCAACGCCGGATGCTGACGATACGCTACCGTCAGGTTATGTAATGTGACCGCGCTCACGGCGGTGGCTGCCAGTGCGGGCTTCATCCTGTCGCCCCTGCTAATGCCCACCAGACACCAAGCCAGAATAAGGCGCAGACGGGCAGCACCAGCATCAGGCGAAACCACGCCGAGCGCGCCAGCATGCTGCTGCGTCTTTTGTTAAGGGGAGAAGAGTGGATCGGCATCTTTTTACATTCACAACGCAGGGTTGAAAACAGGATCATCCCGCTTCAGGCTCATCAAGATCGACTGAAACGAAAAACGCAATGCAACATAGTTGCAGCTCGCAGAATTATAGTGCAACTAAGTTGCATTTTGTGATTTTAGCGAAGACTTTTTAGAAATTTTTTAACACGGAAGTCACCAACGGCGATGTTGCGCTATCGAATCAATTTTAGTGCCAGCGCAAATACGGAACACTCTTTCTCTAACAGTGTTCCAAAACTCAACATACAAGTTTTGACAGGTGTTTCAAATACGCCGATCTACAGCGTCCCAATGCATCCATGGCAACAACGCTTACATGCATTACACCCAATCCCCATGCGGCTCCGATACATTTTTCAGGCACTTTCGGCGGTGCTCTCTGGTCTTAATCAGGTTACACCCGATGATTGGCACGCACCTTGCAATTACCTGTTCGTGCCTGTTGCACCTGGCTCAAAGCCAACTTGGTAATTAATCAATCAAAATCCCTTTCGGAGGACGACATGAATCTCGCAGATATCAGCAAATTAGGCATTAAAAACCCCTTCAAACAGCGTTACGACAATTTCATCGGTGGCAAATTTGTACCGCCGGTAAAGGGTGAGTATTTTGAGAATGTCAGCCCGGTCCTCGGTAAAACTTTCTGCGAAGTAGCCCGTTCCACCGCAGAAGATGTCGATCTGGCATTGGATGCCGCGCATGCCGCGAAACGCGCATGGGGCCGCACTTCGCCAACCGACCGCGCCAACATCTTGCTCAAAATCGCTGACCGGATGGAAGCCAATCTGGAACTGCTGGCCATCGCTGAAACCATCGACAACGGCAAACCGCTGCGCGAAACCACACTGGCCGACATTCCACTGGCAATTGATCATTTCCGCTATTTTGCCGGTTGCATCCGGGCACAGGAAGGTTCCGTAGCAACAATTGATGCTGAAACTTACGCTTATCACTTCCATGAGCCTTTGGGCGTAGTCGGTCAGATCATTCCGTGGAATTTCCCGATTCTGATGGCAGTCTGGAAAATGGCACCGGCATTGGCTGCAGGTAACTGCATCGTGCTGAAACCTGCTGAACAAACCCCAGCCTCGATCATGGTCTGGATTGAACTGGTGCACGATTTGTTGCCACCAGGCGTACTTAATATCGTCCAGGGCTTCGGTCTGGAAGCTGGCAAGCCCTTGGCATCCAGCAAGCGCATTGCCAAGATTGCATTTACCGGCGAAACCACGACTGGTCGCCTGATCATGCAATACGCCTCGCAAAACATCATTCCGGTAACACTGGAACTAGGCGGAAAATCGCCGAACATTTTCTTTGCCGATGTGATGGATCAAGACGATGCGTTCTTTGACAAATGCCTGGAAGGCTTTGCCATGTTTGCGCTGAATCAGGGTGAAGTCTGCACTTGTCCATCACGGGCACTGATTCAAGAGTCGATCTACGACCGCTTTATGGAACGTGCATTGAAACGCGTAAAAGCCATTAAACAAGGCAATCCGCTGGAAATGAGCACCATGATCGGCGCACAGGCATCCCAGGAACAACTGGAAAAAATCCTGTCTTATATCGATATCGGCAAACAAGAAGGCGCAAAATTGCTGACCGGTGGCGCACGCACGCAACATGGCGGCGATCTGGATGCAGGTTATTACATGGAACCAACTGTGTTCGAAGGTAATAACAAAATGCGTATTTTCCAGGAAGAAATCTTTGGCCCAGTATTGTCGGTAACGACCTTCAAGGACGAAGAAGAAGCGCTGGAAATTGCCAACGATACTTTGTATGGTCTGGGCGCAGGATTGTGGACACGCGACGGTTCACGTGCTTTCCGTATGGGACGTGAAATTCAAGCTGGCCGGGTCTGGACGAATTGTTATCACCTTTACCCTGCCCATGCAGCATTCGGTGGTTACAAGCAATCCGGTATCGGACGTGAAAACCATAAAATGATGCTGGATCACTACCAACAAACTAAAAACTTGCTGGTCAGCTATAGCCCGAACGCTTTAGGATTTTTCTAAACAAGCGTTTCGAACACAGCGTTAAGCAATGGTAATACGCACCATGATTATCGTTAATTAATGTAACTTAGTAACGTAACTTAGCGTTCGTTGTTGTTCTCTGCTTCGCCACCACGGGAAGCAGAGTTTACTTCTCCATCTGAAAGGTTAGCAATGTCTACCATTCCTGCCCGCGTTACGGCGACTGAGGCCGCACTGGAATTACTCCAGACGCTGCGAAAAAAACACGGCGCGCTGATGTTGTTTCAATCCGGCGGCTGCTGCGATGGCAGTGCACCGATGTGTTACGCCCGTGGCGATTTTCAGGTTGGCGACGCCGACATCTATTTGGGCGATCTGGATGGCGAGCCATTTTATATCGGCGCCGAGCAGTACGAATACTGGAAACACACCCAATTAATTATTGACGTTGTCAACGGCAATGGCGGTATGTTTTCGCTGGACAATGGCTCAGGCCGTCGTTTTCTCACGCGTTCGCGACTCTTCAGCGATGACGAGTTTGATCAATTGGCGCAACTGCCGCTGCAGTGCGGATTACACGAAAATGCGTGAATGAGGCGTCGTTCTGGAAAAGTTACGCTTAATACTTAAATTCATATCTAAAACAGTCACCGCGCCAAGCTGGGCGCGGAAGCATGTAAGTTTTTTACCCCCTTCCGAGCACACTCTCTAGCGATACCTGATAGGCGGCCGTCCCGAACAACAGTAGAATTGGCACATCCAATTTACACATGGTTCGCAGATGCAACCCACACTTCAGCCCACCGCCCAATCGCGCGCCAAACAATCTGCGCCGCCGTCCGAGCCACACCCTGCCTTAAAGGCCATTGCGACTTTTGAAGGCTGCAAAGGCGTCGCCGCACTGGCCGCCATGCTTGGCTTGCTCAGCCTGCTGCATCACGATATTCGCCATCTCGCTATCGCATTAATCGGCCATTTTGGCCTGGATCCCATGGCGCACTATCCATCCGTTTTTCTGCACTACGCAGATATCCTGAATGACGAAAACCGTCGCAACATTGTCTTCATCGGCGTCGCCTATATCTCGCTGCGCTTCATCGAAAGTGTTGGCCTCTGGCGCAATCGCCCGTGGGCGACCTGGCTAGGCGCGGTATCCGGTGCCATCTATGTCCCGATCGAAATTCGCCATCTTATTTTGCATCCATCCTTTATTAACGCCGCGGTCCTGATCGGCAACATCGCGGTTGTCGCTTATCTGGTGTCACAGATCTGGCGCAAACGCCATGCTCAAAACATTTCTCCTTAGGTTTTTCTGCGCGGTCTGTAGATTGCCACGCTTTTTTGCCTTGACACAGGCGTTCACTCTCACTTCAGGAACAAGACATGACTGCCGAATATCAATGCTATGACTCGATCGCCCTCATCACGATAAACAACCCTCCCGTCAATGGGATGGGATTGGCGACACGCACGGCAATGGTGGATGGCATTAACAGAGCACTCAGCGATGATGCGGTCAAGGCGATTGTCATTACCGGCGCTGGCAATACATTTTCTGGCGGCGCAGATATCAAAGAATTTAACTCACCAAAAGCGTTGGCTGAACCATCGCTGCATACGTTGATCAGCGTCGTCGAAAATGCCCATAAACCAGTGATCGCAGCAATCCACAGCGCCTGTATGGGCGGCGGTCTGGAATTATCGCTGGCATGCCATTATCGCGTTGCCACGCCAACCGCCCTCATCGGGCTGCCAGAGGTCAAACTGGGCTTGCTACCGGGTGCAGGTGGTACCCAACGCTTGCCGCGCGCTGTCGGCCTGGCGTTAGCCACAGAAATGATCGTCCACGGCAATGCGATCACCGCCGAAAAGCTCTGCAAAACCAGACTGATCGATGCGCTGCTGAATCTCGGCAAAAACGGCGGCGGCAACGGAGCTTTGCTGAGCGACTGGTTACCGCAAGTCTTTACCTTCGCCAATGAAGTTGCGGACCGCAGACCGCTGCCTAAAATACGCGATCTGACAGTGGACTATCCCGAGTATGAAACATTTTTTCAGTCCGCCCGCGATGCCATCATTGCGACGGCGACGCGGTTCCCTGCGCCGCTAAAATGTCTTGATGCGATTGAGGCGTCTATCACCAGAAATTTTGACGATGGGCTGCGTTATGAGGGCGAATTATTTATGGCTTTGTTGCAGACAACTGAGTCGAAAGCACTGCGTCATGCTTTCTTCGGTGAACGCGCCGCAAATAAAATAAAGGATGTTCCAGCCGATAACCCACGCCGCACTATCAAGTTTGCGGCAGTTGTTGGCGCTGGCACGATGGGCGCCGGCATTGCTATGAGTTTTGCCAACGCGGGAATTCCAGTGATGCTATTGGAAACCGGCTCAGAGGCATTGGAAAAAGGTCTCGCGGGGATTCGAAAAAACTACGATAGAGCACTCAAAAAAGGCACTCTGACGCAAGATAAATGTGACCAACGTGTTGCCCTGATCACGGGTACGCTGGGCTACGCCGAAATTGCTCACGCAGATATCGTGGTCGAGGCAGTATTTGAAGACATGGCGATCAAGAAATCTGTCTTTATAAAGCTGGATGAGGTCATGAAAAAAGGTGCGATTCTGGCCTCGAACACGTCAACACTTGATCTCAACGAAATCGCAGCAGCGACCAAACGACCGGAAGACGTGATTGGCATGCATTTCTTCAGTCCTGCCAATGTCATGCGATTGCTAGAAATAGTGCGTGGCGAACAAACCGCCAAAGATGTATTGGCAACGGTCATGGCGCTCTCCAAAAAAATGCGCAAACTGGGCGTTATGTCGAGCGTTTGTGATGGTTTTATCGGCAATCGAATGATCGAACAATATGTGCGTCAGGCCGGATTTTTACTTGACGAAGGTTGTTTGCCAGCGCAGGTCGATAAGGCGATTGAAGCGTTTGGCTTTGCAATGGGTCCGTTCCGCATGAGCGATCTGGCGGGTAACGATATCGGCTGGCACATCCGCAAACGCCGCGCAGTTGAAGCGCCTGACATGACGTATTCCTGCACCGCAGATTTAATATGCGAGATGGATCGCTTCGGCCAAAAAGTCGGCGCCGGTTGGTACGACTATAAGACGGGCGATCGCACCGCTTATCCATCAGAACTAATCAATGCGATGATCGTAAAACATTCTGCCGATATCGGTGTCACACGGCGTCAGATCGACGATCAGGAAATCGTCGAGCGACTGGTCTACTCATTGATTAACGAAGCCGCCCTTCTCCTTGACGAAGGCATCGCGCAACAAGCATCCGATGTCGATATGGTGTACCTGAACGGTTACGGCTTCCCGCTATTTCGCGGCGGCCCCTTGTTCTATGCCGATACCGTGGGCTTGCAAAATGTAATCGGGGCAATCGAAAAATATGCGCAAGGTTTGCACGGCGAGGCATGGAGGCCCGCACCTTTGCTAAAAGAACTAGCTGCGCTTGACAAGACTTTTAGCGATATTTAATTCGCGATTTTAACGATTCGGTTCGCCCTGCCGCGCAACGCGTGGCGGGTCAATATTTCTCCCGTTTTCCCATTCTGGGATAACGCCCGACTTCCTGTTGTCCTACATCAAAAACTGACAATCGCGGACATTCAGATAAGTGTCTTTCCACTATGATGCAATCCATCATAAATAAGTGGTACGACTCAATCATGAACGTCACTATCATTAAAGAATACAAAGGCCAAAAAATTTACATCTATACGCGTAGCTATACATCTGGATGGTTGATAAAAGTAAACTTGGAGAACGGCATTGAGTGGGTCGATCAAGATACCTTCGTTGGCACACTGGAAGAAGTCGGTCTGGAAGGCGCTAAACGTGGGCAACAACTGATCGATAATCGTTTATAAGCCGTTGGCGTATCGCGATACTTGAATTTAATGGCCGACAGGTTGCATGCCCGTTGGCCTATTTTTTTAAATCTGTGAACATTTGTAAAAACAAGAAAAAAATATGCGCATCGTTGCTGAAGTCAAATATAGTCTTTAAACCGTCAATTGATTCTTTAGACGGCAATCTATAGCCATTTTAGGAGCCGGTAATATAATACAAAACGTCGTCCCTGCCAAAGTGCCATTGATCTTTTTGCCGCTGGCTTCGGGCGCAAATTCGGACCATTTAGTTCCACCCCGCAAGCAATTGCATCCACGCGTTTATTCGCCGCTTAACTTTTGAAAGGAAATACCATGGAACATGGAATTCTTGCCTGGCTTATTATCGGTGCCATTGCAGGCTGGCTGGCAGGTGTTTTAGTGAAAGGCGGTGGTTTTGGCGTGCTGGTCGACATCATCGTCGGCATTGTTGGTGCGTTCATCGGCGGTTGGTTGGCTAGCGTACTGCGCATCGGCGTCAGCGGTGGCATGATTGCATCCATTGTTGTTGCAACCCTGGGTGCCGTGGTGCTGCTGGTGATATTGCGATTGGTCAAGCGCGCCTGACGCAGATCAAAGGGCGCAACTTAACTGCGACCTGATCAAGCATTGTTAATTTTAAGACGCAAACACGCCATGTGTTTGCGTCTTTTTTTGCCTATTTCGACTTGCAGCGGTGTTCCGACTGCTATTCCCGGTCGAAAAAATAACCAGCCTAATCTCCACCTCCCTTACATTTTCAAAATAAAGACGAACCTATTCTGGCGTTTTTTGACAAGCATCATGATCAGCTCTGCGCAAAAAAATTCTGCACTGCATTTTCTCTCACGATCGCCTCGCATAAAAATATCGCGATGCATCCGTAGGCTTCTTCGAAATCGCTGCGATCGTTGGCAAAGCCCGGTGGTGCCTTACAGAAAGCCATCCAAAGCCGCCATTTGTGCTGTCCGAACTTGACAAAGTTTTGTCGTAAACACTGTTATCGACAGTTCTATGATCAAGTCATCGCAATGCACATATCTCTTGTCAGCGCGTAATTCGTTGATGTGTTGATGCGTTGATCCTGGAGAAGCGATATTTTCACTTCCACAAAATAAGGTGGCAATTTTTCAGGTTGAAATTTTGCTGTAAAGAATCTCGATAATCTGGATTTTTTCTGCACGATTTTCGAATCATTGCCTACTTTTACTGCTGCGTGAATAGCGAAATCTTGTCTGTTAATTAGGGGCGTATATAGACGAGACCCTCAGGAAATTAGCGCCCTACACTCTCAGGAGATACAAAAATGAAAAAGCAACTTATTGCCGCATCCATAGCGTCACTGTTTGCAGTCGCAGCATACGCAGGTGGTGGCGGTTATGGTGGTGGGGGCGGAGGATATGGCGGTGGTAATGGCGGCCACGGATCAATGCCATCGGATCCTTCGATAACAACAACTGTATCCAACGCTGCAACTGCCACAGCTACAGCTGGTGCTGGCGGCGCAGGTGGTGCCGCTACTAGTGGTGCTGCTGCTGGCGGCGCAACAACTGGCGGTGCTACATCTGCCGGAAATGCCAATCAAACCAACGCTAGCGGTGTAGCAAACACTGGCGGCAACTGGACTGGCGCAGGTGGTGCTACTTCGGCTGGCGGCGCAACTTCCGCCGGTGCAACTTCCGGTGCTGCTGCTAATGCTGGCGCTGCTGCTGGTGGCGGTGCAAATGCTAACGGTGGTATGGGTGGCGGTGCAACTGGTAATACATCGGGCGGTGCTACTGCAACAGCCAGCGGCGCAGCGGGTTCCGGCTCGGGATCTGGTGGTGGCGGTGGTGGCGGTTGGGGCAACATGGGCCATATGCCTAGCATGCCTAGTATGCCTGGTGGCGGTGGCGCAACTTCAGCATCTGCAAATTCGACAGCAACTGGCAATACTACCGGCGGGAATGGTGGCGGCGCTACAGCTAATGGCGGCGGCGCTACTGGCGGCAGCGCTGGTACTCTCACCTCCGGCGACGCCCAATTTGCAAATGGCAATTCGTTTGCAATCGGTGGCACAACAACCTCCAGCACTGGTTCCGCAGATAGTTCAGTTAGCGGCAACTACAACCAAGGTGGCTCGGCCTTCTCTCTCGTTAAAGGTGGCAACACCCATAGCGGTTCAGCCAGCGGTGGGAACGGCGGAAACGGCGGCGGTGCTACTGCTACAGCCGGATCCGGCAGCTGATCAATGCTGAAGGTTTGTTGAAAAAGGGAAAGGGGAAGAGGGAAAGGAAACTTTCCCTCTCCTTTGTAACATGAAGAAAAATAACGGAGAAGCCATGAAACATAAACTTCTAGGTATCCTGGTAGCCTCGATATTCACAGTACCAGTGATAGCAGCAGCGAATCCATCCACCCCGGTGTCACCTACTTCGGCATCTACTTCCACCGCAAACGGCGGCGCTGGCGGGGCCGGTGGATCGGCCAGCGGCGGTGCGGCTACTGGTGGTAGTGCAACTGGCGGGACGGCCACTGGCGGCGTTGCAACCGGGGGCGCCGCAAGCAATTCAATTACAGGCACCAGCGCCAACGGCAATAATTCAACCGTCAGCGTGTCGGTATCCATCCCTAGCACTGCAGGATCTGGAAGTGGCACCGGCACCGGCGATCCAGCCGGGACGACTGCCGCCGCCGGTGATCCTGGCACAAGTGCCTTCAACACCAAAGCGACAGTCGAATACGGCGGAACCTACACCGTAAAAAGCGCGCCTCCCATCACTGCACCATCGCTGACAACGACTTTGTCCGACACTTGCATGGGCTCGGTATCGTTTGGCTTGTCGCTGACCGGTTTCGGTGCCACCGCTGCTTCAACCATGGTCGATCAGGCCTGCGTGCGGCGTCTGGATTCGCGTGAATTCCGTGCGATGGGGCTCAATGACGTAGCGCTGGCGCTGTTGTGTCAAAGCGATGCAAATCGGAAAGCAGTGGAGGCCACTGGCCACGATTGTCCAGGTATGGCAAGACCGGCAGTAGCAACCGCGAACACGACAGTCGTGCAACAACCGGTAGTCTCCCGCGTTGATAGCGCCCGTGTTGTGGATACAACGCCTCCTCCGAGTGCGGCAGTCGTCAGTAGTGTAAGCACCCCTGATAATAGCGAATACCGCGATCCTTATGTACGTCGTCGCCTTGGTCTGGAACCACTACAAGATGAAACTGCAGCGAAATAATCACAGTCTCACCATAGCTGTGACTAAATATAGAAGGTCGAGGACATGCCATGAAGCGGACGCCACCTTCCCGCGATCGAATTGCTGCAGCTCTCAAACAAGAAGAGCTTGGTATGCCGGTAGCTGACGTAATTCGACAAGCCGGGATTACAGAACGTACTTTTCAAAGTTGGAAAAAGCAGTACGGTGGCCTCCAGGAGTATCCAGAACGTCTGAAATGCTTGCAAGACGAGAACACCAAGCTGAAGCAAATTGTAGCGGAGTTAACACTTGAAAATTCACGTCTTGAGGATGCACTGGAGGATAAACATCTCAGCCACTAATATGCATTAATGTGGTTAAAAAAACCGCTAAACAGGGGCTTGCAGCAAGGTAGAAAAACGACCGCTGCAATAGCCACCGGAACCGTCATGAAAGGATGGCGGTATGGCAGAAAAGCATCGCAGCCAGATAGCATGCTGGTTGCAAACCGGTTAAAAAATCACCAAAATACAAGGCAGAAAATACAGACAAACGGAGACCTAAAATATGCGCAACGTCACCACCATGGCGGGCTTTTTTCGAGGGGAAATAAAGCCGCCGTTCCGAAAGGAAATGTTGTCTCGGAGCTTCATTCCAAGCAGCAAAAATTGGTAAATTATCGTGGCGATTTTGTCGCATTTTTATCTCTTTTCATCTCTTCTTTGACCTATGTCAACGAGCGCGCGTGAATTAGTAGGAGCATGAAAGATGATTATTTACTAACGTTAAATTGCTATCAGGCAAACTTAAATAAAATATTCGTCGTAGGGGAGCTTCATGAATAACGGCGGCTTAGACAAACTTGATGCGCTCGATCAACACTGCGCAATCAAGCATATTGGCATCATGGTTTTCGATGGCGTAATACTGGCAGATGTAGTGGGTGCAGCTGATGTATTTGGGATCGGCGACAAACTCATCTCGACCGTGTTTCCCGGCACCACGCGATATCAGGTATCGATTATGTCGATTGCAGGCGGCATGGTCATGTCCTCTGCATCAGTCCAAATTTTAACTGCACCACTCACGCAATTTGATGACTGTGCGTTTGATACGTTATTGATTGCCAGCGGCACCGGCAACTTTGATGCGTATCACGATCCTGTGCTGATCGCATGGCTTCAGAAAAAGCGCAGTCAGGTCCGGCGGATTGCCGCCATTTGCACCGGCGTATTCGTCATCGGCGCAGCTGGATTTCTGAACAATCGCCGTGCGACGACGCATTGGGCGCTAGCCGATAAAATGTCACGCGAATTCCCAAAAATTAATATTGATCGGGAAGCGCAAATTGTTGAAGATAACGATATCTTTACGTCGTGCGATGTTGGCATGGCAACCGATCTTGCATTACGGCTTTTAGAAATAGATCTAGGCCCGGCGGTAGCGCAGCGGATTGCTCAAAATCTGGTAGTTTGCCAGCGTCGCCGCGACACATCACCAGCAAATAATCCGTCACGTCCGGTCGAATCCATCATCAACAGCAAAATTCATAAAGCATCGCTGTGGTTCGTAGAACATCTTAGCGATCCTATTTCTGTGATTGATGCTGCCAATTTTGTGTTTATGAGCGAGCGCAATTTCGTGCGGCAATTCAAGCGCGAAACCGGGCAAACACCGCATGATTTTTTGGTCAATTTGCGACTGGAAGCGGTGCGCCAGCAATTATCTGAAACCGATTTACCCGTCGACAAAATTGCCCGACGCTGCGGCTTGTTTAGCGGCGCGCATGTCGCGAAATTATTCCGCAAACAGATGTGGCCCTCGCCCACCGAATATCGCAAAGGGATTCGGCCATAGTAAGGTAAGACGGCATAATTTTTTCATACCGGTGAACATGACGTTCATCACAGTCCACCAAAATAAAAATCCGCATCGCTGCGGCTTTTTATTTTCATTCTTTGGTGCGGCGTTAACATTGATTAACATTGTGGAAAATTAAAACCGCAACGTCAGTCCGACGCCAAATTGCCGATCTACTTCGGTCTTATTCAATCCGAACCTGATACCCGCATCCAGGTCGACATTTTGATTTGGTGAATAAATAGCGCCGGTTAAGAAATACGCGGGATTAACCGTGCTGCCAACGTCTTGATTACGCGCTATGCCGATATCACCCAGCAGCCGCCATTGCTGCGTCAAGCTATAGGTAACCGCGCTGGATGCGCGCCATAGAAGTCTACGATTTTCTTGCTGATCGACTGCCAGGGCATAACGATTCACAGCGATGCCAAGATTACCGTGAAACGCCCACGGCGCATTATCAATGCTTGCAATCAAGGTCATTGCAGCGCTGCTACGGCCTGTCCCCAAGCCAACGTTTTGATTACCGGTGGGCAGCACCAACACAGGCTTGATAGCAAAGCTGGTTGCGCCGCGTTCGTAGAAACGCCACTTAACCCCGAGCGACGCATCATTTATGCCACTTGGCGATGACGCAGTGACCGGTAAATCACTAAAAACATCCACATTCGATAGCAGACCATAGGTATAAGTAAAGTCTGCGACATGACCGGCAATGCCGCTACGCCGGGTCCAGTCAGTATTGGCTTCCAACTGCTGGTTGCCCATATCCTGTGTCCCGGTGTCGTCGGTCACCAGAGGATGCGCGGCAAAAGCTGAATGCAAACACATCAACAGCGCGGACCCACTCAATGTATGAATTTTTTTTAATAACATCGTTGGTCTTGGTTGGTTCAGCACACATATTAAAAGGCGGCGACGACGTTCTTTTGCCAGTCGGCTATCTTACCTGCAGATAATTTCATCAAGATGACTTGCAGCAAGGAAGAATGACAGTTGCTGCGTAAAAGTTCAAGCCGGTTAAATCACAACCAATCTACAAAACAAACCGGCATGCGATAGCAGAATATATTCAGGCCGCCAAGGGGCGGCCTGAATGTTCGCCGGACGGCCTGCAAAAGCACCGTCTCGACTGTTTTGCAAAAAATCGCAAATATTAATCCTGATGATAAGCAGTAATCCGCTCAACTTCAGTCTTCGATCCCAAAAATACCGGCACACGCTGATGCAATTTTTGTGGTGCGATATCCAGAATTGCCTGCTTGCCGTCAGTAGCAGCTCCGCCCGCCTGCTCGACGATCATTGCCATTGGATTTGCTTCGTACATCAGACGCAATTTACCGGGCATGCTGGTATCGCGAGAATCCGCCGGATACATGAAAATCCCGCCACGACTAAGAATACGATGCACATCGGCCACCATCGACGCGACCCAGCGCATGTTGAAATCCTTCTCCAAGGGGCCTGAAACGCCCGCCAGCATCTCGTTCACATAACGCGTGACCGGTGGATACCAATGACGTGTATTAGAGGCGTTAATCGCGAATTCTTTCGTCTCAGTCGGGATTTGAATATCGCGTTGCGTCAGCACCCAAGCGCCCATTTCACGATCCAGCGTAAAGCAATGAACGCCATTGCCGGTAGTCAATACCAGCATGGTTTGCGGACCGTACACGGCATAACCGGCGGCGACCTGCTGGCGACCGGATTGCATGAAATCTTTTTCTGATGGCGTTGTCATGCCATCCGGCGCTTTCAATACCGAGAAAATAGTCCCGATGGAGACATTCACATCAATGTTGCTGGAGCCGTCCAACGGATCAAACAACAGCAGATATTCGCCTTGCGGATAGCGGTTTGGAATCGGGTGAATGGATTCCATTTCTTCGGATGCCATCGCGGCAAGATGACCGCCCCATTCGTTGGCTTCCAGCAAAATTTCGTTAGAAATAATATCTAGTTTCTTTTGCACTTCGCCTTGCACGTTTTCAATACCCGCGCTGCCGAGCACTTCGCCCAGCGCGCCCTTGCCAACCGCGTGACTGATGGTCTTGCAGGCACGACCAACGACTTCGATAAGCAAGCGCAATTCGGAAGGAATGCTGTTGTGTAAACGTTGTTGTTCGATCAGATGTTGCGTCAGACTGACACGTTTCATGTTTTTTCCCTTAACGATTAATGAGCAAGTGCTTTGGAGATAACTTCCAGCACATCTTTGGATAAATTAGGTGTGGCAACAATGCGCTCTAACGCATTGCGCATTTTTTCCTGTAATGCAGGAGCATATTTACGCCAGCGATCCAGCGTCCGCGCCAAGCGGGCGGCGACTTGCGGATTCACGCTATTAAGCGTGATCACCTGATCTGCCCAGAATGCATAACCGCTGCCGTCTGCCGCGTGAAAATTGGCCGGATTACTATTACAGAAACTGAAAATCAAACTGCGTGCACGGTTCGGATTATTCAGTGTGAAAGCCGGATGTTCTTGTAACGTACGAATGGTATTCACATCGCTGGTACGCGCCATCGCTTGCAACGCAAACCATTTATCGATGACCAAGGCTTCTTTTTCAAAATCAGTATAAAACTGCGATAGCGCGGCGGCCTTTCCGGGCGCGCTGCTGTTGGTCAGCGCCACCAACGCAGCAAACCGGTCTGTCATGTTATTTGCTTCGTCATACTGTTTCTGCGCCAAAACATGGGCCGCTGAATCATCGCCGTTTTCGCCCTCCATCAAATACGACAGCGCAACGTTTTTCAGCGCGCGCTTACCAGCCGATTGCGCATCGGCGCTATAAGCACCGGGCGTTTGGTTGGCGTGATACGCGGCTAATAAATCGTCTTTCAGCGACAGTGCCAGATTGGACCGCAAGAACTGGCGCGCAGCGTGGATGGCTTGTGGATCGATCACATCGGTTTGTTCTGCCAGCACGGTTTCCGATGGCAACGTAATAGCGAGTTCCCGGAAAGCCGCATCTAAGCTAGCATCATTTAAGGTCACTTTAAACGCATTTCCTAGTGCCTCGCTATTCGATGCTGCACCCTCTAATACTGACGCGATAGAGGTGACATGACCGCTCTCGTCACCGCCTTCGTTAGCATTTTTTACGGCCGCTGTTAATGTCAGCAAGCTGCGAGTAGCAAGGCGTTGGCCTGCTTCCCAGCGGTTAAATGGATCGCTGTCATGCGCCAGCAAGAATGCCAACTCGGCATCGGTGTAAACAATATCCACCACGACCGGCGCAGAGAAATTACGCAATATTGAAAGAACCGGCGCTTCGGTAACGCCGACGAAACGGAAGCTTTGCTGCGCTTTTGTTAATTCCAACACACGCGTAGTCTCAGCTGCCTGATCTTTGTTGTCAGTCTTCAGACGCAATGCCATATCGCTGCCATTGCCGTCCAGCAGACCTACTGCCACCGGAATATGAAATGGCAATTTTTTCTTCTGGCCCGGAGTCGGTGCGCATGTTTGCGACAAGGTAATGTCGTAGGTTTTTTTAGTCGCGTCGTACTGCGTTTTAACAGCAACCCTTGGCGTTCCGGCTTGGCTATACCAACGTTCAAACTGCGTCAGATCGCGACCATTGGCATCCACCATCGCAGCACGGAAATCGTCACAGGCAACAGCTTGTCCATCATGGCGTTTGAAGTAGAGATCCATGCCTTTACGAAAACCGTCGCGGCCTAGCAAGGTTTGATACATGCGCACAACTTCTGCGCCTTTTTCATAAATGGTGACGGTGTAGAAATTATTGATTTCTACGTAAGCATCAGGACGGACTGAATGCGCCATCGGTCCTGCATCTTCCGGGAATTGCGCCTGGCGCAATACGCGCACATCATCGATACGTTTGACCGCACGACCACTGTCGGTGCCGACCATATCGGCGGAGAATTCCTGATCGCGAAAAACCGTCAATCCTTCTTTCAACGACAGCTGGAACCAGTCGCGGCAAGTGACGCGATTACCAGTCCAGTTATGAAAATATTCATGGCCGACGACCGCTTCGATATTCGCGTAATCAACGTCAGTTGCCAGATGCGGATTGGCCAGAACAAATTTGGTATTAAAAATGTTCAAACCTTTGTTTTCCATCGCGCCCATGTTGAAATCGCCAACGGCAACAATCATGAAACGGTCCAGATCCAGCTCTAAACCAAAACGCTCTTCATCCCAGCGGATACTGTTTTTCAGTGAATCCATCGCGTGCTGCGTTTTATCCAGATTACCTTTTTCTACCCAGACCTGAAGCAGAACTTTGCGGCCTGATTTCAGTATGTATTTTTCTTGCTGGCAAACCAGTTTTCCAGCCACCAAAGCGAACAAATAAGAGGGCTTCTTGAACGGATCTTCCCATTTTGCAAAATGACGGCCATCGCCAAGATCGCCCTTTTCGATCAGATTGCCGTTTGATAGCAATACAGGATATTTTTTCTTGTTGGCCCGCAGCATAACGGTGTATTTGGCCATCACGTCCGGACGATCAGGGAAATAGGTGATCTTACGGAAACCTTCCGCCTCACACTGCGTGAAAAAATTCCCGTTAGAAACATACAAACCCATCAGCGAGGTATTTTTCTCTGGCTGGGTCAACGTTTCAATTTCCAGAACGACTTTGGCAGGCGCAACAGGAATCCGCAACGTGCCAGCGTCTAACTGATATTGGCTCGGTTTTAACTGTTTTCCATTCAAACGCAGTTGCACCAATTCCAGTTCTTCACCAAATAGTACAATCGCTTTGTCAGCGCTGGCCGGATTGCGCCGCATCACGATACGGGTCGCAACACGCGTCGCAGCAGGATCAAGATCAAAACCCATATCCACCGTATCAACCCAATACGAAGGAGCGGTGTAATCTTTACGGTAAATCGTAGATGGCGATGCAGGCTTATCGTTGCGCATAGGAGGTGGGGGCGAAGAAAGTCGTGGAAACCACGATTCTACCAAGCAACCGCAAAATCTCCATGCGATTTGGGCGACAGGATGCATTCGCCGCGCCATTATGGTGTCAACCGTTGCTGAATGAACTATGCCGCAATATCTTGCTCAAAAGTGCACATAACCAACTCGGATCGAGGAATCACATGGATCGTTACCCCAATCGCTACTTAAGCCACTTCTTGACGCTTTGCCTAGCTGCGATGTGTTTATTAGTAGCGGGTTGTGCCTCCGTCATCCGTAGCGACGTCACCACATTCAACGAATGGCCAGCCGATTTGCCCGATAAATCGTTCGTATTCGCGCATACCCCTGAACAGAATAATGATCTGGAATATCGTCACTATGAAAATCTGGTGCGCACCGCACTACAACAGTTAGGCTTTACCATCGCTGCGAATGGCGCTCAGCCACAATTAAAGGTGTCATTGGCGTATGGCGTAACCTCTCGCGACGTGCACGTCGTGGAACCAGTCGTGATTGACACCGGATTTTATGGATCGCCATTTTATGGACCGGGCTGGGGTAACCGTGGTTTTTACGGACCGTATAGCGATCCCTTTTGGTACAACTCACCAGTCGTAGCCGAGCGCGAATCGAATTTCCAGCTATTTACTCGCCAGCTAAATGTACGTATTGCCCGCGCCAGCAATGCCCAAAAATTGTATGACGTTACGGTGATTAGTGAAGGCAAAATCAATTCACTGGCGAAGGTCATGCCGTATCTGATTCAAAGCGCGTTCACCGATTTCCCTGGACAAAGCGGCGTTCCACGGCGCGTTGAGCTTAAAATAAAAGAATAAGCCATGCGTAAGAAGACATAAGATGCAGAAATTCAATTCAGGCAACTCTTTCTGACACTGCCGCATCCGTTTCAGACCGGGTTGATTTGGCAAAGTTAAAAAAGCTAATCACACGCGTTTACACGTGGGATTAGCTTTTTTGTTGTGCAGCGAAGTCTCTGCGCCGGATGTTTCTTTAGGTGTAAAGCCACTCACTGGCGAAGGTAATAAAACCAATCAATATCACCATCAAAACCAGCACTATTAACAAGCGGCCAAATTTCGGCGTGCCGTCAGTGCCGGTCGGCTGTTCTTCCGGATGGCCCATCGGATTGTCTTCGTTGACACTTTCCTGGTGATCTTTTGTGTCGCTCATAGTTTGCTTCATTGTGAAATAATTAAGGGTGCAAAATGGTCGAGCCAGTCGTTTTACGCGACTCCAGATCACTATGCGCCTGTGCCACATCTTTCAGCGCGTAACGCTGATTAATATCGATAGTGATTTTTTGGCTGGCGATCATCTGAAATAAATCAGCCGCAGCAGCATCCAGATCAGTCCGTGTGGAGATGTAATTCGGCAGCGATGGACGCGTAATATATAAAGATCCGCGTGAGACCAGTTCGTTCAGGCTGAACGGCGGGACCGGTCCTGAAGCACTACCAAAACTGACCATCGTTCCCAGCGGCGAGAGGCAATCCAGCGAGCCAATAAAGGTATCCTTACCAACCGAATCAAACACTACCGGCACGCCTTTTCCATCGGTAATTTCTTTGACGCGCTCAACAATATTTTGCGTTTTAGAATTGATCACGTGAGTGCAACCTGCGGCCAATGCCAACGCGCCTTTTTCGTCTGAACTGACCGTACCGATCATGTTAACACCCAACGAACGGGCCCATTGCGCGGCGATCAAACCGACGCCACCAGCGGCTGCGTGGAATAAGATGGTCTCGCCGCCGTGCAACGGAAATGTCCGTCGAAACAAATATTGCGCAGTCAATCCTTGTAACATTGCTGCCGCAGCAATATCGAAAGAAATCGCGTCAGGCAACCTGACTAACAACGCCGCTGGCATCACACGCGCCTCTGAATAAGCACCATTTGGACGACCTGCATAAGCGACGCGATCACCCGCTTTAAAGCCTTGCACATTCGGGCCGACAGCCTCAATGACACCTGCAGCTTCTTGCCCCAAACCGCCCGGCAACGGTTGTGGATACAAGCCGGTGCGGAAATAGATGTCAATAAAATTCAGTCCGCATGCAGCATGCCGAATCCTGACTTCGCCCGGTCCCGGATCGCCGACTTCAACATCGACATATTCCATTACTTCTGGGCCACCGGTCCTGTTGATTCTGATTGCTTTTACCATCATTTTTCTCGATTCAAAATTGAGAGCTTCATTGTAAGCTTACGGAAATTGTTCTGCCAAAGCGCTGCCAAAACTTGCCTGGATTTAAAACGTACCCGGATATGCACCACCATCCAGCAAAATATTTTGCCCGGTCAAATACCCCGCGTGTGCGCTACACATAAATGCGCACACCGCGCCAAATTCCGCGGCACTACCAAAACGTTTGGCCGGGATTTGCGCCGCCCGCGCCTGCTGCACCTGCTCGATGCTGGTGCCATTGGCAGTGGCAGAAAGCGCTTGCATCGAACGTAAACGGTCGGTGTCAAACGCACCCGGCAATAAATTATTGATGGTCACATTATGCGCCACGGTTTTGCGTGCCAGACCGGCCACGAATCCTGTCAGGCCTGAACGTGCGCCGTTAGACAAACCCAGAATATCAATCGGGGCTTTGACCGCGCTTGACGTGATGTTCACGATGCGTCCAAAACGGCGCGAAATCATGCCATCCACTGTCGCCTTGATTAATTCAATCGGGGTTAACATATTAGCGTCCAGCGCTTTGATCCAGTCTTCGCGTTGCCAATCGCGGAAATCACCCATCGGCGGACCGCCTGCATTCGTCACCAGAATATCCGGTTGCGGGCACGCTGCCAGCGCTGCGGCGCGACCTTCGGGCGTCGTAATATCGCAGGCAATGGCGATCACGTTAACGCCATAGGTAGTGCGTAATTGTTGCGCGGTTTGCTCCAACGCTTCAGCCGTACGCGCCACCAATGTCAGATTCACGCCGTCTGCCGCTAAGGCTTCAGCACATCCGCGCCCTAACCCTTTGCTGGCGCCGCACACCAGCGCTTGCATGCCACGAATTCCCAGATCCATTTCTATACCTTCTTTTTCGAAATTAAATAAATACCGGTCAATACCAGAGTCGTCCCGGTCAGTTGAATCCCGGTAATCGGTTCTTGCAAAATCAGCGCACCCAGAAACAAGGTTGAAACAGGCCCCACCATCCCGGCTTGCGCAGAAGTTGCGGCACCGATGCGCGCCACCGCAATCATCGTCAAAAATACCGGCAAAACAGTACACAGCACGGCATTAATCATTGACAACCCATACACCGCTGCTGGCTGTAACAACGTTGACGCCGGACGCAGCATAAAGAATTGCACGATACACGCGACACAGGAAACACACATTGCATACGCCACCAATCGCAGCGCCCCGACCCGACTGACCAACTCGCCCGATAACAACAAATACAGCGAATAGCTGATCGCCGCCCCCAACACCAGCACACTGCCTAATCCGATGTTAGTGCCGCCGAGTCGGACATCATGCAAAAATACCAGCACCGTGCCCAGATAAGACAGCCCCAGCGCGCCCCATTCCAGCATGGTGATACGGCGCTTGTAAAAGAAAAATGACAGCAATAAAACAAACGACGGCGTTAGAAATAAAATCAGACGTTCCAAGCCCGCGGAAATATATTGCAAGCCGAGAAAATCCAGAAAACTAGATAAGTAATATCCAATCAATCCAAGAAACACTATCCGAATCCGATCTGCACGCGACAACGGCAGTTCGGTTTTCGCCTTCCAGACTGCCACCGCGGCGAACAACGGGAAGGCAAACAACATGCGAAACATAATGAGCGTTACCGCGTCAACGTCGTAGCGATAAATCAGTTTTGCAACGATCGCCTTGGCCGAAAAAAGAATCGCACCAACAATCCCAATGGCTAAGCCACTAAGGTAAATCTTGCGATCAACTGACTGCAGCGGTATAGATGTCATAGCGGAATTGTAATTGGTATAAACAGATTGCGTTGTCGACAGGCATTTTAAGCAAAATTGGCAAAAAATTACCTGGAGTGCGCCGCATGAAAATACTGGCGACATCGGTCGCCAGCAGCGCATAAAAACCGTTGGGTTTACTTGCTTTTGAAAATTGACCCCAGCACGCCGCGAATAATCTGGCGACCAAGTTGGGAACCAATCGATCGCGCGGCCGACTTCACCATCGCTTCGACCACGGTATCCTTGCTGCTGGATCTGGCACCGCCACTTCTTCCGCCCAACAAACCGCCTAATGCTTCAGTCCAAGAACCAGTTGTGCCGCCTGTAGTTGCGCCAGTCTCCGTCGTCGACTGTGCGCTAGGCGACAAATTAGCTGCGGTACGGCCCTTCAGCTTTTCATAGGCAGATTCCCGGTCAACCGCTTTTTCATACACGCCAGCGACGATGGAATTGGCGATCAACTGCTTGCGTTCATCTGGCGTAATCGGCCCTATTTGCGAGGCGGGCGGTAAAACATAAGCACGCTCAACAATGTTGGGCCGCCCTTTTTCATCAAGAAAGGAGATCAGCGCCTCACCGACGCCAAGCTCACTAATCACCTGCGAAGTATTCAAGTCGGGATTAGGACGGAAAGTATCTGCGGCGGCTTGGACCGCCTTTTGATCGCGTGGCGTGTAAGCGCGTAACGCATGTTGGACACGATTGCCCAGTTGACCCAGCACGGTGTCAGGAATATCCAGCGGGTTTTGGGTCACAAAATAGACGCCAACGCCTTTGGAGCGAATCAGACGCACAACTTGTTCGATTTTCTGCAGTAACGGTTTGGGCGCTTCGGTAAACAACAGATGGGCTTCATCGAAGAAAAAGACCAGCTTCGGCTTATCCAGATCGCCGACTTCCGGCAATTGCTCGTACAACTCAGACAATAACCATAATAAAAAAGTCGAATACAGCGTCGGCGAATGCATCAGTTTATCGGCCGCCAAAATATTCACGATGCCCTTGCCTTTGCCATCGGTCTGCAACAAGTCGTCAATATTCAGCATCGGCTCGCCGAAAAAGGCGTCACCGCCCTGCTCTTCAATACCGATCAAGCCACGCTGGATCGCGCCGATACTGGCTGCCGAAATATTTCCGTATTCGGTTTTAAAATCGGTAGCATTATTGCCGACGTGTTGCAGCATCGCCCGCAAATCCTTGGTATCCAGTAGCAGCAAACCGTTGTCATCGGCGATCTTAAATACCAATTGCAATACGCCTTGCTGGGTATCGTTCAGATTCAGCATCCGCGCCAGCAACAATGGCCCCAGATCGGAAATCGTCGCCCGCAACGGATGCCCCTGCTCACCGAAGACATCCCAGAACGTTACCGGCACAGCCGCCCATTGCGGGGCATCCATCGCCAGGGTTGCCAGACGTTCTTTCAACTTATCGGAGGTTGCGCCAGCCTTGGCAATACCCGACAAATCGCCCTTTACATCCGCCATGAACACTGGCACCCCGATATCGGACAAGGCCTGCGCCAGCACTTGCAGCGTGACGGTCTTGCCAGTTCCGGTCGCGCCAGTGATGCAGCCGTGGCGATTAATCAGAGCAGGCAGCAACGTCAGTTGATGCTGTGCATTTTTTGCAATCAGGAGGGGCATTGGCATAGGTTTGTTTGCCGTGAACGGCTGTAAAGTCAGATTTTGAGAAGGTGCAATATGATAAAATGCGCCTCTGATTATAGCTAACTACAGCAAGAAAGAACTATCATGGCTGGACACAGTAAATGGGCCAATATCAAGCATAAAAAGGCTGCCACAGACGCCAAACGCGGCAAAATCTGGACCCGCTTGATCAAAGAAATCACCGTTGCGGCCCGCATGGGCGGTAGTGACCCCGACACGAATCCACGTCTGCGCCTGGCGGTTGACAAAGCCGGTGACGCCAATATGCCCAAAGATAACGTGGTCCGTGCTACCCAGCGCGGCGCTGGCGAACTGGATGGTGTCAACTACGAAGAAGTCCGCTATGAAGGTTATGGCATCAATGGTGCCGCCATCATCGTCGAATGTATGACCGATAACAAAATCCGTACTGTAGCTGAAGTTCGCCATGCGTTTTCCAAGCATGGCGGCAATATGGGTGCCGAAGGTTCGGTCGCTTTCATGTTCAAACATTGCGGTCAATTGCTGTTTGCACCGGGCACTAACGAAGATGCGCTAATGGAAGCCGCACTCGAAGCGGGCGCTGACGACGTGATTACCGACGATGAAGGCGGCATGGAAGTGTTATGCGCCCCGTTCGATTTCTCTACCGTTAAAACGACACTTGAAAAAGCGGGCTTTAAGGCGGAAATGGCAGAAATCATCATGAAACCGGCCACCGAAACCGTTTTTTCAGGCGAAGATGCCGTCAAAATGCAAAAATTACTGGATGCGCTGGAAAATCTTGATGACGTTCAGGAGATATTCAGCAACGCCATTATCGAAGATCAATCATAAATTTCATTAGCACCTCTAAAAAATCGGCAATGCTGTTGTTGCCTCGGTTAAGCCGGATCGCGGACGTTTCAAACATTGCCGCTGATCAACTTATTTTTTAGAGGCGCAACAAATAATTACGCAAAAGCGCCGGGCGGCCTCAAGCCTCAACTTAGTAACAATCTAGCAACATTCAGTATAAAAGCGGACATTCCATGAAAATTCTCGTCGTTGGCTCTGGTGGCCGTGAACATGCACTGGCCTGGAAAATCGCCCAGTCGCCGCGTATCCAAACCGTCTTTCTTGCCCCTGGCAACGGCGGCACTGCACTCGATTCCCGATTGCAGAATGTTGACATTACCGACTATTCGGCCTTAGCCGATTTCGTCGAGCAAGAAAAAATCGCGTTGACCGTAGTCGGCCCGGAAACCCCCTTAGCTGGCGGCATCGTGAATGTTTTCCGCGATCGTGGCCTGAAAATCTTTGGCCCGACCAAAGAAGCAGCACAACTCGAAAGCTCGAAGGATTTTGCTAAAGCCTTCATGCAACGTCACCATATCCCCACCGCCGAATACCAGACATTTACCGATGTCGAGGCCGCCCACCGCTATCTGGACCAAAAAGGCGCTCCGATTGTGATCAAAGCCGATGGCCTGGCTGCTGGTAAGGGCGTCGTCGTTGCGATGACGCCAGAAGAAGCGCACGCGGCCGTCGATATGATGCTGGCTGACAACAAATTCGGCTCCGCAGGGGCGCGGGTCGTGATCGAAGACTTTTTGACCGGCGAAGAAGCCAGTTTCATCGTCATGGTCGATGGCAGAAATATTCTGGCGTTGGCGACCAGTCAGGACCACAAACGCCTGAAAGATGACGATCAAGGACCGAATACCGGCGGCATGGGCGCGTATTCGCCCGCCCCTATCGTGACCCCGGCGGTCCATGCACGCGTCATGCGCGACATCATCACGCCGACTATTCAGGGCATGGCAAAAGAAGGAATTCCGTTCACCGGCTTTCTGTATGCCGGTCTGATGATCGATGACAAAGGCATGCCTAAGACGATCGAATTTAATTGCCGGATGGGCGACCCAGAAACGCAGCCGATCATGGCGCGCCTGAAAACCGATCTTTTAGTGGTGATGGAACACGCGGTCAATAACACGCTAGATACCATCGAACTGGAATGGGATCGTCGCACGGCATTGGGCGTTGTGATGGCAGCAGCAGGTTATCCGGATGATCCGCGCAAGGACGATCTGATTTCCGGCATTCCACCGGAAACCGCAGATACCGTTACTTTTCATGCTGGAACGACATTGACCGGCACCAGACTCACAACATCTGGAGGTCGGGTATTGTGCGTGGTCGGCTTGGGCGACAGCGTCAAAGTTGCGCAAAAGCACGCTTATAACGTCGTCGATACTATCCATTTTAGCGGTGCACAATTTCGCCGTGACATTGGCTGGCGTGCGATAAAGCGACATTAATTGCCTGCAATAACGTTGTTTTTATGTTTTCGAATCGGATAAAAATCTATTACCGAAAAATTTCACCGGTCAGGCTTTTATCCGATTCGGGTCATGACTTAGATAGGCAGCGGAATAATCCACCAAATATAAATATAGTGATGATTAATAACTGCCGCACATTTAAAGATGTATTTTTATAAATTAAATGTGTATTTTTGGCGATCTTGGCACGCGGCACTGTAATAAGAGTTGGTAATCTGCCAGACGATGCCATTCCGCTATCGTGGACCGCCTTGGCAAGGTACAATCCGTCCCTACCCCGTAATCTCTGTGATGCGCGCTCAACGATGCGCGTTTTTTCCGCAATTTGTGCGCCCTTTGTACACTGACGTAATGACATCAAATACCCCTGCCGCAAGCGCGGTGAAATCCTACTTGCTAGCTTTACAAGCACAGATCGTCACAGCGCTGGAACAGATCGACGGAAAAGCGTTCGGCACCGATAGCTGGGAACGTGCAGAAGGCGGCGGCGGCATTTCGCGCATCATTGAAGAAGGAAATGTCTTTGAACGTGGCGGCGTTGGTTTCTCTCACGTCATGGGAAAGACCCTGCCCCCTTCCGCAGCAGCGAATCGACCCGAACTGGCAGGGCGTCAATGGGAAGCAATGGGCGTATCGCTGGTGATGCATCCGCGCAATCCCCATGCCCCTACCGTGCATATGAATGTGCGCTTTTTTACAGCAACAGCAGAAGGTCAGGAGCCAGTCTGGTGGTTTGGCGGCGGCATGGATCTGACGCCTTATTACGGCTCAGAGGAAGACACCCGCCATTTTCATCGTACTTGCCGCGATGCATTGACACCGTTCGATACGGATGCAGATACACATCAGGCGTTATACCCGCGCTTCAAGAAATGGTGTGATGATTATTTTTATTTAAAGCACCGGCAAGAACCACGCGGTGTAGGCGGCATTTTCTTTGATGATTTCAATCAATTCGACTTTGCACAAAGCTTCGCCATGATGCAAAGTGTCGGTAATGCCTTTATTCCCGCGTATGCCCCGATTTTGATAAATCGCAAAGATATTCCATTCACCGAAGAACAACGGGATTTTCAAGCTTATCGCCGTGGCCGCTATGTCGAATTCAATCTAGTGTATGATCGCGGCACTTTGTTCGGCTTGCAATCCGGTGGTCGCACTGAATCGATCCTGATGTCGATGCCACCCGTAGTCAAGTGGCGTTATAACTGGCAACCGGCAGTCGGCAGTGCGGAAGCAAAGCTCTATTCTGACTTTTTGATTCATCGGGATTGGGTCTGATATGCGGCCCGATCAACCATCACGTCGCTGCATCGCCGTACTAGGCGGCAGTTTTGATCCGGTTCACAATGGTCATGTGGCACTGGCAAAATACTTTGTAACACTATTAACGCCTGACTTATTACGTGTCATCCCGACAGGTAATCCCTGGCAAAAGCACGGGCTGGAAGCCAGTGCGGCGGATCGGGTTGAAATGGTCAGACGGGCTTTCAGCGGACAAGCCGTTGAGGTCTTTATCGATCAGCAGGAAATAGAACGAAAAACAGCGACATTTACCATCGACACGCTGCAATCTTTACGGACTGAACTGGGTCCGGATGTATCCATCATCTTTTTGATGGGCGCAGACCAGTTGCAACATCTGAATACTTGGCAGGGTTGGGACAAACTGTTCAATTATGCGCATCTGGGAGTTGCCTCCCGGCCCGGCTTTGCGCTAGATGCATCACAAGTACCGCCCGAGGTCACGCGCGAATTTACGCGCCGCGCAGCGACCCCGGAGCAGATTCGCCAGAGTCCGCATGGTTTGACTTATCTGGCGGAGAACTTATTTGTAGACATATCGGCAACAAACATTCGTGCTGCATTGCACACTGGCAATAGACCAGATTCGCTGATCCCGGCGGCAGTGCTAGACTATATTGAACAACACCATCTTTATAAGAATTAAATGGAAATTAAAAAACTGCAAAGCCTCGTTATCGATGCTCTCGAAGACGTTAAAGCGCAAGAAATCCGCGTCTTTGATACCTCCCATCTGACCAGCCTGTTTGATCGCATCGTGGTTGCTTCGGGTACTTCAAACCGCCAAACCAAATCACTTGCTGCATCCGTGCGCGATAAAGTGAAAGAAAACGGCGGCAATATCCTGAGCGTCGAAGGCGAAGGCACGGGCGAATGGGTGTTGGTTGACTTAGGCGACATGGTAGTACACATCATGCAGCCAGCGATCCGCGCTTACTATCGTCTGGAAGAAATCTGGGGCGAAAAAGAAGTCAAATTTGGCGCTGCCAAACGGATTACGCAACGCATCGGCCCAGATGATGACGACAGCGCACCGGCGAAAAAGATATCCCGTCATCTGACCGTATCGCAAGCATTGGCACCTGAAGTAGATGCACCGGTCAAAGCTGCACCGCGCAAGAGAACGGTAAAAACTGATGGCGCTAAAAAAGCCGTCGGCAAAACCATCAAGGTATCTGCATCGAAAAGCGTGACGACCAAAAACGCTGCGCACAAAGCCGCCACCACGCCGAAAAAAGCGCCAGTAAGAAAAGCGCCGACAACGACTAAGCGCGCACCGGCAAAACCTAAAGACGCGGCGTAAGCTTCGCACGTCATGCAGCTCGTTATCGCTGCGGTCGGCCATAAAATGCCGGCCTGGATTGAGACCGGATTCGGCGAGTATGCCAAGCGCATGCCGCCGGATTGCAGGATCATCCTCAAAGAAATCAAACCAGTCGAACGTTCTGGCAGCAAGACTGCCGAGACCGCCATGGCACTCGAACGCAGTCGCATCGAAGCAGTTTTGCCAAAAGGGGCAAGGATTGTCGCCCTGGATGAACACGGCAAAGACCTCACCTCAGTGCAGTTATCGCAACAACTCATCCAATGGCAGCACGATGGTCGCGATGTCGCCTTCATTATTGGCGGTGCCGATGGGCTTGATCCCGGCTTCAAAGCAAAGGCCGATACGCTGCTGCGCGTTTCCAGTCTGACGCTGCCACACGGAATGGTGCGCGTACTTCTGGCCGAACAGCTTTATCGTGCCTGGTCGATCACACAAAATCATCCCTATCACCGAGTATGACTTCGATCAAAAATGATGTAAATTAGGCTATCTGGCGCGGACTTGGTTTGTATTTAGCTTGTGCCTGACTTATCCCTGAATTTGATCGGTGCACTTGGAAAATATCGCAGCCCAGGCAATGAAAAACGCGCATCAGAAAATCTATCTTGCGTCCAAAAGTCCTCGCAGACGCGAATTATTACGTCAGATCGGTGTCGACTTTGAATTACTACTACTGCGCGATAACACACCGCGCGGACCAGATGTCGATGAAGTGGCGTTGGAACACGAACAGCCTGCTGCCTATGTCGCAAGGGTGACGCTAGAAAAAGCTGCCTTTGCGTTCAAGACGATGCACTGGCGCAGACTCCCGTCACGCCCTATTCTGGCGGCAGATACTACCGTTACCATCGATGGCCTGATACTTGGCAAACCCGTTGATCTGGCAGAAGCTACCGCAATGCTGCAACGACTATCAGGACGCACGCATCACGTTCTCACCAACATCGTCATGATACACAAAGAGCAATCGTGGCAAATTACGCAAACTTCAGAAGTCGTCTTTCAAACCCTTAGCGAACAAACCATTAGCGCTTATTGCACCACGCCTGAACCGTATGACAAGGCGGGCGCGTATGGGATTCAAGGCCCTGCTGCGGTCTTCATCCAACGTATCAACGGCAGTCATTCCGGCATCATGGGCTTACCCCTATTTGAGACCGCCCAACTACTACAACAGGCAGGAATCCGCATTCTATGAGCGAAGACATACTCGTCAACATTACTCCCCAAGAAACCCGGGTTGCGCTGATTTTTCAAGGCGCTGTGCAAGAGCTGCATATCGAGCGGACCTTATCGCGCGGCCTGGCGGGAAATATCTATCTGGGTAAAGTCGTGCGCGTGCTGCCCGGCATGCAATCCGCATTTATCGACATCGGCCTGGAACGCGCTGCTTTTCTGCACGTTGCCGATATATGGGAATCGCGTGCACGCGGTACTGCGCCTAACGATAATCAGGCAGCCATTCAGACTCCGATTGAAAAATTGCTGTTCGACGGTCAGCCGTTGATGGTGCAAGTCGTTAAAGACCCGATCGGCACCAAAGGGGCGCGTCTCTCCACCCAGATTTCGATCGCTGGGCGCATGCTGGTCTATTTGCCGCAAGATAGTCATATCGGTATTTCTCAACGAATCGAGAATGAAGCCGAACGCGAATTATTGCGTTCCAAAGTCCAGCAGTTGCTTCCGCCCGAAGAAAAAGGCGGCTTCATTATCCGCACCATGGCCGAAGACGCATCGGATACCGATCTGCAAATGGACATCGAATACCTGCGTAAAACATGGTCATCAATCACGCTGCTAGCCAAAAGTCGTCCAGCGCCCACCCTGCTACATCAGGATTTGAGTCTGGCGCAACGGGTATTGCGTGACTTTGTCGACGACAAAACCACCAGCATCCAAGTCGATTCACGAGAGAATTTTCAGAAGCTGCAAGAGTTTGCCGCTACCTATACGCCCTCGGTCACAGCGCGTTTAATCCACTACACCGGCGAAAGACCGTTATTTGATTTGTATGGTGTTGAAGAAGAAATTCTGAATGCGTTGAGTCGTCGCGTGCCGCTCAAATCCGGTGGTTATCTGATTGTCGATCAAACCGAGGCGATGACGACTATTGATGTGAATACCGGCAGTTTTGTAAATGGTCGCAATTTTGACGACACCATTTTCAAAACCAATCTGGAAGCCGCGCACGCCATCGCGCGCCAGCTCAGACTGCGCAATCTGGGCGGCATCATCATTCTTGACTTCATCGACATGGAAAATGTCGAGCATAAAACAGCGGTCTTATCCGAACTAAACAAAGCCTTGCTACGCGACCGCACCAAAAAATCAGTGTCCGACTTTTCGGCGCTTGGCTTGGTCGAGATGACCCGCAAACGCACGCGTGAATCGTTGGCGCATATCTTGTGTGAAACCTGCCCGGTTTGCGACGGCAAAGGCCAGGTCAAAACTGCGCGTACCCTCTGCTATGAAATTTTGCGCGAAGTCCTGCGTGAAGCCAAACAATTCAACCCACGTGAATTCCGGATTCTGGCATCGCAAGCGGTAGTGGATATGTTTCTAGAAGAAGAATCACAACATCTCGCCATGCTCGGTGATTTCATTTGCAAGCCGATTTCATTGCAGGTCGAAACCGTTTATCCGCAGGAACAGTACGACATTATTTTGATGTAGCTGCATACAAATTCACAGCGATATCTGGCGTGTGAAAATTATTTTCTCCTGACTGCATCCAAAGCGGCATCTGAGGGGTAGTACAAGTATCGGTCTTTAAGACCGGTACTTCATCACTTCTCAGGAGCCTTTCATGAAATACAGCCCGTTCACTTCCGCACCGCAACTAGTTACCTTAACTGTCATCTGCGCAGCAGCGTTGCTGACTGCCTGCGCCCCGATGTCATCGATGACATCGTACTCACAGGATAAATTGCCTGAAACCGTCAAAGTACCCACCAATAACCGCGTGGCGATGCAAACCGTCGGCGTCGGCGACATTACCTACGAGTGCCGGGCAAAGAAAGACATGGCAGGGCAATTTGAATGGGCATTCGTAGGACCTGACGCGGCGCTCAATGATCGCAGCGGTGCGAAGATCGGGAAATACTACGGCCCTCCGGCGACCTGGGAAAACATGGACGGCTCTAAAATCACCGGTACGCAAGTTGCAGTAGCCCCTGCCAGCGCCGGTAATATCCCGTTCCAGCTAGTCAAGGCAAATCCGGCGATGGGAAGCGGTGCCATGAGCGGCGTCACCTACATTCAACGCGTAGCGACCGTCGGCGGCGTCCCGCCAGCCACAGCCTGCGCCAGCAGCAACCTCGGCACCAAGCAAACCGTCAAATACCAGGCGGACTATATTTTCTGGAAAGCTAGCTAATCAACAGCGTTATCGTTTGCAACGCTATTTGCACAGTTGGAGCCGGTTGGTTTCTTCAGCGCAGATAGCGTCTCAGATAGACGGATTCGGCGTGATGTTAGCTATAATAGCTGGCACTATTGCCAAAGGGTCATGTAGCGTTGACCGGCCGATCCGTTTTCTTATACCACGACCATTTTGTCTACAGCCTCTGCTTCTTTCGACTACGATGCCGCCCTACAAGAATGCGCGGCGGGAGATCGCCACGCGTTGCAACGCCTGTATCGACAGGAAAGCCGCTACTTACTCGGCGTAGCAATGCGCATCGTGCGCGAACGGCAACTGGCGGAAGATGTTTTGCATGATGCCTTCATCAGTATCTGGACGCGAGCCAGCAGTTTCGACGCCAGCCGTGGGGCAGGACGTGGCTGGATCTATAGTGTGGTGCGCCATCAGGCACTCAATGTCATACGCGCGCGTGAGCACGAAGTAATGGTGGACGACGAAACTGTCGACACCTTACAGAACGACAGCGCTGGGCATGAAACAATCGATGCCTTTGAATTACATGTCAGTTTGGGCAAGCTCAATGACTGCCTTTCCCATCTGGACGCAGCCAAGCGCGCCAGCATACTTTACGCCTATGTAGACGGATGTTCGCACAGCGAAATAGCACAACGGCTTAAGGCACCGCTGGGTTCGGTCAAAGCCTGGATCAAGCGTGGCCTGAACGCATTGCGGGAGTGCATGGCATGAATGAATCTTTCGATGACTTGCATGATTTGGCGGGTGAATATGTACTCGGCACATTAAGTCTGTCGCGTCGCCAGGAAGTGGAGCGCCGTTTGCCGCAAGAAGCCGCGCTGCGTGCAGCGGTGGACGATTGGGAGCAGCGCTTGCTGCCCTTAACAGCGCTGGCCGAACCGCAACAACCATCGACACAGTTATGGCGGCGCATCGAGCAAAGTTTGCCGATGCCACGCCGTGTCAGACAAGCCGGAGGTTGGCCTGCCTGGTGGAGCAGCCTGTCATTCTGGCGCTGGCTGGCGGCCGGTAGTTTTGCCTGCATGGCGCTACTGATTACATTCGTCGTAAACCAATTCACAGCATCAGCACCGCCGCCGACGTTTATGGTCGTGCTCATGGAGCCACAACAGAAATCCCCAGGTTGGGTAATACAGATCAGCAATCGGCGTCAGCTCAATCTGATTCCGTTGGGACCAATTGTGGTTCCACAGGAAAAGGCATTACAATTCTGGACCAAAGGAACTGACTGGAAAGGCCCCGTATCGCTAGGATTGATCAAACCGGGCAACTCTCAACAGCTGGCGCTGGATAAGTTACCTCCTCTGCAGCCAAATCAATTATTTGAAATTACGCTTGAACCACCTACCGGCTCCTTGACAGGCAAGCCGAGTGGCCCGGTGCTCTATATCGGAAAGGCCGTCAAAGTGACATGAGGATGATGGCTGAACGACTCAGCTTTATGTCACTTTTGCCATGCGAAGGCCAAATCGCAAACTGAGCGAAGACAAAAAGCGCTATCTGACCAACGACAAACTATAATGCGACATCGCACTATAAACAAAGCGTGAAATTGCCTGAATATCACAATTAATCAATGACTTATCGATCAGACTCATGCTCGCGGCAATATAATAACAATTGAACAATACGGCAGTAATGCTGCATTATTTTACGGCTTTCCGGATGAATCCATGCTCACCTCTTTAAATAAACCTTCTGAAGCGCCTGAACAATCGCATCCGTTTCATATCGCGTTTTGTGTAGATGATCATTATTGCCGCAGCATGGGGGCAACCATCACCTCTATCATCGATAACAATCCCGGTATTGCATTCACATTTCACGTATTTGCATTTTCGATCTCAGACGATAATCGTCAGCGCTTTAGTCAGATAAGCAGCAAATATAACGTCGCGACGCATATTCACATTATCGATCCGGCGATCTTTCAACCATTTGCGCATATCTCACAGTTTTCTTACTACTCGCCTACTATTTTCACGCGCTTGTTAATTCCATCGACTTTGCGCGGCATCACGGACAAGGTGCTGTATCTGGATGCAGATATTTTATGCGTCGGAAGCCTCGCCGAGCTGCTACCCATGGATTTCGGGGATAGCGCTGCAATTGTGGTTCCCGATGCCGATGAAACCACGCGCAGACGCTGTGCAGCATTAAAACTTTCGTCGCAGCGCTATTTCAATTCTGGCGTCATGTATATGAACGTCGAAGAATGGGAATCACAGGAAATCACCGAAAAAACCATACACGCGATTTTGCAAAACGGTAAAGATTACCGCTTCCCTGATCAAGATGCGTTGAATGTTGTACTGGAAGGCAAAATTCAGTACATCGATAGAAAATGGAATTTTTTATATGACCTTATCCATGATCTGGAAAAAGATAACCGGCAGATGCGAAACATCGGCGAGGTTGTATTCATCCATTTTGCGGGCGCGGTAAAACCTTGGAACAATTGGTGTTTACATGGGTCTAGAGACCTGTTCGCAAAGTACCACGCGATGTCTCCTTGGGCCGATATGGCACTTGATGCAGCACCGAGAAACTATAAAGAGATGCGGATGTTTTCTCGTTTCTTGATGAAACGGGGAAAGGTTTTGGATAGCTTTAAGTGGTATATGAAATATCTTTCTGCGCGGTGAAATCGCTACATCAGCCAAACTATTCTATAAGTTAATTATTACCAGAAAATTTAAGTAGGTATTCAAAAAAACCAACCATACCGCGTTGGTTTGCGTGAAATACTAAATAGGCATCAACTCTTCCACGATTAAAAATGGCATTAAATAGCGCTCATATATTGATATGTCGCACCGACAATATTGGTGACGTCATACTGACATTACCTATTACGGCATATCTAAAGCAACGATTTCCCACGATAAAGATCAGCTTTCTATGCCGCGCGTATGCAGCACCAATTGTTGCGTGCTGTGGCACTGTCGATAACGTTATCGAATTTGAAAGCATCAATGATCCGGTCGACTTTTTTTTAAAATCGGATATTGATACCGTCATCTTTGCACAACCGGAAAAGACGCTTGCCATAGCGGCACATAAAGCCGGTATTCCCAATCGCATAGGCAACGTTCATCGTGGCCTCTTTAATTGGCTGCATTGCAATCGACGCATTCACTTTACAAAAGGTCGATCTAACAACCATGAGGCGCAGTCAAATTTTAAATACTTGCGTCCTCTGGGTATAGATTACATACCCAAAATTCAAGACATTCCGGCACTATATCAATTCGATATTCCCACCGATCCATCGATCGACCGATTATTAGCGCAAGATCGATTTAATCTGATCATTCATCCAAAATCAAATGGGCATGGCAGAGAATGGCCCATTTCTCACTATGTCACGCTCGCACAGGTACTCAGTAACAATCCCAATATTGCATTGTGGGTTACGGGAAGTTTGACAGAAGGAAAGTGGATCTCCGCACATGCGCCAGAATTATTCGCGTTGCCCAACGTTACAGATGTGTGTGGAAAATTTACCCTGAAACAATTGACGTCGTTTATTCAAGCAGCCGACGGATTAATAGCAAGCGGCACAGGGCCTCTCCACATGTCTGCCGCTTTTGGCCAACGAACGTTAGGTCTGTTCCCCGGTGCACGCACAATGAATCCGATGCGATGGGGAGCCTTAGGAATCCGAGCGCAATCTCTGGCACCAAAAAAAGGATGCGCGGGTTGCAAAACAAAAAATGCACTCACTTGTGAGTGCATGAAAAACATTTCCCCCGACCTGGTCGCAAGTATCGTGTCGAAGTGGGTCAGCGAAAAATATGCTGCGCTTTAAAGCATAAGTTTATATAAGGATCGACGGAGGACGTCACGGGAAGAATTTGTTGACAATGAATTTGCAATACCAGATTGCACCCTCTTTATGTCGACCAATTTTCGATAATCCTTGGGCATACATGCGCATTTCCTTGTAGTTCTTCGGAGGGTGCAAATCGGCATTTGCCCAAGGTGATAACGCCTTATATTTCAGAAAAAGTGCGTTAGCAGGATTGCAACACCAATTATGCCAAGGCTTTAGTCGGCCAACGAAGTGAATGAAAACAGCATCTGTCGGAATTTTCTTGCCGGTGGGCGTTTCACTAAATAGATCATAGATAAAATTAAATCTTGCATCTATAAACTTTGTTTTCTGGTCCAAAACAATGTTTAGCGCATCTTGATCAGGAAATAAAAAAGTTTTATCACTGGCAAGAATTTCCTTTACTGATCTGTGCCAAACGTTCTCATCAACCCATTTATCTACGTTGATGTACAACATGCCTGAATTAAAATATTTCTGGCCCGCAAGACGCATGGTATTGACTTGCATCTCTGCAATGCTGCCCACATCGCCCACCACTGCTGCGACACATTCGTCCATATCGATCGACAACAACTCGGTCAAGTCGCCTTGGCAAACAATATCAGCATCGAGATAAAGTACTTTATCAGTGATGCCTTTTAATGTCCCGGCAATCAATAGTCGCGTGAATATAGCGGACGAATATTGCGCAAAAGTAGAAAAATCAGCAAACTCATCAAAAATGGCATGATCAATTATGTTTACTTCGATGATCGTTGAATAAAGCGATTCAATTTCTCGTAATTTTTCTGCCTGTTCAGTCGATATTGAGGGTATAAAAACATGAAAAATAAAAGGTTGAAGGCGATTATTTTCTAATACCGAAACAATCGCAACACCCATCCCCATAAAATAATTAGCATCAACGCCGAACGCGACGTGTAAGACCGGACGAATATTGTCCACAACTGTTGTGTTCGTCATCATCGCCGATCAGTTTGTCAATACGGCCATCACTTGGGCGACTGTTATCGCCTTAACCCAATCCCGCCGATTAGCAGCAGTGATGACTATGCTATTTTGTTTATCAATTGGTGCCCATTCAGGATTTTTTTGCCGCATTAAAGCGATAACTGGCACATGAACAGCATTGGCCAAATGCATTACCGCGGTTTCAACAGAAATAATCAAATCACATTCAAGCAGAATTGCCGGGAGCTGAAAAAAATTGTCTTCGGCGCTAAACAACCGTACTTTGTCGATTGAATTTTTGTCAAAAAATTGCTTAGCAGTCGCCATTTCTTCTGGCACGACATTGACGATAAAGCGCGTTCCTTGCCATGCATCATTCTGACTTACGCTATGCACCAATTCAACAACCCGTTCCAGCGGCCAACATCTTTTATTATTCTTGGCGTATGGATTGATAAACAATAGCTTGCCTACTTTTTCTGGGCTGTTTTCACCCAGATCAAACCCCCATCGTCGTAATTGATCTTTAGCCTGACCCCGCCAATGTGCAGGAATCTCTACAAACGGCAATCGTGATGCTGGCGCACTGACAAGACCAAATAGTTGTTGAAACCAAGCTGCATATACATCGCTAATATGCATTCCTGGCTTTACAACAGAATCCGGATCCAAAGCTGCGTCCAACTGACGATACGCCAATCGCTGTTTAAAAGCCAACAATCCAACAGGTTTTTTCATGCCGACGACAAAGCCGTTCGGCGCAATTTGACGCGCAAGTCTTGCATACATCGGCGGTCTTAATGTCGACAGCGATACTACACATGGATAGTTTTGTTGCTTGGCTTCAAGAATGGACTGTTCGAACAGAGCCGGGCTATAGGTCTGGTTATAGACTTTTTCAACGAACGGGCATTCCGCGAGCCAATCATACAGTGCGTACTTTTTAAGGTGGCCCCAATCTGCCGCCTTATTAGTACGGCGCACCTCGTCTACCCAGATATGTATTTTGATGGAAGGATTAGCCTCGGAAAAGGTTTTAAAACAATTTTGTAGGTAAGTAAAATCACCTAAAGCAAGATGGGCTATAAATAATACTTTATCGACTTTGCTTAATACTTCTTGAGGAACCAGTTGTGTGGCCATATACAATTCTAAAATGAGGGGATGATCGAAATTGAATTAAGACATTCAATCAACAAGCCAAACAATGGCTTCTACATTTCTACGCTGGCCTCATCTTTTGAAAATTGCAGACGATGTAAATTGGCATACGCGCCTCTTTTTTCCAATAGTTCGTGATGGGTCCCGATTTCAACAATCTTTCCGCCAGATAGGACTACGATACGACTCGCACGTTCAATCGTAGACAATCTATGCGCAATCACGAATGTAGTTCGTCCTTGCATTAGCGTATCCAAGGCAGCTTGTACCGCACGCTCCGATTCACTGTCCAGCGCGGAAGTTGCCTCATCGAGAATCAAGACAGGCGCATCTTTATATATTGCCCGAGCCATTGCAAGTCGCTGACGCTGCCCTCCCGATAAACGTGAACCGTTATCCCCAACCGGAGACTCCAGCCCCTCCGGCAAACCGGCTATCATTTCAGTCAGATAAGCGGCTTTGGCTGCAGCCTCAATACGGGCACGATTTGGCGTGCTGTCCCCATAGGCAATATTTGCTGCAATCGTATCGTTGAATAAAACAACATGTTGACTCACCATCGCTATTTGCTGGCGCAAACTATCGAGCGCGATATCTTCAATCGGATCATCATCCAATAATATGCGCCCGCGAGTGACTGTATAAAATCCAGGTATTAAATTCACTAAAGTAGATTTGCCGCCACCTGACATTCCAACAAACGCAATAGTTTCACCCGGCGCTACGGTTAAGTTAATGTCAAATAGTGCGGACTTCTCTTGGCCTGGGTAAGAGAAATGGACACCTTCAAATACTATTTTTCCCCGTACGCGTTGATGCAGCTGTTTACCTGTAGTGCGCTCAATGGGGCTATCGATTAATGTAAAAACCGCTTCGGCAGCTGCCATTCCACGCTGTAGTGGCCCATTTACTTCGGCTAATTGTTTCAGCGGTGCGAGCAATGCAATCATTGCTGTAAAAAACGATATAAAGCCACCAACAGTAATTTGATTATGACTAGACTGAATCAATGCCATCATGATCATTACCGACATTGCGCAAGCCGTCATGATTTGCGTCACAGGAACGGTCGCGGCAAAAGTGCTGGTTAATCGCATGCTATAGCTGCGGAGATGATCGGCACGCTCCTCGAAACGACGCTTTTCATAATCCTGCCCACCAAAAATCTTGACGACTTGTTGCGCCCGCGTTGTTTCTTCTATTACTTGAGTCAGTTCTGCATTTACGGTAAGCGCATCTTTATTCAACTTCTTTAACCGCTTTGCTGTCAGACGCACCACGATCATCATCAATGGCATTAAAACAAATGCGACCAGCGTTAAGGTCCAGCTGATATACAACATATATCCCAACAATCCAAGCACGGTCAGCGTACAGCGAACAATAGACGTAAATAGCTTGGTAATCATTTCGATGATTTGCTGTACTTCAAACATAATAGAATTAATCACGCGCCCAACAGTATGGGTAGCGTGAAAATCTATGGGTACGCCTAACATACGCGTAAACATCTGGCGCCGAAGGGTATTGAGCACTCTAGTCGATACCCAATTCATCATATATGTGGTCAAGAAGGTGGAGGCGCCACGTGCAACGAATGCGCCGATCACTGCTACCGGAACCAGCCATAAAGGGAATGAGGGTTTTTCTACAAAGCCATGATCCAGCAACACCTTAAAAATATAGGCAACTAATGGTTCAGTCGCTGCGGTCACCACCATACCGAGAAACGCTAATGCCAAGCGTTTTTTATACGGTCGATGTAATACGGCGAGCCGCTTGAAATACCCTGAATACGATGAAACCGTCATGACGCAATCCGTTCAAGTTCTTTTTTTCGTTTTATGACACACGCAAAAAACGTCGCCACGCTCATACTATAGATACCGCCAGTAACGTTCCAAAAAAACATCATATCAGTCAGCCCCAGAATCAAAAATCCAAGACACACTGTTAATCCCATTCCAGCAGACGTCCTTAATTCTCGATCAGGATGGTTAAGTTCACGCGCAAAATAATATGCGGGAACAAAATAGATCGATAGTATCCCTAGCAACCCAAACATCCCCAGAATCGCCATATTGAACAATATTTCATTGTGCGAGTGGGAATAAGAAGCCGTCTCGACGCTAATCAATTTGCGCGTGGCAAGATCTTCTAATCCTGTATCAAAATTCGCTCTGCCAACACCAAAAATTGGATGCTCTTTAAATAATTGCAGCGATGCATCCCATAGCTGTAACCGTAATCCGATCGAGGTATCTTCATTTCCTTTGTTAACATACAGCGATATGTCAGATTTAGCCTCCGCAAATCTCGTTTGTACAACGGTACTAAACGTTGCAACTACACCAATTAAAGCAAGCGTAAAAATTAATATCGTCAGGCGATGACGTAGACGAACGCTCTTAGCGGAAATAAAAATACCGATGATAAAAAATGGAATGGCGATCCAACTACCTCTGGTTTGCGTCAAAACAGTGACGTAGACCCCGAGCAAGCCAGCAAAAACTTTAAGTCCGATTACCCATTTATTACGCGGCTCGGTCCAGCCTATCGACACGACAACTATTGCACTAAACAATAAGGCCATACCGGAAAATGGTATGGTCGCCAAAAAACCAATATTAAGCGGGCGGACAGAGCCGCCTTTTGTAATGAGGTATGTTTTTGCCAGCGCTCCGACTACGCCAAGAATAAATGCCCATTGCATTTTCTTTAAGTAATTCAGCGGTATAGCCAATACGATCCACAACACAGGCGAAAAGAGGGCAATCCGAAGCGCCGTGTCGTAATATTTAACGGCAAACTGACCTGTAGCTAATTGATTCAAAAATACTGCGATGACCAGGGAAGCCATCGCAAGATGAAGCTGCCAATACTCTCTGAGTAGCTGCGCAAACCGCATCTGCATCGGTTTATACCGACTGATTCCGGCGATAAGACTAAATATTAAAACCAGAAAAAAACAAATATTACCGGCGTTATGTAGTCCCAGTGAAAAAGCCGGGAAAAGCATGATGGCAATAAATACCGGCCACGTGTAGTAGGACAAATTCATACTCCAAATTGCTTACAAAAAAAGTAGGTGCTTGTAGCTTTTATCAGCGGCACCTAATATTAATAATCGGGATAAGAACGTTATGAGCGTTACATTACGCACTGACGTTAATTGCTTGCTCGTGTAATGTCGTAACCCAAAATCAATACTCAACCATGACAGCATCCTTGCCTAATCTCGCAGTCAAAGATGCCTGCAAACCATCATTCGGCGAAATACGCCAGGCATCACCCAATACAATATCGCATCCAATCTCTTGACCGGTATAGTGAACCGTCAATGGCAGCCCGGTTTCAGAGCGATGCGACGACAGCATTTCTTTCAGCTCAGTAACGCCGATCTGCGGGGTTGCTGTTGTTAGCGACAATACAAATTGCCGCCCATAATGAATCCGCGCCGCGGCGATATCCATTACTTTTTCGGCCGATACGCGCAAGCCGCCGTTAAATCGATCTTCCGAGACTTTGCCTTGCACGACCAGAAATTCGTCCTCCTTGAAGAAGGCTTTATTTGGCTCGAATTGCTCGCTATAGACAGTGACATCCACGGTCGCGCTGCCATCGTCGAGCGTGACAATGATCATTTTCCCGCGCTGAGTCATTTGCGTGCGCAATCCTGAAATGATTCCGGCTAGTGTTCTTGGATCACGCGATGGTTCCAGATTGCCTAACGGCGTGCGGGCAAAACGACGGGCTTCGGGCGCGTAGGCATGAAATAAGTGGCCCGACAAATAAAATCCAAGCGCGGATTTTTCTTCGGTGAGCTTTTGCTTATCGGTCCATGGCGTGGCCTTGACATATTCTGGCGGCGGCTCCAGATCGCTATCATCGCCGCCGAACAGACTGACCTGATTTGCCGCTGCCAGTTTCTGATCTGCGGCTTCCATCGCCAGCGGCACGGAAGCGATCAAAATACCGCGATCCACGTTGAAACTATCGAATGCACCGGCGCGAATCAAGGATTCGATCGTGCGCCGATTGATCTGGCGTTTATCGACGCGTACGCAAAAATCAAACAAATCAACGAAATGTTTTTCTTTCCGTGCAACAACAATAGCCTCAATCGCATTTTGGCCAGAGCCTTTTACAGCCCCAAGACCATAACGAATGAAGGCCGCTTTTTTCCCCGCTTCGGCCTCAGGCGTAAAGCGATATTCCGACAGATTGATATCTGGCGGCAGCAGCGTCAGCTTGCAAACATCTAACGCATCCTCAACCAGAATTTTAACTTTCTCGGTGTCATCCATCGCCAGCGATAAGTTGGCTGCCATGAAGGCCGCCGGATGATGGGCTTTTAAATAGGCGGTGTGATACGACAATAAAGCGTAGGCGGCGGCGTGCGATTTGTTGAAACCGTAGCCCGCGAATTTTTCCATCAAATCGAAAATTTCATCCGCTTTGGCTTCGCTCAAACCATCTTTGGCAGCACCGTCACGGAATATCTGACGATGCTCTGCCATCTCCTCCGCTTTTTTCTTACCCATCGCACGACGCAGCAAATCCGCGCCGCCGAGCGAGTAGCCGCCGACGACCTGCGCCATCTGCATTACCTGCTCCTGATACACCATGATGCCGTAGGTCTCAGACAAAATACCTTCGGTACGCGGATCGGGATAGTCGAAACGTTCACCGTGTTTACGTTTGCAGAAATCCGGAATCAGATCCATCGGACCCGGACGATATAGCGCCACCAGCGCGATAATATCTTCGAAGCGATCGGGACGTGCATCCTTCAGCATCCCTTGCATGCCGCGGCTTTCCAGCTGAAATACGGCGACTGTTTTAGCAGCGGTCAGCAATTGATACGAAGCGCGATCATTCAGCGGCAATTTCTCCAGACTGAAGTCCGCCATCGCCGGATCGAGATGCTTTATATACCGCACAGCGCGATCAAGAATAGTCAGCGTGGTCAAACCCAAAAAGTCGAACTTGACCAGACCAACGGCCTCGACATCATCTTTATCGTATTGCGATACCACGCCGGCATCGCCGCCCTGCGTGTAGAGCGGACAAAAATCGGTCAGTTTTCCGGGTGCAATCAGTACGCCACCGGCATGCATACCGATATTCCGCGCGATCCCCTCAACCTGCTGGGCCAGACTTAACAGTTGCTTGACCTCTTCTTCATTTTCCAGCCGCTCCGCCAGCATCGGCTCTTCTTTGATCGCATCGGCAATTGTGACGTGCTTGCCCGGCTTGAAAGGGATCAGCTTGGAAATACCATCACAGAAGTTATAGCCAAAATCCAGCACCCGACCGACATCGCGAATCGCGCCCTTGGCGGCCATCGTTCCGAAGGTCGCAATCTGCGACACCGCATCTTTGCCGTATAAATCCTTGACGTGTTGAATCACACGGTCACGGCCTTCCTGGCAAAAGTCGATATCGAAGTCGGGCATCGAGACCCGCTCAGGATTAAGAAAGCGCTCAAACAGCAGGTTATATCGCAGCGGATCAAGATCAGTAATTTGCAGCGAATAAGCGACCAATGAACCAGCACCAGAACCCCGCCCCGGTCCGACCGGCACGCCATTTTCTTTCGCCCAGCGAATAAACTCAGCAACGATCAAAAAGTAGCCGGGAAAACCCATTTTGATGATCGTATCGATTTCAAACTTCAACCGATCCTGATAGCGTTGCCGATTTTGTTCGCGCTTCTCTTCATCCGGAAACAAATGCAGCATCCGCATTTCCAAACCATCTTTCGACTGCTGATCCAGAAAATCGCCAATCGACATCCCATCCGGCGTTGGAAAATCCGGTAACTGGGGCTTACCAAGTTGCAGCGATAAATTACAACGTTTGGCAATTTCAACGGAGTTTTGCAATGCCGCTGGCATGTCGGCGAACAGCGCAGCCATTTCTGCCTGGGTTTTAAAGCATTGCTGATCGTTGAAACGCCGCACCCGCCGGGCGTTGGCCAGCATTTCGCCTTCAGAAATACAGGTGCGCGCCTCGTGGGCGATAAATTCTTCTTTATCCAGAAATTGAATCGGATGGGTCGCGACTACTGGCAATTGCAACTCAGAGGCCAGTGCGACCGCCTGACGAACGTGCGGCTCCATATTCGGCTGATCAGCACGCTGCACTTCGATGTAAAAATTATCCGGAAAAATCGTCATCCAGCGCTCGGCGCAGCGTTTCGCCGCCGCCAGATTGCTATTGTCAATGGCGATGCCGACGTCACCAAAATGCGCCCCGGACAACGCAATCAGACCGTTACCGTTAGGTTGATGCTGAAGATCCTCTAACCATTCCTGGCGAATTTCAGCGCGGCCACGATGCAAATTTTCCAGCCATGCCTTAGATAACAATTCACATAATTGCAAATAACCAGCGCGATTCTTGACCAATAACAGCAGCCGGGATGGTTTATCGCGCGTCTCGTTATTGGTAATCCAGACGTCGCAACCAATGATCGGCTTCACGCCTTTACTGCGGGCAGCCTTGTAGAATTTAACCATGCCAAACAGGTTGGCAAGATCGGAGATCCCTAGCGCCGCTTGCTGATCGTTCGCGGCGGCTTTAATTACGTCATCGATGCGGACTAAGCCATCGACAATTGAGTATTCGGAATGCAGGCGGAGATGGGTGAATTGCGGTGTCGTCATGGGCCGTATTTTACATCGGCCCTCGATCCGAATCGCCATTCATGCGTGTAAATCGCGTTGAAAAGCCGACACGCGTTTATAATACTGTGAAATCAATGACTTACAGTGAAACCACACACACCCAATCTTATGTCGTCCACACCTATTTACGTCAACATCGCAGCATATAAATTTATCACTTTCGACGATACTGCGGACAAACGCGCAGAATTTCTGACAACGTGCACGCAACTGCAATTAAAAGGAACGATTTTACTTAGCCCGGAAGGCATTAATCTGTTTCTGGCGGGTTTGCGTGAACAAATTGATCAGTTTTTGACATGGTTACGCGCTGATGCACGCTTTTCTGATCTGGAAGTAAAAGAGAGTTATTCAAAAAACCAACCGTTCACGCGCATGCTGGTCAAGCTCAAAGCCGAAATCATTACGATGAAACATCCGCTGATTAAGCCAGAACTAGGCCGCGCGCCATCCGTACCGCCAAAAACACTGAAGCGCTGGTTGGATCAAGGGCATGATGATAACGGTCGTGAAGTAGTAATGTTGGATACGCGTAATGGATTTGAGGTGGACGTAGGAACATTCGATAATACGATTGATTATCGGATTGATAAATTTAGCGAGTTTCCCGAGGTGATCGCCACCCATAAGGATGCGCTGGCAGACAAAACAGTTGTCACATTCTGCACCGGTGGCATTCGTTGCGAAAAAGCCGCTATTCATATGCAGGAAATCGGCTTTGACAGCGTTTATCAATTGGACGGCGGAATTCTGAAGTATTTTGAAGAATGTGGCGGCGCACACTATAAAGGCGATTGCTTTGTATTCGATTATCGGACGGCGCTGAATCCCCAACTGCAAGAAACAGCAGCTGTGCAATGTTTTGTTTGCCGCACCGTAGTTACCCCGCGCGAACAATTGTCACCAGAATATGTTGTCGGACAATCCTGCCCACATTGCCCACCTAAAAAAATCTCTCAGAAAAGCCTTGCCGTGAAGTACACAATTCCGGCTGAGTAATCTGGCGTAGTGAGTAAAATAAAAAGGCTAATACGGTTAGGGCTCCGTTGACGCAAGCCGAGTGCGGCCCGGCTTGCATCAACGGGAGAAAAAACCGTTTCAATTACAACCGAACACTCCCAACACAGTACCCCGCAATAGCATCCAAAACCCCAACCTGCTCTCCTACAGCCTCCACCACATTAATCACCATCCCCGGATACCGCTCCTGCGCTTCTAAAACCAACAACGGCAAGTCCCGCTTAACATGCCCACCCTGCCCCAAAAACACCGGCACAATCGTGATTTCAGTCACACCATCCGCAGCAAATCCACCTAAAACCTCCGGCAACTGCGGCGTCATCAACTCCAGAAACGCCAACACAACCCGCACATCAGGCAATCGTTCCTGAGTGATTTTTTGAAGACGCTCAAACGGTTCCACCCAACTAGCCGCACGCGCTCCATGCGCGAACAGAATCATTGCTTTCTTATTTGTTTGCGTTTGCATTTACTTATTTGTGCCTATTAATGCTGAGGATGCCGATTAATACTGAGTAATGTTGATATTCACATCTGCCGCAGACCCGGTCCCAGTTCCCGATGAAAGCAACACATCACCGCCGCTCAACCCGCCAAAGCACCCCAAGCGCCGCCACCAGAAACAATCCACTTGGCACCACTGCCGTAATAAACGGCGGCCACGTATTCAACAATCCCAAATGCGAGAACAAGCTATTCACCAATTGAAAACTCAACCCAATCATAATCCCGGTGAATATCTTCAAACTAACGCCACCAGCACGGAAATGCAGATACGCAAAAGGCAACGCCAGCGCCATCATCACAAATATCGATAACGGATAAACCACCTTCTTCCAAAACGCAATTTCATAACGCTCGGTATGCTGATTATTCTCCGCCAGATGCTTGGTGTATGCCCTCAAATCAAAAGCCGACATCCGATCAGGATCAGCGAATAACACCGACAGAATCTCCGGCGTGATTTCTGACACCATATTCATCTCGGGCTTATTGTGCGTCGCAATCGCCGTATTAATATTATCAACCGTCGTACCGTCAACGAAATCCGTCTGTACCACATCGCTTAAACGCCAGACATGGGCACCGGCATAAACGCTATGGTCTGCCAAAATGATCGAAGTAAGATGAAAGTTATGGTCAAATTCATATACCTTCAGACCTCTTAGCTCCCCATCTGGACGAATTTCACGTATGTTAATAAAGCGTGACCCGATCACCTCACCAGTCAGGCCATCTTTCTTAATCACGTCCTTACTCCACAAACCTGACCGAAATTCTTGCGAAAGCGATGCACCCTTGGCTTGTAATTTAAGTTTTTCGGCAAATTCAGCACTTTTTGGCGCAACGAATTCACCAATTAAAACAGTCGCAACCACAAACAACAGACCGATTTTGAACAGCATCATTGCCGCCATCCGAGTCGACATGCTAGAAACCCGCATGATCGTAAATTCGGAATGTGCCGCAAACTGCGCCAACGTATAAATCGTCCCGATCAGCACCGCAATCGGCATCAATTCATACGCATAGCTGGGCAAACCCAACAAAACAAAGCCAAACGCATGCTGTAATTTATAACCACCGCGACCGACCGATTGCAACTCTCCCATTAAATCGAAAAAGGCAAACAGGGCCAAAAATGCGGCAAGGGCAAATAAAACCGAGCGCACAATCTCGGCGGTGAAATAACGTTGTAATACTTTCATGCTGCCGCCGCCGATTTTTTAATGAGACGCGCATGCTTGATCGCCGACCACACGACCAGAGGATGATAGCGACTGTTCACTTTCAACCGCCATGAGAACAGAAACAGGGTAATCCCCAGAACCACCAAATGGACCGGCCACCACGCCATCAGGAAAGACATCCGGCCCTGCACAACCGTCGCCTGGAAAAAGCTGACCATATTGCTATATGTCACAAATAACAACAACGCGATAATCAGACTGGCAGAGCGACCGACACGCGGATTAACAAAACTCAACGGGATCGCCAGCAACATCAAGCATAGCGCCATCATGGGCAATGACATCCGCCACAACAATTCGCCCATATTAAAATTATTCGGGGTTTTTAGTAATTCGCTGGTTGGCAACGCGCGCGACGACTTGTCGCCACTTAACGCTTGCGATTGCGTGGCAACCAAGGTGCCATAGCGCTCAAATTCCATAATCCGGAAATCGCTCTGCGTCTTGCTTGCGTCGTTCAGCGTGCTGTCATAGCGACGACCTTGGGACAGAATCAGAAATTTATCGCCTTTATCATCCTGCTCAACCATGCCTTCTTTAGCGATCACGATGCTATTTTTGCCTGGAGTTTGCGTATTGATAAAAACGTTTTTGACTTTGTTGCTATCGCCCGACAGGCCCTCGACGAAAAAAATTCGATTCGCGCTAGCGGATTCCTGAAACTTACCCGGCGCGACTTTCGATAAATCCTCACGTTTTTCAAAGCGTTCGCGATATTCGGCGCTCTGCGTATTGGCCCACGGCGTCGCCACGAAACTGAGAATCGCGGTCAACACAACAATGGGAAGGCCAAACCACAGTACCGGCGCGATCCATCTGGTCAGACTGAGGCCAGAGGCGAACCAGACCACCATTTCGGAATCCTGATAGCTACGCGTCACCACGAGCAGCACGGAAATATAACCGGTCAGGATCAAAATGATAGGCAAGTAATTCAACGCCTGAAAGCCGATCAGCGCGATCACATCCGAGGACGCGATCTTACCTCCCGCCGCCTGGCCGAGAATTTTGATCAACATCACTGTGATGGTAATGGTAAAAAGCGTGGTGAACACGGCGCCTGCCGTACTCAACAATTCGCGTCGAAGTGCGCGCTGAAAAATCATGGGGGGACTATAATTGGAGATCGATAAGGAGTAACTGATGGACTTTAGCATAAAAACACACGACGCAAAAACCTCAATTTCCACCCTCAAATCCGGCTGTATCGCAGTCGGGGTCTTCGAAAACAAAAAACTATCACCCCAAGCACAAGCACTTGACAAAACCGGTGAAATTACTGCTGCGCTGAAGTCAGGCGATATTTCGGGGAAGCCGGGCTCCACTTTACTATTACGCGCAGTCTCAGACACAGCTGCTGAGCGCGTTTTGCTGATTGGTCTGGGCCCAGAAGGCGACATCAGCGACAAAGTTATTTCTCTGGCCGCCGTATGCGTCGCCCGCATCGCTGCGACCCTCGGTGCCAATGACGCCGTTATCGCATTGCCATTCACAGCCATCAAAGAACGTGACCAGGCCTGGGCTATTCGCACCACGGTGCAAACGTTGCGCGATAACAGCTATCGCTTCGACACACTAAAAAGCAAAAAAGACACCGCACCTGCGGGCGTGAAGAAATTTATATTCCTCGCGACAGTAGCGCAAACAGCCGCCGCTAAAGAAGCCGTCGCACAGGCAATCGCCTTAGCCAACGGCATGGATCTGGCCAAAGATCTGGGCAACCTGCCCGGCAACTTTTGTACGCCGACTTACCTTGCCAACACCGCCAAGAAACTCGCCAAAGAATTCAAACTCGGCGTAGAAGTCCTGGACCGCAAACAACTCGAAGCGCTGAAAATGGGCAGCTTTCTGTCCGTTGCCCGCGGCAGCGATCAACCTCCCAAGTTTATTGTGTTGAAACATCTCGGCGGCAAAGCCAAAGATGCGCCCGTCGTGCTGGTTGGCAAAGGCATTACTTTCGACTCCGGCGGTATTTCGCTCAAACCCGGCGGCAGCATGGATGAGATGAAATACGACATGTGCGGTGCGGCTTCAGTATTAGGCACTTTCCGCGCCATCGCTGAAATGAAGCTGAAGCTGAACGTCATCGGCGTGATCCCCGCAAGTGAAAATATGCCGTCAGGCAGCGCCACTAAACCGGGCGACATCGTCACCTCAATGTCAGGCCTCACCATCGAAGTATTAAATACCGATGCCGAAGGCCGTCTGGTGTTGTGCGATGCGTTGACGTATGTTGAGCGCTTCAAACCTGCTGCTGTAGTCGATATTGCGACCCTGACCGGTGCCTGCATTACGGCACTCGGCCATCACAATTCCGGCTTGTTCACCCGCCACGATAGCGCGCATGACGGTTTGGCAAATGAATTGCTCAGCGCAGGAAAAACCAGCGGCGACACAGCGTGGCGGATGCCGATCGAAGACAGCTATCAAGAGCAGTTGAAGTCGAATTTTGCCGATATGGCAAATATTGGCGGCGCGCCTGCTGGCAGCATTACCGCAGCCTGCTTCCTCGAAAGATATACCAAGAAATACACTTGGGCGCATCTGGACATCGCTGGCACCGCGTGGAAAAGCGGCGCGGCAAAGGGCGCAACTGGTCGTCCGGTGCCATTACTGACGAATTTCCTGATTAATCGGGCAGCGGCGGTCAAGTAAATACAGTTGAAATTGCTTCGCGGCATACATTTTTTTCAATATTGCAGCGATTAATTTCCATTTGGCAAGTAAAAAACAGGCAGTCAATGCACATTGACTGCCTGTTTTGCATTGAAGTTATGTCATCAAGCCCGATCAGCGCTTTCTTTTATACAAGTGATAACGCTCCCAATACTCCCGTCGTTCTCGCTCCCCCATTTTTGCCTGCCATCTACGCAATCGCTGCACAATTCCTGTCTTGCGTTACTTTTTAATCCCTGTACGATTACACCTATTCATTTCAATTTTAAAGTGGCGTCTCTGGCCATTTTGCCCAATTCCTTTTGGGTTGTTTCCGTAAAATTTTCTGGTAAAGTTTTTAGGTAACCGTCTCTTTCTATCGCGACAAATAACGCGTACAAACCAATCCGCGGCTAGCTTACCAGTCGCATCGGGACGACAAACGACTTGCACAACGTCGGCTAAAACCGGGCATTTTCTGTGCAATTTGGTTTAAAAGTTGATAAAGCCACTTCTACCGTAGCCGCTACGCACACTTTCTTAGCAATCTGTATCGATCTACTGATAATGAATTTATCACTCTGGCCTGCGTTACGTCGCAGTGGGAACACCATCCCACCTTAGCGTCCACGATACACAGAAAGGGATACCGGAATTGAAAGCATCTCTCAAAAACTTGCTAGGTGACCTGAATCAAAAAGTGCATCAATTGTTGACGCGCTTTAACGCCAATGCAACGCTCTCCAAATCCGCTTCAGAAGAACGCCCCTTGCGTGCAGAACTATTCAGCGCATTGCAAATGGAACAGCACGGCAAGCTCCTCGCGACCGATCATCAGATCAATCCCGCACCGATCCCCGATCAATTACTGCCGCGTCTGGCCGATAACGAGCGGGTCTTGCTGCACGCCTGCAATCTTTTAATCGAGTCAGTTAAGGTTAAACGCCAGATCACCCCGGCGGCGGAATGGCTACTGGACAATTTTTATCTGATAGAAGAACAAATACGCACCGCCAAGCGCCATCTGCCCAAAAACTACAGCCTGGAATTACCGCGCTTGCTGAAAGGTCCGTCGGCTGGTTTTCCCCGCGTCTACGACATCGCGCTAGAAACCATTTCGCATGGCGACGCCCGCGTCGATCCAGAAAGCCTCAGCCGCTTTGTCGCCGCCTATCAGAAAGTCATGCCATTAAAGATGGGCGAACTGTGGGCGATTCCGATCATGCTGCGCCTGGCGCTGATCGATAATCTGCGCCGGGTCGCTGCGCGGCTGGCAGTCGGCAGCCAGCACCGCAATCTGGCCGATTCCTGGGCCGATCAGATGACCGAGATTCTGGAAACCGATCCCAGCAGCCTGATTTTAGTCATCGCCGATATGGCCCGATCCGATCCGCCGATGGTCGGCTCATTCGTCGCAGAACTGGCACGCCGTCTGCAAGGTCAGGGACCTGCGCTGGCATTGCCGCTGACCTGGATCGAACAGCGTTTGCTGCAATCGGGCGATACGGTCGAACAGCTGGTGCTGACGGAAATCCAGCAACAAGCCGCCGATCAGGTATCGATCAGCAACAGTATCGGCAGCTTGCGCTTTCTCGCCACGATGAACTGGCGAGAGTTTGTCGAAACCATGAGCATCGTCGAGCAAACGCTGCAAAGCGATCCGGTCGAAGTCTACGGAAAAATGGATTTCGGCACACGCGATCAATATCGTCATAGCGTCGAACGTATCGCAAAACATTCTGATTTAAGCGAGCTGGAAGTCGCGCAACAAGCGCTGATACTGGCCCAGCAAGCGGCCACAAGATTGAATGGCGACGACAGTAAACCGGCGCAGCAAAGCACCGACACCCATCTTTCGCATGGCCCACACAGGAATGACAACGGCGATCCGCGTCAGGCCCACGTCGGCTTCTATCTGATCGATGCAGGCTTACCGCAACTTGAAAAAATTGCCGCTATCCGTCTCCCGGTAATCGATCACGTTCTGCAATCCGCCAGCCGCATGCCACTGCGCATTTATCTCGGCGCCATCGCCGTGTTGACCACGCTGTTCACAGGCAGCTTGCTATATCGCGGCTACGCCCACGCTTACCCGCACCGCCTGCCAGAATGGGAACTGCCGGTCATTGCCGTACTGGCGCTGATCGCCACCAGTCATCTGGCGCTGGCGCTGGTGAACTGGCTGGCGACGATGGTTGCCAAGCCGCAGCGATTGCCGCGCATGGATTTTTCCGATGGCATTCCGTCGGAAGCCAGAACGCTGGTTGTCGTTCCCAGTATGTTGATTCACGCCGATAACGTCGACGATTTGTGTGAAGCATTGGAAGTCCGTTTTCTGGCGAATCGCGATCCGCATTTACACTTTTGCCTGCTCACCGATTTCCGCGACGCCTCCACCGAAACGCAACCTGAAGATGCGATTCTGCTGGAACTGGCCGAAGAACGCATCAATGAACTGAATCAGAAATACAATCCCGACCGCAGCAGTACTTTCTTTCTGTTTCATCGTCCCCGGCGCTGGAATCCGCAAGAAAATATCTGGATGGGCTATGAACGCAAGCGCGGCAAACTGGCGCAACTAAATGCCTATCTGCGTGGCGGTGCACGCGACGCCTTCATGCGCATCGTCGGCAAGCCGGAAGTGCTGTCGAATATCAAATTCGTCATTACGCTCGATACCGATACACTGCTGCCGCGCGATGTTGCATGGCAACTTTCCGGTGCGATGGCGCATCCGCTCAACACCCCTTTTTACGATCCCGCACTTCAGCGGGTCACCGCCGGTTACGCCATTTTGCAACCGCGTGTCGCCACCAGTTTGCCGGGCAGCAATACGTCGTATTACGCACGTTTATATGGCGGCGAATCCGGCATTGATCCCTATACCCGCGCCGTGTCAGACGTATATCAGGATTTATTTAAGGAAGGCTCTTTCATCGGCAAAGGGATTTACGACGTCGATGCTTTTGAACATGCGCTGGCGGGTAAATTTCCCGAAAATCAAATTCTGAGTCATGACTTGCTAGAGGGCTGTTATGTGCGTTCGGGCTTGTTATCCGATGTGCAGCTCTACGAAGAATATCCGAATCGTTACGGCACCGACGTTAGCCGCCGCCATCGCTGGATTCGGGGCGACTGGCAAATTGCCGGTTGGTTACTGCCGCGTGTCCCCGCTTCGGATAACAAAAAATCACGTCAACACAACGCATTATCGACCCTGTCGCATTGGAAAATATTCGACAATCTGCGCCGTAGTTTGGTCTCTCCCGCGCTGTTCCTGTTGCTGGTGTTAGGCTGGACCGCGCTCAAAGCCCCCTTATTCTGGAGCGCCACCGTCGGTGGAATTATCGTCCTGCCGTACATGATCGGTTCGCTGCTTGATCTGTTGCGCAAGCCCGATGATGTCTTGCTGCAACAACATCTGATGGCGGTGCTGCGCAGCAGTGGCAATTATCTGGTGCAGGCGATGCTGACATTGGCATTTTTGCCGTATGAAGCCTGTTTCAGCCTGGACGCGATGCTGCGTACGATGTGGCGCATGCTGATATCCCGTCGACGGATGCTGGAATGGAATCCGTCGAGCGAAATCAGCCGCCACAGCACTACCGATATGCTCAGCAGTTTTCGCGCCATGTGGCAAACGCCCGCGCTGACGATTGCGATTGCGGTGGCGATTATCGGTCTGTCGCCAACCGCATTGCCAACCGCCGCACCTCTGCTGATATTGTGGTTATATGCGCCCGCACTGGCATGGTGGATCAGTCGGCCGCAGCAACCGACTGAGTCGCAACTGACGGCGGATCAGCATCGTTTTTTGCGCAATTTATCGCGCAAAACATGGGCTTTTTTCGAGACCTATGTCGGCCCCGAAGACAACTGGCTACCGCCCGATAATGTGCAAGAAAAACCCGTCGCAGCGGTAGCGCACCGGACCTCACCAACCAATATCGGGATGGCGCTGCTAGCCAATTTATCCGCGCATGATTTCGGTTATATCCTGACAGCGCAATTACTCGAACGCACCGAAAATACCGTGCGCACACTCACCACGCTGGAGCGCTATCGCGGTCATTTTTATAACTGGTATGACACCCAATATCTAAAACCGCTACAGCCGATGTATGTATCAACGGTGGATAGCGGCAATCTGGCCGGTCATCTGTTGACGTTACAAGCGGGCTTGAATGACCTTAGCGAGCAGCCGATTATTGGTCAGCAATGGCTGCACGGGCTGCGAGACACATTGTCGATTCTGGGAGAAGCCATTGAGGCTGAAAAAAGCGCGGGCGCGATTCCCGCAGTCAGCGCCGCTAATGAACGCGCGGCCTTCCACAAAGAGCTGGCAGCCGCCTGTAGTGCGCCTCCGATCAGCCTGAGTGCCTTGCAGCAATTGATTGAGCGTCTGACCGACGGCGCGCTGGAGATAGAGCACGCCACCCACGCTGCAAATGTCGGCCAGAGTTCTGAAATCGGCTGGTGGACGCGCGCGCTGGTACACCATTGTCGTGAAGCGCACGCGACGCTGGCATGGTTGGCACCGTGGATGATGTTGCCGCAACATACGCACTGGCTGACAGAGTTACCGCGCCTGAATCACATTCCTACGATGCGTGATTTGATCGCTCTTGAAGCACTATTGCAACAATCGGCACATCAGTCTAACGCGGCCAAATTCGCGTATGCCTATGATGATGGCGGTGATAGCGGAGATGCCGACGATGAAAACACCAACTCAAACGACGATCAATTTGAGCTTAACGGCGCTGCAAACTCAACCTCAACCTCATCCTCACGACAAGCGCAGCAAACCCAACAAGCCCAATCAGCGCCAAGACCCCGCACAGCCGAGCAAAATGCACAACTGATCGATATTCACGCCTGCGTCAGAACTGCTGCTCAACGTGCCACTACGTATATCAAATCAATTGCGCGATTAAGCTTGCAACTGCGTGAAATGGCGCAGATGGACTATGAATTTCTATATGATCGCACCAGTCACTTGCTAGCAATCGGTTATAACGTCAGCGAACGACGGCGCGATGCCAGTTATTACGATCTGCTGGCCTCGGAAGCACGTCTGTGCAGCTTCGTCGCTATCGCGCAGGGCCAACTTCCGCAAGAAAACTGGTTCTCGCTCGGACGTCAACTGACCACCGCTGGCGGCGCACCGATTCTGCTGTCGTGGAGCGGATCGATGTTTGAGTACCTGATGCCGCTGCTGGTCATGCCAACCTTTGGCAATACCCTGCTCGATCAAACTTATCGTTCCGCAGTGAAACGCCAGATTGATTACGGTGCACAAACCGGGTTGCCGTGGGGCATTTCAGAATCTGGTTATAACGCCTTTGACGCCAATTTGAACTATCAATATCGGGCTTTCGGTGTTCCAGGCTTAGGTCTTAAACGCGGTCTGGCCGACGACATGGTGATCGCCCCGTATGCATCCGTATTGGCGCTGATGGTCGCCCCGGAGCCTGCTTGCCTGAATTTGCAACGATTGGCAGCGGATGGATTTCAGGGAAAATTCGGCATGTATGAAGCCATCGATTACACCAAGGCGCGGTTGCCACGCGGCCAGTCTCTGGCGCTGATTCGGTCCTTCATGGCGCATCATCAGGGCATGAGTTTGCTCGCCCTCACCTATTTATTGCTGGATCAACCGATGCAACGGCGCTTTGCCTCCGATCCGCTATTTCAGGCCACCATGCTACTGCTGCATGAGCGTGTGCCAAAAGCCAGCGCGTTCTATTCGAACACCAATGAATTGTCTGAAATCCGTACCGTCGCGGCCAGTACGCAGGACGTCCCGGTACGGATACTCGGCAGCGCCCACACGCCGATACCCGAAGTCCAATTACTCTCAAACGGACGCTATCACGTCATGGTGAGCAACGCCGGTGGCGGCTCCAGCCGATGGCGCGATCTGGCCGTATCGCGCTGGCACGAAGACACCACCTGCGACAACTGGGGCACGTTCTGCTACGTGCGCGACCTTAACAGCGGTATTTACTGGTCAAGTACCTTCCAGCCAACCCGCAAACCAGCGCAAGATTACGAAGTCATCTTTTCTGAAGGCCGCGCCGAATTTCGTCGACGCGATTCCGGCGATGGTCATGATATCGAGATGCATACCGAAATCGTGGTTTCACCGGAAGACGATATCGAGCTGCGCCGCAGCCGTATCACCAACCGTTCACGCAGTCGTCGCAGCATCGATATCACCAGCTATGCCGAAGTCGTGCTGGCAACAGCCGCAGCCGACAGCGCGCATCCAGCCTTCAGCAATCTATTCGTCCAGACCGAAATATTGCCGGATCAACGGGCGATTTTATGCACGCGCCGCCCGCGGTCGATAGACGAAAAAATGCCATGGATGTTTCATTTGATGGCCGCCCACGGTGCCGATATCGACAGCATTTCTTACGAAACTGATCGTATGCAGTTTATCGGTCGCGGGCATACCGTCGCCACGCCGCAAGCGATGCTCAGCCAGGCTCCGCTCTCCGGCAGCCAAGGCTCGGTACTCGATCCCATCGTCGCAATCCGGTATCGCATCACACTGGCCCCGGAACAAGCAGTGACGATCGATATGGTCACCGGCGTTACCGACACCCGAGAAAACTGCCTGACCCTGATCGACAAATATCACGACCGTCATTTGGCCGACCGGGTATTCGATTTATCCTGGACCCACAGTCAGGTTATTTTGCGCCAGATCAACGCCACCGAAACCGATGCGCAGCTGTATGGCCGACTGGCAAACTCAATCATTTATGCCAACAATGTATTGCGTGCCGATGCCAGCATCCTGATCAAAAATACGCGCGGCCAATCGGGGTTATGGAGTTACGCCATCTCCGGCGATTTGCCTATCGTGCTATTACAAATCAACGACGTCGCCAATATCGAGTTGGTAAGGCAATTGGTACAAGCACATTCCTATTGGCGACAAAAAGGACTGGCGGTTGATTTAGTTATCTGGAACGAAGATCACGCAGGTTATCGACAATTGCTGCAAGACCAAATCATGGGTCTGATCGCCGCCGGTATCGAAGGCCATATAATCGATCGTCCGGGCGGCATCTTTGTCCGGCCCGGCGATCAGATTGCCAACGAAGACCGGATATTGCTGTACTCGGTTGCCCGTATCGTACTCACCGACAGCAGCGGCACACTGGCGGAACAGATCAATCGACGCGGCGCACCGGAAAGCCGCGTGCCGCGTCTGAATCCAAGCAGAAGCCCAACCCAACTGCTGCCCAGAACCGATCGCGCCATACCTGTCAACGCGCCGCCGATTCGGCGCACCGATCTGATTTTGTCGAATCCGTATGGCGGCTTTACCCCCGATGGTCGCGAATACGTCATCACCACCGACCATACCCAACAAACCCCTGCACCGTGGGTCAATGTGCTGGCCAATGCAGACTTCGGCACCGTCGTCTCAGAAAACGGCATCGCCTACACTTGGGGCGAGAACTCGCACGAATTCAGGCTCACACCGTGGCATAACGATCCCGTCAGCGCTGCCAGCGGCGAAGCCTTCTATCTGCGCGATGAAGAAACCACCGAATGCTGGTCGCCAACGCCGCTGCTGTCGGCCACTTCAGCACTGGGCGTCAGTCCGTCCATTTATCCGACGTCGCCCTACGTTACCCGTCACGGCTTTGGCTATAGCGTATTTGAGCATGTCGAAAACGGCATCGCCTCGGCACTTTGGGTCTATGTCGCAACTGATGCATCGGTCAAGTTTTCGGTTCTCAAATTGCGCAATGATTCGGGCCGCACCCGCAAACTATCGGCCACTGGTTATGTTGAATGGGTACTCGGCGATCTGCGCGAGAAATCCATGATGCATGTCGTCACCGAGGTTGATCCTAACAGCGGCGCAATCTTTGCCCAAAACGCCTATAACACCGAGTTCACCCAGCGCACCGCCTTCTTCGACGTGGACGATCCGAATCGCACCCTGACCTGCGACCGCGGCGAATTTATCGGCCGCAACGGTTCGCTGCAACAACCGCAAGCGTTGGAACGGACCCATTTATCCGGCAAAATCGGTGCCGGACTAGACCCCTGCGCCGCCCTGCAAGTACCGTTCACATTGGCTGATGGCGAAGGCCGACAAATTGTCTTCATGCTGGGCTTATCCAAAAACGGCAGCGTAGATGCCAGCACGCTGGTCCGTAAATTACGCGGCACCGCAACCGCACAAAGTGCACTTGACGCTGTCCATCGGTATTGGGATCAAACATTGGGCGCAGTTCAGATCGATACGCCGGATACGTCGCTAAACGTATTAGCCAATGGCTGGCTGATGTACCAAACCATCGCCTGCCGTCTTTGGGGCCGGACTGGCTACTATCAATCCGGCGGCGCATTTGGTTTCCGCGATCAGTTGCAAGATGTGATGGCGCTGGTGCATACCCAGCCGCAACTTCTGCGTGAGCATTTATTGCTGTGCGCTGCGCATCAATTTGTCGAAGGTGATGCATTGCATTGGTGGCATCCGCCATCGGATCGCGGCGTGCGCACCAAATGTTCGGATGATTTTCTGTGGCTGCCGCTGGCAACCTGCCGTTATGTCGTCGCCACCGGCGACACCAGCGTGCTGGATGAAACGGCCAATTTCATCGAAGGGCGACTGGTCGGCGAGGACGAAGATTCTTATTACGATCTGCCCACCCGCTCCGCAAAATCCGCCAGCCTGTATCAGCATTGCACGCGCGCCATCAACCACGGCTTGCGTTTCGGCAGCCACGGTTTGCCATTGATTGGCTCATGCGACTGGAACGACGGCATGGACAAAGTCGGCGAACACGGGCGCGGCGAAAGCGTCTGGCTAGGCTGGTTCCTGTACGACGTATTAACCAACTTCGTGGACATAGCAAACACGCATGGCGACGCCGCCTTCGCCGCACTCTGCAAAAACGAAGCCACTAAACTCCAAGCCAACATCGAAGCCCACAGCTGGGATGGCGAATGGTATCGTCGCGCCTATTTCGACGATGGCAGTCCACTCGGCTCGGCCAGCAATCCCGAATGTCAAATCGATGCAATCTCGCAAAGTTGGGCCGTCCTTTCCGGCGCGGGTAATCCAGAGCGCGCAAAACAAGGAATGGAAGCAGTCGATCGCCGTTTAGTCAAACGTGATGCGGCGCTGATTCAATTACTTGATCCACCGTTCGACAAATCGCCATTGAATCCGGGCTACATTCGCGGCTACGCGCCCGGTGTGCGAGAAAACGGCGGCCAATACACACACGGTGCTATCTGGACCGTCATGGCCTTTGCCCGCTTAGGCGACCACCGCCGCGCCTGGGAATTGCTCGGCCTGATCAATCCAGTCAACCACGGTCTGAGTGCAGAAAAAATTGCCATCTACAAGGTGGAACCGTATGTCGTGACCGCCGATGTGTATGGCGTTGCGCCCCACATCGGGCGTGGGGGCTGGAGTTGGTATACCGGCTCGGCAGGCTGGATGTATCGTTTGATCACCGAGTCGCTGCTAGGACTGACATTAGAAGGCGACCGACTCTCGGTCAGGCCGCTCCTGCCGCCGGAATGGCAACGGTTTGGAATACGCTACCGCTACCGCAGCACAACTTATCAAATCGACGTAACGCAACACACTGACGGAGAAAATGACATCACGGTTGACGGGATTTTGCAGGATGGCGCGACGCTGACGTTAACCGATGATCAGAAAGAACATGTAGTAGCGATAAGGCGTCTCAGTGCAAATTCCATCTTCAGCACTGGTCACTGATTGAGCAAGAAAAATCCGGCGCCTGTTAAAAACAGCCTGTCAAAATTTAAGCGCTTCTGCGAGAAAAAACACGCATAGACGCAAAAATATTTGTCTATGCGTGCGTTATGCCCCCGTTCTAATTTAGCTGTCACTCGGAAATAGGCGGGAAACATGCTTGAGCGCAGCGAGTTGGTTTCTCGATCCGAGGGATGGCTAAAAAATCTGGGGACCCAAGAGCAGCGTCTTTGCGGTCGCCTGTTCTTGGGTTACTTTATTTTGGCGGGGGCGCCGAGCTGAAGCAAAAGAAAGTGACCGGCTGCCGGGCCGCCCCCGCCTTGCATCAACGGAGAAAAATCCGTGTTATTTAACAATAATACGCACCCAAAACCACCATCCCAAAAACCCAACAAATTACCATTCACTCTAAACAAAAACAACAAACTCAATAAGTAGCCCGCCCACCCGAAAGATCAAATACCGCCCCGGTATTAAAAGTACACGCATCCGATGCCAGCCACAACATCATCTCAGCAACTTCCGCCACCCGCCCCAATCGCCCTAAGGGACACTTATTAACCATGCCCTGCACCTGCGCCCCAACCAACTGATTCAGAAGCATCGTATCCACCGTCCCCGGCACGACAACATTCACCAAAATACCAGTCCCACCCAGCTCCTTACCCAAAGACTTCGTCAGCGCAATAACCCCCGCTTCCGCAGCGCTAAAGGCAGATGCATTTGCTTCTCCCTCCTTACCAGCAAGCGCAGCAATATTAATAATCCGCCCACTACCAACCTCCCGCATAAAAGGAACAATCGTTCTACATACATGATAAGTCCCCAACAAATTCACCTCAATCACCCGCCGCCAGGTTTCAGGAAAACTCGTCTCCAACGATACAAGCTCGCCACCAAAACCAGCTGCCTGAATCACAATATCAATTTTTCCAAAATGCCGAATCGTACTATCACAAGCATCCTGAACCGCCGCTAAATTCCTGACTTCAACATCAAAAAAATGCCTGTTAGCAGCAACTTCATGTACACCCTGATCCCAAATACTCACCACCGCACCGCACGCCAAAAACCGGGCACAAATCGCCGCGCCAATCTCACCCAACCCACCGGTCACGACAACAACCTTGTTTGAGAAATCGTATTGCACCTGCCCTGACATATAAATTCCTAGCTTCTTAATTGTTTTGTAATCGACAGATCCACACCGTCACCAGCAACTGATCACGTAGTAATAAACAAAAATCTGAACGAGCATGCCAGGCTAAACAACAACCTATAGCGCTATGCGATAGAACGAAAAATAGAAAACGCCGTGCCGAATGGCCGCGTATAAATGATGAAGATTTGGATACCTTTATAAAGCAATGTACCCTAAAAAATAAACCCTTCTGATAGCGTGAGAATGAGCGGCTTATGCAAAGCCGCCACATCAGACAGGCAAACTCTGTAATGTAAAAGTCAGTAGAAAATCAATCAGATGTTCGCTAGCATCGCTGGCAGCACGCTCATCACCCACCGCGATCGCCGATGCTATGGCGCCATACAGCACAGCAGTTTCTGAAAAATTACCCTGCGGTCCAGTATGGAAATACCAAAAGCGACGCGAGACTGAAAACAGCGATGCCACCGTTTCTGCCGCGATGACATTGCGCCCGGCTTTTGCCAATAAATCGTGGAACGCTACACCCATTTGCAAAAAGCCTTTTATATCGTTTTCGACGACCGTTTTATCCATTTCTCGCGCCAGCGTCACGATCGCCAGACGTTCCTCAATCGTCGCTCGCCGCGCCGCCGCTTTTGCAATCAGGCAATCCAGCACCCGACGGGTCTCCAGCACATCACGTTGTTTGTCGGCATTCAGCGCGGCGACAACAACACCGCTACGGGGAATAATTTCTACCAGATGTTCACGCGCCAGACGTTTTAGCGCTTCTCGAATCGGCGACGTTCCAATACCAATAAGATTGCTAAGGATAGATTCGGACACAAGTTCGCCGGGCACCAGTATCAGCATGACGATCTTTTCCTCAATTAGCTGATGCGCCTGATCGGTGAGTGAAGCGCGCTCCGGATTGTAATCAGACATTACTGCGCACTTCCGTTAAATCGAGCTCGACTGCAAGGACAAAAACACCCGAAAAAAATATAAACATTTTGTTATTTCTTGCCCAACTTAATAGTTGCATTTACACGAAAAGTGTTCCCATACTATCCTAAGTCGATTGACTCGCCATATTCAACCAAAAAATACGGTATTCAGAGCAACGGACATCCTTAACGCATGAAGCCATAAAATCATTTTAATTAAGCGGAATTTTGGGCTTTTTTCAGATCGTTTGATCATCACTGAAGGATCGCGATAACTGCCTTGATTATCCCCATACACTGCCATCGCAATATTTTTTACGCAAAATGCCTGGTTATCGCCGGTAACCCATCACATTCAGCATCCAAAGGATTATCATCACGTAACGATACCAATTACTGCGATTATTTGATCAATGATGGTGTATCGATGTTTACCGACGGAGCGACAATCATGGGCAAGAATCAAGATTCGAAAAAAGCAGTCAAGAAAGAGCCTGCTAAAACAATGAAGGAAAAGAAGGCCGACAAAAAAGTGAAGAAAGAAGAAAAGAAGCGTCAGTAATCATCTGCAATAATGCGGCCCGAACAAATATCGTTGGCTGATGCAGAATAGTGAGAGTTGACCGTTTAGCCTCAGCATAGCTAATAAAAAAGCGACCATCTGCGGTCGCTTTTTTTATTTCAGTCATCGTCCCGATGCATTAGCTGCATTGTATTACGGCACTTTTCTCGGATGCGAGGACTTACTCCAACGGTGCCACGCTGCAGGAATCCATGGACTACAAAAGCAAGCCCTTTACTTACTGCACATATAAAAAAGCCGATCTAAAAATACCGGCTTCAATTGCTGCTATAGATGCTGTAAATCGCGCCCCAGCCAGCGGACGGCAACGCCAAAATTAATCGCTCAACGTCGCAATCACCGGGGCGTGATCAGACGGCTGCTCCCATTTACGCGGCACTTTGTCAATCACGCAGGCCGTACATTTCGCCGTCAACGCTGGCGACAACAGGATGTGATCGATACGCATGCCACGATTCAGGCGGAATCCCATACGACGATAATCCCACCAACTGTATAACTTCTCCGCTTGCTCGAACAGGCGAAACGCGTCGGTCAGCTCCAGATGCTGCAAGCGAACGAACGCCGCACGCTCTGGCGGCGAGACCAGATTTTCTCCGATCCACGCAGCCGGGTCATACACATCGCGATCTTCCGGTGCAATGTTGTAATCCCCCATCAACGCCAGATGCGGATGCAGTTTGCGCTCATCATCAAGATAGTCGTGCAAAGCATCCAGCCACTTCAACTTGTATTGATACTTATCCGATTCCAGCGATTGCCCGTTCGGAATATAGGCGCAGACAATCCGTATCCCCGCGATCGTCGCCGTCAGCAAACGTTGCTGTTCATCTTCAAACATCGGATTATTTTTGACGACATCGGTGATCGGATGACGCGAAATGATGGCCACGCCGTTATAAGTCTTCTGACCGCTAAACACGACGTGATAACCGGCCGCTTCAATTTCCGCCTGAGGAAATTTATCGTCCGTCAATTTGGTTTCCTGTAGCGCCAAAATATCCATCGGATTATCGGAAAGCCACTGCAATACTTGGGGCAAGCGAACCTTCAGCGAGTTAACGTTCCACGTTGCTAATTTCAACATATTTTAGAGCCTTAATTGATGCGGGTATGCGGCAGTTTATCGCCATTCTTTGCAATTAAGCACCAGATTAGCTGCCCGCGGATTCAGAGGAGAGATGTTACCGCATCCCCTAGTTTATCGGGGCGACAATGCTAATCTCCCGGCAAATTCAGTCACGCTTTCTGGATATGCGCATTAATGAAAGACAACTGACGAATTACATCCACTATGGACATTATTAAACAACCGCCGCCGGGATAACTGGTTTATGGTGTTGAGTGTCTGAAAGAGAATGCAATGGAAATCGTAAAACTGCGCAAATGGGACTTTCACGCTAATCCTAAATAAGGAACCACTATGACCGATAAGTTCATGCAAGCAGCCATTGAAGAGGCTAAAAGAGGATTGGACGAAGGGGGCATTCCAATCGGTTCCGTATTAGTGATTGACGATAAAATCGTCGGGCGCGGACATAATCGGCGGGTGCAAAACAGCAGCGCTATTTTGCATGCCGAAATGGATTGTCTGGAAAATGCTGGGCGACTGAAGGCTAGCGACTATCAACGTGCGGTGATGTATTCAACTTTATCTTGTTGCGATATGTGCAGCGGCGCGGCCTTGCTATACAAAATACCGAAGATTGTTATCGGCGAAAATCAAACTTTTCAGGGTCCGGAAGACTATCTTCGCAGCCGCGGCGTCACGCTGGAAATTTTGGAGAATGCCGAATGTATCGCCCTGATGCGTGATTTTATTCAAGCCAGTCCGGCGTTATGGGATGAGGATATTGGGGAAGAGTAAATCGTTCGACCGGCAGTCATTGAAGATAGTCGGGCCGCTCAGCAGAGTCGGCCCGAATCTCATACATCATCGTTCTTTATTATTGCACCGAAAAAGACTCAAGCTCCTCTGTCGTGCGCTTACTCAGCGTGCCGTTGCCCGTCATATCCTCTGTAACAAGTTTGACATCGCGCTTAATTTCAGGCGAATACCAAAAGGCTCTGTAGATGCGCCCACTCACCGGAGGCGGCGTAAATGCAGCATGCGACTGGATCACGACAGTTGCTCCTGTCGTCGCCGCACCGACTGCACTGTTCGCCGATGCGCCGCGTGTCTCAAATTCTTTTTGCCACTCACCTTCGGCTTCAATTTTTAGTGCCTTGAAAGTGCCAGCCGGTACTTTCACATCTTCCCAGCCGACAACGGTATATTGCAGCGTGATTTTTTGGGTTTTGGCTTGCGCATCCGGCTTGTTTTCCAGAGTCTCTAATTTCCAGGTTTTACCCGGTTTCATCGGAAAATCATAGGGCCGCGAAGTCACCGTATTTTTCCCATTAAGACTACGCGTCACGCTCCAATCTGCATTGAGACTGGCTTCTGTCGGCGGCAAATTGCTATCAACCGGCTTACTGGCAAGGATGATGGTCTGCAAACCAGCACGGGTGATCGAGGCTTCCCAATTGCGTGTGGAGGAACGCATGATGTCAGCTTTATTTTCATCAACGCGGACGCTGTAGGCCCACTTATCCCCTTCTTTCAGGACCGGGCGCTCAACAGACTGCGCATGTAGAGTACCGCTTGCAATACAGATCGACGCGATAATCGTCGCACGAAAAGCTACAGTCGCCGCTGTCATTTTTATCTCTACAAAAGTTAACCAGCAACAATTATATTGCCGTCGGCAAGCACAAAAATAGTGGCAAAGAAATAAATTTTTCTATATGCAATTAAATACATGTATGAATGATGCAACAACGGCACTGCGCCTTATTAAAAGGCGCATGGCAATTGCTGCTTGTAGCTTGAAAAAATTGAGTACATACTCCAATTTGCATGCGCCAACGAAACAAACAATATTTCGCACGCGAGACATTCCCCCTATCTACCCGATTTCCACGACAGCGCAGCGTCGTCCTCTCATTGCGCCATGCTGCAAACGGGGTCAACCGTTCTGTTCACAGGAGAAGTGCGATGCGATTGCCGCAGTGGTTAATGCCTGGTCAATTTCCGCCTGCAAGCAATAGGCAAATTAATGCATATTGTTGTTGCGCGCTGATGCAAACCGATCATCCCGAGCACGCCATCGCGCTAACGGGGTCCGTTGATGCTATCGCGCAGCTAAACACCAAGACGATAGGACTAGCAAGATGAAAAGCCGGTTGCGTATGCTCGCCAGATATCAGGGCAAATTTTGCGTCGGGCTAGCGGTAATTACGCTTTCGTTGACACTAGCGATCCAGCCCGTCCTTGCTGAAGTCAGCGACACTTATTGGGGCACTCTGCAAAATACGTACTATCCCGGCAAAAAAATAGCCTCCGGCGCGTTCATTCAATTAACTGCGCCATCCCGTGCCGACAGCGGTGCGCAGGTGCCGTTCGCCTTCAGCATCGACTATCCGATGACGGCTGAAAAATACATCAAATCGGTATCGGTCTTTGTAGATGCCAATCCCGTCCCTTTGGCAGCAATTTTCCACTTTAATCCCAGCAGCGGCAAAGCAGAAATTTCAACCCGTATCCGCCTTGAAAGTGATTCTTTGGTGCGCGTGGTGGCGGAGGCAAATGACGGCCAGTTATATATGCGCACTATTCCCGTTCGCGCTGAAGGCGGTTGCGGCGGTGCAGTGGGTGGCGATGAAGCAGTCGCTAAAGCGGCCGCCGGAAAAATGAAACTTGCGCTGGAAAAGCCGCTAAAAATAGGCAGCTTTAGCCACGTCAAACTGTTGATCAAACATCCGATGTTTACAGGCTTGCAGCGCGATCTGGTCACGCAGGGTTTTCGTCCTGCGTTTTTTATCAATAGTGTCGAGGCGAAATATAACGGCAAAACGGTGATGCAAGCAGCCACATTTATCGGCATCAGCGAAGATCCGAATATTCAGTTTGGCTTTATTCCGGACAAACCGGGAACCCTTGAGCTGATCATCAAAGATAACGAAGGCGGCACGTTTAATACGTCTATCCCCGTTAAGGAAGGCTGAGTGCATTCCCCGCTTTCTAGCCGACTTATAAAGACGCTATTAGTGATTGGCACCTGCATCTCGCTCAATGCACAAGCCGAACCGCTGCCAGTAATACAAGTCGCCAACGGCGTGTACGTGCATCAGGGCGTGCACGAGGATTTCAACGAAAACTATCACGGCGATATCGCCAATATTGGCTTTGTCATCGGCACCGATGCGGTTGCCGTTATCGATACCGGCGGCTCTTATAAAATAGGTTCTTCGTTAAAAGAAGCGATCCGTCTCATCAGCAAACTGCCCATCAGGTATGTGATTAATACCCACGTTCATCCCGATCACATCTTCGGCAATGCCGCTTTTACCAATGAACATCCGACATTTATCGGACATGAAAAACTGCCCGAAACTATGGCGTTGCGACAGGATGCCTACTTACGGAATCTGAAAAGCGAACTCGGCCTTGCAGCAGAAAATAGCGCAGTCATCGCGCCAACCATTACAGTCAGCATCGGCAAGAACCTGGAAATCGATCTGGGCAAGCGTGTACTGCAACTAAAGGCATGGCCCACCGCGCATACGAATACCGATTTAACCGTTGTCGATGTCAGCACCAAAACACTCTGGACTGGCGATTTACTTTTCGTGGAACGAGCGCCATCAATTGATGGCGATATTAAAGGATGGCTGAGCGCCATCGCGGGATTAAAAAATATGCCTGCTGATCTGGCGATTCCGGGACACGGTCCAGTGACAAAAAACAAAAACACAGCGTTGGATAATGAACGCCGCTATCTGGATTTACTGCTACGCGATGTCAGAGCAAGCATCAAAAATGGCGAAGATATGACCAAGGCAATGGGCACCGCTGCGCAGGATGAAAAATCGCACTGGGTGCTGTTTGATGCGGTGAACCGCCGTAATGTCAATCTGATTTATCCCGTTTTGGAATGGGAATAAAACCGCAATCGGCACCGTCGCCCTTCTTTCCATTACGACTGAAAACGCCATGCTAATAAAAAAATATACCGTGTTAGTTGCCAGTTGGATGTTGTGTATCGGTATGACCTCTGCTCGCGCAGGTGCAGAACTGCCACAGCTACCACATACGCTTACGCTAGCCGGTTCTTGTGCGGCCTGCCACGGAACCAATGGCTTAAGTCAAGGCGGGACGCCAGTGTTGGCAGGTTTGGACGCAGACTATTTCGTCAGGCGGATGCATGAGTATCAACAGCAAACCGAGTCCACCGATGTCATGCCACAGCAAGCACGCGGTTTAACGGCTGACGAGATCGTGCAGTTAGGCAAATATTTTGCAGCACAGCCGCGTTCGTCTCCGAATTTTTCACCGCAATCTCAGCTGAAATCCTTACGTCAAACGCGACAATAATCACTAAGTCACTAAGCCACACCAACGTCCACATTCACCGCAATCAAGGCAGGGCAAATAAAATGCAGCGTCGGGATATTTTTAAATATGGTGCAAGTGGCGCGTTATGGTTTTCGATGCCGTCGCAAGTGCTTGCGAGTAAAAAACTAGGGCGGGTAGTCATCATCGGTGGCGGTTATGGCGGCGCAACTGCCGCGAAGTATTTACGGATGTGGAGTCGTGGAAAAATAGAAGTCATCGTGGTCGAGCCGAACGCCTATTTTGTCTCCTGTCCGGTCAGCAATCTTGTACTGAGTGGAGAGAAAACGCTGGAGGATATTACCTTTTCTTTCGATCTGTTAAAGCAACATCACGGCGTGCAGTGGATACAAGATACCGTCACTGCGATTGATCCTGAAAGATCAGAGATCAGGCTAAGCAAAGGCACACTTTCTTACGACAGATTGATCGTGGCGACCGGCGTAGGTTTTATGTATGACGGTCTTCCTATGCTGAATAATAAAGACGCGCAACAACAGATTCCGCATGCATGGAAGGCTGGGCCACAAACCCAAAATCTGCGTAAGCAGTTGGAAGCGATGCCTGATGGCGGGGTCTTCACCGTCACGATTCCGGCGCTACCGTATCGCTGTCCACCAGGGCCGTATGAACGGGCTTGTCAGGTGGCTTTTTATCTCAAAAATCATAAACCAAAATCTAAAATTGTGGTACTGGATGCTAACCCCGCCATCACTTCTAAACGACCGTTATTTGAACGCGCATGGCAAGATTTGTATCCAGGAATGATCGACTATCTTCCTAGCAGCAACTTGCTCGAAGTCGATGTGGCGACCCGCACTGTAAAAACAGATTTCGACACGGTGAAATCGAATGTACTAAACATCATTCCGCCGCAGAACGCTGGCGCGCTGGCCGTCGCATCCGGTCTGGCCAATGTCGGTCACCGATGGTGCCAGGTCGATTTTAGAACTTACGAATCAAAGGTTTTTCCCAATATCCACGTGATTGGCGATGCGGTCGATTCGGGCTTGCCAAAATCGGCACATATGGCAACTTCACAAGCAAAAGTCTGCGCCAACGCGCTGGCATTTTTGATGTCAGGCGAAGCTCCTGATCCTAGCCCGGTATTTGCCAACACTTGCTATAGCTATGTCGATGACAAGGCGGCGATCCATGTCACAAGTGTGTATCGCTATGACGCGGCAGAAAACCGAATGAAACCGGCTGAAGGTGGCGGCATTTCGGCGCACGCATCGGCACAAGAATTTCGGGAAGCGCAATATTGGGCATTGAATATTTGGTCGGATGTGCTGAGTTAGGCTTTCTGTCATTTCCGTTACTAAGGTGCCATTTGGGGTTACCGCACATCAATCTCGCCTCTGCGCTATGATCGAACACCGCAACTGCTAAGTCACTTTCAAAGTAACGCTAGCAACACTATTAACCACCTGCCAACGGAGAATAATTGATGATCTACGAAATGCGAACCTACTATTGCGCACCGGGCCGTCTGCCTGCGCTGAACGAGCGTTTTTCGACAATTACGCTGAAATTTTGGGAAAAATACGGCATCAAGCAAGTCGGGTTCTGGACTACTTTAGTCGGATCGACCAACCAGACATTGACGTATATGCTGGCATGGGAAAGCTTAGCTGAGCGCGAAACAAAATGGAATGCGTTTGCCAGCGATCCTGAATGGCTGGCAAAACGCGCCGCGACAGAAGCGCAAGCCATCATCGTAGAGAGAATCGAAAACCAGTTTCTGACGCCAACGGCTTACTCCGCCATGCAGTAAAAAAGTACGAAAAAGTACGGTCAAGAAGAAATGACGCTGAGGGGACCAAAATCATTCTTGGTCCCCTCAATGTTATCCGACTTATTTTTCTTGGCGTACACGCACGGCGCGCTTCGCCCTATCGATCAGCCAGCGAATCTGAACTGCGTCCGGCAAAAAATCGTCGCAAAATACCCGTGGAATAATGACTGGCAACACCACGCAAAAATTGTCCGAAATCGGTATGCGCGCTTGCATCAGCGCGATCTGAAATAGTCCGCAACACCGCGCAAGGCACGCCATATTCAAAACATATTTGCGCGACAGCGGCCCCCTCCATCTCAACTGCCAGCGCAGCGGGTAGCGCAGATAAAATTCCATTCGCCTTATCGCCATCGGCCACGAATTGATCACCACTGACGATCATCCCGATATGCAAGACCGGCTGCGCAATCCCAAAATTTTTACGACTCTCCGGCGAAACGGAATACGGTAAATCTTCACGCAAAAACGCCGTAGCAGCGGCCGTGAGTTCAGTCGATAGCCGATTATCCGGAACAAATTCGGACATCCCCAACAGCGGCACTTCGTGATGCGGAAAAAGTGGGCGGGCATCCAGATCGTGTTGCACCAGTCGATCGGCAATAACGATATCGCCAACCGCGACGCGTTGCCCGATACCGCCAGCCAGACCGGTAAAAACAATCTCGGCAACATTGAAGTCACGAATCAACGTGACTGCTGTGGCCGCCGCTGCAACCTTGCCGATTCTGGCAAGCACAACGACGCATTGCTGCCCCTCAAACGTGCCAACGTGATAGTCGCGCATGCCGATGCGTTGCACGTGATTACCGCTCTGCGCGATCATGGCGTTGATCAGGTCTGCGACTTCGTCGTGCATCGCGGCGAGTATGCCTATCGTCATTTTTTCTCCTGAAGGGATCGAAGATAAAGGTGGCTCAATGACCGCCTATACCTACTCAAGTATTTCTTTTTACGGTCGCGATAATATCGTCACTGATGCGGCGCGAGTTCATGATCGTGGTGTGAATCGACGGCACCACGACCAAAGGAATGTCTCCCAATTGGGTTTCAGCAACGGTCAGGATACCGTCATTCAGCTCATCGCCAAATGGCGACCAGCGACCGCGCGGGCCTGCGGTTCCGGCATAAATGGTGGTGGGAATAGTAGGCATCGGTAACTCGGCAATCCATTCGCGCTGCGTCAGAAGTTGACCCATCTCGCCCGTCATCAACTGAAATAAACGCCAACGCGCAAAAGTGCGCGCCATCCGACTCGCTTGCATCGGTGGGGCCAGAAAAAAACAGGCTTCCGGTTGTTGCGCCAATGTCGGCAACACCGCCAGCAACAACACACAACCGAGTGAATGCCCAATGACGACGTAACGCTGACCTTTGGTATTGCGGGTAATAAATTGATGCAGCCTTGTTACGCAAGGATGCCAGCGCTCGAAGGCCGCCGAATAGCCAAATACGATAGGACGCAGACCGGCGGCCCGCAAGCGTGCCCCAAGAATCAGCATCGACAGCGGCGTGCGGCCCATGCCATGAACCAGGATGGCGCGGATGACCTGATCGGGTTCGGCAGTTTCATCGTTTTTTTCGTTGGCGATGACGGCTTCGGCATCCATGATGGGCTTTATTTTTCGCGTTTCTGCAATTGTTTTTCAAACGCAACATCGAGCTTGCTGATGCGTTTGGGAATTTGCGGGCCATAGGCATTGACGAACTTCACGAATGCATCAAGTTCCAGCGGCTCGCTGACACGGATCGGCATCGCATCACCCGCATTTTGGGCGAGGATAAATAACTCTTCCGCGGTTCGCAGCATCGAATACCGCAGTTCGGGACTACGTGCATTCAGCCGCTCGATAGCATAGGTGGCACGGGTTGATCTCATTTATTGCTCCTGATATCCAATATTTAACGCGAAAATTTATCGCCAGCGCTAGTCCGGCGTGATCACAAAAGCATGTTATTAGCTTAGGCTATTTTAGAGGGTCAGACCAGTTTCAAAGCGTAAGCGCTCACCGGTTACCGGGTCTTCGAATGCAATCGATTTCGCCAACAACTTCAGCGGCGATGACCAGTCGTCCCCCTTGCATGGCCTGTTATCAGGATAAAAAATATCGTTGATGATCGGCATGCCAAGTGACGCCATATGCACGCGTAACTGGTGCTTTTTGCCGGTCAACGGGCTTAAGCGATACAGACTATGCTGCTGGCGCTGCTCAATCAGATCAATCAGGGTCTCAGAATTCGCTTCGCCCGCCACTTCCTGCATCCGAAAAAACGGCGTGCCCTCGACCATTCGGCTGCGATGCACCAATGGGAAAGTCAACTCCGGCATAGTCGGGGCCAGCGCCTCATAAACCTTATCCACCAGACGCTGCTGAAACAGCGATTGATACGCGCCCCGGCTGGCGATATCTACCGAAAAAATCATCACGCCTGCGGTTTCGCGATCAAGCCGGTGAATCGGCGTTAGCGCTGTCAGGCCGGTCTTCTTTTTAAGCCGCACCAGCAAGGTTTCATGCAAAAATCGTCCCGCCGGAATGACAGGCAAAAAATGGGGTTTATCGACTACTAGTAAACGTTCGTTCTGATACAGAATCGTTTCTTCAAAAGGAATCGGGGTTTCCGCTTCCAGCGCACGATAATAATAAAGACGGCAGCCGTGCCGGTAAGGTGCTTGCGGTGTGAGTCGCACGCCAGCGTCATCCACCACTTCGCCCTGCGCCATCCGCGCAATCCAGGTGGCGCTATTGATCGCCGGAAAACGCTCCACCAAAAATGTCAGCATATCCGGCCAATCTCCCGCTGGCAGCCAGACATAACTGGGCGCCACGCCATCGACAATCGGCAGCGGCGATGGCGGATGACCCTGCCCGTTAGGCCCACTCATCTCAGCAGTCGATGATGGAGAGCTGATCACAGAAACATTTGCCAGTAACCGACATCCAGCCAGGTATCGGTTTTTTTGCCAACTTCACGGAACACGCCGACCTTTTCAAATCCCATTTTTTCGTGCAGCGCGATGCTGCCGGGATTCGGTAAAGCGATACCGCCGATGACGGCATGCACCGACAACTTGCGGAGTTCCGCCAACAACGCCTTGTATAGCAGCGTACCAAGACCTTTTCCACCAGCCGCATCGGACAAATAAACCGAGCTTTCCACCGAATGCGCATAGGCCGCCCGCGTCCGCCATTTGGTAGCGTAAGCGTAGCCAAGAATCTGCTCGCCCTCAGTAGTTTTTTCAATGCAGACTAGCCATGGAAACAGCGCCGTAATGTCGGTAATACGCTGCGCCATTTCAGGTGGCGTCACAGGAATTGTTTCAAAAGTAATCGCGGTATTCAGGACGTAAGGATTATAAATGTCACAGATAGTTGCTGCGTCGCTGGGCGTCGCGGGACGAATGATATAAGTCATAGTGATGAATGTTGGGGAAATATTTCTGACTTCGAGGACTTCGAAGAAATCAAATTGCCCGGCAAGTTAGGAGATTATGTTAATGGACTAGGTTATCGCAATGATAGCGCGCCATGACGCCAGTAGTTGGGCATAGACACCATATTTGAAAATTTGACGGGCTGAAGCGGGAAAATAACGTGACGCAATAGATATAAAAATAACAATATTTTTAAAAAATGTGAATAATCAACATATTTAGAAAATTTAATGAACACATCAAACTATTACTAAATTGATAACCAGCAATAGCAAAGAACTTATCCTATCCAATCGCGTAAGCAATAAAAACCATCGGTAAGCTAAATCAGCTATCGGGCAAATGAATCCGCCGATACATAGCGCATATTTATGCTGCTCTGAGAGAGCGGATAGATAATCATCCAGGCCGTTCAGGTCCGACTGTCATCTATCCACCCATTTTCACAGACCACGCAGCCAATCAATATGGCAACAGCAGGTCTTTACGTTACACCGCCAATGCCCCGCGGATTTGTTGCAGCGAACTTGGGTCTTCAATCGTCGTCAAGTCGCCGGGGTCCCGGCCTTCGCAGATTGCCTGTATCGACCGTCGCAATAATTTGCCAGAGCGCGTCTTCGGCAACAAACTCACAAAATAAACCCTTGCCGGGCGGCCCACTGCGCCGATTTGCTTATCGACCACGCCCATGATTTCTTTTTCCATTTTCGCTCGGGCGGCCTCATCGGACAGCACGCTGGCATCCTTCAAAATCACAAACGCCACTGCAACCTGCCCCTTCAGTTTATCTTCGATACCGACCACCGCCACTTCCGATACATTGGCATGACTGGAAATACTCTCTTCAATTTCCCGCGTACCCAACCGATGGCCGGCGACATTGATCACATCATCGGTGCGTCCCAGAATGAAATAATAACCATCATCGTCGCGAATGCCCCAGTCGAAGGTTGAATAGACTTGCCGCTCAAAATTCGACCAATAAGTGCTGACATAGCGATCATCGTCGCCATAAATAGTTTGCAGGCAACCCGGCGGCAACGGTCCTTCGACCACTAACACGCCCTTTTCATTCGCAGCGCACAAGTCACCGGTGTTTTCGTTGACGAGCTGGATTTTATAACCATACATGGGCACCCCGGGGCTGCCGAGACGGGTTGGTTTGTCTTCGATATTTTTGGCAATTGTCATCATCGGCCAGCCGGATTCAGTTTGCCAGTAATTATCGAATACCGGCACGCCCAACGCCCCAGAAATCCAGCTGGAAGTAGTTTCATCCAGCGGCTCGCCAGCCAAATATAGTGCTTGCAGCGACGATACGTCGTATTTCTGCAATAACTCCGGCGGCTGCTTTTTTAATACCCGGATCGCCGTCGGCGCAGAAAACATTTGCGTAACTTTGTATTTTTCAACGATGCTCCACCAGATACCGCCATCGGGAGAAATCGGCAATCCCTCGTACATAATCGTCGCCATCCCGGCAATCAGCGGCCCATAGACGATGTAAGAATGCCCGACCACCCAGCCAATATCGGACGTACTGAAAAAGGTCCCGCCCGCTTTGCCGCAAAAAATATAGTCGATGGATGCAGCCAGCGCTACCGCCTGCCCGCCAACATCACGCTGCACGCCCTTCGGCTTGCCAGTGGTGCCCGAGGTGTACAGCACATACGACAGCGCATTCGATTCTAGCCAGACCACTGGCACGTGCGCATCCATATGCAGCGCGCGTTGTTCCGCGTAATCCACATCCCGCCCGACAGTCAATGGCATCTCGGCCAGACCGCGATTCACCAGCAATACATGCGCCGGTTTATGCGGGGACAATTTGATCGCCTCGTCCAGCAAATCTTTGTAAGGCACCACCTTGCCGCCACGTGAACCCGCATCGGCCGAGACGATTAACGTCGGTTTAACGTCGTCAATCCGCGTCGCCAGACTATGCGAGGCAAAACCACCAAAAACCACTGAATGAATCGCGCCAATCCGAGCGCAGGCCAGCATGACAAAAGCAGCTTCGGCAATCATCGGCATGTAAATCAATACCCGGTCGCCCTGCCCGACGCCCAGCGCTTGCAACGTCGCTGCAGCACGATTCACCTCTGCCAGCAAATCGCGATAGGTATAGACGCGTTCGGTATTGGTTTCGGTCGAAATGGCGATCAATGCGGCTTGATCGCCGCGTGTCGCTACCCAGCGATCCACCGCGTTGTGACACAAATTAGTGGTGCCGCCGACAAACCATTTGGTAAAAGGCGGCTTGCTGTAATCGAGAACCCGGGTATAAGGTTGATGCCAGTCAATTCTTCTGGCTTGTTCGGCCCAAAAAACTTCTGGATCGTCAACGGAACGTTGATATAGGCTGGCGTAACTCATGCTGTCTCCTCCGAATGTGGACGACTCCGCAAGCCATTACGCGCTAATCAAAACGGTGCAAGCAATGCCGTCGTTTGCGACGGCATTGCTTGCATTCCAACATCGATAGGCTCGCAAGCGCTTATGAAGAAATCCTTATTAGAAAATCTATGACCAAGATGCTGATATTTTTATAATGAACAAAACAGTGTACGGACGAAGAAAAGCGCCAGAAGGTAGAGATTACCCTATAGCGCTATAGTTAATTCAGCTTAATGTGGATTAATGGCGGGCAACATCAAAATAAAATTTCTTAAATAACGTACAAATCCATGTACGCATTTACCGCCATTGCCTCTAGCTTTTTCTGATCCAGCGACACTTCCAGAATTTTTTGCTGCTGCCTGAGCGGGAACTGACGCGCCAGATTGATCTTGAATTTTTCTTCCAGCAGCGGAATCCCTTCTTTGCGACGTCGCGCATGTCCAATCGGATACGCCACTACGACTTCTTTCAACGGCTTGCCGTCTTTAAATTCAACCGTCAACGCATTCGCAATCGAACGTTTCTCAGGATCATGATAATCCCTGGTGAACCCGGCATCTTCCACGCAGACGATCTTGTTACGCAAAATATCGATACGTTTATCAGCAGCGATATGGTCCTCATAATCGCTCGCCGTCAGACGCCCATAAATCAGCGGCACCGCAACCATGTACTGAATGCAATGATCGCGGTCAGCGGGATTGTTCAGCGGACCTTGTTTGTCGATGATGCGGATACAGGCTTCGTGCGTTCTGATCGTGATCTTTTGGATATCCTCGACAGACTTACCGGCTTTAGCCAGTTGCTGATGCAAGGTCATGCCAGCCTCAACCGCTGTTTGCGCGTGGAACTCAGCGGGAAAAGAAATCTTGAATAAGATATTTTCCATCACATACGAAGCATATTTTCGCTGAAATTTGAAAGGCTGGCCTTTAAATAACACGTCGTAAAAACCCCAGGTCTTGGCCGTTAATACCGATGGATAACCCATCTCGCCAGTCTTTGCCATGAGTGCCAGACGCACAGCGCGCGAAGTTGCATCGCCTGCAGCCCACGATTTGCGCGAGCCGGTATTCGGTGAATGGCGATAAGTCCGCAGCGCTTGTCCATCGACCCACGCCAGCGATACCGCATTCAATGTTTCTTCGCGGCTCAAACCCAGCATTTCGGACACCACCGCAGTCGAGGCAACCTTAACCAACACAACGTGATCCAGACCGACTTTATTGAATGAATTTTCCAGCGCGATACACCCTTGAATTTCGTGCGCCTTGATCATACCGGTCAACACGTCTTTCATAGTCAACGGCTTTTTGCCAGCAGCAACCGCGTTGCGCGATAGCCAGTCGGCAGTTGCCAGAATGCCGCCCAGATTGTCGGAAGGATGGCCCCACTCAGCAGCCAGCCATGTATCGTTAAAATCCAGCCAGCGGATCATCATGCCGATATTGAACGCCGCCTGAATGGGATCCAGCTGAAACTGCGTGCCCGGTACTTTGGCACCGTTCGGCACGACCGTTCCCGGCACGATAGGCCCCATCAATTTTTTGCAAGCAGGATATTCCAACGCCTCCAAACCACAACCCAGCGTATCGATCAGACAGTTACGCGCAGTGTCGTAGGCTACTTTCGAGACAATTTTGTATTTGGTGACGTAATCAACAATATCGACTAGCACCTTGTCGTATTTTGGGCGAACGTTGGAAATAGGCGCTGACATTATTTTCCTTCTTGATGAATGACGCTATTTTTTAACTGATCCTGCTAATGCTCCTGCTGGTTGGTAATGGCATGCCATCGAATAAGCGCTTAACGCACTCTGCATTCGTTCGCCAATTGTGCGCCCTGGCGGGTATTCAGCAACATCGATTTAGCGGGAATCTGTATCCACACCAGCCCGCTAGATTGATTTTCAAAACGTACCGCACCCGTCGTAGTGGATACCGGCGTCATCGCATACTTCGTGCCTTTCCAGGTCAGACGAACGTCATTGTTGGCATCCGCCTCGATATCAACCCTATTTCCCATATCGCAATTGAATGCGCCGGCAGTCAACACCGGCGCAGCCAACCTAGCCCCAACTATCGGCAACTGTTCTGCGGGGGTGCGGGTTTCAGTCAGCGGCACCGACGATCCGCAAGATGCCAATAGCGTTGTCAAGGCTAAGATGGCGGCGATTTTTGTCATCTTAGCCCCGATGGCGGCGTTCGCATTCAGACGACTGGTTGCGTTAATTATAATTATTGGCATGTTCATATACTTCTCCTGAAAATAGGGGTGTGGGTAATTGGCTATCGCTGCGTCCGCTCCCTATTTTCAGAACAATCCCAAAAATGCAGGACGCTTATTTCGCTCGCCAATTGCAATAATTTTAAGTCTTCTGGACCCCGCTGATTCACCGACGGATGAATAATTTTATCCCTCGAAGTGTTGCGCAATGTAAAGCGTAGCCTAACCTGAAGTAGCCGCAATCACAAATAGTCAGATAACCAGTGCAGTCGGCAGGTCCATCGTGCAACGCCAGCCCAATCACTAAACGTCAGGCAAGCGCAAGATAACTCAAAAAAAGGAGAATGATAATGGCTATCTTGGGAACATTGTTTGGTATATCCAGTGACCTGAACGCACTCCACATGTCAGCAAGAGCATTCGTTATTTTTGTGCTGACGCTGGTCCTGCTGCGCGTTGGCGGCAGGCGCTCTCTCGGTCATCGAAGTGCGTTCGATTTATGCATTACGGTGCTTCTGGGCGCAGTGCTCAGTCGCGCCATCGTCGGTGCATCACCATTTGTCCCCACGCTATGCGCCGGTGTTGTGATCGTGGTTCTGCACCGCCTCATCGGTCTGCTGAGCATTTGGTCGCCGCTGTTAGACAAACTGGTCAGCGGATCGGCCCGAGTGCTGGTCATGCGAGGAAAAATTGATCGGCATCAAATGCGCGAAGGCCTGATCACCAATACTGACTTACGCGAGGCTATACATAAGAAAACCGGAAGCACCGATATCGACAGCGCAGAAAAAGTCGTGCTGGAGCGCAATGGTGAAATTACCGTTATTCCAGTCGATCAAAGATCATCACATAATAACGACCAGCCCCAATGACAGCCGGTGAGCGCTGTATGCATGCACGCGTGTGATAACGCAAGGGTATTCTCAACGGTATACAAACATTGAGAATGCCCTTGCGTTACTGGCGTGATTACCGCTATTAAATCGCGACGCTATCGCTATCTACCCATTGATAATCTCTCCGCCATTCGGATGCAATACCTGCCCCGTCATATACGAGGCTCCTTCAGTTGCCAAAAACACGTAGGAAGGCGCAATTTCATCAGGTTGTCCTGGTCTTTCCATTGGCGTCTCTTTACCAAATTTTCTGATTTTTTCTTCCGAAAAAGTCGCCGAAATTAAAGGCGTCCACACCGGTCCCGGCGCAACCGCATTTACGTGAATTTCACGCTTAACCAGCTTCTGTGCCAATGACCGGGTAAACGCGACAATCGCCCCTTTGGTCGCTGCATAATCCAGCAAGTGCGGGCTGCCGCGATAGGCGGTGACAGACGCTGTGTTGATAATCCGTGCACCTGCAGTTAAATAAGGTAAAGCCGCTTTCACCAGATAAAACATCGAAAATATATTCGTCCTGAAGGTTTTTTCCAGCTGCACTTGCGAAATATCCTCGATGTTTTCCGTAGGATATTGCTGCGCTGCATTGTTGACCAAGACATCCAATCTTCCGTATTCGGCAATCACCGATTTTATAGCGTCTCTGCAGAAATCTTCAGAACCGATATCACCCGCGATCAAAAGACATTCACCACCTTCTTCAACGATCAGACGTTGCGTTTCCAGCGCATCCTCGTGTTCATCGTAATAACCGATTGCCACGCGCGCGCCCTCTTTTGCGAAGGCCAGCGCGACAGCCCGTCCGATGCCGCTGTCACCGCCCGTGATAAAGGCAATTTTACGGGCCATTTTTCCTGAAGGGTCCGCACGTGGTTCGGACGTTGGTTGCGGCTGCATCTGGGCTTGAATGCCCGGTTGTTGTTCCTGCTGCGGAGAGGCAGAGGTAGCGTCAGACATCACGAACTCCATTTCATGAAAGAGGATAACCATCATTCTTTGCAGTATCTTTGCTGAAGCGCATCCAGCAGTACCTGTTCCCTCGCCTAATATTTCCTAATGAGAAGCCCCGCAGAACATTCTGCGGGGCATTAAACCAAGCCACTAGCCGTCATCAATCAGCTCATCAATCGTCACTAACAACCAATCAACGACCATCAACGGCCATGACCATCGTTACTTCTTGTTGCCTTGTTGCGAACCGCCGCGTGAGCCGCCTTGCGACTGATCCGAATCTGAACGCGAGCCAGAACCCGATCCAGTATTTTTGTGGCTTTGTTCACCAGCTTTTACGTGTTGCTCATGCGAGCCGCCACGGGTGCCTTGCGATTGATCGGAACCTCCGGTATTTTTGTTGCCCTGCGAACCTTTTGAAGTATCTTGCGTGCTCATCATATTTCCTTTTAAAAGTTAAAAGAGAAGCCCAAAGGGTTGAACATTTTCAGTAAAGAAACGACTGCCTCTTTACCGGAAACGCCTCACCATCTTAGAAGCGCCCGCTAAAGTTTTCTACGTCACGGGGGTCTGATTCAGCTGTAAGAACTGGCTGTCAGTCCTGACAGCCAACACCTACAAACCGCTTTCTTTTTTTCTTGATAGAAATGCTGATGCTGAGCAACCACTCGCAATACGCATTACGATTTTGGGCAATCTGCAACGCAGATGGATAACCGGGCATTAAGATACTGGCATCTACACCTTGCTTGCGTAGCGTATCCGTCAACGCAGTAATGACATCTGCCAGCCCGCCGGTTTTTGCCAATGGAATCGCTTCTGAGGTAACAAGTAAGACGCGTGCTCTCACAATAATGCTCTTTCAGGCGAATACGAAATACACACACTAGCGTCGAAGCATCGGCGTGTATCCGGATGTTTTCAGGAATGCTTATTAGCTGGACTGTCTTTATTTGTTGCTTGGGAGTTGCGTTCAAGCACAGAAGAAAAGTTCGGGGTTTTCTCCCACCTGTTGATGTAAACCATGGTCTAAGAAAATTTCCCGAACCGAGGTTTTAGTATTATCAAAAGAACTTCACAATGCAAGAATTGCATTTTAGAAATGGCAGCGTTGACGTGGTCAACTTGCCTGTTTTGCGGAGGTGTCAGGCATTGTGGTAGCGACGCGCTGACGGTTGCACGCCAACGTTATATCCGTTGCCGTATCAAACCAACACGTGCCGGACTTCTCGAAAAAATTGATCGATTTTAGCTTCAATTCGGGTATCGATCATTGCCTCTGGCCGCCTGCCATTCGGGCATACCAATCGCGGCGTGGTGCCGAATAGACGACAAATCAAAGGCCGGTCTTCATAGACCTGACAACCGTTATCGCCCAGATGCGGACAACTTAAATCGGCTAGCGCGATGTCATGTTCAGCATCACTTTTGTATGGCAATCTCGCAATTTCCTCGGAGGACGCTTTGACCGGCCCACAGCAATCGTGGCAGCCGGGAACGCATTCAAACGCGGGAATATGCGTGCGAAAAAATCTTATTTTTTGCATGGTTTGTGTCATCGCAGAGCTTTCCTCATCAGGCGAATTATCGTGCGATTTAAGTTCCCGACGATGGCGTTTTTTCCATCACTGCGAGAAACAATGGCGATGCCAGCAAGTCGTCGAGCCAACGCATCACGTGCGCATGCGGACTGGGATTAGCGTAAAACCATTCTTTATCAACGTGCGCAAATTGTCGTACAAACGGAAATATGGCGATGTCCGCAAAGCTGATCTGATCGCGCATTAAATGGTGATGCAAGGCCAAACGATTGTTTAACGTTGTGAGAAATAAACTGCCCTGTTCGCGATAATAATGCGCGGGAAATGCGGGAAAGCGTTCTGCATATTTATAGCGATCGAGGTTCTGTTTAAACACCCCATCATTAATTGCAATTAACGCAGCCGCTTCTGCCGATAATGCGCCATGTTGATCCAGCCACCCTTGCGGATCATTGATCGCCAGCGCCCACCGCATGATGTCGAGACTTTCTTCGATCACGGTACCATCCAGTAATTGCAAGACCGGCACCGTTCCTTTCGGCGAACAATCCAGCATACTCTGTGGTTTATTGCGCAGGCTGACCTCATGCATATTTACGGCAACGCCGCTGACCTTGACTGCCAGCCGGGCGCGAATGGCATACGGGCAGCGGCGAAACGTATATAGCGTCGCGGCAGTGCTCACATGAGAAATCGCTGCACTCATATCGCGATCAATAGATTGGGATCGAACAAGGGATTTTCTGGCGTACCGTCACGCGCATAACCACGTGAATTGCAGACAACGCGGGTGTTTTTTACCTGATAATCCGAGCTGTCATGTAGGTGCCCGTGTACCCATAATGCAGGCGACCATTCGGCTAATCTTTCTGCGATATCGGAAACAAAACATGCATTAAGAGGCGACCCGGCGTAGCGCGGATGGATGCTGCTGGTGGTTGGTGCATGATGCGAAACGACCACGGTAGTGCCACTAAAAGGCTGCGCAAATTTTTGTTCCAGCCACGTGAGTGATGCATCAAAAATCTGTCGCGACATCAGCGGCGTAAATAACGCATCGTTAACCTCATCCATTTTGATTCGACTGAAATCGCGGACCAATTCGCTGGCCATGTTAATCGCGGCTTCACGCTCTTCAGAAGTTGATGATAAGCGAAAATCTGTCCATAACGTGCAACCAAGAAAGCGTACGCCATCCAGAATAATATCGTCCTTCTCCAGAATATGCACGTTGGTGCCAGCCGCCAATGCACGCAAAGAAGCCAGCGTGCCGGTCAGACTGCCGCCGTAATATTCGTGATTGCCGGGAACATAGATTACCGGGACGCTGAACTGGCTGGCCCAGGCGATTGCCTGCTGTGGGCGGGCAATATCGCCTGCCAAAATCACCACATCGGCATTGGTGACAGGCGCGGCCATGTCGGCGACGGTAAGGTGCAAATCGGACAAGATAGCAAGTTGCATTTTTCACTCTATCAAATGAACAGCTTGCTATTTTACTGTTGTCCGACCGGTTCCACCGTTGAATGGATAAAACTGTGCGACCAATAACGTGATTAATGAAGCTTAATCATCCTTTGCGCCAGCTATCCCCAATTCCTGAATCTTGCGGGTGATGGTATTACGGCCGATGCCGAGTCGGATAGCCGCATCGTTTTTACGGCCATGCGTATGTTTCAGGGCAATTTTAATGAGCGCGGATTCGAACTGCCGTCCCAGCACGTCCATGACATCGGTGTCACCGCTGGTCAACATGGTGGCAGCTTCGGCTTCCAGCAGCGTAATCCAGGTGCGACCATCGGCACCGGTCATGAATGACCCCGCTTCGGATGACTCAACCGAACGTCGTGTTTCGTCGTGACCGGCAGTCGTCGCGTGTGGCGAAGAATGCGAATCGAACGCTGTCGATCCCGGTGCGGCCACATTGATTGGGTGGCTGGAGCTGATCGTATCACCGCTTAATGGCCGCTCGTTTTGTTCGAGCAGTTCTTGCGGCAGATCCTTGATTTCCACCGTTTGTCCGGGGGCCATCACGGTGATCCAGTTGCAGAGGTTTTCTAGTTGCCGCACGTTGCCGGGCAAATCCAGGCCGCTGATAAAACGCATTGCACCATCGGAGACGCGCTTGCTTTCTACGCCCAGTTGTTTGGCACTTTGACTGAGAAAATGGCGCGTTAGAATTGGAATATCTTCGCGCCGTTCACGCAGACTAGGCAAGCGCAGGCGAATAACATTTAAGCGGTGATACAAGTCTTCGCGGAACAGGCCTTCGCGAACGCGCGTTTCCAGATTTTGATGGGTAGCGGCAATTACACGAACGTTGGCTTTCATCGATTGATGACCGCCGACGCGATAAAAATGTCCATCCGACAAAACCCGCAATAAACGTGTCTGCAAATCAAATGGCATATCGCCAATTTCATCCAGAAACAACGTGCCGCCTTCGGCTTGTTCAAAGCGACCGCGTCGGGATGCTTGCGCGCCGGTGAACGCGCCGCGCTCATGACCGAACAATTCTGACTCAAGTAAATCTTTTGGAATCGCCGCGGTGTTTAATGCGATAAAAGGTTGCGATGCGCGTGGGCTGTGCTTGTGTAAAGCGCGTGCAACGAGTTCTTTTCCCGTGCCTGATTCGCCGGTGATCAGCACCGTGACATGCGATTGAGATAGCCTTCCGATAGCGCGAAAAACATCTTGCATTGCCGGAGCCTGACCGAGTATTTCCGGCGTCTCGGCAGTGGCTTGTTCGACATTGATTTCACGCAGACTTTCTTCTAGCGCACGGCGAATAAGTTCGACCGCTTTTTCCAGATCAAAGGGCTTGGCAAGATACTCAAAAGCACCGCCCTGAAACGCCGCGACAGCAGAATCAAGATCAGAAAATGCAGTAATAATGATGACTGGAATGCCAGGGTGCTGCGCTTTAATTGTTTGCAACAATTCTAGTCCGGAGGCCCCAGGCATGCGGATGTCGGACACCAATACTTGCGGTGTACTGGTTTGCAATGCATCCATCGCATCGCGTGCATTTGAAAAACTTCTGGTAACCAGGTTTTCACGTGCCAGGGCTTTTTCAAGCACCCATCGTATTGATTCGTCGTCGTCAACAATCCAGATTGGTTTCATATATTCCCGGCTTCAATAATCTTGCAGTTGGCATTCTGTAATATGGGAGCACCGCGACTCTCCCGCTTATATTGCCTTACTGCACGTGCATGCACGCGTAGCATTAAGGAAGCGGTATTAACACTCTGAAATCGGTGTACCCCGGCCGACTTTCGCATTCAATTACCCCCATGTGCTGCTGTACAAAGGTTTGTGCCAGTGTCAGTCCTAAACCACTGCCACCATCACGCCCTGATACTAATGGATAAAAAATACGTTCCTGAATGTCGGCTGGAATACCCGGTCCGTTATCGGTGATATGCAAGTCTAATGCCAGCCGATATCGGACCTTGGCTAACGTGACCTGACGCACGACTCTGGTCTGAAAAGTCAGATCGGCGTCACCGCTGCGAATGCGATCAACTAAGGCTTGCGCCGCGTTATGCGCGATATTTAATATCGCTTGAATCAGCTGTTCTTTATCGCCACGAAATTGCGGGATTGATAAATCGTAATCGCGTTTGATAGTCAGGCCGTGCGGAAATTCAGCGACCATCAGACTACGCACGCGTTCACATACTTCGTGAATATCGACGTCGCCAACGATGTGCGCCAGACGATGCGGGGCCAGTAAACGATCTACCAATGTTTGCAGGCGATCCGCTTCTTTAATGATGACTTGTGTGTATTCGCGCAACTCTTTCAGGTGCCGCTCTGGTAATTCCAGTTCCAGCAATTGCGCCGCGCCACGAATACCGCCAAGGGGGTTTTTAATTTCATGCGCAAGATTGCGAATCAACTCTTTATTAACCTGACTTTGGTCTAGCAAACGTTCTTCTCTTTCGAGCTTGAGTTGCTGGGTATTTTCACGCATTTCAATCAGGACTGGCGTGGCAGGATTATCGACCGCGGTAGCAATGGTATCGACCCATAACGGTTCGCGACCGAGGCGATCCAGGATTAAATCCTGCCGTAAATCATCAAATTGATGGGCCAGCGCCTGCTGAAATACGGCGGCAAGCTGGGCGCCATTCAAAAATAATTCGGTCAACTTTTGATGCCGTAGCGCTTTGATCGAACTTTCCAGCAGAATTTCTGCCGCCGGATTGGCATATACAATGCGCCCTTCGCGGTCCAATAACAGGACCGCCGAGGCTAATAATTCAAGTCCGTCGGTCGCTGAGGGTCCAGCAGTTTTGATTGGCATGCTAAAAATCTCTTGTTAAGTAATACGATGACGATGAAGTAACGCTGAGAGAAGATGTCTTCCTGTTGCGCACTATCGATATCTTTGGATACGGAGTATGTCTCGACAAGCCATTTGGCAGCGTTTCTCTGAAAAGGCTAGCGCCTGGTCGAAAATCACGTGAAATCTGGCATTGCATCGTTCATTTTTTGTAAGGCCTATCCGGGTGCACTGCGATCAATCTACTCCACAATTTGGTGCAGTTTGATGCTTTAGGGTGCACGTCTTGTTAATGCTCACCATAATAGCCATAAAACAAAAGCCGCATAGGCGGCTTTATATAAGCAAACTTGATACCAAGGACTGTCTATCCCGGGCTGTTACTTCAAATTCGACAATTCGCGGTTTAAGGCTTCAATATTTTTTTGGGTACGCGCCAGTTCGTCTTTCATTAATGCCACCCGATCCTGATATTTGGCATAGTTGCGCTCATTACCCTGACGTTCTGGAACGCCGTTGTTGTAGTCTTTTTCCTGACCTGCCAACTTCTGCTGCTCTGAGCGCAGTTCGTCTTGCAAAATCTGACGGCGATCGTTGTCGCGCGCTTTTTGGGTGCCGCCATCTACTTTAGGAAAATTTGGCGGTGTCGCTGGCTGCGGTTTTGATGCTGCGCCACCACTTGCAGCGGGAGGAAGTACCGGCGCCGTCACGGTCAATGGCGGCAAATTAACTTTCTTGCAGCCTTTGGTATCGCCGGTATTTTTATATTCTTTAGTGCCATTTCCATCTACGCAAAGATAGATATTGCTTTGGGCCTGGGCCGTCCCACTAATAGCACTAATGGCAGCAACTATCAGAATTCCCGTAATGAGGTGCTTCATAGACTCTCTTCGCAATGCAATGAAGTTACTAGTTTATGTCAAACATGGCGATCATGACAAACCAGCAAAGTATTCTTACAAACTACCGTCGTTTCTATAGCGTCCCGACAAAATAAAAGGACGGGAAAAGCAGGCTTTTCCCGTCCTTTTTGCATCTGAATTCGCCTCAGACTATACGTTGAGGCATGAATGCAATTTACAGCGAATAGTACATGTCAAATTCAATCGGGTGCGTCGCCATACGGAAACGCTGTACTTCTTGCATTTTCAGTTCCAGATAAGCATCGATCATGCTGTCGCTGAACACACCACCGCGTGTCAGGAACTCACGATCCTTGTCCAAGGCTTCCAACGCTTCTTCCAACGAGGCGCAGACGGTTGGGATCAATTTATCTTCTTCTGGCGGCAAATGGTACAAATCTTTCGAAGCTGCTTCGCCCGGATGGATTTTGTTTTGCACGCCATCCAAACCAGCCATCAGCAATGCTGAGAAGCACAGGTATGGGTTAGCCAGTGGATCTGGGAAACGGGCTTCAACGCGACGACCTTTTGGGTTCGAAACGTGTGGAATACGGATCGAAGCAGAACGGTTACGCGCTGAGTAAGCCAGCTTGACCGGTGCTTCGTAACCTGGAACCAAACGCTTGTAAGAGTTAGTGCCTGGGTTAGTAATCGCGTTCAGTGCTTTTGCATGCTTGATGATACCGCCAATGTAGTACAGGGCGAATTCCGACAAACCTGCATAGCCGTCGCCTGCGAACAGGTTCTTGCCATCTTTCCATACGGATTGGTGAACGTGCATACCGGAGCCGTTATCGCCAACGATAGGCTTAGGCATGAAAGTAGCCGTTTTGCCATAGGTGTGCGCAACGTTCCAGACCACGTATTTCAGATTTTGGGTCCAGTCAGCGCGCTCTACCAATGTCGAAAACTTGGTGCCGATTTCATTTTGACCAGCGCCAGCGACTTCGTGGTGATGCACTTCAACCGGGATACCGAGGGATTCCAGGATCAGACACATTTCCGAACGCATATCTTGGAAGCTGTCGACTGGTGGTACTGGGAAGTAACCGCCTTTGACTGTTGGACGATGACCTGTATTGCCGTTTGGCAGCTTGGCACCAGTGCTCCATGACGCTTCTTCCGAACCGATCTTGACGAACGAACCCGACATGTCGGATGCATCCCAACGGACGCTGTCGAAAATGAAGAATTCTGGCTCTGGGCCGAAGTAAGCAGTGTCGCCCATGCCGGACGATTTCAGATACGCTTCAGCGCGCTTGGCGATCGAGCGTGGATCACGGTCGTAACCTTTGCCATCCGATGGTTCGATGACGTCACATTGCATGAACAATGTGGTTTCTTCCATGAATGGATCGATATTGGCGGTGTTTGGATCTGGAATCAGGATCATGTCTGATGCTTCGATACCCTTCCAGCCAGCAATTGAAGAACCATCAAAAGCATGACCGGACTCAAACTTGTCCATATCAAAATGGGAAACAGGGACAGTTACGTGCTGCTCCTTGCCTCTGGTATCAGCAAAGCGAAAATCAACGAACTTTACTTCGTTGTCTTTGACCATCTTCAAGACTTCTGCGGCCGTCATTGCCATGTGAAACTCCTAGTATCAGAAAGTAGTGCTACCGTTGTCGATAAGTTTAAATAGATGCAAAATATTGCTGTCTTTGGTGCAAATACGTGTACCGGGGAACCGCCGAATTTTACACCCGACTATTACACGCTAGCCGCGCATGCGCGATCCAACAACCCACCGATACCACAAGAAAACAATCCAACTGAATTCAACGGGGAATGATAGCAGAATCCATGCCACCATCCGCCACTCCGCGATTGCTTATTCGCTGAGCGTATTTGCTTGATTGAGCAGCACATTGCAGCGATAAAGCGGCCCAAGGTACCAATTTGGGAGCAGGAATGGTTTATTTAGCGCTCCATCGTAGGGCGCGATAGGATTTAGGCACCAATTTAGTGCGATAAATAATTCCAATAACTTATTTGCCCTATATTAGTGCGCAACACTAATCCGAATTTTATCGACTTCTTTTTTCGGTCTTATAATACATTTCATCGCTTACCTTCAAAACGCCCCTCTATCAGGAGATTCAATATGCCTACTGCCGCAGAACTGCTCGAGATTGGCCGTCAACGTGGCCAAACCGGTAAATTGCCCTACGCCGGGGCACTCACGCCTGCAGAAACCTACGCGCTTCTGCAAGCTAATCCAGGCGCAATATTGGTCGATGTGCGCACCAATGCCGAACGCGATTGGGTCGGACGCGTCGCGATTAACGAAAAACAACACGCCGCAGTGCAATGGACGCAATATCCAGGCGGCGCGCCAAATCCTAACTTTCTGAGCCAATTAGCGCAAATCGCTGAGAAAGGAACGATTCTGGTATTTCTTTGCCGTTCTGGCGTGCGCTCGCAACATGCTGCGACGCTGGCCAGCCAACACGGATATAGCAACAGTTTTGATATTCTGGAGGGATTTGAAGGTAATAAAGATGCGGACGGACATCGTAAAACTGTCGGTGGATGGTGCAAGGCGGGCTTGCCTTGGACGGGCGCTTAAACTGCATTCTTTTAAACCGTCAGCTGCATAAAACACACTCGCCTTATATGACAACGTCGCCCGCTAATTTCGAGGGCGACGTTCATATTGCAAAGCTGCTAAACAGTCAGCGCGTGCAAGCAGGAGAATGCGGATAAGCAATGTCGTAAACTCTTTAAACCGGGATTTTGCGTGCAGCTAATCCACATCTGCGCGCACATTAATTACTTAGTGTCCTATAGCTCTGTCATCCACGGTCCGCATTTGATGCGCTTGTCTATACGCATCCAGGGTTTTGCCTTCACTTCTGGCAACCCGTGCCTGTACTAAGGGGTCATCATAACGATTCATCATAGATTGGTCGGTGCCAGGGATAGGGATCATGACAGGTGCAGCAGACGGCATCATTGGTGCTGATGAATCCATCGGTGCTGTGGAATCCATAGGCGGCATGGGAGCCATTGGTTGTGCCATAGGCGCCATTCCTGGAGCAGTATCACTCGACGGATCTGGTGCCGTTGTCTGGGCTACAGCGGCAGTGGCACAAACTGCAATGGCAGAGGCCAGTAATAGGTTGCGTAACGTTAGCATAAGAACTCCTTAAAAATGAAGCATCGCCTTCCAAAATAAGGGATGCAGGACACGGAGAATCAAGAATCCGCGATGGCAGGCTAATACGCCGTGCGTATGCAGAAATGCAAAACAGGCTCCTGATAGACCGCGCCTCAAAAAATAAAGTTCAATGCTTATTTGAAAAACGTGATTAGAAACAATTGCTTACAAACCCAATACAGTAGCCATTCGGCTACAAAACACTGTTGTTTTGATTACCGGTTTGCAAGTTTTATAACCACCGATTTGCGGGCTTTTAGCGCGTCAGAGATGCAATCGCAACACGTGCTGCAGCCAGATCCCAAGCGGCGTGACCGACGGTTTTAAAGACCGGCAACGGCGTGGTTTCAGGCCACGGTTGTTGCACGATTTCCGGCAACTCACGGACCGCCGACCAATCAATTTTCGCTTGCAATAAATCCCCTGCTTCGTGTTTGGCGCCGGCTAAATAATCTACGACAACGGTGCGTGAATGTAACAGTTCCGCCGGAAATTCGACCATATCCGGCTTGAACGCACCGACACCGATTGCCAACGTATTGGCGCCGATATCCGCAGGAATTACCGCTGTGCGCGACGTCGTTAAAGCAATCACAACATCGGTAGCTGGGCATTCTGTGTTTAATGTATCAGCAGCAATCGGATGCGCTGTCACTTGTGGATACCGACGCTGTAACGCTGCACAAAATTCCTGTGTTTTAGCCAGATCACGCGCCGCAATCCAAAATGTTTTGACACCAAAATAGTCCACCAACGCATCTGCATGCGCTTCGGCCTGAACGCCAGTGCCGATCAATAATGCGGATGTTGGTTTGCGTGGCAGCAAGGTTTCGATGCCCAGCAAAGTCACTGCTGCCGTGCGTCGCGCCGACACCACCGGACCATCGAGCAACGCCAGTCGCCGACCTGTACCAGTTTCAAATACCACCAGCTCACCCTGAATCGCAGGGAGTTGGTGCGCAGCATTGTTGGCGTGAACGGTGATCAGTTTGGTGACACTAAGCTCGGCACCAATAGCGGGCATGCATAACAACACACTCGCCGGATCGATCTCTACGACCATGCGTTCTGGCGCATTGATCTGACCTTCTTGTAGTTGCTTTGCAGCCAGCGCGATGGCCGCCACTAACGCCGAATAAGGCAGTGCTGCTGCGGTCTGTTGCGCGTTAAGGATATGCATGTTTTTCTCTGCTTTTGAAGCTGTGTGATGAAGGAGGATTAGCGATGTCGCTGAGGTTGTCTATCGTAAAAAGAAACCGACCGGAAACGGATCGGTATCTTCCAACACCCATTGATTAAAGCCCATGATGTGCGCGTTGCCGGTCACTTCAGTTATTGCCGCATCAAAGTCGCCAACTTTAGTCGTGCCAATCACGCGCACGCTAAAACAACTGCCGACAATACTTTCATTTACCAGCGGCTGATTCAGCGCCAATCGGCCTCTCAAAAATAATTGTGCAGCGCGGCCAGAAGTGCCAGTGCCAGTCGGCGAACGATCTACTTCGCGGTCGGCAAAAATACAAACGTTGGCTTGATCGGCCGCTGGATTGTTGGGTGCGCCATCGACGATCGTGCCATATAACGTATTCAGGCCTAATTCAATCGGATGCTGAATACTCACCTTGGCTTTTACCGCTGCTTTGGTTTCTGCACCCAATTGAATTAACGTGCGTACTTGTTCTGGCTTGATTTGGACCTTGGCCTGATCGGCGTTGATGTAGTAATAGAAAGCACCACCGAAGACGATATCGCCGGTGATTTTGCCAAAGCCGGGGGTTTCTACTTCCAGATCGCGTTGATAGATAAATGCCGGGACATTGCGGAAAGTCACATTGCCGACGCGGGTGCCATCCCATTCGACCTGCGCTTCAATAAATCCGGCGGGCGTATCAAAGCCAACGCGGGTCAACGGAATCGTGCGTTCAACGTGATGCAATTCAACCAATACTTTCCCGAGCGCGATGATGCCGTGTCCGCACATATCGCTATAGCCTTCGTTGTGTATGAAGATCACGCCAAAGTCTGCCTGTGGCGTGACTGCGGGCAACAAATACGCGCCATACATATCGGCATGACCGCGTGGCTCATTCATCAAAAATTGCCGCACATCGTCGCGATTCTGCTCTAACCACGAACGGCGCTCAAGTATGGTCGCGCCGGGTACTGGCGGAAGACCGGAGATGACGATCCGCAAAGGCTCGCCGCCGGTATGCGCATCGACGGTATGAATGGTTTGTGTATAGCTCAACATAATGTTGCTTTCTAAATGAAAATGTCGTCCCCGAGATTCCGGTGACGACATTTTATAGTTCAGGACGACACCTGTTCAGGTGTCGTCCATTTTTAAGTGCATACGTGTATTAATAGCTGGTCAATGCGACTGGCAAACCATCTTTGAAGCGGAACACGGTCACAGGCGATTGTTTCAAATCGCGATTAGCATCGAACTCATACATACCGGCAACGCCTTTGTATTTGATCTTGGCCAATGCTGCAACGTATTGTTTCGGGTCGACTGAATTGGCTTCTTTCATGGCTTGCGCCACGACCATCATGCCGTCGTAAAACGATGCTGCGTAGGTTTCAGCAGGACGATTGAAACGCTTCTGATAATCAGCTGCAAAAGCTTTACCTGCAGCTAGTTTATCGAGCATCGCGCCACCTTGGGTGCAATACACTTTATCCGTGACAGCATCGCCGCCCAAACGTCCCATTTCCGGTGCGCAAATACCATCACCGCCCATAAATATGACATTTAAGCCCAGTTGTTTCATTTGACGGCTCATTGGGCCGCCTTGTGGCGAATAGCCGCCGTAGAAAATGCCGTCTGGTTTTTTCGATTTAATAGAGGTCAGGATCGCGGTGAAATCAGTCGCTTTATCGTTCGTGAAATCAGTGCTGACAACTTTGATGCCGTTGGCTTTGGCGACTTTTGCAAATTCTTCTGCAACGCCCTGGCCGTAGGCGGTACGGTCATCAATGATCGATACCTGCTTCAGCTTCAGTTCTTTGGCTGCATACAGCGCCATTTTGCCGCCGAGTTGGCTATCGCTTGCTGCGACGCGGAACACGTTGTTAAAGCCTTGCTGCGTAATTTTGGGGTTCGAAGCCACTGTCGCCATTACCAGACCCGCGTCGTTATAAACCCGCGAGGCCGGAATAGTCACGCCAGAGTTGTAAGGTCCGATGATCGCTTTGACATGCATATCGACCAGTTTCTGGGCAACGCCGACGCCTGAACGTGGATCGGCCTGATCGTCTTCCATGACAGCTTCAAATTTGATTTTCTTACCGCCGATGACCATGCCTTGGGTATTCAACTTGTCGATTGCCATCTGCAACCCACCTTGATTGTCTTTACCCGCTTGCGCTTGCGCGCCTGTCAATGGGCTACTAAAACCGATCTGAACTGTTTGTGTCTCCTGCGCCATAGCCAGCGCTGGCAGCGCTGCTAACATCACCATCATTAATTTGGTCCGTGCGTACATGGTTTTCCTTTCGTCCGTCTGTGAATGTTAATTTTTATAGTAGTCACATACAACCTATGTGTATGCATTTTCGTTATAAGCTAATTCAGAATGCAATCCTAGCAGGGTAAAGGCCGCATTTAATTTTTTTGTACGACAACTTCTCCATAGATTAAATGGTGAAGTGGCAAGATTAACGAGATTTACAGGGGCTAGGACAGCTAAATAAGACTGTTTTTCACAACCTAAAAACAGCAGCGTCCGGGAGGGATTATTTTGGAAGAATGGCTAAAATTTAATGGCAATCTGGGACGTTTTGATCCAAATAGACCTCAAAAGCGACTGCATTGACCCATTTTTTACGCGTAGCAGCCCAATTTCCGTTGACGTTCCACTCGCGCAACAAGCCTGACACCGCATTGCGCAGACCGTCATCTTCAGAGCGCGATACCCAGACCAGACTTGTGCCCGGCCCGTCTAACGGCAAACTAGCCGAAAACTTCTTCCATTCGGGCAGTTTCAACATCTCGTCGAGCATTGCATCATCGTGCACGGTAGCATCGCAAGTGCCGACGCGTAGGGCCAATAATGCATCGGCTGGCGCTTTTACCACTTTTTCACGCGCGCCATAACGCGTCTGCAAAATGCCGAGATAAGGACTGCCCTCAGAAACGCAAACGCTGCGACCTTTCAGGTGCGACCACTGTTTGATGTCTGTATCTGAACGCATGATGAGTTTGGGTTGGGCCTGATAGCCCGTCGTTACTACCTTCGCGGTCAGCCGCACACGGGCAATCTCGGCATCGGACAAGCGCAACAACCAACCATCGACTTTGCCGGATTGTAGTAATTGAAGGCGATTCCTGGGCGTTACCCGCACTGTCGATACGCTGACATTCAGGCGTTTAGCCAAGGCTTCGGCGACCTCACCATCGACGTTTTCCGGTGTTCGAAATTTCTGACCAGCCGCGTAGATTGGGCCAACGTAGGCAATGCCAACGATCACATGCCCCCGTTGTTTGATACGACCGATTACGTCGCTGGCATGGGCAGGTTGCAGCGATACTGCTGCTGCGATGTAAATAGAAGTGAGGCCTACACCTACTGAAGAGATTCGCCCCGCCAACGTCGGTAAACGCGCAAAAATTGACGTACACAAAATACGCAATATCCACCAACGGGGCAGCAGAGTTTTCATGATTCCAGCAGTTTATACGTATTGATAGCGCAATAAGCGATGCTTCAATTTCTCTAAAATAAACTGATCGATCAGCGCAGCCAGAATCGCAATCACCAGAATATTCGTCATCACACCAATCATGTCAGCGGTTTCACCGGAATACGCCAATGCGCGTCCCAGTCCTTTGCCAAAACCAATCAGCATTTCTGCCGATATCAGCGCGCGCCACGCATTGCCAAAGGCCAGTTGCGCACCAGTAATCAGTTCCGGCATCACAGCTGGCAGATACACCCGTTTCAACATATCCCAACGGTTTGCGCCCATCACCCGTGCAGCAGAGACGTGTACTTGCTGCACACTTTCTGTGGCGTTCATCACACTTAACGCTGCGGGAAAAAAAGCTGCGATTGCCACTACAACGATGATCGGCAAATTACCGAAGCCCATCAAAATCAGGAATAACGGCACCCAGGCGATTGAGGGGATGGACTGCAAAATAATGATCGCGGATTTCAATACTTCGCGGAAGAAAAACAATACCGCGCCTATCAATCCAAACCCAATACCGAGAATCAACGCGGAGGCGTAGCCAATCCCTAAACGGGTCAGACTTCCCCATAACGCGGTACGAAACTCAGGCGACTGTATTTCTTCCCACAACCGATGCAGCACAGGCAACACGCCAGGCATTAAGTAGGATGGCAAAGACCAGGCGGCGATTTGCCAGCCAAACAAAATACAAACAATCGCCAGCGCCATCGCCAACTTTTTCCGATAACCAGCAACACGATGCGGAGAACTCATAAGTTAATTCAAATACGCTTCAAAGTACGATGGCCGGCTAACTGCCGGCCATCGTGATTAAAAATATACAAACTTACACAACAACGAAAAAACAAATCATATTCGCGCCGATATTATTGGCCGCTATTGTCTGCCTTACCAATGACATTAATCACCGCGATTATCGAACATTAAGACAATTACAACTTACGCGCCTTTTGCCAATCCAGATCAATAATGCCATTCACGTCAAAAGGTTTACCGTCTTTGGTTTTCAACGAACCCTGATCTTGCAAAATATTTGCCAACTCCTGCATGCGCGATAATTCTTTCGAAGTTAACGCTGCGCTAAAAGTCTGGGTTTTAATCGCATCGGCAATCACGACATCGCGTGGCAAGTCGCCATGCTTCAATGTTTTCAGCGTTGGCTCTGCAATAAAATAACTAGAGATCAATTTCGATCCCGCAACCGGATCCTTCGTCAGCAATTGAATCGCTTCACGCTGTGCATCCAGCGATTTCCAGACTGCATCACGGCGCTTGGTCAACGTCTCGCCAGAAGTAATCACGACCATGCAAGGGAAAGGCCAGACTGCGCCAACTTCATAAATCTGGGTAACCGGCGCGACCAATTTGGCAATACTGGCTTGCGGCTCGAACAAAAATGCAGCGTCGACGCGTTTGCCGACCAGCGATTGCACTGCCACTTGCGGGCTGACGCCGACGATGTTGATGTCGTCCGCTTTGAGACCGGCATTTTTCAGCGTTACACCTTTCAGTACGGTGTCGGCAGTGCTGCCTTCAGCCTGCGATGCCAGTGTTTTTCCTTTGAGGCCAGCCACATCCTTGATGCCGCTGTCATCACGCACGACTATCGCATGATAACCGTGTTGCGCACCGGCGATAACTTTCAGATCCGCGCCTTTTGAGGCCCAAGCGACAGCGTTAGTAAAACCCAATACGCCAGTATCCATCTGACCGCCGACGATGGCTTTAATCAGATCGGTGCCAGATTTAAACTCAACCAGTTCGACCTCAAGACCATGTTTTTTATAAAATCCACCTTCAAATGCCGCAATTGCTTGGGCGTCATCCATTACCCGCAAATAGCCGATCTTGAATTTTTCAGCGGCATTGGCCTGACTAGTCAGCGCCATGCTCAATGTCAACAGAGCCGGGATTAATAACAATTTCTTAAAATTCAGATTGAGGCTCATACACCAACTCCTTCAAGGGTTTTTGACAGTTCGTCTTGATCGGCATGAATGCCGAGCAAGCATAAAATTTCTCGACGCACTGTCGAAAACTCGGACAGATCGTGGGTCTTTTCGTGGTGAGTCAGATTGAACTCACGCAGCACTTTGGCGGGACGTGGGCTGAACACCAGAATTCGGTCCGCCAGAAACAACGCTTCATCAACATCGTGCGTCACTAGCAGTACGGTTGGCCGCTCGGCACGAATCAATTGGCGCAGCGCGTCTTGCAATGTCATCCGGGTCAGCGCATCGAGCGCGCCGAAAGGCTCGTCTAATAACAGCGCCTGCGGTTTGGTAATAAAAGCCCGCGCCAGCGCCGCACGTTGGCGCATGCCGCCGGAAACCTGATGCGGATAGTAAGCCTCAAAACCTTGTAAATTCACCTTCTCCAGCCATGCGCGCGCTTGCGTACGTGCGGCCGCTTTGCCCATTTTTTGCAACTCTAACGCCAAGGAAACGTTGGCCTCTAACGTTAGCCATGGGTATAGCGCGTTCTCTTGAAACATCAACATCCGCTCGGGATGCGGGCGGGTTATTTTTTTACCGTCAGCCAAGACGCTGCCGCTGCTGGCCTCAGCTAAACCAGCCGCAAGATGTAATAACGTTGATTTGCCACAACCGGAGGGGCCGACCAATGCGACCAACTCACCGTCTTCGATCTCGCAATTGAAATCGTCAACGACCGGTAAGCCAGAATATTGTTTATGAACGTGATTAAAAGATAACTTCATCAGTGATAAGCGATTATTTAACTTTGTGATAGCGGTGAATGGACAAACAGGTGGCGAGATATTGATTTTATTATTCGGCCTAAACCTGAATTACTGCGCGGCAAGTATATAAGGAATGCTTTTTTACTCACAGCACTTTATCCACGATAACCGGCATCGACAAGAACTTTTAGGTTCTATACTTATGTAAAAAACGCGTAACGGACTCGTCTTAAGCATTTTTTAAGTTTTTACTTAATAATAATTTGCTTATTCGACAGCATTATCCATTGCATCCGCAGCCATCCGCACCAGCGCTGTCTGAACACTCGGATAACGCAAACGCACGCCCAACTCCGCTTTAATTCGCCGATTTTCCAAACGGCGTGACTCTGACATAAATGACAGCAACATCGGCGACACCTGCTGCGCCAGTTCTGCACGCGGTAAACGCGGTGCAGGTGGATAACCGTAAGCGTCTGCTACTGCATCAAAATAAGCGGCCATTTTTATCTCAGAATCATCGACTGCATGATACACACGCGATGGCGCGGCCTTAAAAATTACTGAAAAGATAATCTGCGCCAGATCATCTGCATGAATATGGTTGGTATACACATCATCTTCAGCGATTAGCGCGGGAGTACCTTTTTTAAGCCGTTCGATCGGCAACCGGTTAGCAGCATAAATTCCCGGCACGCGCAGAATCGACAAACGCCCTGAACGGCGTTTTGCCCAAGCGCGCAAGACTTGCTCCGCATCGACGCGGCGTTGGGCACGGGGATTATGGGGATTGACCGGATGGGTCTCGTCAATCAAGCGTCCATCGCAGTCGCCATACACGCCACTTGTACTGATATAAACAAGCGTTGTCCGCTCGGGTAAAATAGCGGCCAGATTACGCGTGCGCTGATCTTTACTACCCGTCGATTGCGGCGGTGCCAGATGCACAACAATCTGCGCCAACCGACTCAAACGCGCCAAAGTATGTGGTTGATCGAGATCGGCCAGCACCGGATGCGCACCGGCGGCGCGTAACTCGTCAAATCGGGCAGTCTGGCTAGTGACCGCAAAGACTCTGAAGCGATGCTGCAACAATGGCAACAATCGCATACCAACGTCGCCGCAGCCAAGTATCAATACGCGCGGCTTACCAAATACTGGCGCAGGTTTAATTGGCGCCATTCCAGCCGTTTTATCGGCAACCGAATTTTGTATTAATTTTTTCATGGTCAGGATTGTATGAGTTTTCAGGTAACTGTTCAGCCGAGTGGTCGGCAATTCACTTGTGACGAGAGCGAAACCATTTTGAGCGCGGCGATACGCGCTAACGTGGGCTTGCCTTACGGTTGCAAAAATGGCGCGTGTAGCTCATGCAAAGGCAAGCTGATTGCTGGCAGCGTCACCCATAGCGCCCATCAGGAAAAAGCCTTGCCAGCCAGCGAAGAAGCGTTGGGTTTCTCGCTCTTTTGCTGCGCTACGCCGCATTCCGACATCACCATTGAAGCCCGCGAAGTTGCCGGTGTTGGCGAATTTCCGATCCGCAAAATGCCCACCCGTATCGCCAAAATCGACAAAGTCACCGAGGATGTCATCGTTTTATCGCTGCAACTGCCCGCTAGCGAGCGCTTTCAATATCGGGCCGGTCAATATATCGAATTTATGCTGCGCGACGGCAAACGCCGTAGTTATAGCATGGCAAACGCGCCGCATAACGACGCGCAGATTACGTTGCACATCCGCCACATGCCGGGCGGCTTATTTACCGATCAGGTATTTTCGACGTTGAAAGAGCGCGATATTTTGCGCTTTGAAGGGCCGCTCGGCACCTTTTTCCTACGCGAAGACTCGGTCAAACCGATTATTTTGCTAGCTTCGGGCACCGGCTTCGCCCCGATCAAAGCCATCATCGAACAAATGATCCATAACGCCTCTGCGCGCCCAATGACGCTATATTGGGGCGGACGCCGTCCCCAGGATCTGTATATGGATGCGCAGTGCGAAGAATGGGCGCGCAGCGTCCCCAACTTTACCTATGCGCCAGTGATATCGAACGCCGAACCAGAAGATCGATGGACTGGCCGCAGCGGCTTCGTGCATCAGGCTGTCATAGCAGACTTCGCCGATTTATCGGACTACCAAGTCTATGCTTGCGGTGCACCCATCGTTGTGGAATCAGCACAACGCGACTTTGTTGCCCTGTGCAAATTGCCTGCCGAAGAGTTTTATGCAGACGCGTTTACGTCCGAAGCAGACTTGTCTCAATAAGCGTTGTCATCAAAAAGTCTTAAAAAACTTTTTGACGCATGCCATAAAAGGCCCTAGTATTAACGCAATGAACACAATCACTAAACATTTGCGACGCCGTACCCCGCTACCCCCATCAGGTATGCCGTGCGAGTGAACGTTTTTTGATCACGAAGCCACAGGCAATGCCTGTGGTTTTTTTTTGTCTTTTTGCGTTGTTTTGTTGACCGTAATAACCATTTCCATTTGCCGGAGCAGCTTGCACGAATGTGTTCCGGCTCACCTTTTTGTTGACAGTTTTCAGCGCCTCTTTAGCGCCTTACCCCGGAGCCAGACCATGGAATTCAACCAATTTGCCACCAATGATTTGATGTACATCACCAACCGTCCACCGCTGGTCTTCACCGAAGGCGACGGCATGTGGATGACCGATCACACTGGCAAGCGCTATCTGGATTACTTGCAAGGTTGGGCTGTGAATGCGCTGGGCCATTCGCCGCAATGCATCCAAGATGCGCTGGTTGCGCAATCGAAAAAACTGCTGAATCCATCGCCCGCCTTTTTTAACGCCCCGTCTATCGAACTGGCATCGCTGCTGACAGCGAATTCTTGTTTCGACCGGGTATTCTTTGCCAACAGCGGCGCTGAAGCCAACGAAGGCGCGATTAAACTGGCGCGTAAATGGGGCAAAAAGAATCCGAATAAAGCTGGTCAGAACCGCTTTGAAATTATCACTTTCGACCATAGTTTCCATGGCCGCACGCTGGCAACGATGTCCGCCAGTGGCAAACCCGGCTGGGACACAATGTTTGCACCGCAAGTGCCGGGCTTTCCTAAAGCCGACCTCAACGATCTGGCCAGCGTAGAGCGTCTGATCAATGAGAACACCGTGGCGGTGATGCTAGAGCCGGTACAAGGCGAAGGCGGCGTCCTGCCAGCCACGCGTGAGTTCATGCGCGATTTGCGCGCTTTAACTAAAAAACATAATCTGTTGCTGATCGTTGACGAAGTGCAATCAGGTATGGGCCGCACCGGCGAATTGTTCGCCTATCAATTAGCCGATATCACGCCGGACATCATGACGCTGGGCAAAGGTATCGGCGGCGGCGTGCCGTTAGCAGCCCTGCTGGCGCGTGAGGAAGTATCTTGCTTTGAACCTGGCGATCAAGGTGGCACCTACAACGGCAATCCATTGATGACAGCGGTAGGAACAGCAGTTCTAAAAACCTTGCTGGCACCCGGCTTTATGCAAGCAGTGAATGACAAGAGCGCCTACCTTAGCGCTGAACTGGTCAAATTATCCGAGAAACATGGTCTGGAAGGTGAGCGCGGCGAAGGCTTGCTACGCGCCCTAAAATTAGGCAAAGATATCGGCCCGCAAATCGTCGATATCGCCCGCGAGATGCAACCAGTCGGATTGTTGCTAAATTCACCGCGCCCTAATCTGCTACGCTTTATGCCTGCGTTAAATGTCACAACCGATGAAATTGATCAGATGATCAGTATGTTATCGAGCGTGCTGGATCAGATCGACGCCGCAGGAAAATGACGCTTGATTGCTCTGAAACAGCGTTGGCATCGCTTTGAAAGATCGGCCGGAGCCCCTATGACGGTAAGAACCTTCTTGATCTGTTGCTGCGCGTTATTGCTGGCTGCTTGCGGCAGCGGCAGTAATAACGTGCGCAAAACGCCGCTGACGATGGGAAGCTATTTAAACTCACAGGTGCCACCGAGCGACACCGGCAACGAAATCGTCATTTACTCGATGGGGCTAATCGATACGGATTACCGCTTCGGCGGTAAAAATCCAGAGGCAGGGCTAGATTGCAGCGGCATGGTGAGTTACGTTTTTAAACAAGCCGTGGGACTGCGCGTGACCGGCAGCGCCGCCATGATCGCGAAGCAAGGCCGGGAAGTACCAAAAAGTGACATTCGGCCCGGCGATCTGGTGTTTTTCAATACGATGAATCGCCCGTTTTCGCATGTCGGTATTTACATTGGCGACGGCCGTTTCATTAACGCGCCATCGACCAATGGCAAAGTCAGGATTGATCGACTGGAAACTAAATATTACGCGGAAAGGCTTGAGTCGGTGCGGCGATATTTTGATTAAATGTATGACTAAACGGGCAAAGCCCATCTTCTGCTAAAGGGCTTGCACAAGCTCGCAAAACTGCATTTTAAACAGTACAAAGGCGAGAAGAATAGCAACACGATTGTAGCGAAGGTAATGTCATCCGGAGCGCATAGTGGCGCTAATGCAAATTCAGCCTTTTCATCATACTGGTAATCGGGAATAGGCTCTAACTTGAAAAGCAGGAAAGGTAGTGCATATTGCATTACCTTTTTTCAATCATGCGCAAAATGTAAAGCTGTGCCGTCCAATTCTTCACAAAGCCAATTCAAAAATTTCCGACGTCGATGGTCTTCATCGAAAGAAACGGGGGATAGTAAGTAGTAAGTCGAGCCGTCCTCTTGAAATCCGAACGGTGCGACCAGTCGCCCACTTTTTATATCATCCTGGATCATGTAGATTGAGCTGATCGCGACTCCCAAACCGGCACACGCAGCCTCAAGACTGAGATAAAAATGCTCATAATGTCCAACCAGATGGGTGGCAATCGGCACCCCCGAGGCGATCTGCCAGCGTTGCCAAGCGTTAGATCGGGAAGATGTTTGTAATAAGCATTGGTGGTCAAGATGCAATTGGCCCGCCTTTAGCAATGTCGGCGCACAAACAGGGCCAACCCGCTCCATGGCAATTGGCTCAGCGTATATCTCAGCTCCCCAATTAAAATCGTTACGTCTCAGTGCCAGATCAACGTGGCGATGTTGGAAATCGATAGCTCCACCTTCGGCAAAAAGATGAATATTAATGGAAGGGAAACGCGCTTTGAATTTATTCAATCTGGGTATCAACCATCGCATTGAAATCGTCGCCTCACAAGAGAGCACCAGCGGTTGATCCGGCGCGGCTTTCCTCACATGACGAATCCCGATATTTAAACGATTAATTACATCCCCACAGGTCACCTTAAAGGCCGCCCCTTCGCGGGTCAGAAAGATTGCGCGATTTCTGCGTTCAAACAGCGCAACGCCCAACGTTTCTTCCAACTGTATGATTTGGCGACTTACCGCACCATGGGTTACGTGAAGCTCTTGGGCTGCATTGACTAAACTCAAATGACGCGCCGCTACTTCAAATATCCTAATGGCATTCAGCGATGGAATACGGTCACTCATCTGTGATTTTATCTCCATTATTTAAGTTAATTTAAATCGATATTCATTATCGTCACGATAGAAGATGATCGGTATCTCATTATTATGAATATTTACCGACTCACACCATGACAGCGAAAAATTTAGGTATATCACTTATGAATATAGTTTTATGAGCGGATTGTTGACACCTGTGACCGCGCAAAAAACAATAAATGAAGCCACATCTGATATAGAAAAAATATGCAATCTAATAGCGCATAAAGACTTTTTATTTATGACGGGAGAAAAAACGAAAGCATTGCTTGAGCAACAAAGGCCAGATGCTCTCGAAGACTTGGAGGAATTTACACAAAGCTGGTCTGATTTATATACGGATGCGTATATGGCGGATAAAGGCACATATCGCAAGCGTCGTCATGCGACGATGAGCGCACCACCATCAAGTAAATTTTTTCACTTGGAAGCACACCAACCACATTTTCAAAGCTTGTATTTTAATAATTTAAATGGGGATGTTAAGCGCCTTTATAGACCCATTTCCTCCTCAACCTTAGATAGCAAAATTCTCACGAATATCCTTAGATTGGGATGTGACATTTTTGGCCGCCTCTCACCCTATTCCTCGTGGCATATAGAAATACATCAATTCAGGATCGAAGCTGGATTAGGAGGGGCAGCAACGCCAACTCCTGAAGGGATACATCGCGACGGTGTAGGGTTTGTGATGATGCTGATGGTCAAACGGATCAATATAGCTAACGGGGCCACTTCTATTTATGATTTGGAAAAGCGACGATTAAACGAATTCACGCTAAGGGCACCCCTTGATATGGCAATTGTCAACGACGAGCGAGTTTTTCACAGTGTTGCGCCGCTTATTCAATTGGACTGCAACAAAGATGCGTATCGGGACGTTTTAGTAGTAACGTTTCGCAAAAAATGTGCCCACAATTTTCCCAACCAAGGGAAATTTTAGACTGTCCGACATTTCCAATAAATACTCACAATAAGGTAGCACAATGCCGGAGTTAATCGCAGTAGCCATCATCACGATCCTAGCCGTCATTAGTCCCGGCGCAGACTTTGCTTTAGTGACCAGAAATAGTTATTTATATGGGCGCCACGCCGGACTGCTGGCCGCAATTGGTATTGCACTGGGTGTGCAAGTGCACGTGACTTACACCATGCTCGGCGTCGGATTGTTGATCACCAACTCGCCCGGTTTATTTACGCTGATCAAGATTGTCGGGGCGCTTTATCTGGTTTATATCGGGGGAAAAACTTTTGTCGCACGCCCAGTGATCGACATCGATCCCCTTGCCAAAGCGCCAGCAAGTAAAGTCGGCTCGCTAAGAGCCGGTTTCATGATCAATGTATTCAATCCCAAAACAACCTTATTCGTCGTCAGTGTTTATACGCAAGTTGTTGGCGTAAATACGTCGCTTTCGGCACAAATAGGATATGGCTTATTTATGTCTTTTGCGCATGGCCTGTGGTTTAGTCTGGTAGCCCTATTCTTCTCGAATACCCGACTGCGCCTACGTATGCTGAAATCCCAATCAACTCTCAATAGAATAATCGGCGTTACTTTAGTGAGCCTTGGTATAGCTTTAGTTTTTATGCCAGCGCCTTCGTAGTGTACGTCTCATTACGCAACCGTTCTCCGAAATGAAAAAAGCGCAGCTAAAAATAGCTGCGCTTTTTATGTTCACTTACCTGCTACGTATGAATGTTTACTTCTTCTTAGGCGGAATAAATAGATCAGTAATCGTACCCAAGCCCATTTCAGCCGCAAACATCGGCGTCTCGGACAAGGTTGGATGCGCATGGATCGTCAAGGCCAGATCTTCCAAGTCAGCGCCCATTTCCATTGCCAGCACGGTTTCGGCCAGTAATTCACCGGCATTCACGCCGACGATACCCGCGCCGATGATGCGTTTGGTAGTTGGGTCCCACAACAATTTAGTCATGCCATCGTCGCGGCCCATTGCCAATGCGCGGCCGCTGGCTGCCCATGGGAAATTGGCTTTTTCGAACGGAATACCTTTAGCTTTCGCCTCGGTTTCGGTCAATCCCATCCAGGCGATTTCTGGATCGGTGTAGGCTACCGAAGGGATCGTCATAGCGTCGAACGCAACCTTGTGACCGCCGATAACTTCGGCTGCCACTTTGGCTTCGTTGGTCGCTTTATGCGCCAGCATTGGATCGCCGCAGACGTCGCCGATGGCAAAAATGTGCGCGACGTTAGTACGCTGTTGTTTGTCCGCCGGGATAAAGCCACGATCATTGACGATCACGCCAGCCTTTTCAGCCGCGATTTCTTTGCCGTTCGGGCGGCGACCGACTGCGACTAATACCATGTCAAACAATTGCGGCTCAGTCGGGGCCTTAGTATTACCATCAGCGCCTTCAAATGTCGCGCGCAATCCTTCAGGCAACGCTTCCAGTTTGGTGACTTTAGTTTTCAGGTAAATCGCTTCGTAACGTTTTTCGATACGCTTCTGAAGTGGCTTGACGATGTCGCGGTCAGCCGCAGGAATCAGACCGTCTGCAAACTCCACCACTGTGACTTTAGAGCCGAGCGCATCGTAGACGCAGGCCATTTCCAGCCCAATAATCCCGCCGCCAATAACCAGCAATGTCTTTGGAATCTGACGCAGTTCCAACGCGCCGGTTGAGTCGATCAGGCGTGGATCGTCGTAAGGAAATCCTGGGATTTTAGCGACCGATGATCCGGCGGCGATGATCGCATTTTTAAACGCGACGACTTTTGCACCCTCTGCGGTCTGCACAACGATCGTGTTGGCCGAGCTAAATTCGCCCTTCCCGGTCACAATTTGTACTTTCCGGGCTTTCGACAAACCGGTAAGACCGCCGGTCAGCTTTTTGATGATGCTTTCTTTCCAGCCGCGCAACGCATTGATATCAATTTCCGGAGCAGACATCTTGACGCCAAAATGCGCCATTTCTTCGGCTTCTGTAATCACCTTGGCAGCGTGTAGCAATGCCTTGGAAGGAATACAGCCAACGTTCAGACAAACACCCCCAAGATCAGGATAACGCTCAATCAAAACGACTTTTTGGCCTAAATCGGAAGCGCGGAAAGCAGCGGTATAACCGCCCGGCCCTGCGCCTAAAACGACGGTATCGCATTCGATATCAGCACTGCCGGAGAAACTGGCTGCGGCAGGCGCTGCTACCGGTGCTGCTGGTGCGACCGCAGCCGGTGTTGCCGCAGGAGCAGCGGCAGGAGCAGCACTCACGCCAGCGGCTTCCAATGCCAGAATGATCGAACCTTCAGCGATTTTTTCGCCAACTTTGACTTTGATTTCTTTAACTACACCGGCATGGCTCGATGGAATTTCCATGCTGGCCTTGTCGGACTCAACCGTGATCAATGACTGATCGACTTTGACTGTGTCGCCTACTTTAACCAACAGCTCAATGATTTCGACTTCCTTGAAGTCGCCGATATCCGGGACCTTGACTTCGACCATACTCATAAGGTTTGCTCCATTTTTATCTTCCCGCAGGGGGAGTGGTAATAGTCGCTCCGCTGTTTACGCTGTATTCAGCCGAGCATGTTCGCACATCATTTACAGGGCTAGCGCAATGTTTTGCAGCAGCGTTATGCCTTGCTGTGACAATATTACGCAGGTCTATTTTCTTTATTCGACTAAGGGTGCATCGCAAAACTGTGTATGCGTATCGGTGCAGCAGAACTCTTGTCGAACTCCACGCCAGCCTGGACACCAATCTCGGCAATCTGATGCGCGCTGAGATTTTGATCGTAGACCGCGTACATCCCGCCTAACGCAAAATTACGACCGCTGCCTATTCCCCAAAAACGCTCAAAGCTAAACACTTCACGATACGAGTAAATGCCAAAAATCCCGAAAGGGTTGGCGATCAGCGCGGTGATTTGCGATGACTCGTAAGGATCGTCTTCGTCTTCTTTGGTATTGAGGAAATATTGATCTTTGAGGATGGTATGGATGCGCGAAAAGGTCTCGAAAATTTCTTCCCGACTTTCCAGTTTGCATTCATCGCCCATGCCCAGCATCAGCTTGCGCATGACAGGGAAATGCGCAGCAGACCCGGCCAAAGTGATGAAAGAACTGCCAACTTGTAAAATCTTGTTGTTGGCTTCATAAGCATGCGACAAACGCGTATCGCCGAAAGTCACTAGCGAATCCGACGCAATCGCGATCTGGTTATCTTTCTTAACGACAACACAAGTAGTCATGACTGTTCTCCATCTGGATAAGAGCGCAGATGATCGGATGACGAAGAACGTTGCCGTTCCTCACCTTCCGATCCGCATGTCCTTGCCGAGTAAGCGCTTAGCTAAACACACACTCTCTGGCAGGAAATATTACAACAACGTTTTGCGCATATCCGCCAGCACTTCGCCCAGATAAACGCTAAAACGCGCACCCATCGCACCATCGACAACACGGTGATCGTAGGAAAGCGACATCGGCATCATCAGGCGCGGTACAAATTGTTTGCCATCCCAGACCGGTTTGATCGCAGCCTTGGACAAGCCCAAAATTGCCACTTCAGGCGCATTGATGATCGGCGTGAATGCCGTACCGCCAATGCCGCCCAACGAAGAAATAGTGAAGCTGGCGCCTTGCATATCTTGCCCCTTCAATTTACCGTCGCGTGCCTGCGCCGATAGATCGCCCATTTCTTGCGCGATTTGTGCGATGCCTTTTTGATCAGCATTTTTGATGACCGGCACAACCAGACCATTCGGCGTATCCGCAGCAAAACCGATGTTGTAATACTGCTTCAGAATCAGGTTTTCACCGTTAGCATCCAGCGAGGCATTGAACGCTGGGAATTTCTTCAGCGCAGCGACGCTGGCCTTGATCACAAACGCCAACATCGTCAGTTTGACTGTCGATTTGGATTTGGCGTAGGCGGCGTTAGCATCTTTGCGGAATTCTTCCAGATCCGTGACATCGGCTTCGTCAAATTGGGTCACATGCGGAATCATGACCCAGTTGCGGTGCAGATTAGGACCGCTGATTTTCTTGATACGCGACAGTGGCAGTAATTCGGTCGTACCGAATTTGGCAAAGTCTAGCGATGGCCATGGCAACAAGTCCAATCCAACGCCGCTGCCCTTGCCTGCTGGCGAAGCGCCGCTCGGCTTGGCAATCGCGTCGGCGACCACACCTTTGACGTATTTCTGTACGTCTTCTTGCAAAATGCGTCCCTTTGGACCTGCACCGGTCACACGGCCTAAATCGACGCCGAGTTCGCGGGCAAATTTACGTACCGATGGAGAGGCGTGGGGAACGGCGCCATTTGCGCTGGCAACTGCGGCTGGCGCGGCTTCTGCTGCCGGCGTGGGTGCTGCTGGTGCAGCCGCTGGCGCTGAAGCTGTTGCCGCTGCTGGCGCGCTGGCTGGTGCCGCAGCCGCCGGGGCAACTGCTGCTGCGCCGCCACTAGATTCCACTATCAGAATCAACGCACCTTCGCTGACTTTATCGCCTACTTTAATCTTTACTTCCTTCACGACACCGGCTTGGGTCGAAGGAATTTCCATGCTAGCTTTGTCGGTTTCGAGCGTCGCCAGCGATTGATCGACTTTGATCGTATCGCCGACCTTGACCATTACTTCAATCACTTCAACGTCTTTGACATCGCCGATATCGGGGACTTTTACCTCGACCAATCCTGCTGGCGCGGAGGGTGCTGATGGAGCTGCCGCCGCAGGAGCAGCGGCGGGTGTTGCTACAGCGGATGCCGCCGGTGCAGCAGCGGATGCTGGTGCAGCTGTTGCCGCTGCGCCTTCCAGAATCAAAATCAACGAACCTTCACTGACTTTGTCACCGACCTTGATTTTTACTTCCTTCACGACACCGGCCTGGGTCGAAGGGATTTCCATACTTGCTTTATCAGTTTCGAGGGTCGCAAGGGATTGGTCGATCTTGATCGTATCGCCGACCTTGACCATCACCTCAATCACTTCAACGTCTTTAACGTCGCCAATATCCGGGACTTTAATTTCCACCATACTCATCGCTTAGCTCCATTAGTCTTCTCGCTATTCATCGCGTCGCCGATCGTAAAGATCAGTGGCCCGCACAATGCTTGCAAGGTAAATTTTAGTTTTGCCTGACATTCTTCCTATCGCCTGCAAGCTACTCACCGGCTGCAAGATTTGACAGTACTTGGTACTGCCAGAGCTTGCAGGCTGGCTATTTGCTTAGAGAATATAAGAAGGGTTTATTGTGTGACTGGATTAAGCTTTTCAGGATTAATACCATACTTGGTAATGGCTTCGGCGACAACTGCGGCCTTGATCTTGCCTTCATCTGCCAGCGCTTTCAGTGCGGAAATCACCACAAAGTAGCGATTTACTTCAAAGAATTCACGCAACTTAGCGCGGGTATCGGAACGACCGAAACCATCGGTGCCCAATACTTTGTAAGTACGGCCGTTCGGTACGAACGCACGGACTTGCTCAGCATAAGTACGCATATAGTCGGTAGAGACGATAATCGGGCCGCTGGTATCTTGCAGGCACGCCGTGATGTGGGCAACGCGCGGTGCGTCGGTAGGATGCAGCATATTCCAGCGCTCAACGTCCTGACCGTCGCGGGCCAGCAATGTGAACGACGGGGCCGACCAGATATCGGCATTGATGCCCCAATCTTTCTCCAGCAATGCAGCGCCTTCGATCACTTCACGCAAAATCGTACCTGAACCCATCAGTTGAACGCGCAATTTGGCTTCTTTCCCGCCTTCTTGCAACAGATACAAACCCTTGATGATGCCGTCTTCGCTACCCGCCTTAAGACCCGGATGGCTGTAATTCTCATTCATCAGTGTCAGGTAATAAAACACGTCTTCCTGCTCAGTGACCATGCGACGCAAACCGTCATGCATGATGACCGCTACTTCGTGCGAGAAAGTCGGATCGTAAGGAACGCAATTTGGAATGGTCGACGCAATCACGTGGCTATGACCGTCTTCATGTTGCAAACCTTCGCCGTTCAATGTCGTCCGTCCGGCAGTGCCGCCAATCAGGAAGCCGCGTGCACGCATATCACCCGCTGCCCATGCCAGATCGCCGATGCGTTGGAAACCGAACATCGAATAGTAGGTATAAAACGGAATCATCACGCGATTATTGGTCGAGTACGATGTCGCCGCAGCGATCCACGAACTCATACCGCCCGCTTCGTTGATCCCCTCTTGCAGAATCTGACCGGCTTTATCTTCGCGGTAGTACATGACCTGGTCTTTATCGACTGGCTCGTACAACTGACCGACTTGGCTGAAAATACCGATTTGACGGAACAGACCTTCCATCCCGAAAGTACGCGACTCATCGACCATGATCGGCACGATGCGTTGACCCAGGCTAGGATCGCGCAGCAAAGTCGTCAAAATCCGCACATACGCTTGCGTAGTCGAGATTTCACGGCCTTCAGCAGTCGGTTCCAGCACGGCCTTAAACGATTCTAGCGGCGGTACGATCAATTCTTCATCGGCTTTCATACGACGCTGTGGCAGATAGCCGCCCAGCGCTTTACGACGCTCGTGCAGATAGATCATTTCCGGGGTGTCATCGGCTGGCTTGAAGAATGGCACAGCGGCTAACTGATCGTCGGGGATCGGCAATTGGAAACGGTCGCGCATCGCTTTGATCGCTTCGTCATCGAGTTTCTTGGTGTTATGCGCAGTATTACGCGCTTCACCGGACTTGCCGAAGCCGTAGCCTTTGATACTCTTAACCAGCAAGACGGTCGGTTGACCTTTGTGCTCTTGCGCTACTTTGAATGCTGCGTAAATTTTGTGTGGATCATGACCGCCGCGGGTCAGATGCCAGATGTCGTCATCCGACATTTTGCTGACTAATTCCAGCAATTTAGGGTGTTTTCCGAAGAAGTTCTTACGGACAAACGCGCCATCTTTGGCTTTATAGTTCTGATATTCGCCGTCAACGGTGTCCATCATGACTTGCTGCAAAATGCCTTCTTTGTCGCGTGCCAGCAGATCGTCCCAACCAGCGCCCCAAATGACTTTGACCACGTTCCAGCCAGCACCACGGAAATCGGACTCTAGCTCTTGAATGATTTTGCCATTGCCGCGTACTGGGCCATCCAGACGTTGCAAGTTACAGTTAACAACGATGACCAGATTGTCGAGTTTTTCGCGGCCAGCCATACCAATGGCGCCCATCGATTCCGGTTCGTCCATTTCACCATCGCCACAGAACGCCCACACTTTGCGGTTAGCGGTATCGGCGATGCTACGTGCGTGCAGATATTTGAGGAAACGTGCCTGATAAATCGCCATCAACGGTCCCAGACCCATCGATACGGTCGGGAATTGCCAGAAGTTCGGCATCAGTTTTGGATGCGGATATGAAGACAAACCCTTGCCATCGACTTCGCGACGGAAATGCAGCATTTGCTCTTCGGTCAGACGGCCTTCAAGGAAAGCACGGGCATACACGCCGGGGGATGAATGGCCTTGAATATAGAGCAGATCGCCGCCGTGGTTTTCAGACGGTGCGTGCCAGAAATGGTTAAAGCCGATACCCAGCATATTCGCCAGCGACGCAAAGCTCGACAAATGGCCGCCCAAATCGCCATCCAGACGATTCGCTTTGACCACCATCGCCATCGCATTCCAACGCATCCACGAACGCAAACGCTCTTCGATTTCGAGATTGCCGGGGCAATGTTCGCCGATGTGCGCAGGAATCGTATTGACGTAAGCAGTGTTGCTCGAAAATGGAATCTGTGCCCCGCGCCGACGCGCCAGGTCCACCATGCGTTCCATCAAATAATGCGCCCGTTCAGGCCCTTCGGTTTCGATGACGGCTTCTAGCGCGTCTAACCATTCTTTTGTTTCGATGACGTCTGGATCGTTGGTGGCTTGCGCCAAAACCTGGTCGAGTTGGGCTGACATGTTGAGTCTCCTGAGTTATTTAAGCGCTTTATACCGATCTATTTTGGGATCGAATGGAATAGCGGGCTGACATCAATTCCGCAAAAATACTCACCTACGGACGATAAATATAGGCGATGCGGCGAATTCTAACAGAGACTTTTTACACTTTCAAATGGTGATATGACTTTTCATATTATGAAAATATGCCGCAAAGCAGCATTGCATAGCCTAAACTGCAAAGGCACGCATTCTACCTACAGAATCTTCGAATAGCAGAGAGAGAAAATGGGTGAGATCAGATCGTGACGCATTGCAACAATGCGTCACGTAGAAGGCGGTTCAGAACAGAAACGCCTATATTTAAAAACAACAATAAAATCTTAAAGCTGAAAAATCGCGCAAAATTGTTCCATCCTTCAGCGAGGTTAAAACCGGACAATCACGACCGCGGCGACATTCAATAGGCCAAACGCCCTACCGCTGCGAACCAGCCCCAACGCACAATTTTGCGTAAATATAAAAAACTAATTCGGTTTAGCCGGACTGCCGTTTTTCTTGGCCCCGATCCGACTTTCTTTACCTGACAACAAATTACCAATATTTTTGGCGTGACGATAAACCAACAACGCGCTCATCACCACAATCGCCAGCAAAATCACGTCAGCGCCCTTCATCAGGGTATAAAAGAATGGCGCGAACAAACACGTTACCAACGCGGCCAACGAAGAATAGCGAAACGCATACGCAATAATCACCCAGGTTGCCAGCGCGCCCAATCCCAACAAGGGCTGAATCCCGATCAGAACGCCAAACATCGTTGCCACACCCTTGCCGCCGACAAAACGGAAAAATATCGGCCACAAATGTCCTAAAAAGACGGCAATCGCCACCAACGCAATGCCGCCGTCATCCAAACCATATTGCGGACCGAATTTTTGCGCCAGCCAAACGGCCAGCCACCCTTTGAAGCCGTCGCCTAGCAACGTCAGGACCGCCGCCACTTTATTGCCACTGCGCAACACATTTGTTGCGCCGGGATTTTTCGAGCCATAAGTACGCGGATCGCCCAGCCCAAATAACTTGCTCACAATGACGGCAAATGAAACAGAGCCGATCAAATACGCGGCAATCGTAAATAAAAGCATGTTCATGCATGTTCTTTCTTATTAATTCGTAGGGAAGCGCGGCAACGGCTGCGCCTAATCTTTCAGCGCGCAAGTCACTGACTGTGCGTGCAACACGTCGACGATAATTTGCGGCGCAATACCGATCAGAAAACCGCGACGACCGCCATTGATATAAATAGTTGGCAATTGCAAAATGCTCTGCTCCACATAAATCGGCATGCTTTTGCGTGTCCCAAACGGAGACGTACCGCCGATCATGTAGCCGGAATGACGCTGTGCGACCTCCGGCTTGCACGGCTCGACCGACTTGCATCCGATTTGCCGCGCCAGATTTTTAGTTGAGACCTTACAGTCTCCATGCATCAGTACGATCAGCGGTCGCGCCATTTCATCCTGCATGACGAGCGTCTTCACCACCTGATGTTCATCCACTCCCAATCCCTGGGCCGATGCAGTGGTGCCGCCATGCTCTTCGTAAGTATAGGGATGCTCTGAAAAAACCAGACCGTGCTGGCGCAGGAAATGCGTCGCCGGGGTCTCAGAAATGTGTTCTTTTTTTGCCATACTAGTACTAAAGCGTAAAAATGGCCCGAACCAGCAATGCTCGGACCATCGTTAAAAAAGAGTGTAATGCAGCTGTGGCGACCATATTTTCGACAGTGCGACTAGCATCTGACAAAGCCAATAAAAAATCGTTAAACCAGAATCGTTAAACAATAACGCGAGGGGAAGATCATCCTGATCACAACCCTTTTCCGCGTGCTACCGACTCTTCGCATCCTGAATGAAGGCTGCGATGGCTTCACAGATTACATTGGTCAGTTTGGTCCCGGCGTTGCTGCGGGTGGTGTTTCCGTTGCGCCAACCTGGCCCGACGCGTCGTTTGCCTCGTCGTCCGCGCCATCCTCAGTTGCATCCGTGACATCAGTCCCATCGTCACCGACAGATCCTTTTTCGGATTTACGCTTCAGCTTTTCTTCTTTTTTCTTCTTCTTTTCAAGCTCTTTCTGACGCTTTTCGTATTGAAAATTTGTTTTTGCCAATTGGGCCCCCTAAATAAACACTAATAAACACCGATAAATACTTTAATAGACCGTACTTTCGCCAAATTGACCGCAGCGCAACGCACGTATGACGCGACCAGTCTGACAACCAAGACACTTTACCCAGGTAAGCATAACGCCGCCCGGGCGATTTGCCTCAGCCCTAATAGACTTGAAATGATGGCTTACAGGATACAGGAGAAACAAATGCCATGAAGTAGAATTCGGGCCACGACTCACTCTGTAAATGCGACTTATTCCAGAGTTGATCGTTGCTGCGCGCCACCCTAACGTCCTCTTGGATGGTGTTCGGCATGAAGTGTTTTCAACCGTTCACGGGCAATATGCGTATAAATTTGCGTAGTCGAAATATCAGCATGTCCTAACAATAGCTGCACCACCCGCAAGTCAGCGCCGTGGTTCAGCAAATGCGTGGCAAACGCATGGCGTAAAGTATGCGGCGACAGCGGCGCATTAATCGCCCCCTGCACTGCATACTTCTTAATCAGCGTCCAAAACATCTGCCGCGTCATCGGCCCGCCCCGCGCCGTCACAAACAAAGCATCATCAATCTGACCCGACATGATCGCCGGACGGGCGTCTGCCAGATACCGCACGATCCAGCTGCGCGCCTCCTCGCCAAACGGCACCAGACGCGTTTTATCGCCCTTGCCGGTAATCCGCAGCACGCCCTCGTTCATGCCCACTTCAATCGACTTTAACAACACCAGCTCCGACACCCGCAGCCCACTGGCGTACATCAGCTCCAGCATCGTGCGATCGCGCAAACCCAGCGGCGTAGCCACATCCGGCATCGCCAGCAACGCTTCGACTTGCGACTCCGACAGCGTATTCACCGAGCGCTCGGGCTGCTTGGCGGAACGCAAATGCAGACAAGGATCGACAGCAATAAGATTTTGTCTTAACGCCAGAAAATAGAAGCGCTTCAAGACCGCCAGACGGCGATTGGATGACGTCGCTTTCCCCTCACTTTTAGCCGCGAAATACGCCGTCAGATCCTGTTCATCGACGGCAAATAACGACTTCGGCCGATGTGCCTCCAGCCACAACGCAAACAAACGCATATCGCGTCGATAAGCTTCCAGAGAATTTTTTGCCAGACCATCTTCCAGCCACAACGTATCGCAAAACTCGTCAATAGCGGCCTGACTTTGCGGGATTAGCACGCTTGATTGCGGCTCTACGCCATCGGAACCCAAGATATTTTTCATAAATCCGCCACGCCTTCATGTGCCAACAGCCAGCGCTTTACGCCAACATGAAAACCATCCACCGCATCACTATGAGAAAACCCACCCAGCCCACCAGCCGCAGTCACGCGATGGCAAGGGATCACCAGCGGAAACCAATTAGCCCCGCAAGCCTGCCCAACCGCACGCGGTGCAGACTGCACCAGCCGCGCCACCTCACCATAAGTCAGCACGTCCCCCCGCCCAATTGCAGAGATTTGCGCCCAAACCTTACGCTGAAACACCGTGCCGATAGCCGCCAGCGGCAACGAAAACTGAACATCAGGATTTTGCAAATAAGCAGCGATCTGCTCTGCAGCACGTTCCGACAATGCATCAGCAGGCGCTTTTTCCGCAAATGAATGCGGCAGATACACCAATTCGCGAATATAGCCAGACATGGCCTCCGTCCCGATCCGAACACCCACAGCGCCGAATGGCGCCGCAACAATCGCGGAAAACAGGTCAGATGGGGATTGGTACGGAGATATATTTGTGTCATTTTTGCCACTAATACCGGCAAATTGAGGGGAAGCATTTCTTTTCATACGGACCTCACGATGACAAGTTACAAACCGCAAGCTAATGAAATATGGACTTACGCATAGTGGTGCAACGAAGACAGTAAGCGATACCGGGCCGCGAAGCGCCCAAGAGAGCAAGTCGCTAAGAAGCGATCTTCTTCAACGCACAGCCCCCAAAACAATAAAGAAGTTTTAAGAATCCCACCACGCAAATAAATTTTAGGCGGTGTCCCAACAAGGCGTGCCGACGAAGACAGTACGCTAGTACGGCTAGGGGAGCACATTGCCCGAAACCGACTTTCTTCAATGCACAGTCCCAAAAACAATAAAGAAGTTTTAAGAATCCCACCACACAAATAAATTTTAGGCGTTACGAGAAAGTGTCCCAGCAAGGCGTGCCGACGAAGACAGTGCTAGTACGGCTAGGAGAGCACAACGCCGCTGGGGCGCTTTCTCGTAGCTCCTAAAAATAAAAAAGGCGCATCTGTGAGATGCGCCCCAAATACTTCTATGTGTGTTCCCGGCCGTTTAAACAGCTTCATTTGAAACGCACTGTCTCCTCAGTATCCCCGGTATCTATACCGTTCTTATGCACCACCACCTATAAATCTCTTTATTCACTACCCTTGGCGCATCGTAGCGCCATCAAGCTGAAAAATCTACATTCTGTGCTGCAAAACTTACTGAAAAGACAAAATTGGTTGTTTGTCACATACGGCCCTGTTGGGGCTGATCTGCAATATTCAATAGGTGACGAACTCTAACAGGAGTTAACTTATTTTTACAAATAATTTTAATGAATCGATCTATAAACTACAGATAGTTTTAGCCTAAAGGCCCCGGGCAAACAAACGGTTTACATCCACAACATTTTATGTAGAAATAAATATCTCCTCGCCAATCTCGTACCAGCATACTTTTGACTACTAGCTGGTATTCCAGACAGCGCCAAAATGTTCAAAATAGCCTCATCTTGCCTATTTGTAGCCCAACGCCGCCGATTCCCGATTCACAGCATCAATCAAATCCTTGCCAATGCGCCCTTCCATCTGTGTGCGAACTGGCAACAAAGCTGCGCGCCACGCGGCGGTTTCTTTGTCAGTTAAGCGATAAATAGTCGTTTTCCCGGTTTTCTTGATCCCCGCCAGCCCTGCATCATTCTCCTGCTGGGCAATTTTATTCGCATATTGGGTTGCCTCTTCCATCGCCTGCGTCAGCGCGGAACGGATATCCCAGGGCAAACCGTCCCAAAATTTCTTGTTAACAATCACGGCATAACCTAAATAACCATGGTTCGAGAGCGTGATGTCCTTTTGTACCTCATACATTTTCTGCGTGTACAGATTTGAAGGCGGATTCTCGGTCCCGTCCACCGCGCCGGTCTGCAAGGCCTGATACACCTCCGAGAAGCCAAGCACCTGTGGATTTGCCCCGAGAGCGCGCATTTGCAAATCCAGCACCTTCGATGACTGAATCCGCATTTTCAACCCTTTGAAGTCAGCTGGCATATGCAACGGCCGGTTAGCTGACATCACCTTAAAACCATTATCCCAATACGCCAGACCGGTAATCCCCTTCGATTCCAGCTTACTAAACAAATTTTTACCGATCTGCCCCTGCGTCACACGATACACCACCGCCAGACTGGGAAAAATATAGGGTAAATCAAATACCTCAAACTCCTTCACGCCCAAGGGCGCAAATTTCGCCAACGATGGCGCCAGCATTTGCACCGCCCCTAGTTGCAATGCTTCAAGTTCTTCTTTGTCTTTATAGAGGGTGCTGTTCGGATAGATTTCGACCTTGACACGGCCTTTGGTGGCCTTTTCCGCCAGCTCTTTAAAGCGCAATGCGGCTTTCCCTTTCGGGGTATCGTTGGCGACAACGTGGCTGAATTTGATAATAATCGGCGTTTGAGCCATAGCATTACCCTCTGGCAGCATAGTCAGCGCCAGCATAAGCAGCACCGATAACACCGACAACGACGATGGTATTTTGCAACGTGACACAAATGGAAAACGCTGTAATCGCTTCATGCTAGCCCTTGAGGATCGACTGCAAATTTTTGCCAAGTCTGGCCGCAGTGTGCCCAAGCCGCGCCAAGCTCACAACTGTGGATAACCGCAATCTCACCGTCGCGGAACGAAGCGTCGGCTACACTACGGTCTTCATGTATCGCGCTGGACACGGAAAGCGGCACAAATCAGCCGTTTTAGCGCCGTCATCTGCCTATTTCTCCATGCCAAACATCACCATAAATCGACTAGCTAATTTGACCGTACGGGGACCGCAGCGCACCTGGCGCTGGCTGATTCCGATTCTTTTGGTATTGCTATTCTTAGCCATTCTGCTGTGGCTGCCCTGGCAATCCCAGCAAATGGAAGCCAATGATCGCCAGGATCAATTAATTGCCGACACGCTCTGGGTGGAGCAGGCTATCAGTTTTCAGCTAAGCCGGGACGAAGAAAGTGTGCGCCTGATCGCCACCGAGATTACCAACCACCATTTGCGCACCCCGCAATTTCCCGATCGCCTTAAGCCATTATTAAAGAATAGCCGTGAACTGCGCGGCGTCGCATGGCTGGGGACCGACAATCAAATACTTGCCGCAACCGATGCGCTGCCGGTCACCGAGCCTGGCTATATCCAGCGTGCACAAAAATCCGCGCAACAGGTCCGTGACGCCCGCATTCCGCAATACACGCAGCCGTACAAACTGGCCGATGCGCCAAATACCATCTATATCGATTACAGCGTCCCACTCATTGCTGGAACGCAATATATTGGCAGCCTCGTCAGCACCTACACCGTCAGCAGTATTCTCGATGAGTTAGTCCCTTGGTGGTTTGCGCAAGATAACGAAATCTCGCTAACCGATAGCGATGACGTGGTCATTGCTAAACGCGCATCCGGCGGCAGAGGACGCGACGTATACACCCATCGACGCCCGCTCGATTTACCCGGCCTGTCTTTAATATTACGTACCAACAGCACCAAAAGCGCACCCAAATTCTTGCCCAATTTATTAGTGGGATCGGTCATCGTTTTGTCGCTAGGCTTGCTATGGAGCTTGCTGGCTTTATGGCGTGATATTCGTCGCCGTTTAGCCGCCGAAGATGCATTACGGCAACAAGTCGCGTTCCGTAGCGCGATGGAAAACTCGCTAGTCACCGGTTTACGCGCCCGCGATTTGCAAGGTCGGGTAACCTACGTCAATCCAGCTTTTTGCGCGATGGTCGGACTAAGCGCCGATCAATTAGTGGGCAAAGTCCCGCCTATGCCTTACTGGGCACCAGAGGCAATGGAAGAGTTTCAGGATCGCTTTACCAAAGTATTGGAAGGCGAAGTTACGCCGCAATTCGAAACCATTTTTCGACGTCCCGACGGCGAGCGTTTTCCGGTGCTGGTGTTCGAATCCGCGTTGGTGGACGCCAACGGCCAGCAAACCGGCTGGATGGGATCGATACTAGACATTTCAGAAAATCGACGCGCCGAAGAAGTCAATCGCCAGCAACAAGAAAAACTGCAATCCAGCGCCCGCCTTGCCAGCATGGGCGAAATTGCCTCCACGCTGGCGCATGAATTAAATCAGCCGTTAGCCGCCATTTCCAGCTACACCACCGGCGCGATTAACATGCTGCAAGACGGCACCATCAACGCAGCGCAATTAAAACTGGCCCTCGGCAAAGTCAACACCCAAGCGCAACGCGCCGGTCACATCATCCGCAGCGTGCATGAGTTCGTCAAAAAACGTGATCCGACCCGAGAGCCGCTAGCCATCCGCACGCTCGTCGACAACATCATGCCGTTGGTCGAATTGCAGGCGCAGTCCTTTTACGTCAACGTGCAAGTCGACATTTCACCTTCATTGCCGTGGATATCCGCAGACCGCACGATGCTGGAGCAAGTCCTGCTAAACCTCACCCGCAACGCGATTGAATCAATGGCCGACAACACCCCGACCCGGCGCATTTTGCGCATCACGGCCATGGCAGCCGCCATAGACACCGAGTCGCCACAGATCATCGTCTCCGTAATCGATCAGGGCCACGGAATTCCAGCCGATGTCGCGGACCGGTTATTCTCACCGTTCTACTCCACCAAAGCCCATGGCATGGGCATGGGCCTGAACATCTGCCGCACCGCCATCGAATTTCACGGCGGCACACTCAGTCACACCGACAATCCCGGCGGCGGTACAATCTTCCAATTCTCGCTGCCAGCCAACTTTCCGCATAGCCAGCGATGACCGCTCACGCAATCCATCAGGAACGCTCACTCTGCACGCCGAAGCTTTCTCCCGACACTTATAACCAATCAGCCCGCCATGCTACATATCATTGATGACGACGAAGTAATCCGCGACTCCCTCAGTTGGCTGGCCCAATCACGCAGCATTCCCCTGCTGACCTACGCCAGTGCGCAAGAGTTTTTGGCCTTCATAGCAGCAGAATCAGACGCGATAAACGCCACTGCGAAGACCAGCAATTCCACCTTCCCCGGCACAACAGCAAACCCGCCAACCGCATCAGGCAGCATCCAGCATACAGAAGGCGATTGTTTGCTGCTAGACGTGCGGATGCCCGGCATCAGCGGCGTCGCACTCTTTGACGCGTTAACGGCGCGCAAATTAACGCAACGCTTTCCAGTCATCTTTTTGACCGGTCACGGGGATGTACCAATGGCCGTCGACACACTCAAACGCGGCGCTTTCGACTTCTTCGAAAAGCCATTCAATGACAATAAATTGATGGATCGTGTACAAGAGGCACTGGCCTCCTCACGCGCAGCAATAGCCCGCGCCGTGATCGACAGCCGACTGGCAAATCTCTCCACCCGTGAACGCGCCGTGCTGGAATTAATTTTGCTAGGAAAAATGAACAAGGTCATCGCCGACAAACTCGGCATCAGCATGCGGACAGTCGAAGTCCACCGCGCCCATATTTTTGACAAAATGCATGTTAAGACGGCTGTGGAGTTGGCTAGATTGTTAAATTAGGCGAATAACCAGTTCAGCGCCACGCATCGGTATCCGGTTAAATGCAGACTTTGTTTATCACCTCAAACACAGCACCAAAAATGCACAAAATTAAGGATTAATCGCACTTAAAGACATCATTTTCTCTCCGATTCATTGCGCCTCCCTACAATCCTTTTGCCGCCTTTCCGCAAAAACACCGCCTCTTACATGTATATAGTCAACCTGCTGCTCCCCGATTTCACGCTGATTCTGATCGGCGTCATTCTGCGTAAAACGACGAACTGGGGCGATGCGTTTTGGACTGGCATGGAAAAGATGGTGTATTTCCTGCTGTTCCCGGCGCTGCTTTTTTATTCCACTGCACGCATCACATTAAAGTTCGATACCACCGGAAAAATGTTGTTGGTTGGCTTGGCGAGTCTGTCCGTCGCCATCGTCCTGACGTGGCTGGGCAAACCATTTTTGAAAGCGACGCCGATGGATTACGAGTCGGGCATGCAAACCGGTTATCGCTTTAATTCTTATATGGCATTGGCGCTGGCCTCGCGCATGGCCGGGGATGAAGGCACGGGTCTGATGGCGTTGCTGATTGGCTTTGGCGTCCCGTTGTGCAATCTGGCGGCTGTGCACGCTTTGGTGCATAAAAACGGCGGTTTGTTGAAAGAGTTGGCGCGCAATCCTTTGTTGATTGCGACGACTTGCGGCTTGTTATTCAGCTTGCTTGGGCTGTCGTTGCCCGATGTGGCAGGGGCGGTATTGTCGCGAATGGGGAACGCCTCGCTGGCGATTGGATTGTTATTGGTCGGCGCGGGCTTGCGCTTATCGGGTATGCGGCGGGCTAAGCTGATGTCGGGATTTTTTATTGCGGTTAAATTGCTGGCGCTGCCTGCTGTTGCGCTATTACTTGGTCGCTGGGTTGGGCTGGGGGAACGTCAATTGCAAATCGTGGTGTTGTTTAGCGCGTTGCCGACAGCTTCTAGCGCGTATATTTTGGCTGCGCGGTTGGGTGGAAATGGGCCGCTGGTGGCGTTTTTAGTATCGGCTGGGACAGTATTATCGGCGCTTACTTTGCCGTTTTGGTTGTGGTTATTACATCGGACTTAATACATCGAGCTTAATACATCGGGCTTAAAAGAAGTTTGAGCGGAGAAAGAATAGCGCACAGACAGAAACTAGCGACGTTGCTATAGCGGTGGTAAGCCGTGTTGTTGCAAGGCCCATTCCACGTGTTCACGGATGAGCGCTGAAGGGTCATCGGCGCGGGCTTTCAGCGCGGCGATAATCTCTGTGGCGCTGGTGGCGGCATTTCCCAGTCCTACGGCGATATTGCGCAACCAGCGTTCGTGTCCTATTCGACGAATCGGGCTGCCTTGCAAGCGTTGATTAAACTGTTCTTCGGTCCAGCTAAATAACTCCACTAACGTGGCCTGATCCAGGCCGTTGCGCACATCAAAATCGCTGAGCGTAGACGGCTGCGCAAACTTGTTCCACGGACAGAAGAGCTGGCAATCATCGCAACCATAGACGCGATTACCGATAAGCGGCCGAAACTCCAACGGAATACTGCCTTTTAGCTCGATCGTCAGATATGAAATGCAACGCCGCGCATCCAGCGTGTAAGGCGCAATGATCGCCTTGGTCGGACAAACGTCGATGCAGGCGCTGCATTGACCGCAATGCGGGGTAATGGGCGTATCGGTAGGCAACGGCAAATCGGTGAGCATTTCGCCTAGGAAAAATAGCGAACCGGCTTCTCGATTCAACAATAATGTATGTTTTCCGCGCCAGCCCAGACCGGCCTTTTGCGCCAGAGCGACTTCCATCACCGGGGCAGAGTCGGTAAATACCCGATAGCCAAAAGGACCGATTTCAGCCGTGATGCGATCCGCCAACTGTTGCAAACGCGAACGCAAGACTTTGTGATAATCCCGCCCTCGGGCATATAACGAGACCGTCGCTGTAGCGGCAGCCTCTGGATTGAGACGATTTTTCTCGTACGCTCGCCATGCAGCGTCGGTGTCTTGCGGCAAATAATCCATGCGTACACTGATCGAACGGATGGTGCCGGGCACCAATTCGGCAGGTCGGGCGCGCTTCAAACCGTGCGCTGCCATATAATCCATCTCACCGTGATAACCGAGCGCAAGCCAAGCCTGAAATCCGGCTTCTTGCTGCGACAAATCGACATCCGTAATCCGCACATCGGCAAACCCCAACTCCCGGCCCCAGGCTTTAATGGTGACGGCGAGTGCGGTCAATGCCAATGGTGCAGGATTGACAGGATTATTTTCTGACTCGGTGAAAGACGACTGCGACATCGGGACATCGATTCCAATAAATGAACAGAGGACTATTTTACGAGATGCAAGACTTTACCCTCCATCTGCACGACGAAGCTGGGACTATCGCCTTGGGCGCAGCATTATCGCGGGCTTTAGTACCGGGCCTGACGATTTATTTGCACGGCGATCTTGGCGCCGGGAAAACCGCCCTCACCCGCGCCTTGCTGCACGCAGCCGGGTATAGCGGCCACGTCAAAAGTCCGACCTATACTCTGGTTGAACCTTATACCGTAAATTTGAATCTACAAGCAGTCGACGTGATGCATTTTGATTTATATCGGATGGCGAGTCCTGAAGAGTTTCTTGAGGCAGGATTTCGCGAACATTTCAACGAAACCAATATCTGCATCGTCGAATGGCCAGAAAAAGCCGAAAATGTTTTGCCAACCCCAGACATTAACGTCACTCTCAGTGTTTCGGGAGAGGGGCGTGATGTAAAATTGCACGGCGTATCTGATAAGGGTAGTCAATGTCTAGCTCGACTGAAATTTGCACCAAATCTGTAAAATCCAAAACCCGCCGAACCGTGCTCAAAGCCGGAGGAACGCTGCTGATTTCGATCGTCGCACCGCTGACTTCCATGTCGGCCCGCGCTGCACAAATTCTGGCGGTGCGGGTCTGGCCAGCCGATGATTACACCCGCGTCACGCTGGAAAATGATACCGAATTAAAAGCCACCCATTTCCTGATACAAAATCCTGACCGTCTGGTAGTTGATATCGAAGGCATCGAACTGAATCCGACTTTGAAAGAACTGGTCGCCAAGATTCAATCGAACGATCCTTACATTAAACAAGTCCGGGTTGGGCAGAATCGGCCTAATGTGGTCCGGCTGGTATTTGATCTGAAAGAGCAGGTTAATCCGCAGGTATTTACGCTGGACCCGATTGGCAACTACAAAAATCGTCTGGTTTTTGACTTGTACCCGCTCAATCCGCCAGATCCGATTGCGGTCATGATCCAAAAAGGTGAATGGCCGACTGCCGAGCCGGGCGAAATTGTCCCGCCCGTGGCCCAGACCAAGCCAACGCCAACGCCGGCACAACAAGCGCCAAACCCGCCACTGGCAAGGGTTGATCCCAAGCCAGACAATAACAGCAGGCCGGACAACAAGCCCGAAAGCAAGGCCGACAAAGTCCCGACTATGACGCGCATGATCACCATCGCCCTCGACCCGGGTCATGGCGGCGAAGATCCCGGTGCGATTGGTCGCGGCGGCAATCGCGAGAAAGATGTCGTACTGGCCATCGCCAAACGACTCAAAGCCAAGATTGAGCAGCAACCAAACATGCGCGTGATGTTGACCCGCGATGCCGATTTCTTTGTACCCCTAGGAATGCGCGTACAAAAGGCCCGCAAAGTGCAAGCTGATTTGTTCGTCTCGATTCATGCCGATGCTTTCGTCACACCGACAGCGCGCGGCTCTTCAGTGTTTGCTTTATCTGAAAAAGGGGCCACGTCGACGGCAGCCCGCTGGATGGCGAATAAAGAAAATGCGGCCGATTTGATCGGTGGCGTCAATATCAAAAGCCATGATCGCCAACTCGCCAGCGTCTTGCTCGATCTATCGACCACCGCCCAAATCAATGACAGCATGAAACTGGCAAGCGCTGTTCTAAATGAAATCGGCGGGATCAATAAATTGCATAAAGGCTCAGTTGAACAGGCAGGATTCGCGGTATTAAAAGCACCCGATATTCCAAGTATTTTGATTGAAACAGCGTTCATTTCGAATCCTGAAGAGGAAGCCAAGCTTACCGATAACGCCTATCAGGACAAAATGGCCGAAGCGGTACTGACCGGCATTAAGAAGTATTTCTCGCATAACCCACCGCTGGCGAAAAATCGGATGACCTAAGCAGCAGTGGCCAGACTAAATTATTAGTCTAGCAACAAAAAAGGGCACGACGCAAATTACGTCGTGCCCTTTTTTGCTATCGATAACCTCAATAAAGAGAATACCGACAGTGAATACTAACTAATCAACCATGCCAAGAGAGAAACTTAAGCCCGTCGTCCACGAATTTTCTGAAACAACTTCCAGCAACCGCCTAATGCCACCGGTATTAATGCCGCGCCGACGCCAACTAATACAATGGTATTCAAATGGTCGCGGATAATAGGAATATTGCCAAAAAAATAACCAGCTGATACCAAACCAATTACCCAGATAAGCGCGCCGGTGATGTTAAAAAACTGAAACTTTGAAAACGTCATCTTCGAAACACCTGCTACAAACGGCGCAAAGGTTCGAACGATAGGGATAAAACGCGACAAAATGACTGTTTTTCCGCCATGATGCTCGTAAAATGCATGTGTTTTTTGCAATGACTTTTGATCCAGCCAGCGATAGTCGTGCGTAAATACTTTATCGCCGATCTTGCTGCCTATCCAATAATTCAACGTATTACCGGTGGTCGCTGCAATAATCAGCAAACCCATCAAGGCCCAGATATTCATCTCGCCACTGGCACAAAATGCCCCGCCGATAAACAATAGCGTGTCCCCGGGAAGAAATGGCATGACCACCAATCCAGTTTCACAAAACACAATCAGGAATAAGACCAAATAGATTAAGGTGCCGTATTCCTTAATCAGAAATCCAAGGGTTTTGTCAACGTGCAGAATCACGTCGAGGAATTGCATAAAGTCCATAACTCTCCTATTGGTTGCGCGAAATAATACACTACCGCGTCAGCCCGAAAACCCTATCACGACAAATAAGATGCTAGCGGACTAGAAACAAGGTACAGAATCATCACTTTGATCCGATCAAAATGCAGCGTTTGCTGAAATCTATGTCGGCGATCAAAAAAACATATCCCCTATCCAGACAGTAACCAGTCCCCGTGGTTCGGTATAATCGCCAAATGAACGCACCATTGCCCTCCCCTCGCCCAATTCAGCCGCTTCCTGATAATCTTATTTCTCAAATCGCCGCGGGCGAAGTCGTAGAGCGACCGTCCGCAGTTGTCAAAGAATTACTAGAAAACGCGTTGGATGCGGGCGCGACCCAGATCACCGTCCGACTCGAACAAGGCGGCATAAAACGCATCGCGATTACAGACAATGGGCGCGGTATCTTGCCAGAACAGCTGCCACTGGCGCTAGCCCGCCACGCCACCTCCAAAATCACGTCGCTGCACGATCTTGAGAATGTAGCAACACTGGGTTTTCGCGGCGAGGCGCTGGCCTCCATTGCGTCGGTATCCCAGCTAACACTGACATCGCGCACCGCCGATGCCGCCCATGCTTCTGAAATCGATGGCAGCACGCTGATCGTGACGCCCTCCTCTGGCGCGCAAGGCAGCACGGTGAACGTGCAGGATTTATATTTCAACACGCCAGCGCGGCGCAAGTTTCTAAAGTCAGATCAAACCGAATACGGCCATTGCGCCGAGGTCGTCCGCCGCATCGCGCTGTCACGGCCAGATGTCGCGTTTTCTCTGACGCACAACGGCAAAGCCGTCGATCACTGGAATATCACCGAAAGCGCCAAACGCAGCGCCAGCATCCTCGGTACTGAATTTGCCGAAGCCAGATTAGTCTTGGACGAAAGCGCCGGTCCTTTGCGCTTGCATGGCTTCGTCGGCTTGCCGACCGCCTCCAAAGCCCGTGGCGACGCCCAGTATTTCTACGTCAATGGACGTTTTGTGCGCGACAAAGTGCTAATGCATGCAGTACGTGCCGCTTACCAGGATGTATTGCACGGGGATCGTTTTCCGTCCTATGTTTTGGCGCTCGATCTTGATCCGGCGCTGGTCGATGTCAACGTTCACCCCTCTAAAATTGAAGTGCGTTTTAGAGATAGCCGTTCGATTCATCAATTCATTTATCACGCCGTCAACCGCGCACTAGCGCATACGTCCGCAACGTCATTCGGTACAACGCCAGCGCCACTGCCATCACCCAGCGGTGCAATGCCGTGGATGCGCGGGTCCGAGGAACATCTGCAAGCTATTTTGCAACCGCAACAGCCACAATTGCAAGGCACGTTTGGCGCGCGCTTTGGCGGCAACAGCGGCCTTGGCGTTAGCCAGACCGCCGCCAACTATGGCGCGTTATTTGCGAATGACACGTCAATATCGGTCGCCCCATCGCAAGATAGTAGTATCGCGACCACCGATACCTTGCCGACTAACGGTGAATTTCCACTCGGTTTTGCGTTGGCCCAATTGCATGGCATTTACATCCTCGCGCAGAATATCAAAGGATTAGTATTAATCGATATGCATGCCGCGCATGAACGGATTTTGTACGAGCAATTAAAAAATGCGCTCGACGAAAATGCGATGCAAGTCCAGCCGCTCTTGATCCCGGTCACGTTTTATGCCGATGGCGTAGAAGTCGGCACCGCAGAAGAAAATCAAGAAATCCTGCATGCATTGGGATTCGACATCGCCGCCATGTCGCCAACTACTTTAGCCGTACGAGCAGTGCCCGCGTTACTCAAAAATGCCGACGCCCAGACGCTGGCACGCGACGTACTGCGCGATGTGCGCGAATATGGCGGGTCACGCGTATTGGTAGAGCGCCGCAACGAAATGCTAGGCACGCTTGCCTGCCATACGGCAGTGCGCGCCAACCGCAATCTGACTGCGCCGGAAATGAACGCGCTGTTGCGCCAGATGGAGGCCACCGACCGCGCCGACCAATGCAATCATGGCCGTCCGACCTGGACCCAACTGGCGCTCTCAGATCTGGATAAACTGTTCCTGCGCGGACAATAATCAGCAAATCGACACGAACAAAGCGCTCAAATCGTCCATCACCGACACTGCAAGTGAAGACCGTGTCGGTTGCCGTAACCGGCAATGCAAGCCGGGGCTGCGCTAAGCTAAGCAATCCAGCCCCACCACCATTTCAGTACGCAAACCGGCACCAGCCAAACTACCCGTTACCCGCATGAGCCAAACCGCAACAAAACTGCCCTTAGTCGTCGCCATCATGGGGCCCACTGCCTCCGGCAAAACTGCCGCCGCGTTAGAGATTGCACGCCATATCCCCTCAGAAATCATCTCGGTGGATTCCGCGCTGGTCTATCGCGGCATGGACATCGGCACCGCAAAACCGAGCGCCGCAGAACGCGCCGCCGCGCCACACCATTTGATTGACATCATCGAACCGACGCAATCATATTCAGCCATGCAATTTCGCGAAAGCGCGCTAACGTTGATCGAAGAAATCCACGCCCGCGGCAAACTAGCGCTGCTGGTCGGCGGCACAATGCTGTATTTCAAAGCCTTGCGAGAAGGTCTGGATACCCTGCCGCAAGCCGACCCGGCCTTACGCGCCCGCTTAGATGCCGAAGCCGCGCTGATCGGCGTGCCGGGCATGCACGCCAAACTCGCGCTGCTCGACCCGATCACCGCAGAACGCCTCAAACCCAACGACAGCCAACGCATTCAACGCGCCCTGGAAATCATCGAACTAAGCGGTCAGACCATGTCATCGCTGCTGACCAACAGTCCGCCTCCACAACTACCGTTCGACCTATTACCGATTGCGCTGGAACCGTCGGATCGCAGCGTCTTACATAAACGTATCGCGCAGCGCTTCGATTTGATGCTAAATAGCCAAGAAGGCGGCCTCATCGCAGAAGTAGAATCCCTACGTGCCCGCGGCGACCTGCATTTGGGCCTGCCGTCGATGCGCTGCGTAGGCTATCGCCAAACCTGGGAATACCTCGATGGCGACTACGATTTCAATGAAATGCGCGAAAAAGGCCTAGCCGCAACGCGACAACTTGCTAAACGGCAATTAACCTGGCTGCGCGCCATGCCGGAACGTATCGTTATCGACTGTATTGGGGATTCAGTAGCCGCGAAAGTGCTAGAAACAGTGCTAAATGCCCGGGAAAAGCGATGATTGAGCATTAGCACAACAAAAATGCACATCGAAGGAACAGAAGGCCGATTTTGCCGCCCAATTTGCTTGACAACAATTAGGCCAATACATCATAATCGTCGGCTTCTTTGGTGATATAGCTCAGTTGGTTAGAGCACAGCACTCATAATGCTGGGGTCGGTGGTTCAAGTCCACCTATCACCACCATGAACATGTCCTAAGCAGTCCAAGGACGTATAGAAACCCGTACTTCTCTCTATGAGGATGCGGGTTTTTTGTTTCATGTCATCCGATGTTGTCCATTTGCATCCAACATTTTTGCGGGTATTTTTGAGGGTACCGGACCATACTCTCAAACTAGATACCCGCAAAATGCCAAAGTTAGCCACCCCACTCACCGATATACAGCCAAGAACGGCCAAACCTAAGGACAAGCCTTATAAGCTGGCGGACGGCGGCGGCCTATATTTGTTGGTTAATCCCGGCGGTTCCAAGTATTGGCGTATGGGTTATCGCTTTGCGGGTACCGAGCGGTTACTTGCTTTCGGGAAGTACCCGCAAATTTCCCTTGCTGATGCCAGGAAAGCAAGATCTGCTGCGCGCGACAAAATTAATGCAGGAATTGACCCTTCTCAAGCCAAGCGCATTGAAAATGCTTAACCAAGCATCAGTAAATGCAAACACTTTCGAAGCGGTAGCGCGGGAGTGGCACGCCAACAAAATTGAATCTTGGGAAACCCGGACGGCAGAAAATGTTCTCAATCGATTGGAAAAAGCTATTTTTCCGTTAATCGGAAAGATGCCAATCACTGACGTCAAAGCCCCCATCATGCTCGACGTATTGCGGCAGATCGAAAAACGTGGCGCCCTTGATATGGCGAAGCGACAAAGCCAGGTCTGTGGCCAGATATTTCGATATGCAATTGCGTCCGGCAAGGCAGGAATAGATCCGATTCCCAGTCTACGTGGCGCGCTCAAACCTGGCGCAAAGGGCCACCATGCCGCTATTACTGCGGACGGTCTTCCCGAATTTATTCGCGCCTTTGAGCAAATCGAAGGGCGAATGTACCCGCCGACCAGAATCATGTTCGGGCTAATGATGCTGATCTTCGTACGCACAAGCGAATTGACCACAACCGAGTGGAAAGAAATCGATCTTGAAAAAGAATATTGGATTATCCCTTGGCAGCGTATGAAAATGGGTAAAAAGAAGCTCAACCCGCGCAAGGTAGACCATCACGTATTTTTGCCAAGCCGGGGATGGGCCATGCTGAGAGAACTTCATCAGTACACCGGTAACAATAGGTATCTATTCCACAATCTGCGCGATCACCAGAAGCCGGCAACCAATTTCGGCATATTGGCAGCGATCAAGCGCATGGGGTACAGCGGTGCCATGACTGGACACGGCTTTAGGTCACTGGCCATGGGGGTGATTAAAGAGCGCTTGGGCTACCGTCATGAGGTCGTTGATCGTCAGCTATCACATGCTTCTGGCGATACCTACGGAGAGGCCTACGATCGCGCTCTTTTTCTTGATGAGCGCAAGGTGATGATGCAACAGTATGCTGATTATTTAGGTTCCGTCGCCAGCGGGAAGGTCATTGCCGGCAAATTCGGCAAGGCGGCATAGATCGATCTGCCAATCGCAGAAAACTGCTTTAAATTCTAGACCATTGCTTTTTTGCGGGTACATCGGTTATGCCGGTTACATCATTGATGTTATTCGTATTTTTTGTCACCGCACAAAATACGTGCGGTTACCGCAGTTACAAAACAAGTTTAGCCATGCCTAATGCAACGGCTACAAAGGAGCGTGATATTGGGAAAATTATTCAACTTAAAAAAATGGCTGACAGTTCAAGAGGCAGCGAGGCGTCTCTCAAATGTATGCGGCAGCGAAATAACCGAGGCGGATGTACTGTGCTTGGCACTGGATGGGCATTTAAAATTGTCAGTTAATTTCGTAAATCACACGCTAGCCGAGTGCGGCGCGTGGTCGACGGCGAAGAAGGCGGTTGCGAAGATGCTGAGTGGAAGGAGTTTCCGCATGAAATGGTAGAGGTGATAGAAACCACTCCAGAATGGGTACAGGACGAGCACATAGCCAGCATGATGAGCTTGGATACAAATGACAAGCGATTCCTTAACTTGAGTGGTCAACTGGCAGTGATTAAGGGAGTTTGAGACCTGCCCATGATCGGCGGAGAGCTGCTCGATGTTGAGCAATCTTACCGACGTCTCATTGGCGGCTCGCCTGTAACCAGAATAAGGTTCGTAGGAGCTCTCGTGGAATCACCTACTGGGAGGACGATGTGTCAACTTCAAGAAAAATCGAACATTCTAAAAACTTGTGTGACAAGATATCATTTACCTAAAGATAGCGACTTCGTTGTTCGCACCGATGTGCTGATGAAGTTTGAGCAGTCGATAAGCGGCGCACCAGCAACTCCGGATGCGACGCCTCATCCTAAAGAATGGGATAATCTGCTAAAGATGGTTATTGGTATGGCGATAGACGGATATGGCTACGATCCAACGGCCAAAAAAAGTGGCATACCTAAAGAGATAGCGAAAGCCGTTACTGACCGTGGCATGAGTATCTCAGACGACACAGTTCGCAAGTATTTGAGGCAAGCAGAGAGAACTCGAATAATTAATTCTTCATTGGTCACTTGCGCCGTTAATGCCAGTTTTTTTTTTGCAGCAACTGACGCCCACATATCGGCTGGGGCTGGAACAATCGGAATAATTGCCAAATCAGAAATAAGCATTGCACTGGATGGTGCCGGTGAGAGTGCTGCGGGGGGACAATTTGACGTCGGCACCAACAGATTAACCCACCAAGGCCAACCAGCGGCAACCTCACCTTACCTCTCGCGTGTTAATGCAACAGAACCACCGCATACTACCGATAGTCCTCAAGCTACCATTTGCTTTGATAACACCCCTTTTTCATGGACGCAGCTTCCCATCAGCGCAAATCCACCCAGTGTATGGTCGACGTTATGATAAAGCGCACGCAGACCGCCATCTGGATAACTAACCTCCCACGTTCCACCTTTTTCTAACGGAGCTGCCAAGATGGTGGGCAAAGCCGGTGTCTTGACAACCACGGGCATGATCGGATAGGTCACAGGGCTAAGATTTCCTGATAACGTTTTTGCCAATGCGCGAGCGCAATGCATGATAGGCATAACATACGGCAGCAGCAGGGTTTCAACCTCCACACAATCCCCCAATGCATAGATATGCTCCGCACTAGTGCGCAAACAAGCATCGGTAACGATCCCAAGCCCAATGTTAAGCCCGGCGGCGTGAGCAAGCGCCGTGCGCGGCACCAATCCGATCGCCGAAAGAACCAATCCTACATCGATCACATCACCACCGCGCAGTGATACACGATATCCGTTATCAATACGATCAACCGCTACAGGCGCACTGCCCATACGTAATTGGACGCCGATGCCAGCGAGCGAGTCGGTCATTAATTGACCCGCTTGTTCCGGCAGAAATCGACTCAACGGCCATGGCGCAGGATCGACCAATACGACTTTAATGCCATGTATTGCCAGGTCATTAGCGAACTCACATCCGATCAAACCAGCGCCCAAAATCGCCACCCGGCTGACATTGCGAAGCAATCCGTGGAAACGGATGTAATCCGCTAAATCGTTCACCGACACGATGTCGTCGACACCGGTTCCTGACAAATTTGATGTGCGCTGGTCGGCCCCTAAAGCTAGCACCAAAGCCTGATATTCTCGTTTCTGCTGATTAACTTCGATGGTCCGACCCGTCGGGTCCAATTCTGTCACAGCGCTAAAGGGCAGTATTTCAGCATCTAACTGCTCGGCCATTTGTATGGCAGAAAAACTAGCAAGTGCTGAGGGGTCTTTTTTCTGCTGTAAAGCCGTAGACAGCATCGGTTTAGAGTAAAAACTGCCGCAATCCCGACTAACAATCGTCAATCGGGTGGCGGTATCAAGCTTGCGAAACTCCCTTGCAAACGTGTATCCGGCCAGACCGCTGCCAACGATTATGATAGGCGGCATAAATAGCTCCCTCCGTCCGTCATAGGTTGCACAGCATAATGAAGGCGCTCATGCAATCTCCACCATATCAAAGTCTGCTTTCCCCACACCGCAATCGGGACACTCCCAACTCTCTGGAACGTCACTCCAACGGGTGCCAGCTACGATTCCGTGATCTGGCATCCCTTCTCGCTCATCATATTCAAAACCACACACTGCACATTGCCATTTAGTCATGTTGACCTTCGATACTTTAAAACTTTTGAGGACCTGATCGCAACATTACGATCAGGTTTTTTGCAGCACGAATGCGATCAGGTCATTGACAACACATTCTCGATCACTTCATCGCTTCAGCGACCGTTTCCGCATTGACCCATTTGCGCAAGGTTTCCTGCATATGTCGAATCATGAATTCGCCGTCCTGCAAATACATCACGTCCTTGGCCCCAGATTCAAGCCCTTTCTGGATGCGCTCGCAGTTGGTCACATCTTCCAATACAATTTCACCCCAACGTGCCGCGTAATGCTCCAGTTGCAACCTGTGCCGTACCGAGGTTGCGGCTGGTATGCGGATGGTCAGAATCCAATGCGTCTTATTGTGGGCGACGGGCCAAAATTCATGGGTCCAGTAGCCGCCTGTCGAGTAGTCGATATTAAAATTCGGAAAAATCGCGGTGACGTCTGCCGACCAACAGGCTTCTTTGGTCGGATTCACCGCCGGATGGGCTCTTAATTGCAGGACTTCCTCGCTGAAATCACTGCCCAGCAATCCACCGGTGTCGACCTTGCAAGCTAATCGCTCGACTTCCGAGTTGGGAGGAGGGGCATATTCCGGATTGCCGTAAGCCGACCACGCACAATGCAGACCAAAGGTTTGCCCGCTCAAAGGCCTTGCATATTTGTTATGCACTGCATGCGAGAAGCCCGGTGCCAGCGTGGCAGGGTGAATTGCCGGCACATGGTAGGACTCCGAGAAGGCGTCCATAATCAATTTCCAATTGGCATCAAAGCGCGCCTCGATCACGAGCGTTTGATGATCTTTTCCATAGGGCACTCCAGCGAATGATTCCCCGTAAGACCCTAAAAAATCTTTCAGACTAATCTCGGGCTCGCGCTGCATATTAACGAATATCCAGCCCTCCCAAACGTCGGTCGCGATTGCTGTCAGGCCACATTTCTTTTTATTCAGATCAAAGAAATTTTTATGGTCCGGCACACCCGCCAAACTCCCATCGCTCTGATATGTCCAGCCGTGATAAGCACAACGAAAACGACTACTTTCCCCACAATCATCCGTTACAACCAAGTTGCCTCGATGAGAACACACATTGTGGAAGGCCTGTACTTTCCCTTCCTCATTGCGTGTGACCAACACCGATGCTTTACATATCTCAATTTCCTTAACGAAATAACTATCTTTTTGAGGAAGTTGATCAATCCGGCCTACGTGCAACCAAGATCTGCCAAAAACGCGCTTTCTTTCCAGTTCAAAAAATTCCGGCGAGATGTACGAATCTACAGCGACCGGTCCGGTTCCCAAGCCCGACGCTAGCGTAAAACTGTCCTTGGCACCGGCTTCGCCCGTATGTGCCCCCATTACCATGTCGTTCATAACTGTCTCTCCGTTATCTTGATGATTTTTTGCCGATCCCGCGCGCGTTCGCCACCGCCATACGGCCACGGTCCTTTAGACACATGCAAGTCACTCCGTAACTGCGCATGGTGAGCCCGGGGCTGACCGTGCATCTCGACAGCCATCGCAGCATGGGCAATAGCCAAAACAAGCTTGAAGAGGCATGCGGCATCTTGCGGCATGTCGTCAAATGCAAACTGATCGAGGTAACTGATCGCGTCTTCCGCTCTCGCAAGCATCTGGTCATAGAAATGTTGAATTTCCTCCATCGAGGCCTTGGAGCGCTGTTGCCAGCGTTCGTCATTCGTGTCGCGCACCCAATACGCAACGAATGGCGCCAAGTCTTCAAATCCTGCAGGTAAAAGCTGAGGAGAAGTCATCGTTCAATCCCCTTGTCGCAACACGGCATCTCGGCAATCCATCGACCGACCAGACGCGACATTCGCGTAGCGTCTCCTGACAGACTTCCTGATTTAACGCTTTTCTGGTCCGCATTTTCGGGCCTTGATTCGGCCGCACCTGCGTGCAATAAATCTCTATTCAACATTGTTATCGTCTCCTCGTAAATGACTGATCTTCAATCGATCTATATTTATTTTTCTGAAGGCGCATAAAGACACCCCATATTCCTGCACACTTCCACAAACCGTTCTTACCATTTGCTCAAACAACGTTACTTTTTTCAAATCGTTTGTGACTATACGACAAAGCTAGCATTAACTATACCAACCAGTAAGGCATTGATTTTTTTCGGTTTTTTTTAATATAAGATTTTTTTTTGTGCAATACGTGACGCTTACGTCAGTCAATTGCTGCCTCTATGACGAATTCGTCGGGTTGGCTATCCGCAGTGTCTCAACCTCACTTACTGCGCGACCAGCCGTAATAACTGCGTGCCATCCGCGACCTGATCGCCCACTTCAAACAGTATTTCCTCAATCACGCCCGCGCCAGGTGCTGAAATGGTGTGTTCCATTTTCATCGCTTCCATCACCAATAACGGCGCACCCTGTTCGACGGTATTGCCTTTCCTGACGTGAATGGCGACGATTTTGCCCGGCATCGGGGCAGTCAGGCGACCGCCTTCGATTTCGGCTTCCCCGGCATGTGCCATTGGGTCGGTATAGACCAGCGTGGTATGGGTGCCTGCGGTAAAGATATGAAACGTGTCGGCTTCACGTACCACCGTGCCGCGTACCGTTTGACCGTCCAGTGTCAGGGTGAAATTCTTGCCAGCATTGCCTGACGTTTGATCATTCTCCTTCTGGGCCACGATGCGTATTACGGCGCTATTCGCACTGGTATTGATGGTGTAGTGCGTCCGGTGATAACCGATGTGAAGCGCATAATGTTGCGCTTCATTAGCGTAGGTGACTGCACGCTGCAAGACGCTATTAAGACGCCAACCGGTGGTAGCGGACCATGGATTCGCGGCGTTGGTGGTGCGCTGTTCGGCATCGAGCAACGCGGCGCTTGCCAGCGCCAGCACGGGTAATGAGGCCACCGGCGTGGGTGGAAACAAGACCTCCTGATTACGCTCTATTAATCCGGTATCCAGATCAGCTGTTGAGAATGCGGTGCTGCCGATCAAGCGTTGCAGAAACGCAATATTAGTCGCCACGCCGACGACTTGATATTCCGCCAGTGCCTGCGCCATGCGTGCCAAGGCTTCGGCGCGGGTCGCGCCCCAAACAATCAGCTTGGCGATCATCGGATCATAAAAAGGTGAAATTGTGTCACCTTCACGCACGCCGGAATCAATCCGAACGGCCACTGGCTGGTTATTGTCCGGATTGTCGTTGCGGGTAAAAGTGACCGCTGACGGCGTGCGCACATGGCGCAAAATGCCGATCGACGGCAAAAAGCCTTTGTCCGGATTTTCTGCATAAATCCGCGCTTCAATTGCATGACCGTTGATCTGCAATTGCGCTTGCGTCAATGGCAGCGGTTCGCCCGCTGCGACCCGTAATTGCCACTCGACCAGATCGGTACCGGAAATCATTTCGGTCACCGGATGCTCGACTTGTAACCGCGTGTTCATTTCCATGAAGTAGAACGCGCCGTCCTGATTGACGATGAATTCCACCGTCCCCGCGCCGACATAGCTGACCGCCTTGGCTGCGGTGACCGCCGCGTGACCCATGGCACTGCGGCGTTGGTCGCTCATACCCGGTGCCGGGGCTTCTTCAAGCACTTTTTGATGGCGGCGCTGCACCGAACAATCGCGTTCAAACAGATAGACACACTCACCCTGCTGATCGGCAAATACCTGAATTTCGATATGGCGGGGGCGGTTCAAATACTTTTCGACCAACACCTTATCATCGCCAAAGCTGCTGATTGCTTCGCGCTTGCAAGAGACCAACGCGTCCTTGAAGTCAGCACTTTTTTCAACGATGCGCATGCCTTTGCCGCCACCGCCAGCGCTGGCCTTGAGCAAGACCGGATAGCCCATGCTGTCAGCTTGCGTGTGCAAAAAGTCCGCGTCCTGCCTCTCGCCGTGGTAACCCGGCACCAATGGCACATCGGCCTGTTCCATCAAGGTTTTAGCGGCGGACTTGGAGCCCATCGCATCAATCGCCGATGCCGGCGGGCCGATAAAGACGATACCTGCGGTTTCGCAAGAGCGGGCAAAGGCCGCGTTTTCCGACAGAAAGCCATAGCCGGGATGGATCGCCTGCGCGCCGGTCGCTAACGCCACGGCCAGAATCACGTCCGCTTTCAAATAACTATCGCGGGCCGCGGACGGGCCGATCAGTACCGCCTCATCGCACATCGCCACATGCTTGGCGTGGGCGTCGGCTTCGGAGTAAACGGCGACCGTTTGTATGCCCAAACGACGGGCGGTGGCGGCGACGCGGCAAGCGATTTCGCCACGATTGGCGATTAGGATTTTGGTGAACATGGCGTACTTTCGAGAAGAATAGGCGTGGTGGCGAAGGATGGCTAAACTGCGATGAGGTCCGAGAATTAATTCCGGATTTACATCCGCGCACTACATCCTAAATACGCCAAATGTCGTCTTCCGAATTGGCGCATTTAACGCCGCACTCAGTCCCAATCCCAGCACCGTCCGGGTATCGGCCGGATCGATCACGCCATCGTCCCATAAGCGTGCGCTGGCGTAATACGGATGACCTTGCACCTCGTACTGATCCTTGATCGGTTGCTTGAACACGGCTTCTTGGTCCGCACTCCAGCTACCGCCTTTGGCCTCGATGCCGTCGCGTTTTACGGTTGCCAATACGCCGGCGGCCTGCTCGCCGCCCATGACCGAAATCCGGGCATTCGGCCACATCCATAAGAAACGCGGCGCGAAAGCGCGTCCGCACATGCCGTAGTTACCGGCACCAAAACTGCCACCGATGATGACAGTGAATTTCGGCACCGCAGCAGTTGAAACGGCGGTGACCATCTTGGCACCGTTGCGGGCAATGCCCTCGTTCTCGTATTTTTGTCCGACCATAAAACCATTGATATTTTGCAGGAACACCAGCGGAATCTTGCGCTGGCAGCATAGTTCGATAAAGTGCGTGCCTTTGAGCGCGGACTCAGAAAATAAAATGCCGTTGTTGGCGATGATCCCGACCGGAATGCCGTGAATATGCGCAAAGCCGCACACCAGCGTGGTGCCATAGCGCGCTTTGAATTCATCGAATTCACTACCGTCAACAATCCGCGCAATGACTTCGCGCACATCAAATGGTTTTCTGGCGTCGGTCGGAATGATGCCGTACAGTTCCTCTGCGGCAAACAATGGTGCTACCGGTTCACGCAATGCCATCTGCGATACTTTAGTACGATTCAAATGCGAGACGATGGTGCGCGCCAGCGACAGCGCGTGCAAATCATTTTGTGCCAGATGATCGGCCACACCGGATAAACGCGTGTGCACATCACCACCGCCCAACTCTTCGGCGCTGACGATCTCACCGGTTGCGGCCTTAACCAACGGCGGTCCGGCCAGAAAGATGGTGCCCTGTTCCTTGACGATAATCGATTCATCGCTCATCGCCGGCACATACGCGCCCCCTGCGGTACACGATCCCATGACCACGGCAATTTGCGGAATGCCCTTGGCCGACAAATTAGCCTGATTATAAAAAATCCGTCCAAAATGATCGCGGTCGGGAAAAACCTTATCCTGGTTCGGCAAATTAGCGCCGCCCGAATCCACCAAATAAATACAAGGCAAATTGTTCTGATCAGCAATCTCTTGCGCCCGCAAATGCTTCTTGACGGTCATCGGATAATAAGTACCGCCCTTGACAGTGGCGTCGTTACAGACGATCACGCATTCCAGCCCGCTGACACGTCCGATACCGGTGATGAGACCGGCTGATGGGGCTACGTTGTCGTACATTGCATATGCCGCCAACTGCGAGAATTCCAGAAACGGCGTGCCAGGGTCAAGCAGCATCTGCACCCGGTCACGCGGCAGCAATTTACCACGTGCAACGTGTTTAGCGCTGGCTGCGACACCGCCACCTTCGGCAATCCGGGCAACCTTAGCGTGCAGATCGTCGACAATTAATTGCATAGCGGCACTGTTGGCGTTGAAATCGTAGGAGCGGGGGGATAGTTTTGAAGTGAGAATTGTCATGGTAGGTATTTAATTATTTTGTGTATCTGCGAGCCCTATCAAATCAACGCAGAAAAATTCAAGTCGTGTAGGTTTGTATCGCGCTATAGACCACACAGGCCAAATCGGATGACTACAATCGTGATAAAACTGACTCGGTCGTCAGGGGGACACGCGCGAATAGGAATACTGAACGGACTCTGCGCCACCAAAAAAAATCGGCGCAGAGCTTATCCGCTTTTACTGCAATGTTTCGAGAATATCTGCGTTGAAGGTTGTCGCGTTCAGCCCGGTATCATTGACACCTGGCGTCATATAAAACGTCACGTGCTGGGCCTTAAGATCTGCGTATTCACCACCGGCAACTGAAATATATTTCATGCCCGACTTGGCTCCGCGACGTTGCTCGAAGTGATAGTTCTGCCAACGCCAAAATTCTCCTTTTTTATCGTAAGCTTCGCCGTAATAAATAACATTGGTATTCACATCTTCATACACGATTTTCTTGCTGTATGGATGCTCAGGAGGTGGAGTTCCCTCAACGACCCACACTTCAACAGGCGTCACGCCTTGCACTGATTGGGCAATCGGATCGCTGTAGTCAATTTGCGGCCATTCTCCAGCTGTTCCGGCTTTAGATGTCACTCGCGCTGCATTGACCTTTGAGTAGTCGATATTGGCAAGAATCCAGCGTTTTCCGAGCAGTTTGATGGATTTATATTTCGAAGGACGCGAGTTCCAGATGTTGATATCGTCATTAATAAAATCGAAACCGCCGACGTTATCCATCCACGCATTTCCCGATAGTCGACGAATGCGTCGCGCAGATTTAATATACGCCCACTGATCATCCGGTTTACCGGCAATGTCATATTGCGTTGTAAATGTACCGACACCCTTCAGATCTTGCGGCGTTAAAGCAACCAAAACCAACTTGTTCAGCACATCTTTATCGGAAAACGCACTATCGCCATCCCACAAGCGTCCCTTGTTATAAATCCGTTGATAGGTCCAGCGTGAACTGGATTCATAACCACTTTTATTCGCCAATGTGAACATCACATCTTGATTAATATCCGATCCGGTTGACGCGCCATAATAGTAATTCCAGATGACTTTATCGCCGGCAAAAGGATCTGCCGGATCGATGTCTGGAAACGGCTTGCCTGCCACGTAGCCGGTTACTTCTCGCGTCTGAGTATTAAATTTAACCTGCCCTGAATATTTTTTTGTGGCCTCCCAATACTTTGCATCCAGCACGAGCGGCGGGCTTTTTACTAAGGGATATTTTTTGTTGTGATTACGCACAAACCACGCCATCTTTTCGGTCAGAAGATCACTAATCTTATGGCCCATAAAGGTGTCGTTCTGGATACTGTCAATGTTGGCTTTGCTAATGACAGTACCCTCGGGTAATTCTGCCGCAAATAGCGGCGAACTCATTGCGAGCAAGCTAGCTACCAACAGGGCTTTGGGATATCGCAAATTAGGGATAGGCATTATTTTAGTTCTCTTTTTTGAAACGCATGAATCAAACAGGGCGATGTTATGCATTGCGGATTTCCTTTTCTTTATCAGAACTGATAGGTCGCACGGAGGGTGGCGTAGTTGTGATTATTGAGCGCGGCAAAACCAGAGCTTTGGTTGCCAGGATCAGAGATATTATTGGTGCGCGCATTTTGCGAATAGAAAAATACTGCATCGGCTGAAAGACGCCAATGGTTGCCAATATTGTAGGAGACGCTAGGAATTAAAAAGGCATTTCGGGCCTGAAACTCGGCTCCAGCCGCCACTTGATATGTTAACCGCGAGTTCATATACGGAAACTGAATAAAAGCTGTTCCGATGGTGCTGTGCTTCCTCAGTTTGGCCGCCGAACTAACCGCTGCGACTGCATCGTCATTATTGTTAAAATTCTGAATCCAGGTGTCAAAAATTTGCGCCGAAGCGAAAGAAGGACCGTTGGTACCGAACCAATTCTGCAAACGTAATTGCTTATCCACGCGAAACGTCGTTTGGATGACATCTTTTTTAACGATTGGCCCCATCACTCCAGCATTATTCGGTATCTGGAAAAAGCCTCCAGTATTGGGTGTGCCGCTGACATTTGAGTTCGAATTGAATAAACGACCAAACTGATAAGCCAGTTCAAAATTAAGAATCGCATCCAGAGGTTTACTTTCAGCACTAACACTGAAACCCAGGACGTCAATGATCGGGTAAATCCAATCGCCATATGCCTTATTAGTCGGTGCCTGTTGGTAATACAAGCCCTTTACGCAACCAGTTGAATCCCGTTGGGCCGCTCCGGCGAATACGCCGCAAGGATTAAGAACAAAATCTGGTTGAAATACGCGTTGATAACCCACTGCATAATTTAGACTCCCCGCCTCTCCCGACCAACGAAGTGCTCCGGTAACATCTTTGGCTCTCCCCGAAGGATGATCGTAATTGAATTGGGTAGCGTAGGCGAGATAATCAACGCCCATGTTCGGCGACCCACTCCATCGGCCACCGTAAATATCGTAGGTATTTCCGATATCTTTGTTACGGTCCCAACCGGGCCGAACCACAACCTGTAGCGTGCCCTGAGCCTCGGGGATGGCGATCTTGACGTTTGCCATAATCAGAGGTTTCCGCAGTTCGTCACTTTCAGGTTCACCAAATAAACGCCAGCGATAATCAAACCCGTGCAGCAAGTCGTTTGGATGAAAAAAATCGGTTTCCCCAAATACAACTTGCTGTTTGCCCAGCCTTACCGTCACGCGTTCGCCCACCTTGAAATCAGCATAAAATTCGCGCAACTCCTCTTGGTCGTATTGGCCGCGCACACTGCAACCGGGCCCGGTTGGTGAACCGGCGATCGTGGCGCTGTAGCAAGAGCGATCTTGAAGATTCTTCTCATAGGAGGTGATGAGCTCGCGATCAGCCCGTCCGACTGCACGCCAAGTGATGGGGCCGGTCCTGAAATCCGCGGCAAGTTCAATACTACCGCGAGCCATCATGAGCTTGCCTTTGCCACCCAAAGCACTAAATGCAGGTTGGCCGGGTAAAGGCGAGGTCTGATCACGATTATCTTGTAAGTTCCATGACAACCAAGTCCGCACGAAACCGCCGATCTTGAAATAGTTCTGACTAATCGTGTCGTTCGGTGTAGTTGCAGCCGCAACCAGTGGACTGTTATCAGGCGTCAACGTATTTTCATCGGCAGCCAGCGCACTCGTTCCCACAGATCCCAGTAAAATTGCCAACGCTGAAATCACTTTCAACGGTTGCGTATTTCTGGTTTTTTTTTCTTTCTATTTTCATTATGTCTCCCACCTCGTTATTGTTCGTATATTTTTAAAAAAAACACCTTTAGCAAACGCCTTATGCGCTCGCTCATGCCTCCACTGCCAAAATGAGATTTTTCAAATCGTTAGGGTGTATTGACGATAGCCGTCACGACCTGACTTTCCAAAGCGCTACGGGAATCCGAGGCATTAGCTTTAGCATCAGCCTTCCTTTTGCCAACCACAAACTCAGGACGGAAAACGTAAACCATTGCTGGCACAATGAACAAAGCACTAAACGCCGAAATAAATAACCAGATCGCCATCAAAATCCCCATTTCAGCCTGGAATCTCAACGATGATGCAAACCACAGCACGACACTGGTCGTCAGCGTCAGAGAAGTAATGAGCACGCCCTTACCTGCGGTACGCAAGGCACGGGCAATCGCAGCTTTAAGATCATCATGGTGGTGTAATTCTTCACGGATCGCGTCGACGACATAAAACGCGTAATCAACACCTAAACCGATACCCAGAGCGGCGACCGGCAGCGTACTTAGCGTCATACCGATCCCGTGCCAGGCCATAACACTGAAAGTAATCGTGTTTGAAATAAGCACCGGCACCAGGAAAAAAATACCGGCCCGCGTTGACCGGTAGGCTACAGTGCAACAGATAACAAGCACCAGCAGCGCAAATGCGATGCTCTCAATCTGACCTGAAAAAATAACTTCATTGACGGCGGCGGTAATGCCGACCAATCCGCCCGCCAACACGTATTTACCATGCTCAACCGGATTGTCAGCGATAAAATTCTTTAGTCGGGAAATTGCGGTACGTATCGTGTCACCGCGGTGATCTTTGAAGAAAAAGGTAACCGGGGCGAACTGAAGCTGCGGCGTCATAAACCGGGCGGCATCTCCAGAATCTGGCGCCCACATATAAAATAACTCGGCATTTTCGGTTGCTGTTTTGCCCGACCGACGATAGCGCGGGTTATCTTCGCGTAGAACCTGATTGACGATAGGTAAAACATCGGCAACCGACAGGCTGCCCCCAATCTGAGGTTGCGCGCCCATGAATCGCTGCATCGACGACATGCTCGCTAGTACCGCAGGTTCCTTGACATCACCGGGCTTCTCGCCCGAAAAAACCACGTACATGCGGTCTGCGCCCTGAAACTGACGGTTAATATCTGCCGCATCACGGTTATAACGCGAGTCCTGCCAAAGGATTGGCGATCCCGCATCGGCATCTCCAACCTGCAAGTTAAACGCGTACAAGCCAGAGCCGATAAAAATCACCGCCGCACCCACTAAGACAACATAGCGCCAGCCGGACGTGGTCACGTAAATACAAAAACTCAATACCCGTTCGAGCAGCTTTGAGATATTAATAGGATGCGCATAACCGTTAGAAATGTTGACCCAAGACAGCAACACAGGTGTCATCACACAAGCGCAAATCGAAATCGTTAGTACCCAAATGGTTCCAATCAATGCGATTTTTTGCATAAGTGGAATTGGCGTTAGTACCACCACTATCATGCAACCGGCGTCTGCGATGACGCCCAACATGCCTGGTTTGAATAACTGCAGCATTGCCGAACTAGCTGCCGCCTTGGTGGAAGGGACGCCAGCCGCCAACTCATCACCAAATCGCGTTACCAATTGTACTGAGTGCGATATCGAGCGCGCTGTGATCAGAAATGCGATTACGATCACCAGCGGATCAAGATTAAATCCAATCAGTTGTGCCGCACCCAATGCCCAAACTGAACTGGTCAGTCCTGCTAGTAAAGGCAGGAGGGTGCCACGCCAAGTGCGGGCAGTCAGAAATAACAGCGCCAGCAGGCAAGCCAGGGTGGTCAGAAAGATGCGGATGGTTTCAGGCACATAATGGTTAACCCAACCGAATAATATCGGCTCACCGACGACACTGACACGCACGCCATCGCCCACGAAGGAATCAGCGAGAGTCATAATCTGTGGAAAAATTTTGTTGTAGTCGATCGCATTTTCATAAAAATCGACTGTAATCAGCGCGGCTTTCAGGTCTGGGGACACATATGAGCCGTAGATCAAAGGACTATTTAACACCTTGCTCTTGAGTACTTCCATCTCCGCTGCGGTGTGGGGTACGTTGGGAAACATCACCGGCTTAGTTTCGATGGAATCTGTTGTCGCCTTGATTTCTTTTAACTTGCTAGAAGCCAGCGAAAGAATTTGAAATGGATTGACGCCGTCTACCAGCGCCAGATCATTCGTCAATTTTTTTATTTTCTCCAGCACCGGCGTTTGAAAAATATCACCCTTGTCGATTTCCAGCTTGATGCTGACCATGTTAGAGCCGCCAAAATCTTGACGGAATTGCTTATTGACCTGTACATAGGGATGGTTTTGCGGGAGTAAGTCGTCAAATACAGTCTTGACCTTAATCTGTACCGCAAAAAAAGCCATTATCAGCGTCGCTATTGTGAATGCCACCGTTACGCTTACACGCCGCTGAATACAAGCGTCGACGAAAAACGCGAGCTTGCTAAATACTTTATCTTTCATATTCGTCTCTTTTTATAATTGACCGACTCTTGATTGGTCTTTATGTAATTTTTATAGTGCGCTGGCGGCAGCGATCGCCACCCTGGCACCAGATAAAAGATAATGATTTCCTTGCGTGGCAATAGCGGTGTACCAGCTTCTATCGAGCGTCGATAGCCGCGTCGATTTCCAGTTATGCGCGTCCGCATCTCCGATTAAAATGATGCCACTACTACCAACTGCCAACCAGCGATTACCATCCCAAATCACTTTGAAGAGATGTTCCGACGAAGGCGATTTTTCTTCTTTCCAACTTTGCCCTCCGTCCTCCGTTAGCAGAATGACACCACCCAAACCCACAGCAATGCCACTATTTGCATCCTTGAATGCCACTGACATAAGGCTACTTTTAACGGGGTCGGATACACCATGCCAGGTCACACCATCATCTTCAGACTTGGACATTTGCCCAAACTCGCCTACCAGTAGGACCCATCCTGGCCCAAACGAAATATCGTTCCAGGCCGCATCTTCAGCAATACCGACTTGACTCCACGTATCGCCATAATCGGTTGACCGTAAAACACTTCCGGCCTCTCCAATTGCCCAAGCTATTCCGCCTTCAAGAGTCTTCACGCGTAATAAATTGTTTGATATTTTGGATGCGGGTATTTCTATCGTGCGCCAGGATTTTCCTGCGTCTGATGTCACCACAACGATGCCGCTGTTTCCGACGGCCACGGCCCTCTGGGTATCCCATGCGGAAATATCTTGTAGAGTCTCGGTGCTTTTGGTGGTTTGTAAGCGCCAGGTGTCGCCGCTATTTTCCGTAAAAGCTATTTTGCCGTTACTGCCGACCACCCAAGCCTTGGAATCGCCCGTAACAGAGACGCCATAGAATCCTTCTCCCCGGGCAAAGACCGGGAGCGATACTGCGTCGCCTTTTGGATGTGGCTTAACAAAGAGTGCTGCATATAACAGCCCGCCTACAATCAGAAGCGGGAGCGTAGACATGAATATTTTAAAAACGGGTTTCATCTTTTACTTTCTACTTTTGAACCGAAATATTCATCGTGACAATACTTTGATTACTGCACATGTAAGGCGCCGTATTGCTGTCACCTTATTGCGACCACTTTGAGTACATCCTATTTTTTGAAGTCATTACTGTCCAATGCTTTATTAATCGATGCGCAATACCTTTTAGGTAATGTCTCTACCGCCGCATCTTCACCACGACTGGTTCACGCGCCAAAAAACATGCGCAGGTACCGCAAGGGACACGCAACTCGGGCGCACCCGAATAGTATTTAGGGCAAAAAATACGCCAATGACGATGTGGTGGATTTTTTGAGAGATCTTGAACGTTAAGAATGCGTGCCATTCAAGCGTATGAATTGTTAGGGCACAGCGTACAGTTCACGTTTCACGCGATTTATATCGAACTAAATTTTTTTAACAGCGCAAAAATTCAACCGCCCGCAAATCGGCGAGGCGTCACCGCAGCAACCCCCTCTTTGCGATGCCAATGCGGTGTTGATGGCATGTACCGCAAAAAATTCAGGATGCGAAACCGGAAGGCATGTGGGTGCCCTATGATAACGGCATGTTCCGCACCCCCCGCTTCAGAGAAGCAGAGGCTTGTTCACATCTGAATCTTGCGGTGGTGCGTCGTTAACTTATCAGGTTAAAACGGTGAAAAAAGTTTCTCGCATCGTATTGTCCTGAGAGAACCCGGCCGCTGCAACTTCACTGGAATCCCAAGTCAATAATGGCGTATCCGGGTAGTGCACATAGCCCCCAGTGAACACCTCATTACGATTACCGGACGGATCGAAAAAATATATCGTCGCTCCACGTGTAATACCGTGGCGATTGGTACTCACCTCGACCGGTATCCGGTATTTTCCAATCAGGTCCGCCGCATGCACCAGATCGGTAACAGACTCCAGCAGAAACGATACGTGATGAAATTTGTTCGGCTCTGGTTGCAATACAAAAGCAATGTCATGCGGCTTGGTGGAACAGCTGACGAACAACGCAAGCGATGCTTTTGACTCCGCATCGATAAGCCGTTCTGTCATATCGAACTCAAATACCTCCTGGAAAAGCCGCGCATTTTCATCAATATTTACGCCACCTAACAACACATGGTCAATTCTGTTGATGCGGAAACCACGGATCACCCCCTCCTCGGGCATCACACCAGGATTGGTGGTGCCAAGTGTATTACCGATCTGTTCCTTTTCAGCATATAGATGCATGTGATGACCGCTCGGTAGTACAAACGCCAATCGCCGCCCACTTTTCGGATAGACGCCTGCCGCGATGCGCTCAACCGGCAGGCCAAACGCAGTGATCCGGCGCTCCAGGTCGGAAAGAGTTTTATCGTCATAGACTTTAAACGCAAAGTAATCCATGCCGGCTGAATCCGCCTCGCGCAGCACAATACAATGATGGTCGTGCTCATCCCATGCCTTGTAATAAACACTTCCTGCAGTATCGGTCATCACCTCAATTAAACCCATGTGATCACCATAATGCCGACGCGATGCCGCCATATCTAACACCCGGATGCAGACTTCACCTAACCGTAAAACGCCTCGTAATGCCATTTCTGTCTCCTCATTATTATGTAGTACGGAAAGTAACAACGCGTGATGTCTGACTACCGACTACAGTGCGGATTTCCGCCTTGTTTTGACTTTATTAAGCGACTGCATTGAGTAAGCCACGCTCCTTTGCCATGGTCATCGCGGTGTCTTCAATCATATCTTCCTGCCCGCCTATCAAATTTCTACGTGCGATTTCAATTAAAATGTCACGCGCCGGTACGCCATATTTTGCGGCAGCTTTTTTAGCAGGGTGCAAAAACGTCGAGTACACACCGGCATAACCAATCGTGAGTGACTCTCGATCTACGCGGACCAACGTGTCCATCAGCGGCACGATGATTTCTTCAGCGACATCCATCATTTTGAACAAGTCAACGCCCGTTTCGATACCCATACGCTCGCAGACCGCTGCAAATACTTCTAATGGCGTATTCCCAGCGCCAGCACCCAAACCACCGACAGAACCGTCTATGCGGTTGGCACCGGCTTCAATAGCGGCGATCGAGTTGGCAATTCCCATCCCCAAATTATGATGACCATGAAAGCCGAGTTCGGTCTCGGGCTTTAATGCACCACGCAAAAGGCTAATACGGGCCTTGACGTCTTCCGGCAGCATATAGCCAGCTGAGTCAGTGACGTAAATGCAATTCGCGCCATAAGATTCCATCAGCAAACCTTGCTGAACCAAGCCTTCCGGTGAATTAAGGTGGGCCATCATCAGGAACCCGGTCGTATCCATGTCAAGATTTCTGGCGCAGGCTATATGCTGTTCAGAGACATCGGCTTCGGTGCAATGGGTCGCAACATGCACGCTATGCGCGCCACAGGCACGAGCCGAACGCAATTGCGCCATGCTACCCAGACCGGGCACCAGTAATACTGACACCTTGGCCCGCTTGAGCATTGGGATGACAGCGTTCAAGTATTCTTCATTGGTATGTAGCGCCCGTCCCAGATTCAACGAATGGCCACCTAACCCATCACCGTGAGTCACTTGAATCAACGGCACACCGGCATCATCGAGCGCGGTCGCCACACGCACCATCTCAGCCAATGTCATCTGGTGTCGCTTCGGATGCATACCGTCGCGCAAACACATATCGTGCAGAAATACTTTCCGTCCTTTTAAGGATGTCATGCGACCTCCATTTTTTTAGGCATCAATGTCAATTTTCCAGAAAGAATTTCTTCAGCAAACATTTCAGCAGTGCGGGTTGCAGCGGCGGTCATGATGTCGAGATTACCGGCGTAAGTAGGCAGGTAGTCGCCCAGGCCTGCTACTTCCATAAAGACCGAAACCTGCCGTCCCTCAAATACAGGGCCATTAATCAGCCGATAGCCAGGCACATACTTTTGAACCTCTTTAATCATCGCCAACACCGATGCAATAATTGCCGGCTGATCAGGCTCGTCTTCAGTTTCACAGTAAATCGTATTACGCATCATCATGGCTGGCTCGGCTGGATTGATGATCGCCATTGCCTTACCCGCCTTAGCGCCGCCAACCTTCTGAATGGCATTGGAGGTGGTACTGGCAAACTCATCCAGATTTTTCCGCGTACCGGGACCTGCGGTCCGGGATGAAATACTGGCAATGATTTCGCCGTATTCGACCGTCTGTACGCTTGACACGGCATATACGATCGGTATGGTTGCTTGGCCTGCACAAGAAATCATATTGACGTTCATTTCACCGCGACCGGCGAGCGAGCGGAGATTAACCGGCGGCACGCACAAGGGTCCAATCGCAGCGGGTGTCAGATCGATCATCATGACGCCCAGCGCGTTCAATTTACGTGAGTTTTCGGCGTGAACATATGCCGAGGTGGCGTCAAACGCAATCTGGATACCGTCTGCAATAATGTGAGGAAGTAAGCCATCGATTCCTTTAGCGGTCGTCTTCAATCCCATTTTTTTGGCAAGCGCGAGGCCTTCAGAATCGGGATCAATGCCCACCATCCACACGGGTGCCAACACCTCACTTCGCATGATTTTATAAATGAGATCGGTGCCGATATTGCCCGACCCAATTAACGCACATTTAATTTTCTTCATCGTATCTCATCTCGATAGCCACGCCAGCATTCTGGTCCTGCGCCATACTGCGTTTTTCTGCAGTCGTTTTACCGGATACGGCAAAATGCTCAGGCAACAATTCGTCAATCAATATCCGCACTTGCTCCGGTTTAACGTCAAGCGCCGTGGTAACAGCGTCAGTAATTCCAGCGATGAGGGCGCGCTTTTGATGAACAGTGCGTCCTTCCATAAGATGAATCTCGATAATTGGCATTATTTTCCCGATTGGCTGGTGAAGCTCTTTTTTATTAATTGCGGTGCGACTATCTAATTCCCGACCGCTTGGACGTTCTTAGATTTTCGCAGTCTCTATACTGCAATAAACTTACTCGACGTCACATGAAATTCCAGCATCTGATCGCAATCAGATAAAACGCATTGAGACACTTCCTAACTCTTGAAACCGCGCAACCACGTGATCTCCCACCTTGACAGCAATCGCTTCCGTAATACCGCCGCTCATGACAAAACTGCCCGATGCCAGTTCTTCCCCTTGTGTATGGAGGATGTTGACCAACCGTGCAATGGCCTCCGCCGGATGATCAAGCACAGCTGCGGCAGCACCGGTTGCTACAATTTCGCCGTTGATCTCCATCACCACACCTAAGGTACGGAGATCGAGATCCTGCGCATAACGCGCTCGCCCGCCCGCTACAAAGCGCGCACTGGAACTGTTATCGGCAATGACGCTCGGCAAATCGAATTTATACGCGGCGAAACGAGAATCGATGATTTCTACCGCTGGCAGCACAAAGTCAGTCGCTGCCAATACATCCTCCCGCGTACAATCGGGACCACGTAGCGTCTTGTTAGTCACAAAAGCGACTTCGCATTCGACCCGTGGATGAATCAGTTCGGCGGTCAAAATAGTGGCATTTTCCGGGCGGGACATGTCGTGGGTCAAAAACCCAATTGCGGGTTCATATACTTTCATCTGCAGCATTTTTGCTTTTGACGTTAGCCCAATCTTCCAACCGATCAATCTGTTCCCGCGTGCCACCCAGCTTCGTCGAAGCGCATTTTGGACGTTATAGGCGTCGGCTACGGTCATCGCAGGAAATTCTTCAGTGAGTAAAGGAATCACCTGATGCCGCGTATGCGCATCGGCAACACGCTCTGCGATCAGACAAACCTCTGCGTCGGTTAAAGTTTGCATTTTTGCGGGGGTCTGAAACTGGTTCATACGGCGCTCTTTCCGGAAAAGGCAACGCTACAACTGCCTAAACCACCAATTGTGCATTCCAGCCGGTCGCCACCGATAATTGGAATGAGCGACGATTGTGATCCCGACAAAATCACTTCACCAGCCTTGAACGAAATACCGAGCGCTCCCAAGGTGTTGGCAAGCCAGGCGACCGCATTTGCGGGAGAACCTTGTACCGCAGCGCCCGCGCCTGTGGACACCAATTCACCATTTTTTTCTACGATCATTCCTGCCAGCGTTATGTCCAGCTGGCGCGGGTCACCACGCGTTTTACCCAACACAAATACGCCGCAGGAGGCGTTATCGGCGACTGTATCCTCGATTTTTATTTTCCAGTCGGCGATCCGGGAATCAACGATTTCAAAACATGGCACGACGTAATCGGTTGCCCTGATCACATCCATTGCAGTAATGCCAGGGCCAATTAGATCATGTTTGAGGACAAAAGCCAGCTCGGCCTCGGCCTTTGGCTGGATCAGGGTGCCGAGATCAATGGTGCTGCCATCTTCATATTGCATGGCGGAAGTCAATTGGCCGAAATCCGGTTGGAACACACCGAGAAAATCCTGAATCGCCTTGCTGGTGACACCAATTTTTTTTCCAACAATAGTCTCTCCTGCCTGCACTCGGCGGTCGACCATGCGCTGCTGAATCCGGTAAGCGTCATTCAACGTGATTTCTGGTTCGCGTTCCAGGAACGGTGGCAACGTCGTACAAGTGACCAGCGCTTCATATAATGCATCTCCGTAATTCTGGATTTTTTGGGTATCCATTTCTGCGTCCGGCCTTTTTAAAGTTTAATGCAAACGTTGCGTGTTTCAGTGTAAAACTCCAAAGAATGCACTCCTCCCTCACGGCCGATACCCGACTGCTTCGAGCCGCCGAATGGTGTTCGGAGATCGCGCAGGAACCAGCTATTCACCCACGTGATACCGACTTCTACACGGGCAGCAACGCGATGCGCACGCGAGAGATTCTGAGTCCAGATTGTGGTTGAAAGTCCATATTGCGTGTCATTCGCAAGGTTTACCACTTCGTCTTCGGTGTCGAATGGACGGATATGACAACATGGCCCGAATATTTCTTCGCGCACCACCGTCGCATCATCCGCAAGACCGGTCCAGATGGTCGGCTGCACCCAGGCACCACCTTTTAAATCGCCCGGTAATTTGGGCACGCCACCGCCGGTTACTACTGTGGCACCCTCGTCTACTGCCTGTTGGTAATAGGAGAGCACCTTGCGCTGATGTTCCAAACTAATGAGTGGTCCGTAGGTCACCCCGTGATCTTCAGGTCGTCCGTAATGAACAGCTTCTGCTTTAAGTTTCAGCGCCTGCACAAACTTTTCAAAGATCGGACGCTCAACGTACACCCGCTCGGTCCCGAGGCAGACTTGTCCACTATTTAGAAAAGAGGAGCGGAAGATGCCATCTACCGCCGCATCGAAATCGCAATCGGCAAATACTATCCCGGCATTCTTTCCGCCTAGTTCAAACGAGACGTCGCGCATTCCCTCAGCGGCGGCCTTCATGATCGCAGTACCTGTGCGCGTCTCACCTGTGAAAGTAATCGCATTCACCCCTTGGTGTAATGATAAATACTCTCCTGCCGACCCGGCCCCAAAACCGTGTATGACGTTATAAACCCCTTTTGGAACGCCCACTTTATTCATCACCTCACCCAGCAATGTGGCTGTCAACGGTGTTTCTTCCGACGGCTTCACAATGACGGTATTACCGCATGCCAGCGCTGGTCCGACTTTCCATGTCATCAGCAAAAAGGGTGCATTCCACGGACAAATTACGCCAATGACACCTTTAGGAGAACGGATGGCGTAGTTCAATGCACCCCGGCCATCAGGTGTGGCCATTTGGAACGACTCGGATGCAACGTTTTTTACTACGTCGGCAAACACCTTAAAGTTCGCCGCTCCGCGTGGAATAAACGCATGCGTCATGACGTGGTGCGGTTGCCCTGTATCGGCCATCTCGGCTTCAACAAAATCATCAAAGCGACGCGTGATTTCGTTAGCGACCTCGTATAGCAACTCAGTCCGTTGATCAATACTTAAGCGTCCCCATTCGCCCTGGAGTGCCGCCCGTGCGGCCTTTACCGCGGCATCGATCTCGGCACGCCCTGCTTCAGCTACGCTGGCAATCACTTGACCATCAAGTGGTGAGCGCTTTTCGAATCTTTTTCCACCGCGTGCTGCGGTGAACTCGCCGTTAATAAAGTTCTCTATCTGATGCATACAATGTCGCCTTTTAAAATGTCATTCGGCACTACAACGGGCACTTACGGAGAAGTCGTCTTCGTTGTTTTTGCACCCTTCCCGAACGAAATTTATTCGCTCATGCACGGGTGAAGAGTCGGTCAGTGAAAAGGATTTTATGTTTGGACCTTCATACCGTCAAATACCTTTGTTGCTGAATGTCGATACTTTTTCGGTATTAAATCGCCGCAATAGCTATGTGCGTATGCCTACCGTACCGTCTCTGGAGCAACGACTTGGCGCGTTTTAAATCGTCTTGAATAAGGGGCTGCGAACCTGGAGCGCATCCGCGGCAGAAAAGAATCTCTCTGTATAGATGTCGCGCTCAAATAAGCGGCCTTGCATCAGCGTCGTTATGCACGCATCAATCATCACCGGAGGTCCGCACAGATACGCTTTTTGACCACGAAAATCATTATTGAAGTGCGCCTTGGCCGCCTCATGAACAAAACCTCTGGCGCCGCTCCAGCCATCACCTTCCACCGCGCCGGATATCGCCGCAATGTAAGTAAAATTTGGATGCAACGCCGCCAACTTTTCAAACTCCTCGTGGTAATAAAGTTCGTCGCGACTGCGTGCGCCGTAGATCAATGTCAAAGGCTGCAGGGAACCTGCCGCAATCAAATCCGCAATCATCGATTTGGGACTTGATAACCCTGACCCACCAGCCAGAAACAATGATGGCAATTGTGCCGATTTGCGCACGAAGAAGCGTCCATAGGGGCCACTAAAGTCGACCCGATCACCCACCTTTAATGCCTGATGGATCCACCCAGTAACTTTGCCACCGGGAACACTTCGGATATTCAGTTCGATTTCGCCGTTTTCAGAGGGCGAATTTGCAAGCGAAAATGCGCGTCGCGTTTGCCCGTCCGGCATGTTCAGATTGATATATTGCCCCGCTTGGAAAACGATTCCTTGCGGGTTATCGAGGCGTACCCACACCCCTTTTATTGTCGGCGTCAAATCGGTTATCCGGCTCACCACACCTTCGAAGTCTTGCACCGGTAACACTAAAGCATCAGGATCTTCTTCGATATCGGCATCTATCGTTACATCACTTAGCAGCGTCGCGCAGCAAGCCAGGCATTTCTGCTCTTCCCGCTCGATATCCATGAGCGCAAAAATGGTTGCTTCACCATGCCCGATCTCGCCGTCCATGACCTGCACCTTACACGTGCCGCACACCCCGTGGCAGCATGCATGCGGCAGGTGCAATCCGGCCCGCAAACTGGCGTCCAGAATGGTTTGTCCTTCTTTTACTTCAATCGTGCGGCCCAATGGCTCGATCGTCAGTTGATAACTCATAAGTTCAGCATCCTATATCCCTACCCCTGCCATTCCCTCTTTGCCGGGCGTCTGGAGACGTAGCACGTCTTTATGTTGCAATCCGTTTTCAGCGATGGACTTGGTGCAATCCGGGGTCCACGGTTGACCCGATTTTAGCCAGCGTACCGACCCCCAGTCGATCGCCGAAAAATCAGGATGCACACCGTAGGCTAACGCTAGATGCTTCTCCAGAAGTTCACGGAAAGGTGTTTCTGGCGGCAGGCAAAATACTGTCGGGGCGTAAAACAAAAGATGTTTATCCCAACCAACATAAAGTAATTGCGCGCCATGAAAATTTTCTTTCCGATCCTTGCTATCCACCGGATAAGGTTTAATCGATACGACAGGCATATGTGCTCCTTATTTAATTTTTTGTAGATGCTTGACGCCATTGCGCGAAATTTTTCTGATCTTCCGATCCTTCGAAATCCAAATTATCTTTGCCGAATTTAACGTTCCAATATTCCATGACAGATTTGATCGGATCAAAATCGGGAGCGCTTGGGTCTGCACCTTCAGCGAAGCAATTGCCCTGCGCAATTTGGTGCGCGGGCAGCCATGCCTGGGAATATTTTTCTGGTTCCTTTTCAAAGATGCACTTGCAATGGCTTGAACAGAAATGAAACTTGTCGCCCAGGTAAGTGGACTCGTGATAAGCAATCTGAGTCGGGTCATCAGGCTCCGTAAACATCATCGGGATCTGGCAGGTCTGGCATAGCATCGGCATAGTCTGGCTGTAGAAACGCTCGCCCTTATCTGCTTGTTGCTGCCAAAAATCAATCCGTGGCCGATAATGCTGATCGAACGTGTCTGGATATTTCGATGCCAACCACGTTTTTTCTTCCTCGGTTGGCAGCCAGGTATGGAAATTAGTCATCGCACCCGCGCCGTAGAAGGCCATCCACGCTTGATGCGAAATATGGTCTTTTTCTTTGCGAATTTGCTCGACGCAGGCAGGTACTTTAATGCCGTAACGTGCGAGGTCATTGAAAAGTCCCATCGCATTTTCTTCGAAATAGATTTCCCATGCTTCTTTCCAGCTCATCACACGCTTGGGAAGCATGTAATCCATCATCATCGCGACCAAGGTCAATACTCTGACGCCACGCCATGTCCACTTATCGATCCAGCCTTGCACGATAGGCAAGTTGTCCGGGTCCTGCTCCAGCATGAACTTGATAAATTCCAATCCAAGGGTCATGTGGCGTGCTTCGTCGGACTGCGCCGAGAAGCCGAATGCCATCGCTGACATATCGCCGTTATACGCTGCCCCAGAAATGAATGGAACGAAGACAAGATTGGTCAGCACATACTCAAAAGAAAATCCGATGGCAGTTATAAACTCGAACGGCCCGGCCGTCATCGCATCTTCGAAAAATGATTTCGACACCGACAAGTACCACATCTTGTCGTTCATATTGCGCCAGTCGTGCAAGCCGTTATAGAACTTGTTGTAATTCGACAGGGCGTGAATTTGGGTTTGGGCATGACGAATCTCGTCCAATGATTGCATCTGACACGCCACTGCCGGTCCGACTCCGCGCATCTGCCTGCCAATGTGGGCGAAACCGCGATGGGAGTTGTATTCCAGCGATGGGAAAGCGGACATGATCAATTTCAATGCATTCAAATACCGCGCATCGGTAACGCCGAGATGCCCATTATTTTGTGAAAACGCATCAATAATGGCGTACAGTTTTTTTTCTTTTTCGGCCTGATACTTCCAATAAGAATCCATGGTTAGCCGAAATGGGTCTTCCCATTTATCCCAATCGTGAATCTTGATACCCTCAAACTTCATTAAGGGGTATACGTCATCCATAGACTCATACGTGGTTTCCCATCCCAGGCCGCGTGTCATCAGCGCATACTTTTCTTTTAGTCCCAGCTTTTTCTTGACCTGCATATCCATGCTGCATCTCCCAATTAGTTGACTGTTATAGTTAATTCCAGAACAGAGTAAATTGCTCTTCGGTTTCGTCGACATGACCGGAAATACTGATCATGTGCAGTTGCAACTCTTGCAAATCGAAACTGCGTCCCATTTTTTCCTCGACGGTATCGCGCTTGATCACCATCCTGCCGGGCACGTCTACCTTAAACATGGCAGGCTGTTCATTCACCACCGCCGCGGGGTTATCATCAACAATGGCGGCCACAATTGCGCGGCTTTCGTCACTGGCCTGAAGCGCGATAAATACGTTATACATTTTGGTTCCTTAAATCGACAGACCAAGCCGAATGGCACGGGCATTAAATGCGTCTACGATAATGTTGAGGGTGACATTTGCCTCTGATTTCAACGACATCAATGCAAGCGGAACCAAGGCTTCAACTGCCCGCTCGCGCCAATACACGACCCACGCAGAGAGGAGCGCCTTGTTTTCTGCTGATTCTGCGGCAGCGGTTTTAATACAGGCATCAACCCATTTGCTGGTTTCTATATGCCAATCGGTCATAAACGACGTCAGCATGGCAATCGGAGCACCACCACCAGCGGTAATTTTTTTGTCGATAACCTTTTGATAAACCAGTGGATACAATAATCCGTCGAGGACGAAATTTTGCGCAACGAACAATTCAAACCAATCTTTTTTCACTAGTAAATTTTCAGTGTATCTACGCAGTCCTTGCCAATTGGCATTCAGCATCCAGGCCTGTTTCGCAACATCAAGCGCATCCGCATCCGCTATTAGCAGACCGATCCGGGTCAAATATTGTGCGATGCCAAGTTGGTCCATCGCATGAAAAGTACAGGGTTGGGTGATTGCGGTGCCGTACCCATAGGCACAAATATAGGTGTTGTTGAGATTCCCTCCCCAAGCGAGATGGCGCAGTGGTAACAGCAAATCGAGCGCAAGTTGCCGCGTATCGTCACTGAGCAAATCGGTCAGATCACGCGATTCAACAAAATGAAAACTGGCATCGACGGCTTCATGCTGGCGCGCGCGGGCCATCGTGTAAGTCGCATAGTAAAACTGGCGCGGGTCTTTTAGCGCATACCAATCCTTCATGACAATCTGGGTACGACGGACGTCGTAAAGGGCGTAATCGGGATCCCACGTCGGCCGGTAATGAAAGTTATCTGTCGGCTGCAGGTCGTATGTACCTTCCTGATAGCGGGTTGCTGGCTTGTCAGCGCCGAAGCGTTTAGCGATATGATCGAAAGTCTGCCTTTGCGGCGTAATACTGACGGTGCGTAAATCGATATTCATTCGTTCTCCTTTTTTATCGCGGCATGTAGTGGTGCTGTTAGCAGGGCTATGGCGCGCCTATGTGCGTTGCTATTTTGTTGATTGTTCAGATTTAAATCGTTCAGTGGTGGCATTGCTTAAACGCCACGCCCAATCTTGCTCTCCCGGCGCGACCAGCTCATCACCCAGCAGCAATGTCACCTTGTTGTCTGTACAAAATGCTTCGAAAGCCCATCGTTCCAGGATCAATTCGGCAAACAGTTCCGGTTCCCCTACTGCGAAGTCAAACTCCACGAATTGCTTGCCACGGAACCCGCAAACGCGCACATATTTACGAGAGGTATCGAATTGGAGCGCACTGACGCTCTTTTTTTGCGTATTAGTCATGAATTTTTCCCGTATCGATCGGTTGCGGTGACAGCAAATGCTGGACAGGCGGCACCACCACGCGTCCCAGACGACCGATGGCGTAGACCTTCAGGTCGCTAAGTGGATAGACGCTACATGCGAGCAGACGCTGCGCTCGCTCATCCTCCTCGCTAACCTGACTGCGACTCATTCGCTTGGTGGCAACCTCACCTGAAATGATTTCAATTCGGCACACCCCACAACCGCCTCCACGACAGCCGACTGGAATACCTTTTTTGCCGGTACGTATGAGCGCCGCCAGCAGGGTCTCGCTCGCTTTACACGTGACGTATTCGCCACTGTTTACTAACAAGACTTCAAACTGACGCGGAGCCTCCGCTGACATTGCATTCATGGTCTATTGCACGCATTTGCGAAAAAATGGGGCATATCGTCTCCTGATTTTTATCTTTAGCGCTCAAATAACATGCGGCGCATCTTTGAATGTTATCTACGCTTAGCAACAACTGTACCAATCTATAACTCATTGATTTATAGCGATTTATAAAATATTCAATGGATGGCGCAATCAATGACGTGACGCTTTCGTCAATTAAACAGAGACTGCGTTACTAAACCGTAGAGCGTAGGATGGACAGGTAAACGCTGCAAAGAACGCAGCTCTCTTTGAATAAATAAATGACGTAAATCAATTGATGGGGAAGGTTGAGCGACGGAAGGTGAACGACAGATGGTGGAAGGTAACGTGGTTGATTGGAAAGGAGAGTACGGAAGGAGACTACGGGGGAAATACAAAGATGACGCGACGGACACCATGCAAATGGAGTGTGTCTATGCTTCCGAATAAAGGAAGATGCGTACTGTACGAAAAATTTTACGCGTAAGAGTATGGTTAGTTTACAGACCGGTCTTCTGCTGGTTGCTAGAATTTGTGCGGCCTGCATTTATCAGGATTGGTCAGCCTAGTCAGGCCAAGAGAGCGCGTTGGTTTCCGAGCGCTTGGATAATCTGTACGAGAGTTGGCGCCGGGTGATGCCGAGCATACGTGCAGCGTGAGTAAGATTGCCACCGGATTTTCCTACCGCAAATTTAAGTAGCCGGTCTTCATGCGTATTGAGATTAAAACCTTCGCTAAGCAGTTCCTCATAACCGATTCCATAACTTCCGTCGTCCGCCTCATGTAAGTGGCCGTCACCGGCAATTTCCTCTCCTTTTCGCAGTGGCTCTTCAATATTAGCGAACAAATGATCGATCTCGATATACCCACCGGCCGTGACAAGAAGTACGCCCCGCTCAATGACATTTTCGAGTTCCCGAATATTGCCCGGCCATGGATATTTAGACAGCATGAGCAGTGCACGGTCCGTTACGCCTCTTACTTTTTTGTGGTAACGCAAACTATGTTTTTCAATCAACGAATCAATCAATAGCGGTAGATCCGCGCGCCGCTCTCGCAGCGGTGGAATTAATACCGGATACGTAGCAAGCCGGTAATAGAGATCCGGGCGAAAACGCCCATCTGCAATTGCCTGTTGCAAATTGACATTAGTTGCCGCAACAAGCCGGACATCCACTTTACATACCTGATTGTCGCCTAATCGCTCCACCTCTCCGGTTTGCAATACGCGCAGAAGCTTTACTTGAGCCGCTTGACTCATCTCCCCGATTTCGTCAAGGAATAGGGTTCCCCCGTGCGCGCGTTCAAAGCGGCCGGGCCGTGATTGATCGGCGCCGGTGTACGCACCTTTGGTCACACCAAACAATTCGGACTCGATCAGGTCGTGGGGAATAGCGGCGCAGTTAATGGCCACGAACGGCTTGTCGGCACGTGGTCCATTGTCGTGCAGCCAACGCGCGAAACGCTCTTTTCCAACCCCGGTTTCGCCGAGTAATAATACGCTGATAGCGCTTGGGCAAGCTTTATTGAGAAGATCAAAAGCCTGTCGAAATCCTGCCGATACGCCGATCAAACTACCGGGAGTGCGCTCGTTCGATAAGCTGGCCCGCAACTGCGCGACTTCCTCCTGTAACTCCATCAACTCCCTGACAATATTGTCTGGGTGAAAGTAACGTAAGTAATCAGGGTCGTTCCAATCTTCGGCCAACTTACCCACAATACGGCAATTAGCTGCGCCACACGCTTTACATTCCGTTTCACGGAACACAACAAACCGGTTCATAAAGGCGGTTGCATAACCAGAGGCATAGCCTATCTGACTCCAGCACGCGTGGTCCTTGCCGATACCGAACAACTGACTCTGCGATTCAGCTTCCCAGGAATACTCCCATAAGAATTCCCCATAAAAAGTTCCTCGCGCAAGACTGATTTCGGAATTGACCAATTTGGCTTTTACCATACCCTCGAGCATGTGCATTTCAGCACCAACCAAAAAAATATCTTCCAGCGAATTGTTGCCAACGATTTTTTTGACGAGCTCGGCGTCTTTTTTGCCAGACTCAAATCCCATACGTACCAAAAGCCCGCGTGCTCGTTCAACCCCCAACGAATCGAACAACTCCTTTCGTAGTGCACCGAACGCTTTGGTATGAAGCAGCAACATTCGGCCCTCATCAAGCCAAATTTCTCCATTTTCGGGATCAAAGCGTAGCAGCGATCGCAATTTCAATCGCTCGATAAGGTCCATGGTTTTCAATCTATCTCCTTTATTTTTTATAATTTACCCACGGATAGGGCCCCTGATTCGGCGGCATCCTGACGCCAATAGCGACTTCCTTCTTCGCTGGCACATCAATGGTGGCGGAGAAATCAGCGCATGACACGCTAAGGTAATTCCCGAGAGAAACTGTTGTTTCGCGCCCTTACATTTTCCACAAGAGGTGGTAATTGCCTTCAGCAATAATCAAAATAACACCTATAAGTTAACCATTTTTTGTCATCATCACCTTTTTATTGTGCGGTGGTAACATTCAGACGGTACTAATAATAGTTCAAAATAATGCATTATCCTCATAAATTTGCATCACTAATCTGCACAACTAATCTGAGTTACAGGAGTATCAAATAGATATGGAATTTCGCCATCTAAAATATTTTATTGCAGTTGCACAGGAAAAAAATTTTGGGCGGGCGTCAGTTTCACTCAACATTTCACAACCTCCTTTGACCCGTCAAATTCAGCAATTAGAGGATGAAATAGGTGTACAGCTTTTCATTCGAACACCTAAAGGTGTTGAGCTAACACCCGCAGGGGAATTGCTACTTCAGGAAGGCCAGAACATTCTCTCCCTAATAGAGCAAACAACTGAGCGAACACGCCGCGCAGGCCAAGGAAAACTCGGTCGTATAGACATTGGGATCTTCGGCTCGGGTACGCTAGACGTCATTCCAAAACTACTATTACGTTTTCGCAGCACCTACCCCGATGTCAATGTAGTGTTACATACGATGACAAAAAGTGAACAAATTACAGCGATCCGCCAGCGGCGTATCACGGTTGGTTTCAATCGCCTTCTGGAGCCTTATCCAGACCTAGGGACGGAACTTGTGGTGACAGAGGCGATTATAGTTGCGCTGAACGCGCAGCATCCATTGGCAGTAGAAGAAGCCATTCCCTTACAAGCACTCAGAAACGAGCCGATGGTCATGTTTCCAACGGGCACACGCCCCAACTTTATGGACAAAGTTGTAGATCTTTGTAGAGGTGAAGGTTTTCTTCCTGTGGTCTCGCAAGCTGTTGGCGATGCTGTCACTGGCCTCGCCTTAGTCGCAAGTGGTTTTGGGATTTCAATGGTAGCCGAGTCGGCTACCTCACTACAATTGCCCGGCGTTGTCTACCGGCCTTTAAAGAACGCGCCGCATGCCGTCGTCGATTTAAGTTGCGTTTATCGGCAGGATGATCAGTCCCCGATATTAAAATCGTTTCTGGAAGTCGTCAAAATATTTTCTAATGAAAACCGGTCCTCTAAGAATTAACTATTCTTGATCGAATGCTAAGAAAAAGAATATGAATTAAAAAATTAGCTCCGCCCTCTGTGCCCCCTGTGTCACGATAGATGTCGCGTCATTTAATTTTCATTAATTGTATCGGGGGCGGAGCAAAGTCGTGAAGTGAAACGTTATTCAGGAGAACGCAAGGAAGCCATTTTGAGAGGGGTCGGAGCGTGTCAAACTATTTGAGACAGTTTTTGCAAATAGTTTAGTGAGCAATTTTGGCTTGGTCTGTAACTCCTGATGCTTGTTTTGGCATGTTGATTCCAGCCTCCGTGGGTAAGATCGGTGGCTGGGGCTGTCGGTGCTTGAATCGATTAGGATGCTTTGTAAAGGCGTCTTCCAGAACCAATACGCGCTGTTCGTGGATCATGGTTGAAACCCCGGTGTGCATGGCCGCTGGCGTCATGTAGACGATGCCGGAATGGCGATGATCATAGTTATACCAGGCAAAGAACGTTTGGCAGTAGGCGCGTACATCGGCTAACGAATCAAACCGGTGCGGGAAATTGGGGCGATATTTCATCGTCTTGAATTGCGCTTCCGAGTAGGGATTGTCGTCGGAAGTGTAGGGATGACTATGACTTTTGACAACGCCCAAATCGACCAGCAGGTCGGCCACCAGCTTCGAACGCATCGCCGCACCTCAATCGGCATGCAGGGTCAACTGGTCGCGCCCGATGCCTTCGTTGTCGCAGGTATGACCGATGAGTGTCTCCGCCAACGCGTCCGATTCGCAATCGGCAATCATCCAGCCGACGACGTAGCGGCTGAAGATATCCAAAATGACATACAAGTGAAAGTGCGCGGACTTGACCGGCCCCTTGATTTTTGTGATGTCCCACGACCATACTTCGCATGGTTTGGTCGCCAGCAGTTCGGGCCGCGTATAGGCCGGGTGAACTAGTTGATTGCGCCGGGGCCGCGTGCCGCTGGTGGCGCGAAGGATGCGATAGAAGGTCGACACCGATGCCATGTAGATGCCGGTGTCGAGCAGCATTGCGTAGACCGTGTGCGGCGCAACATCGACGTATTCGGGTGAATGCAATACCTTCAGCACCTCGCCGCGTTCGTCCGCGCTCAGTGCCATTGGAGAGCGACGTGGCCTGCGCACCGTATGCTGTTCGGTACGTGCCTGTTGGGCGCGATAGTAGCTGGCGCGCGGTACGCCCATGCCGGTGCACACGGCGCTTGCGCCAAGCTGTGCCACCAAATGCGTGGTGGCATTCATCACGGGACTTCCCCTGCCGTGGGCAAGCCCAGTAATTCGCAAAGTTTTTTTGAACATCGATAATCTGCTCGGCTCGATTAAGCTTCTTGCGTAGTTTTTCGTTCTCCAGTTCCAAATTGGCGATGCGGCGGTCGATCGCCTTCGCTGGATCGGGTTGAGGGCCACGCTGTTTGCTTTGGGGGCCTGCTGCGTCCATGGCCGTGATCTCTACGCGCCACTTGCTCAAATGCGAGCTGTACAGTCCTTCGCGGCGTAGCAGCGCACCAATGGCACCCGTCTGCGTGCACGCGTTCGCCTCCTGGACGATGCGGCGCATGTAGCTCTTTGTAAAAGTGCGCCTGCGAGCCACAGCAACAACTTCGGAATCGAATTCCGGTTGGTGGGCGGGGACATCATCTTGTGGCAGAACTGTTGTCATCGTCGGGTCCATGTATTCAACTTCCTTAATTAGAGTGATGAAGTTGTCTCACAACAGTTTGACACAGGGGCACCATGGAAAAGAATTGGGCTGAGGAAGAGTTGTCGGAAATCAATCTGGGTGATGAGCGCTTGAACAAGCGGTCAAAATCCTTGCTGGCAAGATTGGGCGAGAAGCCCACCGCGAGTATTCCGACTGCTTGTAACGGCTGGGGTGAAACGATGGCAGCCTACCGTTTCTTTGACAATGCCACCATCGATTGCCGCGCGATCATGGCACCGCATTGGCAGTGCACCGAACAGCGCATGACCGCACAGCCGGTAGTGCTGTGCTTGCAGGACACGACCGAACTGGACTTCAACGGCCAAGATACGTTCGGTCTCGGACCATTGAGCTACGAAGCCCAGCGCGGCATGTACCTGCACCCAACCTACGCGGTCACTCCCGGGCGCGAACCGCTAAGCATCATTGACGCATGGATGTGGGCGCGCGAAAAGAAGGACAAATTCGGCATCCGTGGCGGTCCGAAGGAAAGCCTGCGCTGGATTGAAGGGTACGAACGACTCGCCGAGATGGCGGTGACGTTGCCCGGCACGCGACTGGTATATGTCGCCGACCGCGAAGCCGATCTGGTGCCGTTGATGTTGCGCGCGCAAGAATTGGGCACGCCGGACGACTGGCTGGTACGCGCTCAGCACAACCGCTGCCTGCTGGAGGGCGAGAAGCTGTGGCAGCACGCGGGTGCGGGCGAGCCGCTCGGCGAACTTTCCATTCGAGTTCGTCACGGTGTTGCGGGTCGCCGCCGGCGGCCAGCGCTATCTCGATGGAATCGCTGCGCAGCGGTTCGGCATAAAAATGGGCTGCGGCGCCGGCGTCGGCCGCGACGCCTGGCGCCGCAGCTGTGTTGGCCGGTGCCGACAGGCCCAGCAATCCGGTGACTTTGCCGGTACCCAGCGGATCGAGGTGAAATTCGGCCGGCAGAATCACGCCAAGCAGGATCGCGGTGGCGCCCAGCAGGCTGCCAATCACGATCATCATCAGTTGCCGGCGCGACGGCGGCACGGTGATCTGGCCTGGTTTCATGGGACGACACCTCGCTGCAAGCAGAAGCCGGCGAGCTGATAGCCGGTCAACAGGAAACCCGCACCGAGCATCAGCACGTTGGCGGAGATGGCCTGGCGGTCGAAGCGCGCGCTGCGGCGCCACGCGAGCAGCAATGCCATCATCAGCGACAAGGCAAGTAGTTGGCCGAGCTCGATTCCAACGTGGAACGCGAGCAAGTTGGGAATCAGTCCCTGGCCTGAAAGATGCAGTTCTTGCAATTTGGTGGCGCGACCGAAGCCGTGACACAGGCCGAACAAGAGTACTGCCCAGCATCGGTTGGGGGTAACGCCGAACAGCGTGCGGAAGCCGTCGAGGTTGTCGAAGGCCTTGTAGGCGACCGATAGGCCGATGATGGCGTCGACCAGCCAGGTGTTTGCATTGACACTGCCGAGCACGCCGCCGAGCAGCGTCATGCTGTGGCCGAGCGCGAACAGCGTAACGTAGATGGACAGTGGAAATTGCGCGAGCAACCAGTAATGGCCGATCAAGTTGCCGAAAACCCAGCCAGAAGAAACACAACCCTGTGCAAGTTCCGATGTCACCTCGACCAGTGTGGCAATGCCAAGCTCTGCACCTCCGAAGCACTTCGGCGTCAGGATGCCCAGCAAGCCGGAAGCACGCAGCTCCGCTATTGTTTCTTCAGGAATGCGCCTCAGTTCCTCGGTATGCGCTGCACGCTCTCGCAATGTGGGGACGAACTGCTTTGCACAAGCAACGGCTTCAGCACGGCTGGACAAACGGGCGACGTCAGCATCGAAGTTTGAATTCTTTTGTTGGGCGATAATTGACATGGCTTGTTCCTACATAAAGATTTTGGAGTTCGAGCAGTGGACTACTGTCAAGGCTGGTTGGTCATCCGGCCTGCCGTCGGAGCGCGCATTTGGATGACTGGCTGCTTACGTGCAACTGCCATTGCTCATGACGCTGTGCCTATAGATCTTCATAGTTTTTCTCCATTTATATTTTTGTTGCTTGTGCACCGTTGTCGGTCTGCACTTCGATGAAATTATTATCTGCGCTGTTTGGGTAAATGAAAAATGGAAAAAGTGCGGCGATACATTCAATAATTGGAATGTAAGCAGCCCTTTGGACAGCGATGACAGAGGTGCGATCGTCGGTATTTGGGACGATATAGGGATAAAGGGCCAAATTCGCATCAAGGTTCGGCGGAACAACAAGCCCGTCCCACATGTATTTCTGGATTACTTATTGGCTATGTCACCGGGACGTGTGGGCACGCTCCGATGGCAGCGCTAAGCAATTTTTCCGGCGTGGCAATCCGCTGCCCATCTATTCCTCAATTGAAACGCCAGCCCAACTAATTGCTTTTCTAGCTGGCGGGCTCCCTTTTCCGACTCGAGCAAGTACATTTCATCAGCCTCAGCGATAACCCGCAGAAACGACGCACGGTCTGTATTAGACAATGTGAGGAAACGATGGCGCCAATGGAAGCTTGTATTCTTATGAATGCCGGCGCGAACCGCAGCGCGACGGGTTCTGTCGCGTTAAGCAAAGTCATCGAGCCGCTCAGGTAGACTACTGTCTTTGAAAAAAGGGGAACCGACATGCTCAAAACCAAAGGAATGCGATTTCCCATCGACGTGATTCTGGTCTGCATCCGTTGGTACGCAGCCTACCCATTGAGTTACCGTCACCTGGAAGAAATGATGGAAGAACGCGGCGTGGTTGTCGATCACTCATCGATCAATCGCTGGGCGATCCGGTTTCTGCCGTTACTTGAAAAGGCTTTCCGCAAACACAAGCGTCCGGATAGCGGAAGCTGGCGAATGGACGAGACCTATATAAAAGTCAAAGGCACCTGGAAGTATCTCTATCGGGCCGTGGACAAGGAAGGCAACACGGTCGATTTTCTATCGACAGCCAAGCGGGATAAGTGGGCTGTGAAACGTTTTTTCAACAAGGCCATGCAAGCTCATGGCGTTCCTGAAAAAGTCACGATGGATAAAAGCGGCGCCAACAAGGCGGCGATTAATGAGATCAATGCCGGCAAGGACATTCCGATCATGGTTCGTCAGGTGAAATACCTCAACAATGTCGTCGAACAGGACCACCGTGCCATCAAGCGCGTGACCAAGCCGATGCTCAACTTCAAATCATTTCGGTCCGCCAAACACATCTTGGCCGGCATTGAACTCATGCACCTGATCCGTAAAAGCCAGCTCATGATGGAAGGCACCGATGAGATGACTTTTGCGGACCAATTTTATGCATTAGCGGGAAAAATCCGTCCAGTTTGAAGGCCGGTGCACCAGCTAGCTAGAAATCCGACTTGTCCTTGCTAACGCGACAGAACCGGAATTAAACCCTATAAAATATCTTCACTGCGCACAACCGGTTGATTGGACGCTTACTCAGTTTGTTTTAGTCACTTTAGAAAGATGACGCGGCGTATCGGGATCAAAACCCCGCAGCCTCGCCACCGCTTCCACCATGATATAAAAACTTTGAATAGCTAGAATAGGATCTAACGCAGGTACATCTGCCGTGAACAACGTCAAATCACGTTCTGCCACATCGGGCGGGGCCGCCAATATGACACGGGCACCGCGCGCGCGCATTTCCTGGGCTGTCGTAATCAAGCCTTCCTGGGCTGGACCGCGCGTGGCAAATATTAGAATCGGATAACCTTCCTCCACGAGTGCCATCGGGCCATGCTTGACCTCCGCGCTCGAAAACGCTTCCGCCTGAATTGCGCATGTTTCCTTAAATTTTAGTGCCGCCTCCATTGCTATCGAATGACTCCAACCGCGTCCCAAAACCATGATCCGATCAGCATCGCAAAAAATCTTAAATGCTGTACTCCAGTCTTGTACGGATGCGAGCGCGAGTTGCTCAGGTAATTGCTTAAGGGCTGCCAGCATCGGTTCGTCATTGGCCCAATGCGCCACTAATGCAGCACTGGCAGTCAGGCTGGTAATAAAGCTCTTGGTGGCGGCGACACTTTTTTCCGGCCCGGCGACTAGCGGGAGCACCCATTCACTGGCCTCCGCTAACGGGGAGGCAGGATCATTCACCATGGCAACCGTTGTAGCGCCGCCATCACGCAGATAACGCATCGGTCCGATCAAATCAGGACTCTGGCCCGATTGCGAGACAGCGACCGCCAGTACGTCGGCAGCCTCAATAGGCGAGCGATACAGGGTGATCAGGGACATCGGTAATGAGGTCACCAATTTCCCCAACTGGGCCATCACCAGGTAGGCGAAATAGGCCGACGCGTGGTCAGAACTCCCGCGCGCGATCGTGACTACTGAGCGCGGTGGCTGAGCACGTAGTTTCGCTCCAAGCTCAGCGTAGATCGCCGTGTTTTGGGTAAACTGGGCGGCGACCGCATTGGCTGCTGCACGTGCCTCTTTAAGCATGAGTGATGTCAATTAACTCTCCTTCTATATAAACTGATTTAAGATGTAAATCTCGATTGAATACCACCAGATCTGCCCAGCAATTTTGTGCCAGATGCCCCCGGTCTGTAATGCCGAGAAAACGTGCGGGATTGGCTGACAAACGATTCGATGCGTCATGGATCGTCAAGCCGATAGCGACCAGATTACGCAGCGCCTGATCCATCGTCAGCGTGCTACCGGCGAGCGTGCCATCTGCCAGCCTGACGCCGCCCAGACACTTGGTAATAGTCTGGCCGCCTAACAAATAATTGCCGTCGGGCATACCGGCGGCAGCGGTTGAATCGGTCACGCAATACAGGTGAGGAATACAGCGTAAAGCGGTGCGAATTGCGCCGGGGTGTACATGCAACAGATCAGGAATAATCTCTGCAAAATCGGCATGCGCCAGCGCCGCGCCGACCATGCCGGGTTCGCGGTGATGAAGACCGGTCATCGCATTAAACAAATGTGCAAAGCTGCCAGCACCGCGTCTCAATGCCTCCACGCCATCTTCGTAACTGCCCAGTGTGTGTCCAAGCTGGACCCGGATATCGTTTGCTACTAAAGTTTCAATTAATGCAGCGTGACCGCTTACTTCAGGGGCAATCGTTACCAGTTTCACCGGCACGATATCGTTGTAGCGAGACACTTCTTGGGCGACCCCGCAGCGCGCAAAATCCGGTTGTGCGCCGAGTTTACCTGCGTTGATATACGGACCTTCCAGATGAATCCCCAGCATCCGTGCGCCACCTGCGGTGCGTTGTTGACGCATGGGTGCCAGATCGTTTAGCGCACGCTCGATTTCAACACCAGGGGCTGTCATCGTAGTTGCCAGAAACGCCGTCGTTCCATGGCGGGCATGCAAACGCGCTACCTTGGCACCAGCACCATCAGCCTCCATGATATCGACGCCACCGCCACCGTGGACGTGTAAATCTATAAATCCAGGAAGAATGAAATCACCATCGTTGTCAGCAGGATTAACCGGTACACCTTCAATATCGTCGATCCGATCGCCGAAGGTGATCTCACCAACTATCCAACCATCCGGCGTCAGAATGTTGCCGCCAAGTTGTAAGTTCATTTTTTCTCTTAATAAAATAGTTCGGAAATGACGCGTTTAGTCTTGAGACCATTGCATGATTCCAGCCAGACCCGCATCTGCCCCCAGCAGCGCCGCAGTCACCGGTACCTGCGCCAACGAAGGGGCCTGTGCCAGCGCCTGACGTATGCGTTGCAGCATGCCGTCAGCCAGCCCGACGCTGCCACCGATCACGACCTCGTCCACATCCAGCATCATCTGAAAGTTGCTGATTGCCTCCGCCACCGCCATCGCCGCATTGTCAATAATCGCTTCTGCCTCTGGGTTAGTCTGGGCCATCGTAAACAACTCCTTACTGTCGATGCGGCGGCCAAACACCGCGCTTGCTTGTCGCGCAAGCGCAGTACCAGACGCCACTTTTTCAAGGCAATCACACCGACCGCAACCGCACTGCACGTCGCCATCAACAGGTCCACGGGATATCGTTGTATGCCCTACATGGCCGGCAAGACCCTGCCGTCCGATACGCAGTTGCTGATGCAAGACCAGTCCCCCACCAACTCCGGTCGATAAGGTGATAAACAACAGACTCTCGGGAGCAATTGACGATGTGGAAGTCTTACGGATCAGGTACTCCCCCCAAGCCGCTGCCTGCCCATCGTTCATTAGCACTACAGGGCACGCGAAGCGCGTATTCAGATGGCGTCCCAATGGAAAGCCATCCCAAAATTCGATGATGTGCTGATTCACTGAATACACCTTGCCACCATCGATATAGCCTGTCGCCGCTACCGCAACGCGCTCTGGTGCAGGCCAGCCCAATACCAATTGATTGATGGCTTCCAAGAAACCGGCCGGATCGGTCGCCATCGGTTGCTGGCGACGTTCGATAATCTGTCCCTTACTCACCCAGGCAGCGGCAATTTTTGTACCGCCTACATCAATCGCCAAAAGCATATCAATTGGCTTGTTGATTGGCATCCTGATTACCCCTTGCGCACGGTTTGCAGCATCGCCGCAATAAACCATTCTGTAATATGTTCGATACGGGTAATAGCAGAACCGACGGTGACCGAAAAAGCACCGTGACTAAGCGCGTCTGCAGCCTCGGCGGCGGTGCGAATACGGCCCTCTGCCACCACCCGTGCACCGGCATCTGACAAACGCCGTACCAACTCCAAATTTGGCGCATCTGAAGGCTGATCAGCGGTTTCATCGGTATAACCGGAAAGTGTGGTGCCGATCAAATCACAACCTAGCGCCAGCGCCGCCAGGCCATCTGCTTCTGTCGAACAATCCGCCATGGCCAAACGTCCCGCCAAGTGGACGGCCTCCAAGAGGTTTGCGACACTTTCTGGACGGATGCGCTGAGTACCGTCGAAGGCGATGATCGCCGCACCGGCATGAATCAAATCGTCAACGTCTTGCAAATAGGGGGTAATCCGCACCGGGCTATCGGCCAAATCGCGCTTAACAATGCCGATGACCGGCACATTGACGGCAGCCACCACGGCACGCACATTGTCAGCGCCTTCGATGCGCAGACCACCGGCTCCGGCAGCCACCGCCGCGCAGGCCATCGCGACGATGATGTCTTGCCTGTCCATTGGGCTATCTGGTACCGGCTGGCAAGACACGACGAGCTTATTTCTAAGTTGTTCAATATTCATATGGAGATATAAACTTAAGTAATCTGTAAGAACCTGGTGACGATCTGCAACGAACATCAAGAAGTGGAGAGCGCCTCAACGGCAGGTAGTTTTTCATACAGCAAGCAAGCGACGTTGTGCTGTGGGGCTAATTGATACAGATCAGGGATCTTTTCACAACATTTCTGAAACGCTTGCGGACAGCGCGTATGGAACACACAACCGCTGGGCGGATTTAACGGACTGGGGATTTCACCCTGCAATGGCTCATCGTCAGAGAAGACCAGATCCGGATCGGCAATGGGCGAACTTTTCCAAAGCGCCTGGGTATAGGGATGCTTTCCGCCCTGAACAATGACTTCGCGCGGTGCATATTCCATCAAGCGGCCCAGATACAATACCAATACGCGGTTACAAACGGCTTGCACCATCGGTAAATCGTGCGATATAAAAATGATCGCGAGATTAAATTCTTTTTGCAGGTCGAGCAGCAAATTGATAATTTGCGCTTTAACCGAGGCATCCAGCGCTGCAACAGCCTCATCGGCAATGATGACCTTTGGCTTGAGTGCCAATGCGCGAGCGATCACGACGCGTTGCTTTTGGCCACCGGACAACTCATGTGGATAGCGATGCAACACACTGGCTGGCAAACCAACAATATCCAGCAAACGCAAAATTTCCTGACCTTGCTCTTGCTTGCTACCGCGCTTATGCAGGACAAATGGCTCGCGTAAACTCTGCTCTATCGTCAGGCGACTGTTCAGGCTGGCATTTGGGTCCTGAAACACCATCTGCACGTCACCGCATAATTGCTTGAGTTCAGCACCACGATAATCCTGAAGCAATTTTCCCCGATATCTGATCGCCCCTGTGGTCGGCTTCAACAGGCGCATACCTAGCTTTCCCAGCGTTGATTTTCCGCTACCGGACTCGCCGACGATACCCAGAATTTCGCCCGGCTTGAGGGTGAAAGAAACGTCTTGCACAGCGTGTAACGAACGCGTTTTTCCAAACATGCCGGTTTTGATAGAAAACTGGATACCGACATTTTCAAAGGAGAGAATACTGTCGGTGGTTTGCCGATTGTTCGGGTTCAGGCTTACATTTACATTCATGGTTGGTCCCCAAAATGGCAACGGACCAGGTGACCATCTATATCCATTAACGGTGGATTAGTCGTCTGGCAGAGGTCAGTTGCCTGATTACACCGATTCGCAAATCGACAACCAACCGGTTCTCCAAATACAGGTTCTACCTGTCCGGGAATGCCGTACAGACGTCCTTCCACATTGGGATTTGGGATCGATGCGAGCAAGCCTTTGGTATAAGGATGTCGCGGATACTTAAACAAGGTTCTGGTTGTGGTTTGCTCGACCAACTGGCCTGCATACATTACTGCGACACGGTCAGCAATCTGTGCAACGACGCCCATATCATGGGTAATAAAAAGAACACCCATTCCTACTTCGCGCTGCAACTTGCGTATCAAACGTAAAATCTGGGCCTGAATAGTGACATCGAGCGCCGTGGTCGGCTCATCTGCAATCAACACCGCAGGCTTACAAGCAAGCGCAATCGAAATCATCACCCGTTGCCGCATGCCACCAGACATTTGATGCGGATATTGTCTGGCACGTATCTCCGGGTCCGAGATGCCAACCAACGTCAATAGTGCTAACGCATGTTCATACGCTTCTTCTTTGGAGCACCGCCCGTGCGTCATCATGACTTCGGCTATCTGATCCCCGATCCGATGTAAAGGGTTCAGCGAGGTCATCGGTTCCTGAAAAATCATTGCTAATCGATTACCGCGAACCCGTTGCATGTCACTAGTGGGAAGACACAATAGATCGACCGGTTGATCCTGCTGATCTTTCAGCCATACCTCGCCAGCAATCCTGACCTGCCCACTCAATAAACGCATGAGCGAAAATGACGTCACCGATTTACCGCAACCGGATTCGCCGACAATCGCCAGCGTTTCCCCGCGCCGCAGTTGAAAGTCCAGATCATTGACAGCATTCACTAAGCCAGCGGGCGTCCGGAAGGTCGTCGTTAGCCCTTTTACATCCAGGATTACATCAGAACCAAGCATATTCATCACCTATTCTTATGCTATTCATCGTGCCGTTCAGTTAGCACCATATCGCCAACATTTTCCAGAGATGCGTGGTCCCAGAGTGACTCGCAGACCACGCTATCACGCGTTATAGCAGTCCGGCGCTGACTAATATAGCGCGTATTTTTTCAATCGCAGCATCAGGCAATACGCGATTCGGACGACTCATGTGGCGGTTTTCAATCAGGCCCATCAAATGCATCGCTGTTTTAAATCCACCCACGCCAGAGGCATTTGGACTGGTATGCGGTACACCCTGGAAGACAATATCGAACAGTGCAATCAGACGATGTTGTTCGGCGCGCGCAGTTTCCCAATCCCCTGCTTTCGCAGCGTTATACAAACGGACATAACCGGCCGGATCAACGTTACCCAAGCCTGGTACATTACCGTGTGCGCCGCCCAGCAGAGCATAATCAACCATCGTTTCGGAACCGGTCAAAATCGCAAAATCCGGCTGCTCCGCAAAGTCACGCATCAGCATGCGCATATTGCCATCGTCACCGCTACTATCTTTCACCGCGCAAATAATCTTGCGATCATATAGTTCACGAATGGTTTCGCGTGCCAATTTGAGTTGCACACAGACCGGGATATCGTAGGCAATGATCGGCAGATCTACTGCGTCTTTGATGTATGAAAAGTGATCGACCGTCTCAGCCTGACTGGTACGGGTATAAAACTGTGATGTCACAACGAGACCATCAACACCCAACTCTTTAGCCTGACGCGCATACTCGATTGTACGATCAGTCGTTGGATCAATGACCCCAGCGACCAGAGGCACACGACCACCTGCTTCTGCCACCGCAACTTCCATGACATCGGCGCGCTGTTGCGCATTCAAAAAAACCACTTCACTGGTCGAGCCCAGCAAAAACAGGCCATGCACGCCGCCATCCAGCAGGTGACGGATAACGCGCCGCAAGCTAGGTTTATCGACCTTATAATCATGGGTCAGCGGCGTAACAACCGGGGGGATAATGCCGTGCAATTTCAAAGTAGACATCGTATTCATTCCTTCATAGTTTTAGGGTCAAAAGCCTGGCGTAACCCGTCGCCAATAAAATTTGCAGAAAGAGCAGTGATCACAATTAGCACACCGGATGGCAACCAGATCCAGGGGTATTGCTGAAGAATGGATGCTTCGCGTGCGATGCTGAGCAGACTCCCCCAGCTTGCATCGGGCAATTGCACTCCAAGGCCCAGAAAGCTCAATCCAGCCTCGGCCATAATGGCGCTAACAAATCCAAGAGATGAAAACACCACCAACACATCGGTCGTGTTTGGCAAACAGTGTTTAAATAAGATATAGCCGTGCCCTGCCCCTAACGTTTTAGCGGCGGCAACAAACTCCATCTCACGCACACTCAATATGCGGGCTCGTACCAGACGGCACACCAGCGGCCAGGAAAGCAAACCGATAATCATGATGGTCTTACCAGTACCGGACCCAATCACTGCAGACAGCGTCATCAACACAATAATGGTTGGAAATGTCATGACAATATCGACAAAGCGCATGATCAGATTGTCCAGCCAGCCGCCGAAATAACCGGCAAGTCCTCCCAGCACCGTACCAATGACCACCGCGAGGACGACACTGCACGCACCAACCAACATTGAAATCTGCCCGGCGGCCATGGTTCGCGCCAGCATATCTCTGCCGGTCTGGTCGGTACCAAGCCAATGCATGCGCGAAGGTCCTTGCAGCGAGGAGCTCAAATCGATCGCATTCGGATCAAATTGAAATAGCCAGTGAGAAAAAAGGCAGATAACGGTTACCAGTAGAAACACGCACACACCCAACATGGCAATCCTATTAGCTCGAAACTTCTGCCATTTACTCGCTTTCAGATTGTTACCACTCATGTCATCACTCTTGAATTAGTAAAAAAGTTATGGGCCGTTCAGAAAAATGTGCATCTTCCAACGCTCGGAAAATAAGCATTTATTTGAGCGTTATCCGAGGGTCTATCCACGAATAGATAATGTCGGTAATGATATTGATGGCTAATATTGCTAGCGCCATGAATAATGCGATGCCCATAATCAACGGATAGTCGCGGCTCTCAATGCCATCCAGAAACAGCATCCCCATACCGGGCCAGGAAAACACGACTTCTACAAAGACCGCGCCGCCAATTAATGCACCAAAATTGGCGGCAATCACTGTAACAATCGGAATGAGCGTATTCGGCAGCGCATGTCGCACCATCACCTTATACGGCGACAATCCTTTGGCGGTTGCTGTGCGCACATAATCTTGCGTCATGACTTCTAGCAAACCGGCTCTGGTATAACGCATCAGGATCGCAACGAATTGCACCGCGAGTACGATCGAGGGCAATATCAGGTGATGCAAAATATCAGTCCAGCTGCCATCGCCGGGAATGGAATAACCTCCCGCCGGAAACCATCCCAATTTCAGCGAAAAAATATACATCCCGGCAATGCCAACCAAGAAGGCGGGGCAGCTGATCGCCAGATAGGCGAGGACAGACAAAACATAATCAGTCTTTTTATTGTAATGTCGCGCCGAAACGATACCGGCAAGTATCCCGAGCACTGAGCCTAAGGTTAGACCGATAAACGTCAGCATGAACGTCGCCGGAATACGGCTGGCAATCGCGTCCGTTACTTTTTGTCCGTCTTTATATCGATACCCCAAATCCCCATGCACGACTTTTTTAATCCAGACAAAAAACCGTACGGGCATAGGCGCATCAAGCCCCAAGTCGTGTCGCAAGATATCTTTTTGCTGGCTCGTTAATGATTGTGTAGGAGGCACGAAGGCATCAACGGGATCTCCTGGAGCCATATTAATCATCACAAAAATCGCGATTAATATGGCAATTAGTGTCGGAATATTCACCAGAATCCGACCAAATAAATATTTCAGCATGTGTTACCCCGACGCTCCCCTAAGGGTGCGTAATTTATTTCAGATTAATGACGACAAATTAAGGATTAAAGATTAACGCAGTGACCAGTTTTCCGGAAAGTCCTGATATCGTCCGCCGCTGGGCGCTGGCGTCCAGATGACATTTTCAGCATTCTTGGCGACGCCACCGAAACGGTTGGTCATCCATAATGGAATCCAGGGTAACTTTGCATTAGTTAACCGACAGACGTTTTTGTAGATCTCCGTGCGCTTGGCGTCGTCTGCTTCTATCTGACCCGCCTGAAACAACCTATCAAGCTCCGGCAAATTTACTCGCATTCGATTCGCCCCTTTTGGCGGCGCGTCGGTTGACGCCATCAACGGTGCCAATACGCTAGGATCGGGGCCATTCCCACCACCAGCAAACACCATGCTGAATTTTCCTGCCTCCACCGTTTGCGAGAATGTCGCCACATCAACAAAACGCGGTCGGATATTGATGCCGATATCGCCTAACATGGCTTGCAGGGAAGAGACCACATCTTTGGATACTTGATCGCCATAATAAGTCAGCAACTCAATGGGTAAATCATGATTCAGTTTATGCCAACCGGCGTCTGTCAGTAGTTGTTTTGCTGCTTTCACATTCATTGCATATTGATTGATATCCGCCGGTACGTATTTAGGCAGCGATAACACACAGTTATTCAAGCTTGCCTGACCGCCATAGATATACTTAATGATGGCATTTCGATCAATGGCTAGCAGAATGGCCTGACGAACGCGCACATCTTTAAAACGCGGATCGTTATTGTTGACCCCAATGTAATTGAGTACGTTGGACGGGCCTGCAATAACATTGAATACGTTATTGTTCCGACTCTCTTTGACCTGATCCAGCGTCAGATAAGTATGCTGAATTTCCCCTGCCTGTAACGCAATTGATGCCGAACTGCCGTCCTTGAAATAACGATTGATCAGCTTGTCGAGCTTTGGCCGACCACGATAAAAGTTTTTGTTGGCATCCAGCTCAACGTATTGATCCGGTAAGTACGCATGCCATTTAAAAGGGCCGGTGCCAACTGGCTGCTTCCACCAGTCAGCATTGCGCAACTCTTTAACCGGCATGTTCCCCAGCAGATGTACGGGAACAATCATGATGCTGGTAAACGCATCCGGTAACGAAGCATCCGGCGTATCCAGCGTCAACACGACGGTATATTCGTCCGGGATCTGAATATCGGTCACATGATTCAATCGGGCAGAAAAGCTACTCGCCATATCGGGGTTTTTGACTAAATCAAATGTGAACTTTACGTCCTTCGCCGTGAAGAGCGCGCCGTCATGCCACTTCACCCCTTTGCGCAACTTGATTGTCATGCTCTTGCCATCGGCTGAAAAAGACCAACTTTGAGCTAAGTCGCCATTGATTTTTTCAAGTGCCGCGTCGTACAAAGTTAGCGTACTAAAATATTTGTTGTAGAAACTAAATCCGGCACTCGCAGTTAAAGGATTGAATTTTTGGGCATTACCGCTTGGCCCCACATCAAAAGCGCCAACAAACGTCTTCTCCGCCGAAAAAGCAGCACCGCTTTGAGCCAATAATGCTAATGCAGCTACTAACGTCAGAAGTTTGTTATTGAATTTCAACATGCAATACCCCGAAATATTTCAATCAACTTATTTTCGAAAAATTCAAAAAAACGCGCTATAAAACTATTCGTTTATCTTTTCTGCAACTTGCAACTCACTACTAGCGTCTTCAGGGTAACTATCTACAATCGACTGAAAATGCTCGCGATGTGCGGATAACACGCCGAAAACGTCTTTCTTCTCCAGCATGTTGACAACGCGTAAATGATCTCTCGCGGTCGCTTCCAGCGCCCAATGATCCACGGAGCGAGCCGACTGATTCATCTCATTAAATACTTTCCAAAATAAATCGATCAATGAGAGGAGAAAGTCATTCTTCAGGCAGCTATACATCTCCGCATGAAAGTCGCGATCTTCTTGCTCAAAAGTCTGCTTATCCAGCGCTTTGCTCAACATGCGTTCGCCTAGCGCTCTCAGGCGCTGAATGCTCTCGGGCCCGATGCGCTCAACCACTGCGGGTATCGCGCCAAGTTCAAGGTATTTGCGAACGTGCAAAAGCTTTTTAACATTCTCGTCTCCCTCATTCATTGAATAAGGCAGATTTTCTACAATTGAATCGAATGAAAATTCTTTAACAAAAATCCCCTCGCCATGTCGTGACTCAACGATACCAAGCGACTCCAGCGATTTAACAGCTTCACGCAACGAAGGACGACTCACTCCTAGGTTTTTGGCGAGCTGTGCCTCTGGAGGTAAGCAATCTCCAAATTTCAAGTGATTACTTTTGATGTATTTCTTGATTTCAATTTGCACTTGGCGATATGCCGGAACTTTAGTTGTCACTTGAATCTCTCTGAAAAAAGTCTGGAACGGTGGACGGCGCTGTTGTATCCGGATGTGCTAAAAACAGGGTGTCCATACAAGGAACGCCATCCTGCGTATCGCCACCGACAAACACCAGCCCCGCTGCAACTTGAAAGGAAAGCCCGTTTGCACGTGCAACAGGTAATCTGCCAGCCATTATCCAGACATCATCCCGAAAAACATATATTTCGTTGCGCCAGGTTTTCGGCAAACCCTGATGAGCGTAAAATTCCCCCGCATCGTAACGTCTCCTTGCGCCCGGAAAATTGGTGCCGCCGGCCAAAATTGGATACGTACCCCAGCAACCTGAAAACCCACAGGCAACACCTTCTTGCGGCGCTAGCGCACTTACGGGCGGTAACCTTGCCTCGTCAATCCACTTCACACTGCCATCGGCAAACATCGCGCGCTTCACAGAGTCGGATCTCAACCCAGGCTTCACTTCACCACTCAATAAATAGATCTGACCTTGATGCTGAATCACGCTACTGCCGCAATTTGGCAGATGCCCCACAGCACCGAGATTTTTCCAATTTAGCGTAACCACGTTAAATTGCCAGACGCTTCCATTCCACGCGTAGTCCTGCGCCGACCGGGCCATGAACGCCTCTAACGCTTGCGGCTGTTGCGACGGCGCAAGTGCCTTATAGCGTGCAAATAATGCATTAAATTGCGTGGCGTTATAACCGCCAAAAAACAAAATATGTCGATCGTCCACACACGCCGCAGATGCCCCCAACAAACCGCACGGTAAATGAGTCGACAGGCAGGTCCAGCTATCGGATAGCGGATCATAACAATGGACAACATCGAATTGCGCCAAACTATCCGATGCACTAATACGCCCTGCCCCGCCAAACACGTAAACTTTACCCTCGACGACTACTGACACTGCACCACTGGGTACCGCAGCGGGAAAATCCGCTAGGCGTTGCCATGATTTCGGCGCTAGACGCATATCCAATCCAAACCACGCATGACCGGCTGTGCCCAAACCAGCATAAAGCACGGTCCCTACCTGCGCGCCAACTGCCTCCCGCAACACCACTGGAAAGGATGGCCATGCAACGTCTTTATTCAGCTCCTGATCACACACTATTTGTAAGCCCATCGTTTAATCGCTCTTTACCGTTACACCCAACCTTGCTATTGCCGCCGATCTTGAATCGGTCAGCTTGAATCGAAGTATTGCACCTTAGTCGTCAGATGTCAAACATCTAAACGATGATTATTTAATGGAAATCCATTCCCATCATGTGACCAAAACGACCACTAAACAATCCCTCCCATTCATATATTTAGTACTAAGTAGTTGATTATTAACGATTTAAATAAATAAAAATTGTACCCACATGATATGAATTATCGAATTAACCATAAAAAAATATCAATTACAATAACAACGACATAGATCACTTCTTTCAAAAAATACACATTTTGCGTGAAAAATTGCTATTTCATAGGGGTTTTCTCACCACGACAATGCCACGCCAGAAAGATAACTGCTTAATTTTAGCTATGTGATCTTACTTCAAAGTGGATTTGACAACTTTGTATTGCGCCATGCGCGATACTTTCTTTCCATAAAAATAGCTATATTTATACAAATAGCTGTCAAAAATCAAAAAAACTCGCTAAAACAACATGAATTTATAAAAAATGCTTGCATGTGCTTTTTTCCGAATGCTAGTATTCACTCAGAAATAAGAGGTCAGATATCTACCTATATATTTCGAAAAAACACTGATCTATGGCGCATCGCAAACATGCACTCCAAATAGAATCAGTGATTGAAAAGAGTTTCGGCATTCCTGCCTATCCCTAATCTTGCAATTCATACGACATGAAAATAAATAAAATTGTAGTCTTGGCGACCCTTGCCTCAGCGACGGGACTCGCTGCAGCACAATCAACAGTCACCTTCTCAGGGCGCGTTGACGGAGGATTTGCGTACCTGAATCAGGTGCAAACATCCCCTGGTGTGACTGCGTCACGGTTTGGTACGCAAAACGGAGACTGGGGCGTTGGCATGATAAATGTCACTGGCGTGGACAACTTGGGGGGAGGAAACAAGGCCATTTTCGTCATATCCGATGCAGTCAAAATCATGACGGGTATGGGGGGTGCCTCTTTTCGAAAATCGTTTGTGGGCCTTTCAAGCAACGACTTGGGAACCATAAAACTTGGCCGCGATCTTTTCATCAGCAACGGCGTCACGATGATCGACCCTTTTGTGCAGGAATTGTTTGGCTCCGCTTCACTAGTGCGCGGCCGGAACTGGCAGCAAACAAATAGCAACGTCACCTATTTAAGCCCATCCTATAACGGCTTCGATGTGGCCCTTCAAAATTCACTGCCCGGCCAAACAGCTAATTTCAATGCGGGCGCTCCGGGCGGATTCGGCCGAACCGACGGTATCCAATTAACCTATCAATCAGCGCTGTTTGACGTCCGAGCTATTTATGACGAAATGCGGGATAGCAATGGTCAATTCAGTAACGTATTTACCTCCTCCAAGGAGTTGGTGATCGGTGGCAATCTGCGCATTCAAAAATTTATAATTCAAGGCGCCGTAACCAGAATGGTGGCACCGGATACGCCGACTGGACTTGCAAAAACGGCAAATCACTATTGGCTTGGTTTTAATTACGGCATGACGCCAGCGCTGTTATTGACAGCAGGAGTCTATCGTATCGACGTCGGAAGGGGTAATGCGAATGCGACACATGACGGTCAGGGTCACGCCACGATGTTTGAACTTGGCGGCACATACAACCTGTCCAAACGCACCTTTCTATACGCAAACGTTGGTTACCTGAAAAACGGCGCAAATGCAACTTTCTCGCTAGAACCCAACAACCCTGGTTTGAACAATAACAATCTGGACAACCCACTTCCAGGACGAACGCAACTTGGCTCTTACGTCGGTATTAATCAATCGTTTTAACAACAAAAGGAGTAGATGATCAGCGCCAATGCTGCCTCCGATGAGAAATAGGGTTCTGTCGCTTTAGCAAGGACAAGTCGGATTTCTAGCTGGCGGGTGCACCGGCCTTCAAACTCGACGGATTTTTCCCGCTAATGCATAAATTGGTCTGCAAAAGTCATCTCATCAATGCCTTCCCCCATGAGCTGGCTTTTACGGATCAGGTGCATGAGTTCAATGCCGGCCAAGATGTGTTTGGCGGACCGAAATGATTTGAAGTTGAGCATCGGCTTGGTTACGCGCTTGATGGCACGGTGGTCCTGTTCGACGATATTGTTGAGGTATTTGACCTGCCGAACGACCATCGGAATGTCCATGCCGGCATTGTTCTCATCAATCGCCGCCTTGTTGGCGCCGCTTTTATCCATCGTGACTTTTTCAGGAATGCCATGAGCTTGCATGCCCTTGTTGAAAAAACGTTTCGCAGCCCACTTATCCCGCTTGGCCGTTAATAGAAAATTGACCGTGTTGCCTTCCTTGTCCACGGCCCGATAGAGATACTTCCAGGTGCCTTTGACTTTTATATAGGTCTCGTCCATTCGCCAGCTTCCGCTATCCGGACGCTTGTGTTTGCGGAAAGCCTTTTCAAGTAACGGCAGAAACCGGATCGCCCAGCGATTGATCGATGAGTGATCGACAACCACGCCGCGTTCTTCCATCATTTCTTCCAAGTGACGGTAACTCAATGGGTAGGCTGCGTACCAACGGATGCAGACCAGAATCACGTCGATGGGAAATCGCATCCCTTTGGCTTTGAGCATCTCGCTTCGCCCTTTTTTCAAAGACAGTAGTCTACCTGAGCGGCTCGATGACTTTGCTCAACGCGACAGAACCCTTTTGTGGATAGGTGGAATATAACAACACATTTTTATCCTTATAAACAGAGGGTCTAGATATTCGAAAGTAAAAATGTACCGTCAAAAGTACTGTCAAAAATAAATGCTTAGGATTTTGCCGAGCTCGTAACCGTTAGTTACTTTGTCGCCGTGGCAAGACCGATGCCTAGCATTTATACCAAATAGATTCATGACTACTAATCCCAACGCCCTGATATTATTTACAGTTTAGTATCTGTTTCAATTTGGTATGCTGGTCAATAAGTGAATAAAAAGCGCGCACGCGCGCCCGAACCGGCCGGACGCCGATACTAAGTGGAGAGTAAAAAATGACGAAATACCGATGCGAATCAGTTGATGACGCTGCGACCGGCCGAGTTTTTATCGAAGTCTTTTATCCTGAAAATGCATCACAGGTTTTTCGCACAAGCTCTCCTGATTTCGCTACGCATGAAGAAGCACAAGAAGCGTTTACGCGTATCGCAATTTCGGTATTGCCTGACTTCGGCTTGCTTCCAGTTGATCCAGACAACAGCGGAAATGTAATTGGTTTCGGCATAGTTAAATCTTCGCCTTGGCATTTTGGCGGTATTTATTCTGAGGAAACAGATGCTCGTAGAATTGCATCTAAGTTAGGCTCACAGTATGAGGTTCATTACGGCTCACATCGCTTAAATAGCGATGACTTTGCCTATTGAACGAGGTAAACGCCGTTCCTAGCCGGTAAGAGGCCCGTCCAATTTGCTTGGCAAATGTGGTCAGCGGCAAGGTCATTGCAGGTACGTTTGTACGGACGACATAATGCCGTTGTACTGGCGTTGTGTCGTTACAGCATAACGGCAGCATTAAGGCACCACATGAAAGACAGAATTGCGTTCAGCTTTGCCAGAATAAGCGCCGAGCACCTGGCTTCGTCCGGACAAGTAAGGCCTGAACGCGGAGGTAAACCTGTTGTTTGTGGCGGGAAGACGAGCGCTAAAAAGCTCACTGATTGGAAGGCTAGCCTAAGGAGATTGGACTTTAACCCCTTGACGCTTTCCTGCCGCTTTACCGTTGGTAAGCATAGGCCTTGGCCACCACAGTTTGTACTCATACCCTGGTTCTGGGTTTGTCACCATGTGGAAAAATGATTTGGTCGATGCGCTGAACTGAATTATTTTAATATCTTCTATAACTGCCGCACTGCCATTTTCAATTAAGGATCTTGTGAATTTTGCCGACTCGCCATGGTAGCGCTGTGTTACGTGCAATAGATCTACTTGAAAGGATATTAGGCAGATTGGTGCCTGAACTCTCATGGACAGATAAGTTTCGGATTTTTCATCTGAGTCATCAATCAACATTTTTATATGTACAACCTCGACGTCATTGTAAATTCTCGTCCTAGGGAAGATCATTTTTACTGAACTAGCGGTTGTATTTTGAGACCTCTTCACTGGCTGAACTATTTGAATTTCTGAAGATACCTTTGGTTCTTTAGACCCAGTCCAATGGAACGCGTGATCAATATGCCGTAGAAAAGGCCTTTTGATTTGAAGGTGGCGAAGGGTCTCAAATTCGAGATTTTTTCCATCTGATGTTACATATTTAGCAATCGATGATAATGGCAAAAAACCACTTGGATGAGTTTGGCTTAAAACTTTTTTGGAAATTATAAAAATTTGGCAGATTAAATAGGCGCAAACACCAACGAAGGCAGCAACCGCAATCCATGACTTAAGACTATCAGTGAGAAAATTTGTTACACTTATCCCAAGTATCCCAGCGAGTCCGGCAATATTTGCAACAAACGCCCACATAAATTGCCTTGCTTTAGTTTTGACGAGAAAAAAGGCGCATATAGCGCCTTCAAAAATTGTGGAAAGTTGTGTTGTTACGAAGCATCTCCGCCCATAAAATTTCCCTTTCAATATAAGTTCTTTACAAGCAAATATCGCGCCTTTTAGGCGCGAATCAACTTGGTCAAGTGTCACTATAATATAGCAAAAGCTAAGGTATTGTATCTAAATATTTTAGCGATCATCACGCTTTATTCCCGATAGCTTACCACGACGCACGGGGTCTCCTCTCTAATCCTTACACTCTGCACGTCTCGACCAGCATCTAATTAAACAAATTTATCGGCCTTTCATCCAACAAACTTTGGTATTTAGAAAATGTACCACCTATTACTACTGGATAACATGATTCAATCGATTGCCGCCAAAAAATGACTACCCAGCCGTGTTCAAAAACGACCGATTTCTGACACGCCAGATAGGCCCAGCAAACCATGTTAATAAATTAGGGTTATCAGTTTCTGACACCAGGTTATATCTGACATCGTTTTCTAACACCTACCTGGGGGATGAACATGGCAGTCTTCGCTTATAGATGCGTCAGCACGAAAGACCAGACGACGGAAAATCAACAAAGCGAGATCGAACGGGCCGGGTATAACGTAGATTTTTGGTTCTCGGACGAAGGGGTCAGCGGCAAGATGTCGGCAAGCCAGCGACCGCAGTTCGGCCGGGTACTCGGGCAGATATGCGATCGCATCTGGCAAAGCAGCCAGCGTCCGCCAAGGTGTTTCGAATCAGGGCGACGAAGGTAAACCGCCGAAGAACACTACTCGCCCACTTCAAATAATGGCTTGTCGACGCAGCCCGGCGATCGTGTCTGCGTCCATTGCCAGCCACTCTGCCAGCACTTCATCCGTATGCTGTCCGAGGGTCGGCGGCGCGTTGCGGTACTCCACCGGCGAAGCGGATAGGCGGATCGGGTTCGCCACCATGGGCGCGCTTCCCGCTGTCGGATGCGGCAACTCGATTCGCACGCCACGCGCCTGCACGTGGGGATCGGCAAACACGTCGTCGAGCTGGTTGATCGGGCCGCATGGCACTCCGGCGCTTTCGAGTAGCGCGTTCCATTCTTGCGTGGTACGCATGACTGTGGCCTGACGTAATAGGGGAATCAATATCAGCCGGTTCGCCACGCGTTGCGGGTTGGTCGCAAATCGATTGTCCTGCGCCCATTCGGGATGCGACGCGGCGACGCAAAATTTAGCGAACTGGCTATCGTTGCCGATCGCCAGGATCATGTCGCCATCGGCGGTTGGAAAGTCCTGGTAGGGCACAATACTTGGATGCGCATTGCCCATTCGGCGCGGCACAATGCCACTGGCCAAGTAATTCGATGCCTGGTTAGCTAGGGATGCGATCTGCACATCCAGCAGCGCCAGGTCGATTTGCTGTCCCAGGCCGGAGCGTTCGCGCTCGGTCAGCGCGGCCTGCACGGCGATGGTGGCGTAAAGGCCGGTCATGATATCGGTTAGCGCCACGCCCACCTTTTGCGGCCCGGCACCCTCCTCGGTATCCGCGCGCCCGGTCACACTCATCAATCCACCTAAGCCTTGGATCAGAAAATCATAGCCGGCCCGAGCCGCATACGGTCCGGTCTGGCCGAAGCCGGTGATTGAGCAATACACAAGGCGCGGGTTGCTGGCGGCGAGCGCCGCATAGTCCAGCCCGTATTGCTTCAAGCCTTCGAACTTGAAATTTTCGAGCAGAACATCTGCCTCCATCGCCATGCGCTTTACCAGCACCTGTCCTTCGGGCAGCGCCAGATCGATCGTCACCGAGCGCTTGTTACGATTGGCGCTGATGAAATAAGCGGTTTCGGCGGTGTCATTGCCTGCACTATCGCGCAAATACGGCGGCCCCCACGAACGGGTATCGTCCCCAACGCCCGGACGCTCAACCTTGACCACGTCAGCGCCGAGATCGGCCAGCAGTTGCGACGCCCAAGGTCCAGCCAGCACGCGCGACAAATCCAGCACACGGATGCCGGTCAGCGGCGCGGGCCGCGATGCCGGTGTTGCGGCGCTCATCAGGAAAACGCCGCGATGCCAGTGATGGCGCGCCCCAGAATCAGCGCATGTACATCGTGCGTACCTTCATAGGTGTTGACCACCTCAAGGTTGACCATATGACGGATCACGCCGAACTCGTCGGAAATCCCGTTACCGCCCAACATGTCGCGTGCCATACGCGCGATATCGAGCGATTTGCCACATGAATTGCGCTTCATGATGGAGGTAATTTCGACCGAGGCCGTGCCATCATCCTTCATCCGGCCCAGACGCAAGCAACCCTGCAACGCCATCGTGATTTCGGTCTGCATATCGGCCAGTTTCTTTTGTACCAACTGGTTGGCCGCCAACGGCCGGCCGAACTGCTTGCGGTCGAGCGTGTACTGGCGCGCCGCATGCCAGCAAAATTCGGCCGCACCGAGCGCACCCCAGGCAATCCCGTAACGCGCAGAATCAAGGCATGTAAACGGGCCTTTCAAACCGGTCACATGCGGCAGCAGGTTTTCTTCTGGGACGAATACATTGTTCATCACGATTTCACCTGTCACCGAAGCGCGCAAGCCAAACTTGCCGTGAATCGCTGGTGCGCTCAGGCCATCCCAGCTCTTTTCAAGGATGAAGCCGCGGATCTTGTCATCCTCGGTCTTAGCCCAGACCACGAATACATCGGCGACCGGGCTGTTGGTAATCCACATTTTGGTACCGGTCAGCGCATAGCCACCGGCCACCGTTTTGGCCCGCGTGATCATACTGCCCGGATCAGAACCATGGTCGGGTTCGGTGAGGCCGAAGCAGCCGATCCATTCACCGGTCGCCAGTTTCGGCAAGTATTTACGCTTTTGCGCTTCGCTGCCGAAGGTATTAATCGGCACCATCACAAGCGAACTTTGCACGCTCATCATTGAGCGATAACCAGAATCGACCCGCTCGACTTCGCGTGCGATCAGGCCGTAGCTAACATAGTTCAAGCCCGAGCCGCCATATTCGGCGGGGATGGTGGCCCCGAGCAAGCCGAGGTCGCCCATTTCGCGAAAAATCGAAATATCCATTTTTTCATGGCGGAAGGCTTCCAGCACGCGCGGCGCGAGACGCCCTTGAGCATAGGTGTGGGCGGCATCGCGCACCATACGTTCCTCGTCGGTAAGTTGCGCCGACAGCAGCAGCGGGTCATCCCAGTGAAAAGCAGTCCTGTTGTCCGATAAAGTCATGACATCTCCAATTAGTTATGCTGCCTGGCGGGTCGCTCCACTTGCTGCGTGGATTATGGCCATGCTATGCTGAGATTGATATTTTAAGATTTTTCATGCGTTGCATACAAACGATTTGTTTGCACACACTTGTGTGAAAAACGCACTCCGAAGTAGTAATAATGAAGGAAAAATCAGCATGCGACGCAAGCTTCCCTCCACTGCCGCGTTGACGATGTTCGAAGCGGCAGCCAGACACCAGAGCTTCACACATGCAGGGGCCGAGCTTTCGATCACGCAAAGCGCGGTATGCCGACAGATCGACAGTCTGGAAGAGTTTCTCGGCGTAAAACTGTTTCGCCGTTCGCGTCGCGGCGTGCTGCTGACCAATGCGGGCGAGCGCTACAGCAAAACCGTACGCGCCACACTCGATGCCATGGAGCGCGACACCTTGTCCTTCATGGCCAATGGCGGTGCCAGCAGTGCGCTGGAACTGGCGGTGGTCCCAACCTTCGCTACGCGCTGGCTGGTGCCCCGGCTTGCGCGCTTCCAGCAGGCCCATCCCGGTATTACCGTGCACCTGACACCGCAGACGCGGCCCTTCATGTTCAGCGACACGGCATTCGACGCGGCGCTGCTGGCTGGGGGCGCGGGTTGGCCGGGCACCGGGGCGCGCCTATTGCTACATGAAACACTGATCGCGGTGTGTAGTCCGTCGTTAGTACCGGATTGCACGATGACGCCAGCGCAGATGGCATTGCTGCCCTTACTGCAACAGGGCACGCGGCCCTATGTCTGGCGGCAGTGGTTCAGCTCGCTGAACCTAAGCGTCGAACGCGATGTTGTCGGCGCGCGCATGGAGTTATTCTCGATGCTCATCGAAGCGGCCATCCACGGCCTTGGTGCAGCACTGGTGCCGCGCTTCCTGGTCGAAGCAGAACTTGCAGACGGCAGACTGGTGGAACCGGTGCGACACAGCCTGGCAAGCGACCGGTCCTATTATTTCATCTATCCCGAACATAAGGCGGACGATCCGGTCCTCACCGCATTCCTGCAATGGATTATTCATGAGGCTGAACGCTACCGCGAGGAGGCTGGCAACCGGTGAGGGAATTGATGAAAACGTAGGATGCACTGTCGAACAGGCTTAGTGCGCGGTTTCTGCTCTGCCAGCAGGCTCAGTCGAATGGATTGACCATACCGGGTTGATACAGCGCAACTTGATCGGCTAACCAAACGCTGCGTAAGCGGTCAGCGAAGTAGGTTCTTCATGCTGTGAATTAATTATTCGGCCATGTTCTGAGGCTTTTTAAGTGGCACTCCTTCCGCTCTATAGATACAATCCGGTCATGGCAAAACAAGACGATTACCTCAAGACAGCAATCAGACTTCCACGGTAGCTGCATGCCCTTATTCTTGATGCGGCAAAGCAAAGCGGCAGTCCCTAAACTTTGAGATGATCATCAGAATTCAGTAAAGCTTCGGCGAGAAAAATGATTCACCGTTGTTACTTTCAATGGCGAAGAAAATAGAGGTGCTCAATGGGAAGATTGATGCGCTTGGGAATGTACTGGCCAGCAAAAAATAGGTTTGGCTAACCTGCCTGTACCCACTGGAGCTGCGCAGCAAGATCGCATTGCAAGGCTCAACAAATTAGATAGGTAGGGACTGTATGGAATTTACACATTTACAAACGGATGAATCGACCGAACTTGAATACGTAGGATTCTGGTTGCGGGTCTGGGCCAGCATCATTGACACTGTCTTAGTAATGATGGTGATTTTTCCGGTCATGTTCGCCATTTATGGAAGTGATGAAATGGCATCCGGTGTAACTTTTACCGGGTCAACAAATATTTTGTTCTCCTATATATTGCCTGCGGTCGCTGTGATTGCATTTTGGACTACAAAGCATGCAACGCCTGGGAAGATGGCGATAGGAGCGACTATTGTCGATGCAAAGACTGGTGGGTCACCCAGCTTCAAGCAACATTTCATCAGATATTTGGGTTATTTCATTTCGACGATTCCCTTTTGCCTCGGCCTGATCTGGGTTGGGATTGATAAGCGCAAACAGGGATGGCATGACAAGTTGGCGGGGACAGTAGTGGTCCGACCGAAGAATAAGGGCACGGAACGGGTGCGGTTTGACGCATAACCCCGTCTGACACCCAGAAGAGCTGGGGCTGAAGATGTATCTCGCCCTCCGGCCTAACGGTAACCGCCTACCTTTATATTTTTTATTGATGGAACCCATCGGCGGCAATTTACTGTGCCGTGAACTCGCCTTTAACAACTGCCAATAAAGCTTCCGCACCTTCATACCTAAGCGTCCTCGGACAACTTCCGTAGTGGTCGCGAAATGCCCGGCTGAAATGAGACAGATTATTGAAACCCCAGCGCAGTGCGACATCCGATATCCGCATTACCGTATTGGCCGGGTCCAGCAGATCCGCACTGCAGCGTTCGAGTCGACGTCGGAGAATGTAGCGCATCAACGACGACCCCTCATCCTCAAACAACTTGTTGATATAACGTGAAGAAAGCATCATCGCCTGCACTACCATCTGGGTATTCAAATTTGGATCGCCAAGATGCTCATTGATAAATATTTTGACCCGGATAAGCGCCAAATTGCGCGTGCGTGACAACGTCGCATCAGCGGGCTGAATAGTCCCCAAAGACAGCGCAATCAGATTCGTTGCGGTTTCAGCCAACCGTTCCATTTCAATCGCATTGAAAGTACCGATTTGCGAGGTCATCCCCTCAAAAAAACCCCTCAGGACACGACCAACGCCGGTGTCGGTCTGAATCCGCGTTGCCATGCGTTTTTCTAGCCCTGTCACCCGCTGGTTAAGCGCGATGCGCGGAACACTAACAATCACCTCTCGCCAGTCGGCCGGAAATGTCAGATGATGCGGACGGGTAGCGTCGTATAGTGCAAAATCTCCCGGCTTGAGCAGTACCTCGTTGCCATCCTGTTCCATGAACTGGGTTCCCTCCAGCATCAGAATGGCGAAATAACGGTCTTCGTATTCAGACCTGGTGTACCGGTGCCGTCGATTGACAATTTGACCAGCTGCGTTGGCGTCGGTGAGTCGCAAAGCGTTGCAATGTTGCGACTTCATCTTGCCGAAGAAATTGGACGCAGGCTTGGCGCTGATATCAACATCGGCAAACAGACGCAGCACCATTTCACGCCAAAAATCCACGCGTTCGTCAAACGAGCAACTTTTAGTCATGAGCTCGATAGAGTGACTTTTCCAGTCCGGGTTCGCGTCTGTCTCTACGCTTGTTGCATCAGAGTCGCTCGTCAGCGTCAAGCGGGAATGGTCACAAGCCAATTCCCGCTGGTCCCTATCAGTCGAATTATCCACACGGTCACCTTTTGTCGCACTTATATTGCATGGTGTGGCATCTCGTACCAGCAGTTTTTAACAACGGATGCCAGCCTCAAATATACGCCGAAGCATTCTTCTCAGATAGAGTGCCGCAGTTGCAGTAGTTGCAGTAGTTGCAGCACTAGACACTTGATGCCATACAAACAGTTGCCGAAAATAAACTCTGGCCGATCCGAACTTGTCGCCCCGATTTACACCCGCCGCCAATCAACCATTTGTTCGATAGCATAGGCAGCGCGATAAATTTCCGCCTCTTCGAAATAACGGCCGACCAGTTGCATGCCGATAGGCAAGCCGTCACCTGTACCGCAAGGAATAGACATGGCGGGATGGCCGCTGACATTGAAGCCGCAAGTATTGGACAGCATTTCGAAAGCGCGCGCCAGATACTCATCAAGCGTCGCATCGGCGCCAGGCAATTTAGTTGCCTTCAGTGGCAACGTCGGCATCACGAGTAAATCGAAACGAAGTAAAGCTTCGTCATATGCAGCGCGCAACTTGCGTGCGAGATTTTGCGCCTTACCGTAGTAACGCCCTTGATAGCGCTGTACAAAATACTCCCCCAGAATCATTGTCAGTTTCACGGTATCCGGCAGAAGATCGGCATGCTGCCGCCAACCGGCATGGTGGTCCATCATGCCGGTCAGATAAAGTCCCCGCCAGTTGAAGCCGTGACTATTGCCTTTCATCATCTGTTGGGTCGCGCCTTCGGCAGCAATCGGCAACCAAATAGCCGGTCCCAGCGCGTGCATGGGAATAGAGACCTCTTCAACCAAGGCGCCGGCTTTGCGCAGTATTTCACATGCAGCCCTGACCGACTGATCCACGTCTGGCTGCGAATTAGCATGACCGAAACCCTCGCGCAAAATACCAATCTTCATGCCTGCGACTCCGCGCGACAAACCGGCGGAATAGGCTCTTGGCAGGACACCCTGAAGCTGCCGAGGGTCGAGGCCGTCTGGACCCGCCAACACCTCCAGCATTAGCGCATTGTCGACTACATTGGCAGTAATCGGCCCTAGATTATCAAGCGTCGTTTCAATTGGCATTGCCCCCGAGTACGGCACCAGACCGTGCGTCGGCTTCATGCCATAAGTACCGCAGAACGACGATGGAATACGCACCGATCCACCCTGATCGCTGCCCACCGCCAGCCGGACTTCACCAGCGCCGACTAACGCAGCGCAACCGGAGGAGGAACCCCCTGCCGAATATCCCTGCCGATGCGGATTGTGCACCGGGCCACTGGCAGCAGTATGGGACCCACCAGAAAAACAAAAACCTTCGCACACGGCCTTACCAACCACCGTCGCGCCGGCGTCGAGCAGACGTGTCACAACCGTAGCATCAACATCGGGCACGTAGTCCTTCAACGTAGCAGAACCATTCACCATAGGCCATCCTGCGACGGCAATATTGTCCTTGATTACCCCTTCCATACCCGCTAAGCGGCCGTTGGCGGCACCCTGAATGCGCGACTTGTAGTGCCAGGCACCCAGCTTGTTGTCATGCTCCGCTGGGGTCTCCCCCGGTTGGCGTGCATAAGTCACCGGGGGAATATAGTCTGGCAATTCATCAATCACGTCGTAAGCATCGAAATTCGCTTGCAAGGCTTGGCGATATTCATCAATTTTCGTCTTCGAAAAATGCATGCCGAAGGCCGTCGCGATTGCGGCGATTTCATCGTTTCCTGGGCGCTCAACAGCCATGATTAATCCTTCAAAAAAAGAGTACAAAATTGCTTCCGGACGTGGCGCGGAAGCGTCGGGATAACTCAGACCTTGTCGAGATATCCGCCCCACAGATCGACCACTACCGTGGCCTCATCAGCGGCTTCACCCCATAGCTCCTTGGTATCAAACTGCACGTGATAAGTTGATTTCGGCTCGCATGAAAGACCGTGTCCGGCGGCTTCAGGGAATGGCCATTTATCTGTCGTACGATGCACCACCACACCGCGCTTGCCGCGGACATAACCTGGCATACGGGTATGTCCGGAAAAGAATGCGTTATGTACCCTGACAGCGTCACCGACATTAAGCGGCTCTTTCTCCGGTTCTGCTGGCAGCCCCGGCCCGGTCGGTAGCGCCAGCGGGAAAGCGCCTCCGGCCAGTTCTTCCAAGCGGGCCTGCGTGATCGCGCCTTTCTCAACAAACAGCGAGGCTACGCCGACAACGATACGGTCGTAGTAGCTGGAAGACAAATACTGCTGTGGCACCATTCGCTCAATGGCGTGACGCAGTTCATCGATAGTGAACAACTGCAACTCCGCCGCGCCGAGAAATAACAGGCTATATCCCAAAGGTTCCCAAGGCGCATGAAACACTGGCGTGTACGTATCCGAATTCTTGCGATGCCGTACTCTGCCAAAGCCCTGAACCCCACCTAGATCGTGAATTCCATCCATGACGCATACTCCTGACTTAAATTGATGCAATGTAAAATTCTTGCTGCATGCCGCCGCATCAGAATCTCGACGTAGTACATGCCGCAAGCTAACTTAGCTGGAATGCGCCGGATTCGTGACGCCGATTTCAGGACGGGCGATACCGATCAGGACATCTTTTGTGACGATGGCAGCCAGTTGTTCTTCGCTCCATTTTTCAGTGCCTTCAGGCCGGAACGGCAGCACCATATAGCGCGTCTCGGCAGAGGTATCCCAAACCCGGATCTCCACGCTTTCTGGCAGATCCAGCCCCATCTCGCGCAATACCGAGCGCGACTCCCGCACCACCCGCGAGCGATACTCGAAACTCTTATACCAATCGGGCGGCAAACCCAGCACCGGCCATGCGGTGCACGAACACAACGTACACACGATGACGTTTTGCAGCGTGGGGGTATTTTCCAGCGCGACGATATATTCGCCTTGCGCTCCGGTATAGCCGAATACATCACAGGCTGCGGTGCCGTCTTTGAGCAGCAATGCGCGGTATTCAGGATCGACCCAGGCCCGCGCCACGACACGTGCGCCATTGGTGGGGTCGAAGTCCTCTTCCATTACATGCGTGAATTTTTCAACATAGCCATTCGGGACCAGCGCCTTTTCTTCCAGCGCCTGATTCAAGGCAAAGGCACGGTCGCTCTCTGAAGCTACAGCTTTAATTGCTTGCATAGACATCGTCATTCTCCGAAAAAATAGTTAGCCCGGCATCTGGTACGACAAGCCAGTATTGGCATGGCAATTGATGTACTCATAGCGCTGTTCATCCGCTTTCAGCACAGACACTTCGTGATAGCCCTTCCATTTGAGCTCACCGCCAAGCTCCATCACCAGCCGCATGAAAGTACCAAAGATTTCGATATGCGTCGGGTGCGATTCCGACCAACGTTCAAGGTGGCCCAGCGAACGCCAATGACTCACAGAAAAAGCCTTCTCTATGCGTTGACCCATGGCATCGACATGCTGCATGTAGCGGTTGTTGTAACAACCTACTGCGGCACCCTTGTCACGTAAAAAATCCATACCGGCACGTAGCGTCGGTTCCATCTGAGTCAGATATAAATGGCGTTCCTTGTCTACGGTTTCACTCCAGTCCTGCCCGGAGCGGATCACGGTCAGATTTTCATGTCCCTGCACAAATACACGTCCGGACTGGGCGATCGTTTTTAACTCGCCCAGCGGTAACATGGCGTCGGTTTGTGAGTCGGCGATACGGTCGCGCATGCCACCCCAATAGCCATGCTCCTGAATCTCGCCGCTACGTTCGCCCATAATCACCGCAACGCCCTCCATGCCCTCCGGAAAAGCTAGCAAGGTTTCAAATTGCTCGACTTTGGGCAGAATGATTTCGCGGAAATGTCCAACGCCATCGCTCAGACGTTCATCGGATAACCACCAGTTGGCAATCTCTGGTTGCGCTTCCCAGCGCTTAAATTGCTCTGGATCGTCCCAGTACGCGGTCGCGACCATATTGTCGTAACCTTCGGCATCGATGTAATGCGCCAGATCGTGGTGGCCCGGTCCATCCGTTGCCATAAAACTTTCGGTTATCTGACGCAACGTTGCGCAAGCGGTGCCAAGCTTGGCCTGCCCCAGTGTCTGTACGCCAAAATAGCCCATAACGACTTGCTTGACCGATGCATCGGCGCGCGCCACCCATGCTTCGAACGGCGGTTGATATTCGTCATCGATGCGGCGCGTGCGCGTGCGGGGACACATCAGATGCTTGTCGATTGCAGATTCCATATATTTCTCCTGAGTTAGCTGGATAGCGCTTCTATGAGTGATGAACAGAGCCGGTCAGCGCCACATAGTTAGTTGCAGATTGACTGCGGATTCAATGCGGTTTGGCGACGATCACCGGCATGGAAAACGCACTAGAAAATATGCACGTAACGCAGATTCATGCGGAAGTCTTCAGATGGACCATTTTGTACCGACAGGTCGCGTCCCAATTGCAGCAATACTTGATCCTGAGCGGTAATAAATTTCGAAGCCGTCAGCCGCATGTTCGTGGAGCGGGTGGCATTGTTCCGATCGACACCGTCGACCCGCTCGCTTCCTCCCCATAGCTGACCCAAGCCGATGGCCAGTGAACTGGTCGGGTCAGGCATATAACGCAACATAATCTGACCGGCGTAGCTGGTGTCTTGCTTCAAGGTGGCATTGTTTACGCCGTACTGGGTATTCTTGCCGTACCAAATGGCATCAGCTACCAGATCAACAGCCCAGTGCGGCGAAAAATGCTTGATATAGGCAGTCTGAAAATCCAGCTTCCAGCGATTCTCACCAAGATTGAAGGCGCTGGTATTGCTATAGGTGCCAGTCGGCACGTACACGTAGAAATTGGCGCTAAGGGTATCGCGTGCACTGTTGAGTAAGACCTTGATCGGTGCGGTCAAAATCAGATCGCCGACACCGGAGGCACTGCCTAGCACCGCAGCGCTTCCGCTGCCGCTAATATGTCCGAACGGCAGTAAAAACTGTGGATCAATCGTCATCGTCTCGGATAATTTATAGACGTGCAGCAGACGCGCAATCCCTACGTCCGAACGAACATTGAAATCGGAACTTGCCTTGTTCCCGTTACTATAAAGAGCATTGGTACTGGCATGCTGGTAATACATTGCACCAATCGTGGCCCCCACCGGAAATTGTTCATAGTCTCCCGGATTGACTTCGGCGGCCCAACTCGAAGTGGACGGAATTAATAGAGAAACCACGCCTAAAACGGCGGCCACACAGGCGCCTAAAATACGGCCGCCGAGATACATCATTTTTTGGTGATTCATCGCTCTCCTCGCTTCATTTATATTTAATAATTTTTATAGTCGACTTGATTTCTTGAGTTGACGCGACCGAGTATATATAGGGAAAAAACGCGGTGCTTTGTTGAAACGGAATAGAAAGTTGACCCAAACGGCCCTCTTGAATTCCTGCCACTTTATTGCAAAAATGGCAATAATTGTACTGAAATGAGCGTGCGTAATCGGCAGGCGCATTTTTCGGGGTATGCGATCTATAGCTGGACGATAGCTTGGGTGACCGCCCAAAACCGTGCATCCGAAAGGAAATAATTTCCAATAGGAATGATGATCTTTATATTAAATTCAGCGGGGATGAAGACGGCGAGCAAGCTGCTATAGCGGAGCGTTGTTGCAGCGTTGGCAACAGCTAATCCGCTAAGCATTAAACGCATTGCAGATATCGCGGGCGAGATGCCCTGAAGGAGTCAGAACGGTGCGGCAATGGAGGGCGAAGATCAATCATTAGCGCTTCGCAATCAGGCATCGCGCAAAAAACGTGATGACGGAAGCGCTAGTACGACACGTTGATAAGACTGCTGGACTAATGACTTTGCGAGAGAGATTGGGGGGTTTCCCCCCGAACTCTACTCGCCTGAAAACTGATATTTACTAGTGTGTGAAACCGGATTAAATGTTATCGCTGCCCGAATTTCCTTTGTGCAACGATGAGCGAACATAGCGCCATAATAGCGATCGCCAACAGATAATAGCTAGGCGACAATTTGGACCCGGTAGTTGCTATCAGCCACGTGAGGATGAATGGTGCAAAACCGCCGAAAATCGTAACAGCGATGTTGTAGCCCAGAGAAAGGCCGGTCGTTCGCACTTGAACCGGGAAAATTGCTGACATTAGCGCTGGCATCGGTGCGAAGTAAAGGGTCGCCAGTGCGCCGAGAATAACCTGCACAAACATGAGGACAGCTATTGTCGGATGCGCGACCAGCAACGCAAACAAGGGATAACACAACAGAGCAGTCAATACCGCCGCCACCGTCATCACTCGTGCAGGCCCTTTGCGGTCTGCAAGGCTGCCGACATAGGGCGAAGCGACGGTCATGATAACGCCTGTGACTAAGGTCGCTATGAACCCAACGGTAGGCGGCAGCCCGAGTTGGCGGATCGAATAAGTCGGCATGTATAACGCAAGATAGTTACCCACTGAACCCAGCGCAACGAAACCGACAGTAACCAGCAAACGCAGCTTCTGCGCTGCAAACATGTCGCTTAATGGGGACTCTGATATCTCGGCCTTACTGAATTCAGGTGTTTCTTCCATATGACGGCGAATGTAATAGCCCACCGGCGCGATGAGCAATCCGAAAATGAAAGGAATACGCCAGCCCCAGCTCTCTAATTGGGCACCGGTAAGCGTTGCATTGAGGACGGCACCGAACAATGCAGCAAGCAGAATTGCAGCGCCTTGGCTGGCGACTTGCCAACTCGCATAGTAGGCACGCCGGTCCGGTGCATACTCAATGAGAAATGCGGTAGCGCTGCCGAATTCTCCACCGGCGGAAAACCCCTGAATTAGCCGGGCGATCAGAATTATCACCGAAGCAGCGACGCCGATTTGCGCATATGTCGGCACCACCACGATGATCAATGTACCGATCATCATCAAAAAGATCGACAGCGATAAAGCAGCCTTGCGACCGACCCTGTCAGCATAGGAACCAATCACAATTGCTCCCAGCGGCCGCATCAAAAACGATACCCCGAACGTGGCTAAGGCCAGCAGCAACGACAAATTTTCATTGGTCGTTGGAAAATACAGCTTCGCAATGACCAAAGCAAAGGTGCCGTAGGTGATCATATCGAACCATTCGAGTGCATTGCCGATTGACGCAGCAATCACCGCTTTTCTGGCCTTGGCGCGTCGCAACGCGATATCGGCCTTTTGGGATGTGGCGGTCTCCCCGCTATCCAATAAAGATTTATTCATGTAACCCATTTTGTCCCCTGTATTTTAAGTTTTAAGGTTAATTGTCGAACTGTTTCCGAACTATTCCGAATGTTTAGCTATTCGGTAATAGTCAGATGCGTAGCCAGCTTTTTCATGAACTGCTCGCACTGGCTTATCTGAGACAACTCTACGTACTCATCGGCGCGATGCGCTTGCTGGAGACTGCCGGGGCCACAAATGACTGCGGTCATACCCGCCTTCTGAAACAAACCTGCCTCGGTGCAATAAGCAACCTTATCTGTGCCGCGAGATCCTGTCAGGGCCTGCGCCAGCTGGGCGATTTCAGCGTATGCAGCGGTATCAAATCCTGGCACCTCGGCCAGCGTTTCCAGTACGATATCGGCGAGAGGGTTCTCGGCTTTAATACGGTCACGCAAATCACCAGTGATATAACGACGCAAACCACCAATGACATCCGGTGCAAGCACACCTCGAATCGTTCGGAATTCGAAATCGAATTGGCACCGATCGGGAACCGTGTTGACGGATAGTCCACCAGAGATTGTTCCCGTATTAGCTGTCGTAAAAGGGACCGCGAAATCTTTGTCGAACGGACCGTTTTCCCGGTACGTATCTGCCATGTCTCGGATATGACAAATGGCTCGCGCAGCGTACTCAATTGCATTCACGCCGTCTGGCGTAAGCGAGGAATGCGCGGCGCATCCATGCACCGTGCATCGATACAGGTTGCTGCTTTTGTGGGCGGAAATCACGCGCATATCAGTCGGTTCACCGACAATGCAACTGTCCGGACGAATATCTTGGCGCGCCAGTTCACGTAGCATGACATCTGCGCCGAGGCAGCCCACCTCCTCGTCATACGACATCGCCAGATGCACTGGCGTGCGCAGGCGCGTAGCTGCAAAAGCGGGCAACATGGCAAGCGCCACGCCGAGAAATCCCTTCATGTCGCATGTGCCGCGACCGTACAGCCGACCATCACGGACAGTGGGATTAAATGGATCGCTTGTCCAATCTTGTCCTGTCACAGGTACCACATCGGTATGACCAGACAATACAACGCCACCCTTGGTGCTTCCATCGTGTGCAGGCAACGTGACAAAGAGATTTGCCTTTTTCCCGCTGGCATCGTAAATCAGCAAAGGGGAATGACCTGCTGCTATCAGGTGGTCGCGTACGGTTTCGATAAGACCCAGGTTGGACAAACGACTGGTCGTATCGAAGCGCACTAGCCGTTCTATCCAGTCCAGAGACACGGGCTTGTCAATCAGATCCATTGGTCAAACTCCTAATGAAAAAACTGCGGCGCAGTTTGCACCGAATCAAGCAACTTTTAAGGAAGTATTCGCCAAAAACCGGGAAAGGCGTTTGACACCTTCGTCCAGACGATCGTGAGAACTGGCGTAACACCAGCGCAAGTATCCCTCCCCTTCCGGCCCAAAGGCAACACCGGGAGCAAGACCCAGACCGCCATTAGCGACCAGGTCTTTGCAGAAGAGCAGACTATCCGAAACGCCGTGGATGCGGAAAAAAGTATACATCGCGCCGGGCGCTGGTCCCGCCAGTTCGACCGCGGGTATTTCTGCCAGTCGCTCAGCAAGGTGGTCGCGTGCAAGACGCAATCGGGATACTGTCCGCGCAATGACTGGCTCACCTTGTTCAATCGCGCATTGCGCCGCAGATTGCACAAATCCGGGTGTACAAGTATTGCTGTATTCGATAAGTTTTCCAATCTCCGGCAACGTGTCGCGCGGCACCACCAGCCAACCCACGCGCCAGCCTGTCATCAACCATGCCTTCGAAAAAGAGTTGCAACTGATCACCCGATCGTCAGGTTCGGCGATGTCTAAAAATGTTGGTGCAACCGCGCCGTTATAGTAATAACGCTCGTAGACGTCATCAGAAATAATCCAGATGCCGTGCAATCGGCAATGCGCAAGAACGGTGCGCTGCTCTTCCGCAGACATCACCCATCCGGTGGGATTGTTCGGCGAATTAACCAGCAACGCCCGAGTACCGGGCGTCAACGCGGCTAACAGAGCATCGAGATCCAGACACCAGCCCGATGCAGAAAACGTCAGGCCGACGGTGCTGACCCGCGCTCCCAGTACCTTTGGCATCTCCACAAGATTGGGCCAAAGCGGCGTTATTGCGACCACATGGTCGCCATTGCCAATGATCGCCTGTACCGCTGTCATCAGCGCTGAAGTACCGGAACTGGTGATAGCGATATTGTCCACTTCACGCTTGCCGTGCAAGGCGCTGACATAGGCGGCCAACTGCTCGCGCAATGATGGTACGCCTAGCGTTTGCACATAAAAAGTCTGGCCTGATGCGATGTGCGCAATCGCGGCATCGCGGAATGCCTGAGGTGTTTGCTCATCGGGTTCGCCAAACCAGAAAGGCAGCACATCAGTGCGCCCCATACCGGCATTGGCCACCTCGCGAATCTTTGATGATCGCAGCGACTGTATGCCAGGCCGTGCGCCCAGGCCGGGCCAATCCGGAGAGTTAGTTGACGTCATACTTATCCTGCTTAACAAGAGTGGGGAACAGACCTACGTACATACGCATTAAAGTAAAGCCTTGAATTGCGCACGTGCTTGACGCGCGCCGCGGGCCAGCCATGCCACGTCAGAGTGCAGCGCGATGAACTGCACACCTTGCTTTCGATAGGCCGCCGCCTCATCAGGACTGCCTGCAAAAATGCCAACTGCTTTGTTCGCTATCTGGCAAGCCGCGATGACGGCGGCTACGGCTTCACGGACTGCCGCATGACCGGTATCCCCGAGGTGTCCCAGACTCGCCGCCATATCCGCCGTACCAATGAACAAACAATCAGCTCCCGGCAGCGCGGCGATAGCTTCTACATTTTTTAATCCCTCAGCCGATTCGATTTGCAATACTGCGCAAACCTGATCGTTCGCCATGGCGACAAAACCGGGATCTTGCCCATAGTTACCGGCACGTACCAAACCTGCCACCCCGCGCGTCCCGCCATTCCCGTTTGATGGAAATCGCATAGAGGCAATGGCACGCTGGGCTTCCTCGACGTTATCGATATTCGGGAAAATAACCGTCTGGACACCGCAATCCATGGCGCGCTTGACCAGTGCCGGGTCATTACTAGTCACCCGCACTACGGCGCTAGACGATGCGCCATGTACCCGCGCCGCGTCGATTGCTTGCAATTGCGCCACCAGATTGCCTATGTCATTGGGAGCGTGTTCCATGTCGACTACTAACCAGTCAAATCCACAGTGAGCTACGGTTTCCGCCACTGCGGGGCTGGCCAAGGTCAGCCAGCATCCCTCGGTAGGTTCGAGAGCCAGCAGCGCTTGTTTAATTACGTTTGCATTTCCCATGATTTCTCCATAGCGACAAAAGGCTTAAGGCACGTGACGACATCTAATTAGCCCTTAACATGAGCACAACGATACAGGGAGAATAGAGAAATTTCCTTTGATTTTTTGGTCGTAAAATGTAATATTTTGGAATGAAAATCTGAAAAATATAAAATTATTGGAATAATCGTGCAAAGTAAAAATTTCGACCGTACCGATATGCAGATTTTGGCGGCCTTGCAAGTTGATGGCCGCCTTTCCAGTGCTGAATTGGCTGAACGTGTTTCCCTCACCCCGTCACCTTGTTGGCGACGTGTAAAACGACTGGAGGATGAAGGGGTTATACGTGGATACCGAGCGGAGATTAATCCCAAGAAACTAGGCTTTGATGTCACCGCCTTCGTCTATATTTCGCTGGATAAAAAGGGGGCGGAGAGCGTCCGTGAGTTCGAGGATGCAGTAAGGCAAGTTCCCGAAGTACTGTCTTGCCATTGTATTTCTGGCCGCTACGATCATCAACTCACCGTGATTGCGCGCAATCTGGAAGCGTTCGGTGAACTGACTCGCCACGTGCTGGGTTCGTTACCCGGCGTCAAAGAAGTCTATACGTCATTTGTACTGAAAGAAGTCAAAGGCGCTGGACAAGCAATCTCGTTGCCAGTTGAGAATTGACCATCACTGAGCAGAATTCAGGATGCGGTGTATGACCGCTTCAGCCTGATAAGGGAGTGGTTTGATCTGGTCCTCGGTTATTACTCGGTGCATACGACGTCTGCTGCATTGCAGGGCGGCGAGGCGCATATAGCAGCAATTCGCGCCGGGGCCAGCTAAGCTATACCTCCGTAACCCGCCTTGTCCGCTTGGCAGTCAATTCTACTGATTTAGCCAGGCGCAACGCCTCCAACACGCAGTAGGATTGCGGCGGGCAAGCGGCGGTTGCAAATTGTTATCGTAGTTAAACAAACACCTGCAAACCGAACCCCGGGATCAGTGCTGCGTTGATGGTATTTTTATTCACAGAGACAGACCGCGCAACCTATTCCGGCATCCCAGCAACACAGTTATTACACGTAACCTGAATAGAGATCGTTGCCAATTCCAGTTCGAAATCAGCAGCTTTAGCTTGTCGATGCAGATGATCATTAAGCTGGCGGTCGGCGACAACAATCTGGCGCTGACATATGCGGCACGCAAACGCATACGATGATGGTGGCAAAACTGCGGGTGCGACCAGATAGAGTGATTTTCCCAGCGAATCGACAACGTGCCATTCGCGCTGTGCCAACTTGCATTGCACAAGTTCTTGCAGCACGCGATAGATTGTTGCGAGGCTTACGCGCACGCCATGCTTCAATATTTGCTGGAATACCCGCTCTGCGCTGAGCGAAGAATGTGCGGCATCTAATAGCACTTGCAAAATCCACACACGCGCGCTGGTTGGACGTAATCCGTGCGCACGCAACTGCGCGAATAAGCGCGTATTTTCTTTCGCATTCGTGCCTTGAAGCTGTTGGGTTTGACTAAGATGCATCTCACCACCACTCCAAAATATCGATTAAATAAAAGGTAACTGCCATATAAACTGACAGGCAAATTACGCGCATAGACGGAGTATAGGCATCCAATAATTAAAAATGCATTAAGACGCAGCGACTTGGCACCAACGGGGAGAAATATTTTGTAGTGGGGCTAAACTCTGGGATGATGTTGCATATTAACGTGGCCTCTGCAACGTAGAGCGGATAGCGGCGCTGACCGGGCAGAACGGTATGTTTTTTGGGTCGAGATGATTACTGCGGCGGGATCAACCGCGTGACGAAACAAGCGCAACTCAACTCTACGCTGGCGTCCAGATCAACGCACCAACATCACTGCCTGTTTGGTAGCAGGCAGTGATAATCTAGCTATCTTCCAGTCTCTTTAGCGTCCGTATGTGCCGACGACACTCAGACCACCTAAGGCATGGCCTTTCAGTGCTGCGAGCAGTTCATCACGCGTCAGGCCCTTGGGCAGAACTGTAGGTGCAAGGTCGGAAGCGATCACGCTGAGCACGTAATGATGCGGCTGATCGCCCACTGGCGGACACATTCCGTGGTAGGCATTTTTACCGGCGGTATTCTTACCGATGGTAACGCCCGCGCCGTCATTCTGCGCCTCTCCTTGCTTTAGCTGGCCGAGGCTACTGTCGATATTGTAGGCGACCCAATGCGACACGCCCAAGCCTTTACTTCCGTCGGGGTCCGCCATTAATACGGCGACGGATCTTGTGCCCGCTGGCAAGTTAGACCACGCAACCTGCGGCGATACACCGCTACCACCACAACCGCCCGTATTGTCTGCATATAGCGATGGCATTACGCCATTGTCCTTGAAGGATGTAGAGGAAACCCGCATCCCTTCTGCGTGTGCAATACCGAATGACATACACAATATAGCGCTGGCAACGGTACCAGAAAAGATTTTGGAATACCCCACGTAATTCCCCTAAGTTAGACAAATATCTAAAAGTAATAATATCGACATTCGTCCAGGGAAAAGGTTCACCCGACAGCTGGCGCAGGCATATTCAATTCACCGAATTTCCCGTCTCGATAAGCTTGCAGACGATCATGCATTTGAGCAGTCGTACTCATCACAAAAGGGCCGTGCTTGATCAGGGGCTCGTTTAGCGCAGGACCAGAAAGAATCACGACATGGGCCGAATCGTTCGTTGTTAGCACTACGGTTGCCGCGCCGCTGAGACCGATCGCATTGGTTTCAGTCAACACTAGCTGCTCGCCCCCGATGTTCAGATTTACGATGCCTTGCACGACATAAACCATCGCATTCCAGCCTTCTTGCAGAGTATGCTCAAAGACTCCGTCCGCGGCGAGAAAGCCATCCAACAACGTATACGGCTCGGGTAGTATTGCTGGCGAACACAACCCCTGAAATTCCCCCGTCACAACTCTTACCCTGAGGCCAGGTGCAGAAAATTCAGGAATGTCAGCGGCATCGACATGCACCGCATGCGGCGCGATAAACTTTTTGCTTGATGGCAAATTCACGAAAATCTGCAATGCATGTACGAGAGGATTTTTTCCTTCAGGCTGTTCGGTATGCACCACCCCGCTGCCGGCAACCATCCAATGCAAATCGCCGGGGTTGATCGGACCGGTGTTACCTAGCGAGTCATAGTTGATATGCGGACTGGTCGAGTCTTCAAACATATATGTGACTGCGGATATACCAGCGTGGGGATGTGGATCAAAAGTCGGCTGGCGCATATGAAAATGGTCCAGCATCACAAGCGGATCGACCAAACCGTCAAAAGAATTCTCGCCAAAATGTTTCGCCTGAAATCCTGCACCGATGTGCATGTCATGACCAGCAACAATCTTCGAAATGCGGTGTTTTTTATGCATAAATAATCATTCGACTGCATACAACCCTGTGCAACTTTGTTGTCTGCGCCAATAGCCCCATTTAATTCAATTAGGTAAAAAATCTGGATAATTTCTTATAGAAATGCAGTGCTTCGTGCGTGAATTATCTTCTCGCAACGATACAAAGAAAAGAGGGGAAATTACAACTTATCGTTGCTCTGATAGAACGATACAAGCGTTGTTGTTCATCGTTTGATAATCTGCCTTAGTAGATATCGGACCAGACATCGGACGTTTTGAGTGTGCAGGAACGTAAAAAACCCCCATTTCACCAAAGGAAATGCGGGTTTTCTGAGAGATACTGCCAGCTACTGAAATCAGGGCATATAACTAAAGAATAAGAGACAACTGCCAGCAACGCTGACTGCGACCACCGCCAACCGGACCGCCAGTCGCGGTGCGTACGGCAACAACAGCGCCAGCAGTAACGCTGCCGCCGACAGACAGCCAATCCACACCACAACGCCGACGGTGGGGCTCCATGCTTCGATGCAAGGCCATAATGCCAGCGCCAGCAACAACCAGCCGAGCACATGAAAACATCGACGCGGCTTGGTGGTCAGCGCCCGCCCCCATACTTGTCCATAATGCCGGTCTATGGCCAGACATAAACTGGTCATGCCGCCGTAAGCTAGCCCCAGCGCGATCAACGTCGCGGAAAAAGTCTCCACCAGAAGGATCATCATAGTGGTCGCGCCGACCTGCGATTGCGCATTACCAGCGTCAGCAACGTTAGCCCACCCAAGGTCAGCACCATCAGCTCAACGCCAGCACGTTCCCAATCGGCACGCGCTATTTGCGCTAGCAGATAATCGCCGCTGGTCAACAAATTCAGCAGCGGCAACAATAAACATAGCGTCGCCAGTGCACACAATTGCTCGCGCCATGCATTGGCTGAACACCGCACGCAGGCGTGCAACAGGGTCAGCAGCCAGACGCCGAAAAAGGCGCGCAATTCCCATACTGCGCGCTGCTCTACACTTGCTGGCAGCAAACGGTTGGCCCAAAAATAGCTGATGCAAGCTAACAGCAGTCCTACGATGGCCGCCAGATTCAGGGCTTCGATCAAACCATAGATACGCGGCGTAACTCTACCAAATTCAGTGCCGTGCTTACCACGTCGTTTCACCATAAACAAAATGGCACCGGTACCCATCATCGCGGTGCCTGCTAGTCCGCAAACAAAATACAACCACTTCAGCGTAATACCGCCAAAGGTCGCCATGTGCAACGATCCGATCACCCGTCGAGTCAGTGATGCAACGCCGCCATCCGCCTGACCTGGCTGACGCACACGCAATATCTCGCCACTCGCAGCGGAAAATAACACCATGCCAGTCGTGCCGTTGATGCGTTTTACCAGATCGGCCTCTTCATTCCAGCCATAAACACCAATTTGCATCGTTGCATCGCCCGGGTTATTGATGACGACCGCGCGCACCGTTTGCCCGATGATCGCTTGCGCACGCGCAGCATAAGGTTCCAAATCAGGCACCACCAGCGGACGGCCGCTGCGCGCAATCCCGGCGGTTTGATCAAGTGCATTCGTAAATTGGACTTGATCGGCTTTGGCGCTGCCATAGTTGAGCAGCATCGGTGCTGGCATGAAAATCGGGCTTGAAATGGCAATACCGGTGAACGCAATCATGCATTGAAACGGCAGCGTCAGCACCGCCACCGCGTTGTGCGCATCCAGCCAGCTGCGCTGCCCCTTCTTCGGCCGAAAAGTGAAGAAATCCTTGAAGATGCGCCTATGAGTAATCACGCCCGACACCAGCGCCACCAGCATGACCACGGCAGCGATGCCGATGATCCAGAGTCCTATGGTGCCAGCGTGCAACTCATAATGAAAATCTACGAAATGATGACCGCCAAGGGTCTCGCTACCGACTGCTTTCTTGCGCACAATCGCCGCCCCGGTGCGCGGATCTAACCGCATGTCTTCATAGCCACCATTGCTGTTAAACCAAAATACGTCGAGCGCATTCCCGGCATCACGATTGACCGGCCAGAGTTCCCACATATCCGCGCCAGCATGTGCCTGCTGCATGTAATCAATCCCTAGGGCCAGACGCTTTCCGCGCTCCGCGTTCGCAGCTTCCAACGTCGGCATCCCTGCCGGAGTCGAAGTCTCGGTCACGGGGCGCATCCAATCGGTAATGGGATCGTCAAATATCGCCAGCGAGCCGGTCAGAAATACGGCGAACAATAACCATGAAAACCACAGCCCGCACCAAGTATGCAGCCATGCCATGGCTTGCCGCATGCCACCCCGCGCCATCGCAGACGGCGCTGTTTTCTTTGACGCCATCTCAGATTCCTCGCTTTGATAACAACCAGCCTACGGCCGCCAGCAACACTGTCAGCGCCAGCAAGCCTTGCCACATACGGCGCTGCGATTGCGGCGCAAATGCCCACACCGCCACCGCCGGATAAGCTACAAACCCAAGATAAGTGCCGCTGAGTACAGCTTCGGCACGCGGTATCGGCAGAGCGCCAGCGGCAAATATGGCAATCGCCGACGCCAGCGCGTAGCCACCAAATACGGCAGCGACGGTGCGAGTACATAACTGCACAGCAAAACCAGCTTTCATAGACAGCACTTCCTTCAGTGTTTCAGTGGGGACTTCAGCGTGAATCTTTGCTTGCCGCGAGCATTATGGGTAGCCCGAAGCCAGTACTAAAAGCAAAGCCGTTCACTCTCCTTGCCAGCCGAGATCAAAAAAAGTATCACCTCTGACCCAACTATTTTCTGATGACGGCCACCCGCATGAACATCCAATTGCAGACTTAATGTCCTAAAAAGGCGTGTATACGACATCTGACGCAACGCAAGTGCGCCTATGATCGTTTCAGAAACCCCACGCGCTATGCTTATCAGAGAGAGAAAAATGGAAATTCAAAACGCCGTCCTGTTTATTACTGGCGCAAATCGCGGCCTTGGTTTGGCCTTTGCACAAGAAGCGCTTCGCCGCGGTGCCAAAAAAGTTTATGCGGGCGTGCGCAATCCGACTGAAACCAACACGCCGGGCATCGTGCAGGTGAAACTTGATGTCACCGATGCAGCATCGATCATTGCCGCGGCAAAACAATGCGGCGACACAACTTTGCTGATCAACAACGCAGGTATTGCACGCCTCAACAGCAGCAGTCTTGATGCATCAATGATCGACCTTAGCCGAGAAATCTTCGAGACCAATTATTACGGAACCATCTTGGTTAGTCAGGCCTTCGCGCCGATTCTAGCCAAAAATGGCGGCGGCGCAGTCATTAATGTGCTATCCGACGCCACCTGGTTTTCGCGTCCGATGCTGGCCGCCTATTCCGCCTCAAAATCTGCGGTATGGAGTTTTACGAATGCCTTGCGTATCGAATTGCGCAATCAGAATACGGCAGTATCAGGCCTGCACGTCAGCTTCATGGATACCGATATGACGAGTGGCTTTGAGATGAAAAAAACCAGCCCGCAGGATGTCGCGCAGGCTGCCTTGTCCGGTATTGAAGAGGGTAAGGAAGAGATACTGGTGGATGATTTCACTAAAGCCGTTAAGCAAAGCTTCGCGAGCGAAAAAACAATTTATCTGAATCCACCGGAAATCGCATAAAGACATTTTGTGAACGCGGTAGACGTGGCGCAGCGCCAGTCTATCGCACTCATATTTCGCAGATTGCCCGAATCATGGGCGCTGCAATTAGCGTCGAAAATCAGCTACGAAAATCGGATTCAGTGTTGGTGATCAAGCGCAAAGCAGCGGTCCATGCCAGCACGTCGAGGTTCTGATCGATCTCATCCGCAGACTGTTGCGCGGTCAATTCACGCACATGTTCCAACGGATAACGCAACTCTCTGCCGCCAGCGACGGCCTGCACTTGGGCCTGACAAGCGCGTTCCAGAAAATAGATTTGATTGAAGGCTTCGGGTATCGTGCGTCCTACCGCAAGCAGGCCGTGATTGCGCAAAATCATCGCCATGTGCGGCCCTAAATCGTTGACCAACCGCTGTTGTTCCGAGCGGTTCAGTGCGATGCCTTCGTAGTCGTGATAACCAAGCCTGTTATAGAATTTCAACGCATGCTGGCTGATCGGCAGCAGACCTTCTTCTTGCGCGGATACGGCAATACCTGCCGCAGTGTGCGTATGCACGATGCAGGCGACATCAACGCGCGCTGTGTGAATTGCTGAGTGAATATTGAAGCCCGCTTTATTCACGCTATTGCTGTTAGCTTCTGCGCCAACGACGTGCCCTTCGCGGTCGACTTTAATCAGATCGGAGGCGCGCATTTCATGAAACAACACGCCGTAGCGATTGATCAAAAAATGTTCATGCTCGCCCGGTATGCGTGCCGAGATGTGTGTATCGATGAGGTCCGTCATATGAAAATGCGCCAACAAACGGTATAGGGCGGCTAAATCACAGCGCGTGCGCCATTCTTCGTCGGTCACGCTGTCGCAACTGATCGCGCGATCTTTTTGATACACAAAACTCTCCTTGAATTGAAGACTTCGCAGGTGACGGCTGTTTGCGCCACCTGCTTTAGAAATACAGGGGATAACTCCTATGCGTCGGCCCGGGGAAAATGTTCCCCGAACCGATTATCACTATTAACGTCAATAAATAGTGACTACGCTTTAGCGCGTTCTTCTTGCTGCGCGCGGCGTACCTGGCGTGCCTTCGACCAGTCGATGCACCATTGCGAACAAAATACATGACCATCTACGTGCGTTGACGCCGGGCCATTTTCGTAAATCAGCGCGCCGCAGTTGGTGCACTTGATGTACTGCTCTATGTAAAGACCATTCTGGGAGAATTTCATAATTAGACTTCCTGATAACGGTAATATTTTTTCGCTGCAGCGATAGATACGTAACCTTCACGCACATCTTCTGCAACGGCTTCCTTGGTGCGATCCGCAGGCTTGCCATAACCGCCACCACCGGGGGTGACTAGTCTTACGCGGTCGCCCTTCAACAGTTCGACGTTGGAATAGCGACTTGAAGAACGCTTTCCATAAGCTTCCTTCATGGTTTCCCAGCCAGTTTTACCGGCCTTCTGCACCAACGTCGCACCCAGTCCCCCTACCTCGCCGCCATTCAAACCCCAAGGTGCCAGTTCGTGGCGATCGGTCATTTGGGATGCGGTAATTTTCTCATTCAGACACAGCATCTGTTTAGAGTAGCCGACGCCGCCACGGAATTCACCAGCGCCGCCTGAATCCTGATTAAATGCCAGACTTTCGATACGCCAAGGAAAACGCGTTTCGTAGACTTCAACCGGTGTAATCCGGCAGTTACCGTTAATCGAATCAACCGCGTCATTGCCGTCGGCAAATGCCCGACCACCCCAGCCAACCGCTTCCAGATCGTAGCAAGCGAAATATTCGCCGGTATCGGCCGCGACGCCGCCGAATACGAAATTGCAATGGGTCGCCCCTTCTGCGGCCATTACGCGCATCGGTACAGCGTCCGCCATTGCGCCGAGAATTGCGCCGACGATACGTGGATGGGTCTCGGTATTGCCGCCGACTTCAGGTGCAGGAAAATCGACGTTGACGATGGTTCCCGGTGGCGCGACGATGCGGATCGGACGGAAACATCCGCTATTTCTCGGAATCGACGGATCGGTCATATGCAAAATCGCGTTATATGCCGCCGACGTGGAGACGCCCAATGTCGCGTTGATCGGGCCGGACGCTTGCGTAGAAGAGCCGGTGTAATCGATGACGACATCGCCGCCGGTTTTATGCACTTCAACCTGAATGACGTGGATCCGTCCCTCATCGATACCATCGCTTTCGATGAAATCTTTGAACGCATAAATGCCATCGGGAATCGCTTCCAACTCTGCGCGCATGCGGCGTTCTGAGTACAACAGCAAATCGTTTACGGTCTCGCGTACTTTTTCTTTGCCGTACTTTTCAAACACCATCTTCATCTGTTTTTCACCCAGATCCACAGCGGCGATCAATGCACGCAAGTCGCCGTAGTTGGTTCTTGGCGTGCGCACATTGGCTAACAGCAGTTTCCAGATATCCCGATTATCCTTGCCTTTAGTCTTAATTTTTACTGGCGGAATGCGCAGGCCTTCGTGAAAGATTTCTGTCGCCTCACCGCAAAATCCGCCTGGGGCCATACCGCCAACTTCGGCAAGATGCCCGATGGCCACCGCCCAGCCGATGACTTCGCCATCGATAAAAATCGGTTTGAAAAAGGTATGCTCAGGCGTATGCAAGCCGCCCCGATAGGGGTCGTTATGCAAAATAATGTCGCCGTCGCTGAGGTCGGCCATATCGATTTCTTTTAGGCAGGACTTGACCAGCAAAGGCATACCGCCGATTTGTGCCGGGCAGTAATCAGCAACCGCAATCATGTCGCCTTCAACGTTAGCCAGACCGCAGGTAAAATCCAGCGCTTCGTTAAAAATGGTGGAGTACGACGTTTTCATCAAGGTGATGCCCATCTCACGACAGATGGAAACCATCGTCGATTCGAGAATGTTCATAGTGACCATATCCATGTATTTCCCCTCAAGCAGTGATAATCAGATTGCCGTACTGGTCAACCCGGAGTGTTTGATTCGGTCGAAGAATCGTCACAGACGCGCTTTCTTCGATGATTGCCGGGCCGGTGATTACCTGTCCCTGCTTAAACGTATCGCGGTTGTACGTCGGCGTGTCCAGCCAGCCGTCTTCATAGCGAACCCGGCGGGCACCGCTGGTCGCTGGCGTGCCTTGGCCTTCGGGCAGCTTTCGCAATAGCGGTTTTTCCGAAATCGCGACGGCGATGACTTTTAGATTGACCAGCTCGATGGTTTCGCCGGGGATGGCGAAACCAAAGCGTGCCTCGTGCTGCTCATGAAAATTGGCCCACAACGCTTGCGTCGATTCGGGGTTGAAATCATCGCCGTTGACGATGACTTCCAGCTCATGATTTTGGCCAAGATAGCGTGCTTCGACCGAGCGATAGACCTCGATATTAGCGCCATGACCCTGCTCTTTAAGCTCTGCAACTGCGCCTTCGACCAATTCTTTGGCTGCGGCAGAAACGCGCTCAAATTCAAAGTTGGTCGAGACTTGCTGCACAGTGCGATGCCGGTCTACGCGAGCATCGGTCATGATGAAGCCGAAGGCGGAGAACTGGCCCGGATAATTTGGCACCATGCCTTGCGGAATCCCGCTGATTTCCATCATGTCGCAAATATGTACCGGACCAGCACCACCGGAGGCGACGACGGTAAAGTCACGCGGATCAAGTCCACGTTGCAGCAATACCGCACGCAATGCGCCTAACATATTGTTGTTGGCAATCTGAATCATGGCGTAGGCCGCCGCATCAACTTCCATGCCTAATTGGTCGGCAATTACTTTAACCGCCTGATGGGCTGCATCGCCATCCAATTTCATGCGGCCGCCAAGAAAGTATTCAGGATTGATACGTCCCAAAACGACGTTGGCATCTGTCACGGTTGCGTGCTTTCCACCGCGGCCATAGGCAGCCGGGCCAGGATCGGCACCGGCGGATTGCGGTCCCATGCGCAACATGCCACCCTTGTCGATCCATGCGATCGAACCGCCGCCCGCACCGATGGTGTGGATATCGATCATCGGAATCTGAATCGGCAAACCCCATTCAATTTCGAAATCGGTTGTGACGTGTTCCATGCTATCGACGACCGTAGAACAGTCGGTCGAGGTGCCGCCCATGTCAAAGGTCACCAGATTTTTAATGCCGGTAAGTTGTGCGACGGCACGGGTGGCGACCACCGCGCCGGTCGGGCCGGACAAGGTCATTTGCACCGGCGATTCCGCTGCGCCGCGCATGGTCGATTCACCGCCGTTAGATTTGATAACGCCGACTCTGCTGCCGACGCCAAGTTCATCCAGCTGCTTTTGCATGCGCTTGAAATTGGTCGAGACGATGGGTTTCAAATACGCGTCTGCAATCGTGGTCGATGCGCGATCGTATTCTTTCCATTTAGGGAGTACGTCGTAAGAAATCGATACCGGAATATCGGGCAATTCCTGACTCAGAATTTCGCCGATACGACGTTCATGCACAGGATTGATGTAGGAGAAAAGTGTACAAATGGCGATGGCTTCTATCGACTTGTCTGCGCGGATTTTCTTGGCAAGTTCGACGACAGCGTTCTCGTCAAGGGCCAGCACAACCTCACCTTTTGCGGACAGACGTTCCGGGATTTCGAAACAGTCTTCGCGCTTGACCAAAGGTTTGGTTTTGATCCAGGTAATGTCGTAGTGACTGCGGCGGTCGCCGCGCTGGATAAACGGGATATCCCGAAAACCAGCGGTGGTGACGTAGGCCACTTTAGCGCCGCGCCGTGTAAGTAGCGCATTGGTCGCGATAGTGGTGCCAAGCCGAATCTTGCTGACTGCGGCAAGATTGTCGTGCTGCGCAAGCCCTTGTAAAACGCCTTCGATTGGCTCTTTCGGCGTGGTCAGGTTTTTCCAGTTTTTAATGGTGCCTGTTTCCGCGTCGTACGCTACAAAATCGGTGAAAGTACCACCAATGTCAATGCCAATGATGTCGATGCCCTGCATTTGTCTCACTCCTTAGCAAACCTTCTGTTAAAACAACTAATTGTCTGGATATGCGGCAGAAATCCGCATCCAGGAATCCTTAATATGTGCGTCTAGTGCTGCTGCTGCGATATCTGCATTTTTGGTCGCGATGGCTTCAACAATTGGCCAATGATCGGCCGCCGCCTCGTCCAGCGTTTCAAATCGATGTTCGACCAACGTGATCGACATCTGTACTTCTGCATGAATATTCATAAACGCCCGCAAAATCTGACTGTTACCAGACAGTTCGCAAATACGTTGATGGAAGGCGATATCGGCCTGCACCAATTCCATTTCTTTTCCCTCCTTGGCCGCCGTTGCCATGCGTTCGGCAATCGCTACCAGTCCGGCATGGTCTTTTTCTTCCATCTTTGGCAAAGCCTGACGGATGGCAAAGCCCTCAATCAGCTGGCGGAACGAAAAAATATCTTCGATATCCTGCTTCGAAAACGACCGCACAAACGTGCCGCGCCGTGGCGATGAAACGAGCAGTCCGCGTTCTTCCAACATGCGGATTGCTTCCCGAATCGGGTTACGACTGATGCCTAGCGTGCGTGCTAGTTCGGCTTCGTTGACGCGCTGACCGCCGCGCAAGCGTCCGCTAACTAATTCACGGAATAGATGCTCGGCAACCTGCTCGGACAGCATCGGACTATCGACAATCACGCGCCCGCTGGATTGATCGGAAGGAGTGGAAAAAGGATTGGTCATATCTTCATTCTCTGGAGTTTTCGGAGTACTCGATCTATCGAAAATTCCCGCCCGGCCATCAGGCCATCGCGTCGATAGATGAGAATCAAGAGCATAGCACTTGCGAGTACCAATTCCTGCACCCCAGTGGGTAACGAAAACTGGTTTCCTGCCACACTGATGCCTGATTCAAGTTGCCGAAAAATCTCAGTAATACTCTGCACCACGACCACCCCCACCACCGCCCCGGCCAGACTGCGCATTCCGCCAACGATCAGCATGGCCAGCGTAATGAACGTCAAATCGAGGAAAAAGGAGTCCGTAGAAATGGTGCCGACAAAGTGCGCCTGAAGCACACCCGCCATGCCCATGACCGCGCCGGAGAGCGTAAAGGCGATCAAACGCGACCAATACAGCGATACCCCGGCAGCCTTGGCAGCTACTTCATCTTCACGGCTGGCTCTGAGCAAAAGACCCCATTTTGACTTTTGGTAGACAAACGCCACGATCACCGCAATCGCTGCGCCGCCCGCCGCAATCGGCGCGGTCACGAACGCTGGCAAACCGACAATGGAAGCGGTGCCCATCGTGACGCTATCCCAGTTTGAATACACGGTATTGAAGATAAACAATGCCGCCAGCGTCGAAATCGATGCTGCCAGGCCAGACAAACGCATTAATATCAGGCCGACAATGAATGCTGCAATGCAGGCCAGTGCGACGGAGACCAGGCCGGAACTCCAGATCGGCATGCTTTTGTCTAGCAAAAATGCGGGAAGCCCCGGCATCACCATCGGTTTTAGTGCTTCGCAGCAGGTTTGCCAGGCGGTTGCATAAGCGGCAATTGCCATGAAAGCGACATGTCCGAAAGAAACAATCCCTGAATTGCCGATGAATATATACAGGCCAACCACCGTGACGATACGGATCAGGGCTAGCGTGACCATGCTTTGGACTTCTTGATTGCCAGAAGCGACGACGCCAAAAGCGATCAAAAGAAGCGGCACAATAATCGCGATCACCGGCCACCAAGCCTGCAACATGCCATCGTTCGCGGGGGTAATGGTACGGTTGGCGCAGATGTCTTGAGATTTCATTGTTTTCAGCATCACACACGCTCCCGATTGGTGCTGTTGGCGATTAGTCCGTTAGGTCTGACCAGCAACATCAAAATAACTAGTCCAAATACGCCCGCATCACGAAACGGTCGCAGATCCACCGGCAGATATGCTTGCAGAAAGACGCCAAAGCAGCCGACTAAGAACCCACCCAGCACAGCGCCGACCAACGATCCCATTCCGCCGATGACAGTAGCGAAGAAGGCATAAATCACCGGCAACGTTCCCATCCGGATATCCAGCGTGCCGGTCTGCATCACAAACAGTAAAGACACCGCGCCGGAGAGGACACCGCTAATCGCAAAGGCAACCGCGATAACCCGATTGGCGGGCACACCGACCAGCCGCGCCATCTGGAAATTTTCTGCGGCTGCACGCATCTGAATGCCCATAGGCGTACGGCGCAGAAAGAACACTAAAGAGATCAGCAAGACTGCACACACGCCCATCGTTAACAATTGCGTTCCGGGAATCCGCAGTGCGCCAAAGCTGATCGATGCATTCAGACCGCCGCTGATATCAATCGACTTAGGCCTGCCGGTGTAGACCAGCATGATCAAATGCTGCAAAAAATAGCTGACCGCAAATGACGACACTAGCAATGTTGCGGGATTGGTTTGCCGCAGCGGACGAAAGGCAATCCGTTCGGTCACCAACGCCACCACGACCACAAATATAATGACCGCGCCCAGCATTAGCGGCACAGGTAATGCACCGAACATCAACGCTGGTGTCACGCTGGCGCTGGGGATAATCAGCGAATACGCGCCGACCGTAATGTAATCACCCTGCGCGAAGTTGATCAGGCGCATGATGCCGAACACAAAGCCGATTGCCAACGCGGCCAGCGCATACAGACTGCCCAGCGCGGCGGCGTCTACAAGAGTTTGGACGAAGTACATTTATGCGACCTCGCAAAGGCTGGGTTGGATGGCGGATTTGCTGCCGAGATAGGCACGCAGCACGGTTTCATTGCGTTGAATCTCAGCCGGCGTGCCCTCGGCGATGCTAATGCCACCATCCAGAACATGAATTCGCTGACATACGCCCATGACGACTTCCATGTTGTGTTCGATCAAAAGAACACCGCAACCGAAGTCGGCAGGGATCGCGGCAATCAAATGCATCAGGGCGTCGCATTCACTGTCGTTCATTCCCGATGCAGGCTCGTCCAACAGTGCGAAAGCCGGATCAAGCGCTAATGCGCGGCCAATCCCGATGCGGCGTTCGTTGCCATATGACAAGCTGTTACAGCGCTGGTCGCTCATCGCTGCGCAATCCATCCATGCCAATATCTCGGCGGCACGCTGTTTTGCTTTACGGGCGCTAAGCCCGCTGCCCATCGCGGCGACCGTCAGGTTTTCGGCGACGGTCAGATCCTTGAATAAACGCCCGGCCTGAAAGGTCCGCCCGATACCTGCTTGCGCAGTTTTGTGCGGACCTTTGGCGGCAACTGCGACGTCGTTCAGCAGCACTTTTCCCTGCGTTGGCTGCTGAAATCCGCTTAACACGTTCACCATCGTGGTCTTGCCAGCGCCGTTTGGGCCGATCAGGCCGAATATCTCGCCCTGCTTCAGCGTGAGATTCACGCCGGTCAGGGCGGCGATACCGCCAAAGGACACATGCACGTCTTCGACGACCAAACTGGCATTTTGAATTGCTCTCATCTCTTTTCCATTCTTGAAAAGTGGCTCTCTACTGGGCGTTTAGCGTCAGCCACCGATTCTGAAAAGGAGTTTCTTGTCTGGCGTGAATTTGTTTTGATACATCTCTACCGCGTGGAAAGAGCCGTTCTCTACCTTCAAGATTAGCCACGGCCGGTTCAACTGGATGTGCAAGTCTTTACGATAAGTCGTCGGGCCGACCAGAAACGGTTGATTGGTGAAACTGTTCATCACGGCGAGATTTTTGTCGGAGTCGGTGCTGTGCGTGGTCGTCACTGCGTAGGCCCACTGCTCAATCAGGCTATAGCCTAGTACCGAATACGAAGAAACCGGGGCCTCTTTCCAGCGCGCTTTAAAGTTGGCGATAAACGTGTTCATCGCAGGCCGTGGATCATCGCCGTACAAGGACATGAAGGCTGGCACGTAGAAATCTTTCAGCTTGGGGACCGCGTTTAACCAATAGTTATCGACCATCGCTGTCGTGCCCAGAATCGGAACATTGATGCCTGCTGCGCGCAATTGACGGATGGCTGAAGCGCCGCCCGGCATGAAACTACAGACAAATACAGAGTCTGGTTTTTTGGAAAGACTATTTAAGCGGGTAATTTGTGCGGCGATAGACGGATCATTATTTTTGAAGACGTCATTGCCGAGAATTGAATCTTTACCATCGCCCTTGGCCCAGGCTGCACGGAAACCGGCGCAACCGGATTTTGAATACTCGATAGTGGTGTCTTCGAGCACGTAAGTAGTCTTTAACTTCAATTTCTCTTGCGCATATTCCGCAATGGCAACGCCCTCGGATTGTGCTGCGCTATTGGCGGTAAAGGCGTAGTCACCAACACCTTGCACGCCCATTTTTGGATCCGCTGCGCACAAGCTCATCGTGATGACTTTGGCTTTTTGTCCTGCCAGTGCAGCAGGCGCGCCGAAATCGTAATCACAGGAGACAACTAACAGATTCACGCCGGATCGAATCAATTCAGCGCCCGCGCTGGCCGAGCGTTCGCGTTCGGTTTTGGTGTCGATGACACGGTATTTAAGTTGTCGGCCTAACAATCCACCGGCTTTATTGATTTCGTCGATCTTTAGCACAGCCGCCTTAAAAGGGGCGGAATCGTAATTTTGCAGCCAACCGGATTCCGCAATGGCAAAACCGATCGTGATCGGTTCGTCAGCTGCGCGGGCGCTGGAAAGCCCCACCGTCGCAGCAAGGCTGAATAGCGCAAGTCCGCGCAAACCCGTCTTAAGTAACTGATGCATGTGTCTCGTCTCCTTTTATTTGTATAGATGACTAGCGGCGTTATCGGCCTTGTCACAGTTCGCTTGATCTGGCTTAATTGAAGACAGTGGACTGTAGACAGTTCGAACTATAAAAACTATAATCTTTCGTGTCAAGGAGTTTTTAGCGGCATGCGCAAACGTCTGACAGGGCTCAGATTGCTGGGCGGCTCACAGTAAAACAGGAGGAGTACCGATGTTAGAGATCAAAAATCTACATGCTTCTTACGGGCAATTGAATGCCGTAAAAGGCGTTGATATCACTGTCAATGAGGGGGAAATCGTGTTCGTGGTCGGCCCAAATGGTGCTGGCAAGTCGACGCTGTTGAAGTGCGTGTCCGGTTTGCTGCGCCCTACTTCGGGAACGATTACGTTTTGCGGCAAATCAATTCTGAAGGAACAGCCGGAACGACTCTGCCGCAGCGGACTGGCGCTGGTGCCTGAAGGTCGTCATATTTTCGGCACACTTTCTGTAGAAGAAAATTTGCGACTGGCGGCAATGCATCGAAAAGATAGCGCTGAGGTTAAGAAAGATATCGCCTGGGTGGTCGAGACTTTTCCGATTCTAGGCAAACGCTTCAAAGGCGCGGCGGGCTATCTGTCGGGCGGAGAGCAACAACAACTGGCGATAGCACGCGCCATTCTTCTGAAGCCAAAACTGATGATGATTGATGAACCGTCGCTGGGCCTTGCCCCTTTGGTGATCGATCAGGTGTATGCAAGCCTGAAAAAACTCAACGAAGGCGGAATGACGCTGCTGGTGGTGGAACAATCCACCGCGCGCGTGCTGGATTTGGCTGACGAGATCACCGTGTTGCGTAATGGGCGCGTCATTCTGAGTCAGTCTGCAGAAGAAGGACTGGACGGACAGGCGCTGGAAAAAGCTTATTTTGGTTATCAGACCGAGGAAACCACCGTCGCGGCCTTAACCCCGCATCTGCACATGCAAGAGCAAAGCAAAGTAGTCCACCTAAAAACACACTAATAATTCAGCGATCATTTTCACAACACCGTGATGTCCTCACTTTGCATTGGCGCTGACGGACTAAACAAACACATTTAACGACTAATTAATCAAGGGATAACGCAACATGCACGATGATAAACCGACAGGGGAACGAACACTCTTCACCGATATCGCCCACAGCACGCAGCACGATTGGGACGTCATCCTCCGCGAGGCAAAGCCTTACGACTATTCAGTCGGCGAGCGCGTAATCAGCCATCTAAAACTTCTCGAAGGTGAATTTGGCGGCTTTCCGATTGACCGGCTCGATCACAGTTTGCAATGCGCCACACTGGCCTATCGCGCAGGAAAAGACACCGAATATGTCGTCTGCGCGTTGCTGCACGATATCGGCGATACGCTAGCAAGCTTCAACCATTACGACATCGCCGCCGCTATCCTGAAACCCTTCGTTTCTGCAGAAAACTTATGGATGATTCAGCATCACGGCATTTTTCAGGGATATTATTTCTTCCATCATCTGGGCCTGGATCGCAATGCCCGCGATCAATTTCGTGACCAGCAAGCACTGTTCGACCGCACCGAAGAATTCTGCGCCAAGTACGATGGCCCGGCGTTCATGCGCGATTACGATACGCTGCCGCTATCCTTCTTTGAGCCGATGGTGCGCGAGATTTTCAGTCGAAAGCCGAAGTCGATTTACACCGAACCTACATGAAAAATTCTGCATATATGGAACCGCTTCCAGCCTGCCGCTGTTGCGGTTTTGACGTCTGAAGATGAACGTTGCCCGTTTTTTGCAGCTTTTTAAAAGACTATTTGATAGACTCGTTCCACCCCGCGACAGATGTATCGATCACAAACGGGGTGCGTGATCCCCCGCGACCAGCAGCGGATTTGCGATAAAAGTGCACATCGCGGTGACCATTTTTTTCAGAGGACCATCGATCCTTGCGTCGTCATCATTCTTTTTTTGAGGAACGTACTAGCATTTGATCTGACTTCACGAGGTAAGTTATGCAATGGTTCGACATCGTAGGATATGTAGGCGTGGCGCTGATCGTCAGCGGCTATTTTTTGTTGCAAACCGAGCGCTGGAAAAGTAACTCCACCCGCTATGCGCTGGCAAATGCCACCGGCGCGGCCTTAATTGGCTTCTCGTTGCTGTTCGATTTCAACTGGCCATCGTTCGTCATCGAATGCTTTTGGTTCGTCATCAGTTTGTACGGTTTAGTCCGTAATCTGCGAATAAATCGCGCGTTACGATAACGCAAAAATAATACTGCCGAACCTGCGCGTTCGGCAGTAATCATCCTTCATTTACTCGCCGTCAAACCTCTCATCGCGTGGCACCCGCCGCTCTTTTCTACACGCCATTCGGCAGCATCGACCACATCATCGTTTTCAATGAAGATGGCACATGTATTTTATCGCCGCTATGTTTATCCAGCCTTACTTCGCCGTTCTTCGATACAGTCAAACTCGGTCCATCGCTGTACATCTCAACCTTGCCCTGCGCCTTGCTGATCAGTTCCTGCAATGGATAACGGTTCTTATATTCCTGCGCTAAAAATGCCGATCTGCCGTACGGCCTGGAATTGTTGACGCCATAGCCGATAATCACTTTGCAGTCGCCAGCTTGCGCGCCGTCGCTCCACTCCAACAGCACTGTTCCGGCCTCTTGCTGGGTCACGCCGTCAGCGTTCAGACTCCTCAAATATGATCCAGATATGTGCATCATCCGGCGCACATCCCATTTCATGCTTTGTGCATTCCAGCCACTTAACAGCACCACGGTCGAGCAATCACTCATGCCCCAAGTCGTCAGATCCTCGCCCCCGGTGACGGTCCGCGTTTGACCAGGATCGACAATCACCAATTCCGCTTGCTTTGCCTGCAACCCACCACCACCGCGCAATCCGACATTCATATGGATGTGCCAGCCGTTTTTGGGATCATATTTCACCGGTATTCCCGGCGCGCTCGGACGATCCTGTCTGTAAATCCGCCAAGTATTGTTGGCTGCATCGTAGCGAACGGGAAACTTTTGGCCATCCATTTCAACGTAATTGATTGCCTGATTCGTTGGCTGATTTTGATTGGCCGCGCCCTCAAATTCGATGGCGGCGTATTCCGGCGGTAATCGAATTTTTTGCCAGACTTTCGTAGCCGGATTGCGCTCTATTGGAATATGGGCAGCGTTAGCGTTATGCGGATTCACAATTTCCCATCCGGCCGGCGTTTTATGGTTTCGCACTACCGGAAACACTTTTTGCTTCATCTCGATATACCGTCTATCCCCCATCATCATCAGACCATCGTCCCCTGCAGACGGATGTTGATGCGAAGGTGCAACGGCATATTCTCTCAGCGTACTTTTCCACTGCCCCATTTTTTGATCGTAGTGAACCGGAATGCCCGGAATATCCCGATTATTTTTGCCAAATATCTCATACCCCCCATGCGGCCCAGGACGCACTCGCACGTTATAAAAGGACCCTTTGATGAAAATCACAGATTCGCGCAACGGAAACGTGCCGTCACGATTTATTTGACCCAAAGGATATTGCTGCCTGACCGTCTGCTCAACCAGCTTTGACGGACTTTTTTTCACCACGGTATTTATCGGCTTAGGCCCGGCAAGACCTCTTAACACGCCGCCACTAGAAGCAGCACTGTTCAGCGTCTGAAGCGAAGGATCTTTGCCATCAGCGGCATCGGCTCCCACCAAAGCAGCCGCGCCCAGCAATTGCCTTATCGCGATCGGCACACTAGGGATAGCATTAACCAGCCCATCACCGATATCGCCCGCCAACGCGATCTTGGCAAGCGTCTCCGGAGAAGTCTCCTGCCCGGTAAGGCGGTCATGTAATTCTGTCGCCGATTTAAAGAACTCGGCAAAAGGTTCGCTCAACGCTGTCCCAAATATGTTTAAAACGCGCCCTGACGTATAGTCCGTCTTGACCCGCACTTCATGCGCGACGGCAGAAATCAGCGGCACATCGATGGAAACAGTCGTCATTTGCGTCGATGCCGTCGGTTTGATCAACCTACCCTGTGGTACCGCTCGCACGAGGCGTCGGCGCACGCGGGGTGACGGCTGCGTATTCTGCGGCACATCGATTGCACCGTATTTATTCAGGCTTTCTATCAGGCGGTTCTCAGCCCGGCGCAATTGACGCGCTAACAGACTCACCGTGCCATCGGATAAAACTTTTACATCCTTCGCGCCAACTACGCGATTCTCTGGATTGCTACGCATAGCCGATGAGAGGCCAGCGCTTGACGATAATGCTATACGGTACGGCATGTTTTGCACCCAAAAATCGGTTTCGACTGTGCCGGATAGCGAATAATTCCCTATCTTTCAGGCCGTCTGAAACAGGAGAAAAATGCCTTGAATGGTGAATCTTTCTTTTCTTATTTCCATGCTGCTGTATTTGGCTGCATTTCTCACAGAATAATTAGGCACAAAGATACTAAAAAAATAACTTTTATATTAAATTTCTATCACAGAAAAGAAGCCCTGAAGCGGAATTTTTATTCCAGAATGCTATAATCCGGCCCTTATTCTGGTATCTGCCCGTGATCTAAAGCGCTATTTTTAAGCTGGCTTTCTTCATTCTTAGCAGCGTTTAAGGCAAACACTATTTCCTTGAGATCGCCGTCACAAAAAGCAATATTTCTCAAACGCCCGTTGCGCGCATCGACGGGCCCGGCGCTACTAGACATCACGTAACAAAGCAATGGAGTTTCTATGCAGGCAACGAAGTGGACTAAACGCTGGTTAATTGCACTAACACTGGCGCTGCTGGCGCTGCCCGCTTTAGCTTTTAATCGCACGTTTCCGTCCACCGTATTGCGTGGAAACATGACGATTACCGCTTATCCGGCAGTCACCATTGATAAATTTAATTTACAGCTTTCCCCGGGTTCTCGCATTTGGGGTCCCAACCATTTGACCCAGATTCCAGTGTCGCTGGGCAGCGCTAAATATCTGGTAAATTACACACAAAATGCCCAAGGTGACGTGGATCGGGTCTGGATATTGACGCCGGAAGAGGCAAGCCAGTCGATCGAGAGTCAACGCAGCAATCTGAAATGGTAGTCATGGAAAAAACGATACAAAAGAAGATCTTCATCAAAACATTCGGCTGTCAGATGAATGAGTACGACTCTGACAAAATGGTCGATGTCCTGAACGCCTCCGACGGCTTGATCAAAACCGATCGCCCGGAAGACGCTGACATCATCTTGCTGAACACCTGCTCGGTGCGCGAAAAAGCACAGGAGAAAGTATTTTCCGATCTGGGCCGTTTGCGCGAATTAAAATTCAAAAATCCTAATCTGTTGATCGGCGTCGGCGGTTGCGTGGCATCGCAAGAAGGTGCGGCCATCGTCAAACGTGCGCCTTACGTCGATATCGTGTTTGGCCCACAAACGCTGCATCGCTTGCCAGAAATGATCAAGCAACGCCGCATGACAGGCAATTCGCAAGTCGATATCAGCTTTCCTGAAATCGAAAAATTCGATCACATGCCACCGGCCAAAGTCGACGGTTCGACAGCGTTCGTGTCGATCATGGAAGGTTGCAGCAAATATTGCAGCTATTGCGTGGTCCCCTACACCCGTGGCGAAGAAGTATCGCGCCGCTTTGACGATGTATTAACCGAAGTCGCCGGCCTGGCGGAGCAAGGCGTAAAAGAAATTACGCTGCTCGGCCAAAACGTGAATGCTTTCCGTGGCGAAATGGCGGATGGCGAGATTGCCGACTTTGCGTTGCTGATCGAATATATTGCCGAGATGCCCGGCATCGAACGCATCCGTTTTGTTACTAGTCATCCCAAAGAATTTACGCAACGCCTGATCGATACTTACGCCAAAGTACCAAAGCTGGTCGATCATTTATATTTGCCAGCGCAGCATGGTTCGGACCGGATTCTGGCGGCGATGAAGCGCGGTTATACAGTACTCGAATACAAATCGGTGATCCGCCGTCTGCGCAAAGTACGCCCGAATATTTGTATCTCAAGCGACTTCATTGTTGGCTTCCCCGGCGAAACTGACGAAGATTTCAATGCCTCAATGAAATTGATCGACGATATTGGTTACGACAACAGTTTTAGCTTTATCTTTAGTCCGCGTCCCGGCACACCCGCAGCCAATCTCGAAGACGATACGCCGCATGAGGTCAAACTGCAGCGTTTGCAACAGTTGCAAGCGGTAATTGAAGCCAATACGATTCGCATCAGCGAAGAGATGATCGGCACTGTGCAACGGATACTGGTTGAAGGGCCATCTAAAAAAGACGCCAACGAATTGCAAGGCCGATCAGAGAATAACCGGGTCGTCAATTTTGCAGCCGGAGAACAAGGCGCACGCCTGATCGGGCAACTGATCGACGTCACCATTACCGAGAGTTACAAGTATTCATTGCGTGGCGAAATTTTAGTGAGCGCATAAGTTATACACGCAACATGACACACCTCGCGGCAAAAAGCGGTACGCTTATCTGCCACACTTTTGATGCAATAACTGACGAGCAAACATTCGTTTGAAAACCAAAACTAAAACACCCACGCAACCGCAATACTTCATTCCTCAGCCGCTGGACAATACCCGACTGGCACATTTGTGCGGGCCGCTGGATGAAAACTTGCGACAGATTTCAGCCGCGTTAGACGTCACCCTTTTTCGTCGTGGCGAGAAATTTATCGCCGCTGGGGCCAATGCCGAACGTGCTGTCAAGATACTCGAACAGTTTTATGCGTTGGCGCATCGGGTCATTTCAGTCGATGAAATCCAATTAGCGTTGGTCGAGCAACGGGCAAATCAAGCGCATGTGCAGACAGAGGCAGGCAATGGCGTTGGCGACAATCATGCGGCAAGCGATGTCATCATGCGTACCGAGATCGAAAATCCGGTCCTAAAAACACGGCGCGCCGATCTGCGTGGACGTACTCCGCATCAAATGGAATACATCCGGGCGATTCTGGAACACGATGTCACGCTCGGTATCGGCCCTGCCGGTACGGGCAAAACCTATCTGGCCGTCGCCTGCGCAGTTGATGCGCTGGAACGCGACGCAGTAAAGCGTATTGTATTGACGCGTCCGGCAGTCGAGGCTGGCGAACGGCTAGGCTTTCTGCCCGGCGATCTGGCGCAAAAAGTTGATCCCTATCTGCGCCCTCTTTACGATGCGCTATACGATTTGCTGGGCTTTGACCGCACCCAAAAAATGTTTGAAAAGCAGGCAATTGAAATCGCCCCGCTCGCCTACATGCGTGGTCGCACCTTAAACCACGCGTTTATCATTCTCGATGAAGCGCAAAACACCACGCCAGAACAAATGAAGATGTTTTTGACGCGGATTGGTTTTGGCAGCAAAGCCGTGGTTACTGGCGACGTTACCCAAATCGACTTGCAACGCGGTCAAAAAAGCGGCTTGATCGATGCGATGAACATTATGAAAGACGTGCGCGGCATCGCTTTTACCCGCTTTAACAGTACCGATGTCGTCCGTCATCCATTGGTCGCACGTATTGTCGATGCATATGAAGCGGCGCAACTGGCAACGCCTGTGGCATCGACCCACGGCGTCATTGACCATCACGAACCAGTTCCTGCAAAACCCGTAAAACTTCCTAAACCTATCGAAACGGGCATCACCAAACGAGCCCGCAGCCGCAATGTCGCAAAAAAATAAACCTGCCACGAATAAGCTGTCGTTATCGGTGCAATATCCCGATCCACGTTTGAAAGAAATCATCCTGCGCCCGCAAATACGGCGCTGGGTGAAAGCTGCCTTGCTAGTGCCCGCGGACCTGACAATCCGTTTTGTCGATGCGGAAGAAGGCCAGACACTCAACCGGGATTATCGCGGCAAAGATTACGCCACCAACGTCCTGACCTTCGCCTATACCGAAGATGAAGACGCCGAAACGACCGAAGCCGACATCATTCTCTGCACCGATGTTTTACAACGCGAAGCAGCGGAACAAAACAAGTCAGTCGAAGAACACACTGCACATCTGGTCGTCCATGGTGTTTTGCACGCGCAAGGTTACGACCATGAAGATGACGACGAAGCGACTGAAATGGAAAGTCTGGAAATTGAAATTCTGACCGCGCTGGGGTGGCCTAACCCTTACGCCGAGGCGGAATAAAACCGTTCGACATCAAATCGGCGCGCAGTTTGCAATTAGCAAACTGCGTCATTGCAAGATCAGCCAACTCCTCTCGATGGCCGTAGAAACTTTACAAGCGGCCCAGTCCTTGCGATTGCACCAATAATGCCGACGGTGGCAATCCCATCTTGATCAAATACAACTACTCCACGGTCGTAACAGATCTTCGCTAAAGCAGAAGATAATTTATAGCGATCCGGCAAGCCCAAATCGATAGGCTCGGTCTTAACCTGAAATTCGTTCTCGTTGAGCGCTACATCAAAGTCAATCTCAAACTCATCAGGGTCCTGCCAATATTTATAAGTCTCTGATAGCAGAACTGCAACGGCAGATATCCCTATCGTGCTGACCATTCCCATCAGCAGTGCAGGCCTGATCGGTTTTGATGCGGCCAGTTGCTGACCGGTCGACGTTGTTAGTCCGGGCTGTGGAATGGATTAAGGGCGGAAAAACGCTCAAAAACTTTCCCAAAAGAAATGCTTTTTATACTTTTACAAAAAAAGTACTAGCATATGTATTTACTGTGTAAGGAATCGTTACGCCCGACGACTATGTTTCATTCAAGCATGTTGGACGCGGCAAATGAAAGCCTTAAAACAGAAAATCATTGCGCATGATGAACATGATGACCTCACCTTCTTTTACGTTGGGAGACAGAAATGAACAATTCCGCAACTAATAAAGTCACTATCCATCCGGTCTGGTTACGCCTCACGCATTGGCTTAATGCACTGGCGGTGATCGTGATGATATTGAGTGGATGGCGCATTTATAACGCCTCGCCGATATTCCCATTTCACATTCCCAACAACTGGACGTTAGGCGGTTGGCTAGGCGGTGCATTGCAATGGCATTTTGCGGCGATGTGGTTGCTGTTTTTTAATGGGCTGGTTTATCTGCTGATCAATACTGGTACCGGACGTCTATGGAAAAAATTTTTGCCATTGTATCCGCGCGCGGTGTTCCAAGACTTACATAAAGCGCTCACAGGCAAGCTGCAACACGATGCGCTGGACAAATATAACGCGGTGCAAAAGCTGGCGTATGTATCCGTCATTCTTGATTTAATACTGCTCGTAATTTCAGGCCTGGCAATTTGGAAATCCGTGCAATTTCCGATTCTGCGCGAACTGATGGGGGGATTTGATAACGCCCGCGTCGTTCACTTTTGTGCAATGAGCTTTTTAGTCTTATTTATTCTGGTTCACGTGATCATGGTCGCACTCGTGCCACGCACGTTGCTGGCCATGCTGCGTGGGCGCTAAGGAGAATCATCATGATCAAAAAATCCCGGCTGATCACTGGCGCAACGCAACTCGATACCGAGTCGATCTTAAAAGATGCGCGGCTAGCGTTGTCAATGCCGTCGCGCCGACTGTTCGCTAAGCGGGCGCTGACCCTCGGTGGCCTGACCCTGCTTACCGGCTGCAATATCACCGACGAGCCGTCGGTCAATCGGATGCTGTCAAAAATTTCCCGGATGAATGACGGCGTGCAGGCGTGGCTGTTCGATCCAAACAAATTAGCGCCGACTTATCCGGCCTCGATGATCACGCGACCATTTCCGTTTAATGCGTTTTATAGCGAAGACGAAGTGCCTGAAATCGACGTCACCGACTATCAGCTGGAAGTCAGCGGACTGGTCAGCAATAAGCGTCCGTGGACACTCGACGCCTTGCATCGTTTGCCGCAAAACGAACAGATTACGCGCCATATCTGTGTAGAAGGATGGAGCGCCATCGGCCGCTGGGGCGGGGTGCCATTCTCTTATTTTTTGAAGCAAATTGGGGCTGATCTGAGCGCTAAATATGTCGGCTTTAAATGTGGCGATGATTACTACACCAGCATCGATATGCCGACCGCGCTGCATCCGCAAACCCAGCTGACGCTGACTTACGACGGCGCGATATTACCGCCGAAATATGGCTTCCCGATGAAGCTGAGGATGCCCACCAAGCTCGGCTATAAAAATCCGAAACATATCATGTCAATTGCAATAACCAATACGTACCCCGGTGGTTATTGGGAGGATCAGGGGTACAACTGGTTCGGTGGCGCTTAAGCATGATTTAGGCAACTCAGGCAAATCCAGTCTGAGCGGCACGATAAGCCGATTCAAACCCTTTCTGGTACACGAAAGAGTTTGAACAGACTTATTGTGCATCATCGATTTACACGGCACTTTCGCCATTTTTTTATACTTGGAGATTTACATGAAAAAGAACTTATCTACATTGTTGATGGCTGGTTTGATGTTGGCAGCAACTGGCGTGTATGCGCAAGATGCAATGAAACCGGATGCGATGAGCAAAGATAATATGGCCAAAGACAGTATGGCCAAAGATGGGATGTCTAAAGACGCTATGGGTAAGGATAAAATGGCGAAAAAGACTTCTAAAATGAAGAAATCGACTATGGATAAAGATGCCATGAGTAAAGATGGCATGGCTAAGGATGGCATGGCTAAAGACGGTATGACTAAAGATGAAATGAAGAAATAATTGCAATATCGGCAATATATGATGGGCAATGCGGCGATGCATTGCCCATTTTTTGTTTCCGAGCAACGTCATGAATGGCGCATCGCGTCATTCGCGCCACTAAAATGTCTCCTCTAGGGCACGTTTCGTCGTCCCGTCACATATTTGTTGTATCCTATTGCATCCGAAACAACGTAAATCCAAGGCTAACGCCATATGCCCGAGCACTCTAGTAGCGTCAAATCATTTGACGCTAAACCCCACAGGTCTTTGTTTGAACGCCTGACCGCCCTCATTTCCCCCGAGCCTGAAAACCGCGCCGAGCTACTCGACGTACTGCAAGATGCGCATGAGCGTAACTTGATCGATGCCGATGCTTTATCGATGATCGAAGGTGTTTTTCAGGTTTCCGATCTTTCCACGCGCGACATCATGGTGCCGCGTTCTCAGATGGATATGATCGATATTACCAAGCCGATTGAAGAATGGATGCCGGAGGTCTTATCGACGGCGCATTCCCGTTTTCCTGCTGTGGATGGGGATCGCGATAAGGTTATTGGTGTGTTGCTGGCGAAGGATTTATTGCGCTATTACGCGGAAGATTCGTTCGATGTGCGCGATATGTTGCGACCGGCGATCTTTATTCCTGAATCAAAACGTCTAAATGTGTTGTTACGCGATTTTCGCGCTAATCGTAATCATATGGCGATTGTTGTTGATGAATATGGTGGCGTAGCGGGGCTGATTACGATTGAGGACGTGTTGGAGCAAATCGTCGGCGACATCGAGGATGAATATGACTTTGATGAGGAAGAGGACAATATTCTGGTGATTCGGGATGGCGATCATGGGGCGCGCTGGCGGGTTAAGGCGTTGACTGAGATTTCGCAATTCAATGAGGCGCTGGATACGCATTTTTCTGATGAGGACGTGGATACCATTGGTGGGCTGATTGCTAATCATCTGGGTCGGGTTCCTCGTAAGGGGGATGCGTTTGTTTTTGATCATGTGAGGTTTGAGGTTTTGCGCGCTGATCCGCGGCAGGTGCATGTTTTGTTGGTTGAGAAGATTCAGGGGACGTTGCCGGATCAGAATTCTTAGCGTTATGGTTGGAACGGATGGTTTTGTTCTGATGGATGTTAATTGAAACGGTTTTTGCTCCGTGGTTAGTTCGCCGGGGATAGCCCGGCCTGCATCCACGGAGAACAAACCGTTTCAATTACCAAATAACCGAACATCCCCATATCAAACACCACCAGCCCATGACATTAAGCTTCAAATGGCACCACCTCCCAATAGCCGCCCTGCTAGGTGCGCTAAACGTACTAGCCTTCGCCCCCTTCAACGCATGGCCAATCCAATTGCTAACCCTGGCATTACTCATCGGATGCCTACTTAGAATCGACTCAGTAAAGCACGCCCTGATAATAGGCTGGGCATTCGGATTCGGCTGGAGCGTCTGCGGCGTCTACTGGCTCTACATCAGCATGCACGTCTATGGCGGCATGCCAGGCTGGATCGCCGCGTTAGCGGTAGCGCTGCTAGCACTATTAGTCGGCCTATACACAGGAACAGCAGCAGCAATAACCGTCTGGTTACGCAACCGCTGGTCAGCCTCCAGCCTAATCACCGCATTGGCAATTTTCCCCGCCCTCTGGGCCCTGAACGAATGGTGTCGCGGCTGGCTATTTACCGGCTTCCCCTGGCTGGTATCCGGCTACGCCCACACCACCAGCCCGCTAGCTGGCTACGCCCCAATAATCGGCGTCTATGGCATCGGCGCAATCGCAGCCTTCATCAGCGGCTGTCTAGCACTATTACCAAAGAAAAAACTCCCCAGCCTAATAGCAATAGCCGTTCTGCTAGCCGGCTTCGGACTGCACACCATCAACTGGACCGAACCAAGCGGCAAGCCGATTTCAGTACGACTACTGCAAGGCAACATCCCACAGGAAATGAAATTTGATCCAGCCCGGATCGACCAGGCATTAGACCTGTATAAAAATCTGATCAGCGCCGCGCCAGCCGATCTGATCGCCACGCCCGAAATTGCAGTGCCGTTACTACAAACCCAATTACCACCAGAATATCTGCCCGCCATCGCCCAATTCGCCCAGCAATCCGGCAGCCATATTGCCCTCGGCATCCCCATCACCGACGGCCCCAATCTATATGCCAACAGCGTGCTGGGATTTTCACCAGAGACTGCCCCCAGTTCGACCGACAAATCAACAATTTACCGTTACGACAAACACCATTTAGTCCCATTTGGCGAATTTATCCCCTACGGTTTTCACTGGTTCGTCAATCTGATGAACATCCCCCTCGGCGACTTTAACCGCGGCGCAGTGATTCAGCCGCCCTTCGCCGTCAAAGACCAATGGGTATTACCGAATATTTGCTATGAAGATTTGTTTGGCGACGAAATCGCGGCGCAACTAGCCGCTTCTGAGGCTGCCGGTCATCCTGCGGCAACGATATTGCTGAATATGTCGAATATCGCCTGGTTCGGCGACTCCATTGCCTTGCCACAACATTTGCAGATTTCACAAATGCGCGCCATCGAAACCGGCCGCCCGATGTTACGCGCAACCAACACCGGCACCACCGCCGTGATCGATCCGCATGGCAATCTCAGCGCTCACTTGCCGCCGCTTACCTCCGGCACGCTAGCCGCCACGGTGCAGGGTTTTACCGGCAATACACCGTATATTGTGGTTGGCAACCGCTTACTGCTGATACTGGCGGCGTTGCTGCTGGCAGGCGCATGGCTGGCCGGGCGCAAAAAATCGGCGTCTAAGAATAACTGAAGCACGTCTGAGGGCGGCTACCCGAAGTGAATCCGCCCTCAGATACAACGGCTAGGAATAGCCATTTATGACTAAAACCCGCTAAAATCGCTGCTTTCAGCGAAACGCTATTTGCTTTCCAGCAATCGACCCCACCGCATGGAGCAGCACAAAAAATAATGCTTACTTTTCAACAAATTATTCTCAAATTGCAAGACTATTGGGGCGCTCAGGGATGTGCGTTGTTACAACCGTACGATATGGAAGTGGGCGCTGGCACCTCACACACGGCCACTTTTCTGCGCGCTATCGGGCCAGAGCCTTGGCGTGCTGCCTACGTACAACCGTCCCGCCGCCCTAAAGATGGTCGCTATGGCAACAATCCGAATCGGATGCAGCACTACTATCAATATCAAGTCGTCCTGAAACCTGCGCCAGAAAACATTCTCGATCTTTACCTCGGCTCGCTAGAGGCATTGGGCTTGGATTTACAAAAAAACGACGTGCGTTTTGTAGAAGATGACTGGGAAAATCCGACTTTGGGTGCATGGGGTCTGGGCTGGGAAGTCTGGCTGAACGGCATGGAAGTCACCCAATTCACCTATTTTCAGCAAGTTGGCGGTCTGGACTGCAAACCCGTATTGGGCGAAATTACCTACGGCATCGAGCGGCTGGCCATGTATTTGCAAGGCGTTGAAAACGTCTACGATCTGGTCTGGACCGAATGGGTCGAAAATGATGTCAAAAAACATCTCAGCTATGGCGATGTATTCCACCAGAACGAGGTCGAGCAATCGACTTACAACTTTGAGTACGCCGACACCGAGTTTCTGTTTCCGCTATTCGGCAGCTACGAAGCGCAAGCCAAGAAATTACTTGCAGTGCCATTAGCTCTGCCAGCCTATGAAATGGTCTTGAAAGCCGCCCACACCTTTAATCTGCTGGACGCACGCGGTGCGATTTCTGTCACCGAACGGGCCGCTTACATGGGCCGCATTCGCAATCTCTCACGCGAAGTAGCAAAAGCGTATTACGAATCGCGTGAAAATCTCGGGTTCCCGATGTGGGAACTGAACGAGAAAAATGCCCCATTATTGTTAAAAGAATTTGGCGACGAGTACACCACGACAGTGGCACGTCGCGCAGGGAGTGAAGCAGCATGAGTTCCACCCTTCTAATCGAAATTTTTACTGAAGAATTGCCGCCGAAGGCGCTTGAAAAACTTGGCAATGCATTTGCCAACGGTATCTTCAATGGCTTGAAAGCCCGCGATTTTTTGACGCACGATGCCGTCGCCACCACTTACGCCACACCGCGTCGTCTGGCAGTGATTATCAGCCACGTGCGGGCAGTGTCATTGGATAAGATCATGCGCGAAAAAGTGCTGCCGGTATCGGTTGCACTAGACGCAGAAGGCCAACCGAGCGTCCCGCTCATCAAGAAATTAGCCGCGCTGGCAGCTGCAACCAAAGCCGTGCTGATTACACCGGATCAACTCGAACGCGCCATCGATGGCAAAGCCGAAAGTTTTTTCTATAGCTACACCGCAAAAGGCGCAGCGCTAGAAGCCGGTTTGCAAATCGTGCTGGAAGAAACGATTGCCAAGCTGCCGATCCCGAAACAAATGAGCTATCAGCTTCAGCACGGCCCCCACGCTGGCGAAACCGTCCATTTCGTGCGCCCTGCACATCGCCTGATTGCATTGCATGGCGAAGACGTGATCCCGTTACGCTTATTAGGCCTGAACGCCGATCGGATTACCGGCGGTCATCGCTTTCTTTCTAAGGGTGCGATCACGATTGCGGATGCAGAAAGCTACGTCGAAACGCTGGCAAGCGAAGGCAAAGTTGTCGCCAGTTTCGATCAACGTAAAGAGCAAATCCGCAGCGCGTTATTAGCCGCGGCAGGCGACGATCTGGTGTTGATGCCTGAATCGTTGCTGGATGAAGTTACGGCGCTGGTCGAATGGCCGGTCGTCTATCCCTGCCATTTTGAAGACGAATTCCTGTCGGTTCCGCAAGAATGTCTGATTCTGACGATGCAGACTAATCAGAAATATTTTGCGCTCACCGATGCTGCTGGCAAGCTACGGTCGCGCTTTCTGATCGTCTCCAATCTGCAAACCAACGATCCGCAACACATCATCCAAGGCAATGAACGCGTCGTGCGTCCACGTCTGGCGGATGCCAAATTTTTCTTTGAGCAAGATCAGAAGAAAACGCTGGCAGATCGCGTACCGCTGCTGGCGAATGTGGTGTATCACAACAAACTGGGTAATCAGTTTCAACGCACGCAACGGGTGCAAGCATTAGCCGTCGCCATTGCCAAGCTGCTCAGTACCGATCCTTCACTGGCAACCCAAGCCTCACGCGGTGCAGAACTGGCGAAAGCCGATTTGCTGACCGACATGGTGGGCGAGTTTCCTGAGCTGCAAGGCATCATGGGCACGTACTATGCCCGTCATGACGGCGAAACGCATGACGTTGCGCTGGCGATTTCCGAGCATTATCAACCGCGCTTTGCAGGCGATGCGCTGCCAACTACCGACACCAGCACCGCGATTGCCCTCGCTGACAAACTCGAAACACTGGTCGGCATTTGGGGCATAGGTTTGCAACCGACCGGCGATAAAGATCCATTTGCGCTGCGTCGTCACGCGTTGGGTGTACTGCGAATGTTGCTGGAAAAACGCCTGCCGTTATCACTGAAACAATTGTTGCAAAGCGCAGCACAACCGTTTGCCGACAATACCAATTTCAAAGATCCAAGCGCAGATGTGCTGAGTTTTATGTACGACCGCTTGCGTGGCATCTTGCGTGAACGCGGTTATGCGCCTAACCAGATCGAAGCAGTCGTCGCTCAGCAACCAGACACACTGACCAACATCATCGAAAGACTTGATGCAGTACAAGCCTTTGCAGCGCTGCCTGAAGCCGAAGCACTGGCAGCGGCAAATAAGCGCATTACCAACATTCTGAAAAAGAACGATGTCGTCGATACCGGCACCGTCCAACAGACCTTGTTACAAGATGCTGCTGAAATCAATCTGTTCGCCGCCATGATTGATCTGAAACCGCAAGTCGATAGCGCTTTTGCGCACGGCGACTTTGCCGGGGCGCTGCAATCGCTTGCGCGTTTGCGTACCGAAGTGGATGCGTTTTTTAACGATGTCATGGTAATGGCAGAGGATGTGCAGTTGCGCAATAACCGATTGGCGTTGCTGTCGAATCTGCACCTGATGTTGAATCAGGTTGCCGACATTTCGAAGCTAGCAGCCTGAGATCGCTATGGGCCAAAACATAAAATTGATCATTCTTGATCGCGACGGTGTAATTAATCATGACTCCGACGCATTCATCAAGTCACCTGATGAATGGCTGCCGATCAAGGGCTCACTAGAGGCTATCGCACGCTTGAATCAGGCCGGTTATCGCGTGGTAGTGGCGACCAATCAGTCCGGGATTGCGCGTGGTTTGCTGAACATGCAGATGCTGAACGAAATCCATCAAAAGATGCATACTGCGGCGCAATTAGTCGGTGCAGAAATTGATGCGATTTTCTTTTGTCCACATGCCGCCGATGACAATTGCGACTGTCGCAAACCGAAGCCGGGAATGTTCATCGATATTGCCAAACGTTTCGAGACCAGTTTGCGCAACGGTGTGCCGGTCGTCGGCGATTCACTGCGTGATATACAAGCTGGCTTTGTGGCCGGTTGCGCGCCGTTTCTGGTATTGACCGGCAAGGGCGAACAAACCCGTGCAAAAGGCGGTTTGCCGCCGGGCACGATGGTATTTCCCGATTTGGCGGCGGCGGTCGATTTTCTGTTAAAAAAACCGGCAGAAGTCGCCGTTTAAGTATCACTGTTGAGCGTCATTTTTAGACGCGCGCACCATCACCACTATCCAGGCTCTGGCTGAGTTAAAGACCGAACGCTGATCATGCGATGCCGCATATCGCTGAGGCTCGTCCTGGATTGCGATTAATATTCTTGGAGTATGTATGCTGCAGTTTTCTCTTTTTGTGCGATCAGTACTATTTTTTGTCATCATGACGATCGCCACGGTGATTTGGGCCATAGCCTGCCTTTTTTTCGCACCGTTTCCGTATGCCAGACGTTATTACCTGACCTCGCGCTGGAACGTATTTATCATCTGGCTGGCAAAGGTTCTCTGCGGTATTCGTTACCAAATTAAAGGCGCTGAAAACTTTCCCGACGCACCGGCTATCGTCTTGTCCAAGCATCAATCGGCATGGGAAACCATTTTTTTGCTGCCGATGACGCCACGCCCGCTAGTATTCGTCTTCAAAAAATCGCTGACTTACATTCCTTTTTTCGGCTGGGGCATCGCGCTGTTGCGCATGATTCCGATTGATCGCAAAGGTCGCGACGCTTTCGCCCAAGTGGTCACGCAAGGACGCAGACGACTGGCCGATGGACAGTGGATCATCATGTTCCCAGAAGGCACACGGATTCCGGTGGGACAAAAAGGCAAATACAAACATGGTGGCACCCGGCTGGCGATTGAAACCAACGCCGTCGTCGTCCCCATCGCAGTTAATGCTGGCGAGTGCTGGCCTAAAAATTCGTTCATCAAAAAACCGGGCATGATTACGGTCTCGATTGGTAAGCCGATTTCCCCTGAAGGCCTAAACAGCGCCGAGATGATGGAGAAAGTCGAAAATTGGATAGAATCTGAAATGCGTGTGATTTCACCGCATGTCTACTCGAAATAGTTATCTCCCGTAAATCCCGTAGTAATTGTATAAATCATACTTTTGGGCAATGTGGAGACGCAATTTCGATAGGCACCGCCCTATTTCGTGAATTTCGTTACCTAACGGCCACTAACTTGAAATTTTTGCAACAAAAGCCGCCACAAGCGGCTCCTAAACAGCGGCCAACACTGCGACCGGCCTCACCGGCGCAGCCGCTTGCCCGCCAATTGGATTTATTCAGTGTTGAGGCGAATAACGCTCATCAGCCTGCGCCGTCAACCGGTCCGGTTATCGCTTCGCCGCCCGCATCCTCCCTACCGCAGCATCAGCCACAGGAACCCGCCCCATTGGCGGCTGGCAAACGTCGGCTGCATATTGATGCCCATGTGCTGGACTATGCGCTACTACGCTCAAAACGGCGCTCCATCGGTTTTGTGATTAATGACGATGGTTTACGCGTTACTGCGCCAAAATGGGTGACTGTGGTTGAAATTGAAAGCGCTATTCGCGAGAAGAAACGCTGGATTTTTACCAAACTGCATGAATACCGCGATCGCTCGGCGCACAGATTGCAGCCGCAAATGATCTGGCGCGACGGAGGCGCATTGCCCTATCTGGGCGCCAACATCACGCTACGCTTACGCGCCACGCAAACCGCGGGGATTGCCTTTGATGCCGCCGCAGCAACATTGACGGTTTCTCTGCCAGCCGATGCCACCGAGGAACAATTAAAGGATCGCGTATTAGGCTGGTTGCAGCTTGAGGCCAAACGCGTATTCGGCGAGCGACTGCCAGTGTATGCAGAGAAGCTGGGCGTCCGGTATAAGTCGTACGCGCTATCGTCCGCCACCACGCAATGGGGATCATGCACCGCCGATGGCAAAATTCGCCTGAACTGGCGATTGATGCATTTTGCGTTACCGATCATCGATTATGTGATCGCACATGAACTATCCCACTTGCGCGAAATGAATCACAGCCCGCGCTTCTGGGCTACAGTACAGTCGATTTTCCCTGAATTTGAGACTGCCCGAAGGACGTTACGCGATAGCGCACAGGAAACATTACCAATTTTTTAGGCTTGCGTTTGATGCGCATTTTTATCCACATCCAATAAAATAGCGACCTCAAAATAAAGGTTTTCGAAGCATCACCCGGATTGACTGACTTCAGTTTCCCTACTATAGACTGCTTCGCCCAACCTATAGATTCAACGGCAGTCTTAAGACTCTTTGGGGCAGTCACAATCGGCAGCCTGGGTGAATATTCAACCGGCACCAACACTTTACATGATCAAACTTGGCCACTAGAGGGAATTTCCTCGTCGAACGGTAGCAGAATATTTGCTATAGCACGATTCTGCCAGTAGTGAAGCGGGCACGGGTGCCAGCCGAGAGGGGTTAATGATTGGCTGGCTGCAGGCAAGACAATGAACTCGCAAAAAATTGTTAATATAGCGGCTGATAATTAAAGGAGTCCGGAATGAAATACCTGCACACCATGGTCCGTGTGGCCGATCTCGATACCTCCTTAGGATTTTACCGAGATGCCCTCGGTTTAGAGGTGGTCCGCCAGCGAGAGTATCCTAAAGGGCGGTTCACTTTAGTCTACCTTGCTGCACCTGGGGACCAGGGCGCTGAACTGGAACTTACCTACAATTGGGATCCGGAAGAGTACACTGGCGGACGGAATTTTGGCCATGTGGCATATGAGGTCCCAGATATCTATGCAACGTGTCAACGACTAGCCTTTCATGGAGTGACGATCAATCGCCCTCCTCGGGACGGCCATATGGCATTCGTGCGATCACCGGATAACATATCGATTGAACTGCTACAGTCCGGTGAGCCTCTTGCACCCCAAGAGCCCTGGTCCTCGATGACCAATACTGGGGCTTGGTGATCAGGCGCTACGCGCGGTGAGTCTAAAAAGAGCGGCGTAGCCCGTCGCTCACGTGTGGGATTCTGACCGCCGTGCCTAGGCGTAGAGTGTTGAGTTGAACTGATCGGGTCGCGGTCCCGCAGCTTCTACCTTCGATTCTTCAATACTCCGCAAGACCTTCAATATACGCTCTGACATTCTCCCCCGTAACCGACTCAAACGCGACGATACCATCGGCTGTTGGCGCCGACGTGTTTTTGACCCAGGTTGCTGATTCTGGCTGATCCATGCGCGTCCAATCAGATTCCGCGCTGTGCTTGCGTTTGCCAAGCATCTGGGTGGGTCAACCATTTCCGGCAGTCTGGGTCAAAAACATGTCGGCGCCAACACCACTACCCACTGGATGCATAAACTCTTGTTTGGGGGTGCAGATTGGAAGGCTCGCAATCCGCGCTTGTTAGGGGCAGTAGAAATGCTCGGGCGAGCACAACTCGGGACGAAAATTCCGCTTGATGCTTCTATCTTTCCACTGGAACTTCATTAAAGCGCATTGAAAAGTCGACTGCCTGAATGCTCTTGATCAAACCGCCAACAGAAATACGGTCGACTCCTGTTTCTGCCAGCCCCCTGAGACTTTCAAAGGTCACTCCACCAGAGATTTCAAGGCTGCAGCGTCCATCGGCAATCTTCACCGCCTGCCGAATCTGATCAAGTGACATGTTATCCAGCAGTACCATCGACACACCTGCCTGCAGCGCTTCTTCGAGTTGCTTGATGGTTTCGACTTCGACCTGGATGAACTTGACGGTATCTGCAATACGCAATGCTGCCTGGTAAGCAGCGGTCAATCCACCTGCAGCCGCAATATGGTTTTCCTTGATAAGGATGGCGTCATACAGTCCCATGCGGTGATTTTTTCCGCCACCGCATCGCACCGCGTATTTTTCCGCCACACGAAGCCCAGGAATGGTTTTGCGCGTATCAAGAATCGCGGCCCGCGTATCCTTCACCGTATCGACATATTTCGCAGTTTTTGTCGCAACTGCGCTAAGTGTCTGCAGAAAATTCAAACAGGTGCGTTCAGCCGTTAACAGTTCGCGTGCAACTCCACTGATCTCGGCAATTTTTTGATTAGCATCGCATTGCTGTCCATCCGGAACATACCAGTCCACCTTTGCGGAAGGAGCGATCTGCTTGAGCGTCTCCATCACCCAAGGCCGTCCGCAAATGACCGCTGATTCACGACAGATAATGATCGCGTGACTTATCTGCAGCTTGGGGATAAGCGCTGCCGTCAGATCCCCGCCGCCGACGTCTTCCTCAAGTGCGCGCCTGACATCCGCCTCAACCTGTTGATTGAAAAGTTTCTTATCCATGTTTATGTAATATTGTTGGAATGGTATCTTGTGCACGCTTCACTGCTGCAGCTCACCAGATTTCATCGCTCCTCCTCATCATACGGAAGACGCTTTCGTTCAAGCTTTCCTGCTCTCCACCCTTCCGATCGACAATGTCGGGATTGACGACCTGCCCGCAGTCGATAGCGACGACCATGCGCTCCGCCCTCACGCTGCCATCTTCCTCGATCCGTACGCTAACTGCGTCCAGCTACCCGAAAAATGTCACCGCCGACCGACGACTGAACGGGGGCCGGTCTGACCTCAAAGCCCGCTTAGTAATGCACGATCACCGATTTCCGTCGATTAACCGAGCGCATCCGTGAGCTGCGGCACAATTTCAAACAGGTCGCCCACCAGACCATAATCAGCCACGCTGAAGATCGGTGCTTCTTGGTCTTTGTTGATCGCTACGATGACCTTGGAGTCTTTCATTCCGGCCAAATGCTGGATGGCGCCAGAAATGCCGATTGCGATATATAGCTGCGGCGCGACAATCTTGCCGGTCTGGCCGACTTGCCAGTCATTGGGCACGTAACCTGCGTCGACGGCGGCGCGCGAAGCGCCCATGGCGGCGCCCAGCTTGTCAGCCAGCGGCTCCAGCATCTTGAAGTTGTCGGCTGAGCCGAAACCGCGGCCTCCTGAGATGATGATCTTGGCCGTTGTCAGTTCGGGGCGTTCGGACTTGGTAATTTCGCGGCTAACGAAACGAGACAGGCCCACATCGGCTGCTGCGGAAACCGACTCGATCGTAGCCGTGCCGCCTTCGGCTGCTGCATCGAAAGCAGTGCCGCGCACGGTAATGACTTTGATGGCATCCGAGCTCTGCACCGTAGCAATGGCGTTGCCGGCGTAGATTGGGCGATCGAAGGTGTCGGAGCTGTCGACCTTGATGATTTCAGAAATTTGCGCCACGTCCAATGCAGCAGCCACGCGCGGCAAGATGTTTTTACCATAGGCGGTGGCAGGGGCCAAGATGTGGCTGTAATCCTTTGCAATCGCCAGGACTTGCGCGGCGATGTTCTCTGCGAGGCCGTCGGCGAAGTAGGGGGCGTCGGCAACCAGGACTTTGGTGACGCCGGTCAGCTTGGCAGCGGCGTCAGCGGCGGCTTGGGCGTTGTGGCCGGCGATCAGAATATGGACGTCGCCACCGGCTTTCCGGGCGGCGGTGACAGTATTCAAGGTGCTGCTTTTAAGACTGGCGTTGTCGTGTTCGGCGATGACTAGGGCGGTCATGGGATCTCTCTTTATCTGTTGTAGGAGGGCCGAAGATCGGATTAGAAGGTCAAATGACCTTGGCTTCGATCTTCAGCTTTGCTACCAGTGTGGCGACATCGGGAACTTTGACGCCGGCGCTGCGTTTGGCGGGCTCGACGACTTTGAGGGTTTTAAGACGTGCCGTCACGTCCACGCCTAAGTCGGCCGGCTTGACGATGTCAAGCGTCTTTTTCTTGGCTTTCATAATGTTGGGTAACGTCACGTAACGCGGCTCGTTCAGGCGCAGGTCGGTGGTGATGATGGCAGGCAAGGTCAAGGACAATGTTTCCAGGCCGCCGTCGACTTCGCGCGTAACGCTAACGTTATCGCCGTCGACCGTGATTTTGGAGGCAAAAGTCGCTTGTGGCCAGCCAAGTAGAGCAGCGAGCATCTGGCCCGTCTGGTTGCTATCGTCATCGATGGCTTGCTTGCCGAGGATGATCAGTTGCGGCTGCTCTTTGTCAACGATGGCTTTGAGCAACTTGGCTACGGCCAGCGGCTGCAGATCGGTGCCGGCATCGACTTCTGCCAGAATGGCGCGGTCGGCGCCGATGGCCAATGCCATGCGTAACGTTTCCTGGCTTTGCGCGACGCCGCAGGAGACGGCGATGACTTCGGTGGCAGAGCCGGCTTCTTTCAAGCGGACCGCTTCTTCCACGGCGATTTCGTCAAACGGGTTCATGGCCATTTTGACATTGGCGATATCCACGCCGCTGCCGTCGCTTTTGATCCTGACCTTGACGTTGTAATCAACCACACGTTTTACTGTAACCAATACAAGCATTATTTTCAACCTCTCTAGGTTCTGTTAACAATCGAACGATCCAAATATAAGTGCAAAAGAGATTAGGAAAAGACAGGGAGCTGCTAACCAGTTTTTCATAGCGTGTTGCGATTCGACGGAATTGTTGAATTCGATTAAAAAAGCGCTCTACCAAATTACGGTCTTTGTACAAATGACGATCATAACTACGCTGAACCACCCTATTGGGCTTAGGCGGAATGACTGCCAGCGCACTCGGATTACCGAGTGCATCGACAAACGCGTGAATCTTACTTGTCCATTCACCACGCAAGCGACCTATCGCTTGACAGCCTTTTTTTTGAGGCGCCGGCAGCGTGTTGGTGGGCGCGCACCGCCGTACTGTCGATCGTCAGCATTTCCAAATCGCTGTCACCACTGACGGCGTTAATCAAGCGGCGCCATACGCCAGACTCCCCCCCGACGCTTGAACCGGGTGTATGTGCTGCAAGATCGATTGCCGAACTTACGTCCCTCGACGACATCCGCGTTAATCACACGTATCGCCCCAAGACCTGGCTGGTCTGACGCTTGCCGAATTGCATAATGGAATCGGTGACGTAGCTGTTTTGACAGCCGGCCAGTTAGTCCTTGAAGAAGCAGGACTATTCGCGCAGTAGCAGGTGCCGTTATGAACTGCATTCGCGTATCAAATAATCACACCGCGCGGAATGGGAACGCCGTATAGCGAGCCGGCGTAGGCGGCGTATACCGGATCGTCGACGTTGCAGGCGTGGCCCATGGCGACCGACAGATCGCGCCAAGTCCGTTGGATCGGATTGGTGATGCGGCTGGCATTTCCGCCGGCGTGTTTAAACACCGACGCGGCTGCTTCGGCGGCACGGCGCACGGCGCGCACCTGGTTCACGCGGGCCTTGTGTTTCATTTCCTTGGTGACCTTACCGCCGGCCAGAACGAACTGATAAATGTCGCTGATCTCGCCGAGAACGTGCTGACGGGAAGCATCGATGTCGGCCAGGGCGGCGCCGAGCGAAGCCATATGGTACGGGTTCTGCGTCTGCTTGGCACCCATGCGGGTAACACGGCTGCCAGTGTATTCGGCGAAGCGGTTTACCACTCCTGCCGCAATGCCCATTGTGGCGGCCGAGATCGCTCCCGGGAAGAATAAATCGAACGGAATCTGGTACAGCGGGCTGCCCGGACGATTGCGCGAGGCATACACGCAATCGTTCAGATCTTGCACGTTGTAGGTACGGTAGGCCGGCACGAAGACCTCATTCACCACCAGGTCCTTGCTGCCGGTACCGGCCAGGCCCATCACTTGCCAAGAGTCCTGCAGGATGTCGTAGTCAGCGCGCGGTAGCACGAAGTGGTAAGGAACAGTGAACTCGCCGGGCGACCCGGTCTCGCTTTCGGCCATGCCGCCGAGTACGGCCCACTTGCAATGGTCAGTACCCGACGAGAACGGCCATTGTCCACTCAGAATGAAGCCACCATCGACGCGGCGCGCCTTGCCGATCGGAGCATATGGCGAGGCGGTCCAGGTATCGTTGTCCTCGCCCCAGACTTCTTCCTGCAGGCGCGGATCGCCCTGACCGAACTGGAACGGGTGCACGCCGACCACGGAGCCGACCCAGCCGAGTGACGACGCCTTCGATGCCAGCTCCATCACGGACTGGTAAAACTCGCACGGGTCAGCTTCATATCCGCCATACTCCTTAGGCTGCAGCATGCGCACCAGGCCGCTTTCTCGTATCAGTTTTGCGCCTTCGTCCGTTACGCGGCCCAACTCGTTGCTGGGTACCTCTTCGTTGACGAAGCGATCGATATTGCCAATGATAGTTTCTCGTACCGGATGCATGGTGCACTCCTATTTAACGATTATTGTGAGGTCCCGGTAGCACAGGCAACCGGGAGAATGCCTGTCTTTTGTTGTCTGACCTGGTCAACTCGACGGCGTGTCGACCATCTTCAGCGCGGTCAGCTCTTGGTGCTGGCGGCGATGGCCCCAGCTACTGGGCTTGTCATAGGTGCGCGGCACCCAGAGGTCATGATCGACATCCAGGCCGCCCCAGCCATATTCAAGCCGGAAACCGGACGGCGTGTACATGTAGAAGGAAATCATCTGGTCGTTGCTATGTCGGCCCAGCGTCGTCGTGATCGGAATGCCGCGCTGCTCGCACATGTCGTGCGCAGTACCGACGTCGTCAAGTGAGTTCGCCTCGATCATCAGGTGCAGGAAGGCCACATCGCGGGTCGGCAGGCTGGTGATCGCCAGCGAATGATGGCGCCCGTTGATGTGATAAAAATGTGCCTCGAGCGGGCCATCCCTGACGATGTCGGACTGATGGAAACCGAGTACCTCGCGGTAGAAACGGTCGCCTTCGTCGAGATCGGCGACGGCCAGCACGATGTGTCCCAGACCCTGCTCCGCAGTACGAAAGCCCTTTAAGGCCCGGCCCGGATGGAACGGCGCGACCGTATGATACTGGCCCCAGCTTAGCTCATGGCGAAAGCCCGACGGATCGTGAAACCAGTAGAAGCCTTCAACCTTGCGCTGCGCACTCTCTTGCGTGCGCGAACGCGTTACTTCGAGGCCGTATGCGGTAATCCGGTCAGTGATGGTTTTCGCACTGGCCTCGTCCTTAACGCTCCAGCCGATATAGGCGATCGCGTCGCGCTCCCCAGGGTGAATGGCGATGCGGTGGGCGGCTTCATCTAGCCGGAGATGGACCGCGCCGTCCGGACCATAGCCGGCATGTTGCAGGCCCAGCACTTCCGGGCCGAAGATTTCCCATTCCTTATAGTGCGGGGAATTTATTCCAAGATATGCAAGCGACTTGATCATCCGGTGTCTCCAATTTTTTATTTAGCCAAGGCTCTGGAATCTATATTTAGTCCCAACAAACCTACCAGGCGCTAACAGAAGCCAGCCTGCCGTCAGGTGGCCTGCTTTACGGCGACCGGACGGCTCTCGATGAAGGAATCGATCACGCGGTTGAACTCGTCCGTGTGTTCGAGCTGGACCCAGTGGCCGCAGCGATTGACGATGTACACGCGCGAGTCGGCGATTGAACGGGCCAGCGTCAGTGAAGAACTGAAGTGGACCGTGCGGTCGTCGCGGCCATGCATCAAGAGGGTCGGCGCAGTGATGGTGGCCACGCGCAGCGGCTCGAGCTTCACCATTGGTTTGCCATGGCCACTCTTCCAGCCTTCGATGTGGTCGGGGCGCGCCAAGGCCGCTTTGACGCGCTCGGCTAGCAGTTCATCGGTGACGTGGCGCGTGTCGAACGCCATGCCCTCGACGAACTTGCGCATGGTATTGATGGACGGATTTAAGTAGGCCGCTTCCAATGCCTTCACGCCTTCGCTGAGGCCAGCCGGATCAAAGATGCCCGGTACACCGGCCGACGATCCCATGGTGATCAGGTGCGATACCAGATCGGGGCATTCATAGGCCAAGCGTATGCAGGATGAGCCACCCATCGAATTGCCGACAAAAGCCGCCTGTCGAATTCCCAGTGCTTCGAGGAATTCGGCCAGCGCACCGCTGTTGTCGCGCTTGTCGTAAGTGACCGACTGCGACTTACCCCATCCTGGAAGATCAACAGCCAGCACGCGGTATTTCTTGGCCAAGGTTGCGATATTCGGGTTGTAGTTGCTCCAGGCCGAAGCGCCGGGCCCGCCACCGTGGACCAGGACGAGGGGGTGACCCTCGCCTGCCTCGTGATAGTGGATGTCCCAGCTTTTGGTCTTGATGCGCTTACTTGTGTTTTCTTCGGTAATGATCGCCACGTCTTCCTCCATTAAGAACTAATGTCAATTGCTTACTTTATGCTGCCGGGTCCCATTCCCGCCGTCTGGTCGATAGGTAGAACTGACCTCATGCACAGCCTTTTACTCTTCGTGGCACCGCAGTACCAGAATGTTTGATACATAATAGCTGAATATATATTCTAGAATCAATATTTTATTTTTGCAAGGGGGTAGCGATGATTTGGTATTAAAGCGCATGGACGAAGGAGAACGAGAACGACGAGCAGCCGGCAATAGATGCACCGGTCTTGTGGTTCACATAGCGCGAGGAGAGGCGCGTTGCGAAAAAAAACAGCTTGATTAATTATGCCTGGGCCGCTGCACCTTTGGTGCCGCCCGCGCTCCTGGCGGTCGGGGTCGGGGTCGGGGTCGGGGCTACCGCTTGCGGGCCTTCCGGGCCTTCCGGGCCGGAACGGGTGCCGGCTGCGGGGTTGCCGCCGCCAAGCTGACTGTCGCCTGCGACACCAGGTGGATCAGGCTCGATGCGAGCATCGGACGGAAGGCCTGGATCGCTTCACCCGAGGCGCCGGCGATCGCGTTCCCGTCCAGCAGCGCGAGAGTAAAGCCGCTGAGGCGCTCCGGCAGATCGGGGTCGTGCGCGAGCAATTCCGCCGACACGGTCTTATGCCACCAGGAGGCGAGCTCCGCACGCTGGATCTGCCGGATCTTCAGGAAACGCTCGCGCGCTACCTGCTCGCGCACCGATTTTTCCACACTCAGGATGACACCGAGACGCCAAAAGTCAGCTGCATCATATTGACGGTCTGCTTCGGAGTTGCCGAAGATGCGCTCGATATGTTGCTCGAATGCCTCTCCCGGCAACGGCTGGTGGCGCGAGATGATCTGACTGTGCCAGCGCTCGAAGCTGGTCTCGATCAACGCTGCCAGCAGCAAGTCCTTGTTCTCGAAGTGCCAATAGACGCTTCCCACCGGCAGCTCAGCTTTCTTTGCGACCTTCGCCATGGTCGCGCCACTATAGCCGTCTTCGCAGATGACCTCAAACGAGGCATCGAGAATGCGCTCGCGCGAGGCGGCGCTGGTACGGTGTTCCCCGGAACGGCGGGGACGATTAGTAATTAAGGACATGGCTGTTCAAAGATTCTCCTGACTGGAATAAAAAATGGTAACACGAGACATTGCAAAAAACCAATGGCAAGCGAAGCGCAAGTCCGTAGGAAACGGCGATGGGAGCGGCGCTGGCCGGGGCGCACCGAGTGGATGCCCGGCCATTCATGCCTTGGCAGCATAACTGAAATGAAGCTTTACGCGTTGCATCAATAGCTTCGATCGCAAAAAATAGCAGCATCCATCCATCAGCGATGCGCATACCGTGTACGACAGGCCTGCCCGAGAGGGCTTTCCTGCGCATGGAGCGGCAATGCCAGGGGTGATCGTCGATAAGGTCTTACTAGTCAAGGAACACATGAACAAGCTCAATCTCTCCGTAGCCATCGGTAACTACGACCGCTGCCGTCCCCTGATCGATGGCGCCGTCCAGATCGATGGCGTCAATCCGATCTTCATGACTCTGTCACCGGAAGAAATTTTCTTCCGCGCCTTCCGCGGCGAAGAATTCGACATCTGTGAGTTGTCGCTCTCCAGTTCCACGGTGAAGGCCGCGGCCGGCAACCTGCCCTATGTCGCGGTGCCGGTGTTCCTGTCGCGCGCCTTCCGTCACACAGCCATTTACGTACGCACAGATCGCATTAAGAAGCCGGAAGACCTGCGCGGGTGCCGCATCGGACTACCTGAATACCAGCTCACTGCGAACGTCTGGGTACGCTCCTTTCTGCAGGACGACCATCAAATCACGCCGTCGGACGTGACATGGGTACGCGGCGGCATTTCGCATGCGGGGCGGCCGGAAAAAATCAAGCTGACACTGCCGGAGAACGTCAAGCTGGAAGACGCGCCTGAAGGTGAAACCATTTCTAGCCTGTTGGCCAAAGGGGAGATTGACGCCTATATCGCGCCACGCCACCCGGATGTACCGGCCGGCACGCCGAACATTGGCTGGCTGTACCCGGATCCGGTTGCTGCGGCGCAGGACTATTACCGCCGCACGCGCATCTTCCCGATCATGCACATCATGGGCGTGCGGCGCGAACTTGCGGATCGGCATCCATGGCTGCCGGGCGCCGTCTACAAGGCCTTCAATCAATCGAAGCACCTGGCGCTGGAACACCTGAGCGACACCTCGGCCACCAAAATCACCCTGCCCTTCGCGGAAGAACGCTTGAAGGAAGCGCGCGACTTGATGGGCGAGGACTTCTGGTCCTACGGCATCGACGGCAATCGCCACGTGCTGGAGAAATTCTTCGACCACCACCACCAGCAAGGGCTGTCGTCGCGGCTCGTAACACCTGAAGACCTGTTCCATCCGAGCACCTTCGAATCCTTCAAACTGTAAGGCGCCACGATGAGTCAGTCCAATCCCGAGTCGTATGAACGTTGGCACGCCGCGCGCCTGGCGCCGTTATGGGCAAGCCCAAATGCCCACAAGACGCCGCCGGGCCCCAGTGCCGGCTATATCTGGCACTGGGCAGAAACCCGTCCGCTGGTCGACCTGGCCTTCGCGGAAACTTCACCGGCGTCGGTCCAGCGGCGCGTGCTGCAGATGCTGAGTCCGCATGCAAAGTCGCTTGCCGACGAATACACCTGCGGCAATGTGCTCGCTGCTTTGCAATGCCTGCTACCCGGCGAGACGGCCCGGCCGCACCGCCACACCATGAACGCGTTACGCTTCCTGCTTGAGGGCTCGGGCGCGGTCACCCTGGTCGACGGCAAGAAATGTCCGATGGAATTTGGCGACCTGGTACTCACGCCTGGCATGTGCTGGCACGAGCACCGCCACGAAGGCACGGAACCGGTGGTCTGGCTCGACGTGCTTGACGTGCCGCTGCACCAGAATTTTGGCACAGTCATATTCCAGCCGGGCCCAGTCATCGAGCCGCCGGTCACGATGATGGATGCGGCTTTCGGCTCACCGAATATCGTGCCATACACGATCAGCGATCGCCGCGCCCACTCTCCGGTGTTTCGCTACCCGTATGCGGACGCGGTGCGGGCGCTTGCCCATGCGCCAGTCTCGCCCGACGGTGCGCGCCGTATACGCTATATCAATCCCCTGAACGGCGACGGCGCCTTGCCATCGCTCGAAACCTCGATGCTGCAGCTCGACGCCGGCATACAAACGTTGCCGACGCGCACCAATGCAAATCTGGTTTGCACCGTGGTCGAAGGCTATGGCGAAAGCCGAGTCGGCGATCAGTCGATCGCCTGGGGCCCGCGCGACACCTTCACGGTGCCGCAGCACAACTGGTTCTCAAGCCGAAGCGAAGGAGACGCGCGCCTGTTCATCGTGTCCGACGCCGATGTGCTGCGTCGTCTCAATGTGCTGACGGAAGAAGTTCAAACAGCCTAACCGCCCATGACATGTTTCAAATGAAAGACGATCTATCATGAAAATCTGCTGGTACGACCAACAACAACTTGGCGCCGTCGTCGATGGCAAGGTCTATGACGTTAGCGCGGCCCTGGAGGCTCTCCCCCCCGCACGCTACCCCGCTGCGCCGGGCGACTTACTCATTGCCCATCTCGACACGATACGGGCGGCGGTTGAGCGCCTGCTGCCGACCGCCTCGTCTAAACCAATCGGGGAAGTACGCTTCCTGAGCCCGGTGGCGAATCCGGGCAAGATCATCGGTGTGCCGGTCAACTACATTGATCACGTGACCGAGGCAAATGCCGACCAGGCCACGTTTACCGACCGCTACAAAGGAGGCGTCAAGGAGCAAGGGTTGTTTCTGAAGGCCGCGAGTTGCCTGGTCGGCCAGGCCGAGGGCGTGTCGCTGCGCTTTCCGGAGCGCCTTTCCCATCACGAAATGGAACTCGGGGTCGTGATCGGCAAGACGGCGGCAAATGTGTCGCAGGCGGACGCAATGTCATATGTCGCGGGATATTCGATCGCACTCGACATGACGGTGCGCGGACCCGAGGACCGTTCGCTGCGCAAATCGGTCGACAGCTACGCAGTGCTAGGTCCCTGGCTGGTACCCGCCGAGGACATCGCGGATGCGCAGAAGCTCGATATCAGCCTGTGCGTTAACGGCGAATTGCGTCAGAAGGCGAACACGGCCGAAATGATCATCGGCATCGCCGAGCAGATCGCCTGGGCTTCGAGCTACTATACCTTGCACCCGGGCGACATCATCATGAGCGGCACCTGCGCTGGCGTAGGCCAGGTGCTGCCAGGCGACGTCATGTACTGCGAGATCGAAGACATCGGCGCCATGACGGTCACCGTCCAGTCGACGTGGGGTTGAACACCATGTCCCCGACCTCTCCTGTTTCCACTGCTAGCGGGCACGCCCGGCTGCAGGTCCGCCTGCAGTCGATCACTTATTCGACCAGGGACATCCAGGTGTACGAATTCGTGCGCCCGGACGGCGGACCGCTCCCCGAGGCCGGCCCTGGAGCCCACGTCGACGTTCACTTGGCCAACGGAATCACGCGCTCCTATTCGCTGCTGCAGGCGAGCGCTTCGGCGCGGCGCTACCTGGTCGGCGTCAAGCTCGACCCGAACAGCCGCGGCGGTTCGCGTTACATGCACGAAACGCTGCGGGTCGGCACGATCCTGGAACTGTCGCAGCCACGCAATCATTTTCCGCTGACGGAAAATGCTGAGCACACGGTGCTGTTCGCCGGCGGTATCGGCATTACACCTATCTTGTGCATGGCAGAGCGCCTTGAAAGCATCGGGGCATCCTTCGAGCTGTGGTACGCCAGCCGCTCGCGCGCCGATCTCGCCTTCTTGCCCGAGCTGTCGCGCTTTGGCGAGCGTGTCCACCTGCACTTGGACGAAGAAGCGAACGCGGTACTAAACCTGGAGGCCATCGTAACGGCCGCACCAGTAGAGGTGCATTTCTATTGCTGTGGCCCGGGCCCGATGCTCACTGCCTTTGAGAGCGCTGCCGCGGGACGCGCACCGGAGACGGTCCACCTCGAGCGCTTCGCCCCGACGCAGACAGTCACCAGCAGCGGCGATAGCTTCGTCGTCCAGCTAGCCCGTACCGGAATCGAATTGCGCGTGCCGATCGAGTCAACCTTGCTGCAAGTGCTCACCGAGAATGGCATCGCCGTTGACTCCTCCTGCGAGGCCGGCATTTGCGGCTGCTGCGAAGTCGCAGTGCTGGAGGGCGAAGTGGATCATCGCGACGAGGTGCTCACGGCTTCCCAGCGCGCCTGCAACAAGTCGATGATGGTCTGTTGCTCCCGCGCGAAAGGCGAGCGCCTGGTGCTCGACCTGTAACAGGCAATTGCTGGCGCGCGCCGGCCTGGTTCAGGACAAGAGCGCGTACCTGCAAGACCTCGGAGAAAATTCTTTCTCCGCTCGGACATTCCCTTCGAAATCACCGCCCAGATCAGAGCGGAACCGCCGGCCATCGCGCGCTGCCGGTACTCATCCACTATCCCCCCACTGCCGCGCTTGCGCGGCCTGCCTATGCTGGCGTGAGCCCTGCGGGCATGGCAACCGCTCGCGTTGATGCGTGAAGGGATGCTGTGATACCGAACCGATGCCGGATGCTTCGACGGGCGCTGCACGGTGGCCGTAGATACGCCAAGGGCCCGCGGCGATCACGCTGCAGGCCCTTGTTAAATCAGTACCGAAGAGTGTTGCGAACTGCGGTCCGCGCCAGTTCGCCCGCCCTCGCTGCGAATGCCTGCGCCTTGTGGGCGCCAGCATCGGCCAATTAACCCACTTGCGCCTTGGGTGAGTCGGCCTCCGATCGCTCGCGGGCAGCGTCCAGCGCTTCTTCCGAGCCGGCCGTGTGCAGGGGCAGCTCGTGGTCGAAGCGCTCCGCGCTGAAGAAAAAGGCAATCGCGCTGATCACACACATGCCACCGAAGAACGTCGCGACGTAGATCGGATCGCCACCTCCCTTCAGAGCCAGTAGCCCCGATGCAATCAATGGCGCCAAGCCCGAACCGATAGTCGATGCCAATTGGAAGGTCACGGCGATGCCGCTGTAGCGCACGTCGGCCGCGAACTTCTCGCCCATCCAAGTGTTGACCGGGCCACCCATCATGGCCTGCACCAGCGGCAGCGCAAGCACCAACGCCAGGATCAAGCCGCCAGTGCTGCCCTCATTGACCAGCAGGAAAATCGGCCAGATTAGCACGGCACCGAGGAGTGCCCCGGTGATCAGTAGCGGGCGACGGCCGAAGCGATCGGATAGCGCTCCAAAACACGGCATCGAGAAGATATGGATCAAATTGGCGACCGTCATGGCAAGCAGCGCGCTGGTGCGGGTATGCCCCACAGTGACCGCGTAATTGAGCAGGAAGGCTGCAGCAAAAGTGGCGAATGCCAGCGGCGCCAGGCCGCCGATCACACCCGACAATACTTGCAGGCGGTTGTGGCGGAAGACCGTCACCACAGGCAGCACGCTCGGCTTCTTGCCGGAAGCCAGACGCCTCTTGCGTGCCTCCTCGAACTCCGGTGTTTCGTCCAGACGCATCCGCATGACCAGGCCGAGCACCACCAGCAGTGCGCTGAGCAAGAAGGGCACGCGCCAGCCCCAGGCCAGGAACTCTTCGTTCGGCAGCTTGGAGAACAGCATCATCACCAGCGTGCCGAGCACGGCGCCGCTCGGTCCGCCCGAGGCGACGATCGATACCGCCAGGCCGCGCCCCCCGGGCTTCGCGTGTTCCATAGACATCAGGGTAGCGCCACCCCATTCGCCGCCGATGGCGAAGCCCTGAATTAGGCGCAGCACCACCAGCAGAATTGGCGCCATGATGCCTATCTGATGATAGGTCGGCAATAGGCCGATAAGTACGCTCGCGCCGCCCATCATCATCAGCGTCATCATCAGGATCTTCTTGCGGCCAAACCTGTCACCGTAATGCCCGAACACGACCGCGCCCAAGGGGCGCGCGAAATAGCCTGCTGCCAGGGTCGCGAACGCCGACAACGTTCCGAGCAGCGGGTCCATATTAACGAAAAAGATGTGCGGGAAGGCGATTGCCGCAGCGACGCCGTACAAAAGAAAATCGTAGTACTCAAGCGTCGTGCCAAGGTAGCTTGCAATAATGGCGCGTCGCCTGTTCTTGGCCAATGCAGCCGGGTTGGAGTAGTCCGCCATGTTAGTTCCACTATATTGAGTTAATCAAATGTCTTCTTTGGGACCGTGCAGCAGTGCCGCCGATACCCGTCCAGAATGCCACACGGATCAATCCGCGGCATTGCTTCGTTCCTGTTCGGAATTGCTGAAAATCGATGGGAGCAGCTTGAAGTCCTCCAGCTTGCCCATCGGGGCATTCATCTTCAACATTGGCAGGTAATAGCGGATATGCGCCAGCACCAGAATAATATTCATGTACAGGCACCACACCGCCATAAAGGTGCTGAAGATTCGGTCATAGCGAGCGTTCAACACGATCGAGTTATGGAACACCATGTACGAGACAGGCAATGCGACAGCCAAGGCGAGCGGAACGAAGATATTGAATACCAGGCACAGGCCGACGACCAGTTCAACCGTTTTGACAATGTCGAACAGGCCGACTTCGAGCAGCGACACGAGCATCACGTTAGATGGATGCAGGGTGCCCAGCGGTTGAGGAAAGATCGGCGGGAACCCGAACAACGGAAGCAGGTGGCTGGCGCCGCTGACGATCATCCAGGCGCCGAGCATGACGCGAAAAAAAATCAATAACAGCTTACCGAGGAACCAGATATCGAACTTGTTGGTGGTGCTGAGGCCAGCGGGATTGGAAAATGCCATGATTCTTATCTCCAGATAATTGTTATTTTGATGACCGGACTTTGCTTGAAAGCGCGGGAACGCGTATAGCCCGGTTCATCGGGAACTTCATTTCAGCCCGAGATTGACAGGTTTGCCCAGGCTGCTGCAGGCGCAGGACTGCCCGTCCAGCGCCTGCGCGATGGTCTTGCGCCAGACGATGCGTCCGTTCTCGGTGCGGAACATGTCGACGACCTCATTCGCAGGTTGGTTGCCGCTGGCGTCGACGCAATGATGAACCACGACGTTCAAGCCTTCAGCGACCACCTCGCGCACTGTGGAGGTCAGGGGCGGCGAGTCGCTGCGGTAAACCGCTTTGGGCGTCACGTCGATCGTCTTCGGGGTGTAGTACAGCTTCGCCGCTTCGGCAACCTGGCCTTTTCCATAGGCGATGCCCATATAACCAGAGACGATCCCGCGCGGGAGCTTTCCGACGCCCGGGCCATTGTCGCCATACCAGCGCGGATTGAAATGCAAATCTTGCGCCACATAGGCTGTCAGCAGCAAGCCCACTACGATCGAAATGGTGTTCAGTTGTTTATCGGTGATCACTGGAAATGCCTCCTATGCGCATGCCATGCGTAACTCGGTGTTTTATTGTTTGTCATGGGGATGTCTCGTCTTTCTATGTTTATGCTTATATTGCCGCGTAACGGACGGTTTGAACTCCGTATGGACCGCTCCAGTTCAGGGTAGCGACGTGGGACGGCAGGCCGCTCGATTCACTGAACCCGACCGATTTCGGCTTGGTACAACTGCCGCAGATCGCCCTTGTAGCGGCCGAAATACTGCTCGCGCACAGACTCCGTCAGATCGTTCAGTTTTTTTAATTCAGATTCGTCGAGCTGGTTGATAGCTAGGCCATGTTGCGCAAGTGCTACGAGTGCCGCGCGTGCTTCATAGCGCACTACCTGGCGTTGAAAGTGCCCCGCTTCGATCGCGGCCGTTTGCAGAACGCGCTGCTGCGCAGTGCTCAAGCTCTTCCAAAATGCCGCATTCGCTACCAGTACCAAAGGGCTATACGAATGGTTGGTCAGGCTCAGTGACGACTGCACTTCGTACAGGCGGCCGGCCAGGATCTGGGAGGTGAAATTATCTTGCGCATCGACGCGCCGCGATTTCAGCGCTTCATATAGTTCATTGAACGGCAACGGCACGGGGTTGGTGCCCATGACGCGCGCCGTGTCGACAAAAACAGGTTCGCCAATGACACGGAAGTTCAGCCCGTGCAGATCCTCGGCACGGCGTATTGGCCCGCTCGAGGTCGTGATCTGGCGAAAACCGTTTTCCCACCATGCCAGCCCGACAAGGCCGGTCGGCGCCATGCGCGCCAGCAAAGCGTTACCAAAAGCGCCATCGAGCAAGGCATCGGCCTGTTGCTCGTCGCGCACCAAGAATGGCAAGTCGAGCAGTTCGAATTCTTTCGCGACCACCGACAGGCCAGTGCTGGCTACCAGCATCAGCGCCGGCGCACCCGTTTTGCCTGCCTGCAGCGCGGCGATCTGTTTTGCCGGTGTACCGGGCAAGGCGCCGGCACGTAGGTTCACGTGCAGGTTGCCCGCACTCCCTGCATCCACCAGTTGCGCGAATTTTCGCATGCCTTGGCGCACCGGGTGGTCCTCTGCGAGGTAGCCGCGGTAGTCGGCGATGTCGAGCTGGCGCACCGGCGACTGCGCTGCGGCCGTGGTGCCGGTTCCCATCACGACAACTCCAAGCAGCGGGAGAACGAGGCGAGCCAACGGCTCGATAAACGTGCGGCACGACACATGACGGGCCATGTCGGCAGCGCACTTGAAGATTGTCTCCAGCATTGATCTATTCTTTATATGGTGTTTGGAGATTGTCATATCTGTCCATCATGCATTCAATGCCAAGTATAAATGTCTGCTATGTGATAAACGCATAGGTTAGGGGCCGGAACGCAAAAGCGTCGTGTCTTAATACCCGGCCACGCTATCCCAGCACTCAGCCGATCGACATCGCAGCGTTCAATGCCGACACGTCGGTCTCCGCTTCCAGATTCAGGATGCGCACCATGAGAGCGATCGCTTGCGCGCGCTTCATGCCGGCCGCATCCGTGCACTCAAGCACCTTCTTCTTGTATTCGTCCGGCGACATCGGATTCTTCGGATCGCCTTTTGCAAACTTCACCAATTTGGTATAGGTCTTGCCACTTTTCGTCTTGAGCTCGAGGCGCACGAATCCGGGTCCGCCGTCCGGACGCGTCAGGCTTTTGTCTTCGACAGTAACCATGCGCCTGGCAAGTGCGCGCAGATCGGCCCGCTGCAATGCTGCCTCGGAAAAATGACGCAGGCCGACTTCCCGGTCCTGGATCGCCACCGCCACCATCCATGGATTGCTGAATTGGGCTTCGACGATGGTCTTCGGATTCTGCTTCTTTTCCAGCGGTGCACCCAGCAGCATGATCTCGGCCGGCGGGCTGTAGATGATCACACCCTCCACATCGGAGGCCTTAATATCGTTGGTCTTGACGATGTCGAGGATGCCATCGATGGCAACATGCCCTCCCCTGCAGCATGGATAGGGCTTCGGCGCGATGTCGATGCCCGCGAAGCGGGTACCGAGCCCTCCCAGCAATGCTTCCTCGGAGTATTTGCCACCGTGGTATTGCTTGAACAAGCCCTTGACGCCCTGCAGGACATGATCGGAACCGAACACGCCATGCTTGGCCAGGCGCGCCGACATCACGCCGCCGTAGGCAGCAAAGCCGGCGCCGAGACGCTTGGCAAGGGTGCCGTCGATGCTGGCCTGGGCGTTGCCAGAGAGTTGATGGTAAGCCAGTCCGACCGCGGCCACCAGCTGCTCGCGCGTCAGTCCCATCAGGCGGCCAGCGACCAGCGCGGCGGCCAGGAAGCCGTACATCGGGGTCGGATCCCAGCCGACGATGAATGGCGATACACCGGGCGAACCGGCACGAGACAGACGGCAGGCCGCATCGGTACCGATGGCGACAGCGGCAATGAGTTCCTTGCCACTGACGTGGCCCATGAAATCCGACACCGCTAATGCGACGGGGACGGTGACGCAGGAGGCATGCATCAGGGAGGGCTCGTAGGTGTCATCGAACTCAAGGGCAGCGGCCATCGAGGCATTCAGGCGTGCCGCCTTCTCCGCCGGCATCCGGATGTTCGTGCCGAGGATCAGGCTTTCGGCGGTTCCACCGGTTTCGCGGCTCCAGGCATACACTTGTTTGATGCCATCGGCGCGGAGCGCCGGCAGCGCGACCGCTACCGTATCCAGGATTTGGGTCTTGGTGACGGCCACGACATCCGCCGGCAGAGCCTCGTAGCGCGTGTTCAGGCAATAATCCACCAGCGTATAAATGGCATCGGGAACTTGCACACTCCCAGCGCCCGGCATGGCGGCGCCGTCGTTGAGGAAGGCCCAAGCTGGCGTGACTGCCCAGCTTGACGCCATCAGTGCCGACATCTGTACAAATTTTCTACGACTCGTTTCCATGATTGTCTCCTTGTTGTTGTACTTGCAAGCGGTCCAGAGATCAGACCGTGCGTTTCCGATCGCGGATAAGCATGTAGATGAGCCCACCCCATGAGCCGGCAAAGGAGATTAGGTCATAGTTGCGAATCGGCCGGAAATCCGTGTAGAACAGACCCGTCGAGCCGATATAGGCGCCGGCCGTCAGGCACAGACACACTACTACGGCAATCCATTTATTTTTATCCATCAGTTCACCTCGCTATTAAATTTAGTACCGCGCACGTTGTCTTTACAGCTGATGCGACTGCCAATCCCGGGCCGGTAAGCAAGTGCGCCATCCCACAACCACAGCGGCTCAAGTTTCGGACGGGTCGCGGCGTAGATCCATCCGCTGTAGGCCAGCAGCAGCACGCCATTCATGAACAATTCCTGAGGTCCCGTGAACAATTGGCGCGGGGTGGCCACGATGAAGGTGTTGAGCCAGAATATATTTACGGTGGCCGGGAATTCCAAGATCAATCCCACCACCGTGAAGCGGTTAAAGAAAATCATGGCGCCGGTGACGATCTCCAAGTACTTGATCATCTGGTACAGATAGATGTTGGCATTTGCTTGCACCCACTCTCCACCAACTCCGGGAATCTCGGGGACATACCCGGACACTGCATAACGCAGACCGGAAAACAGCAGGTGAGCTCCAAAGTACAGGCGCAGCCAGTGAATAATGTAATACCAGGGTGATTTTGTTGACATGTTAAATCCTAAGTTAGAACTTCAATCCGGGTGTGGAACACCCGGTGCCGCGTTTGCAGACAAGGAGAATCAGAAGCGCCAGGTCACGCCTGTCGTCACGGCGGTGACCGGCTTACCTGCGTCGGGCTGGGGACTCACGAACACCGGGTAGCGTGCTGCATTGCCTTGCGTCAGGCGGGTCACGGCGGCCATCAGCATTAACCTAGGGTTGACTTCGTAGGTGTAGGCCATGCCGTAGTTCGTTGCATCGCTGTCGACCATACCGCTCGCATACCGGCCATAGGTAATGCGCACGGCACCGCGCTGGGAGACCGGAATCACCAGACCAAACAGCTTGACGGTCTCTGCGTTGCCATTGAGAACGCGGCCGCCAGCGCCACGCGTCGGATCGGTTGACTCGCGCCGGATGTAGCTGAAATACGGTTGGATGGGACCAGCCTGATATTTTGCGCCGATCGCGATCTCGGAGTTAGAATCGGTAGCCAGGATGGCACCAGCACCGGGCGTGCTGCCAGCTTTCACATACAGAACGCCAACCTGCAGGGGACCTGCTACATAGTCCAACCCCGCTTCCAGTAAACTTGGTTGTGTGGCCACGCCTTCGTTCAAACTATACGACAGGTTGGCCTGCACGCCGACGAGACGCGGGGAGATATAGCCAATCGTGTTTTCCGTGCGCGCGGTCGGATTGATCATGAAGCCCGTCGAGGTCCCGTTTCCGGAGGCTTTTCCAGGCGCTGGATTGCCTAGGGTCGTAAGCACGCCCCAGGCATCCATAGCTGGCAGTAGCATCGGATCGTAAGTCGGGAAGAAATTGTATGAGGGACCTTCCTGTCTGCCAAAGCGAACGGCTCCCAGTTCGTTGTTCTTTAGCTCGATATAAGCTTGCCGGCTGAACAGGCGGTTTGAGTTGCCATTGGTGGAACTCAAGGTGCCCGTGTCCAGGTTGACGCCGCTCTCGAGCCGGGCATTGACCATCCATCCCAGCCCCAGGTCTTCGCTACCAAGAAAGCCGATGCGCGAACCCGAGCCACCGGAGTGCATGGCGGTCTTCGACACGCCCGAGGTCTTGTACTGGGCGAGCGAAATATCGGCGACGCCATAGATTTTCAGGCTAGCGGCTTGGGCTTCCGGGGCGCTTGTCGCGATCTGAGCGAACGAAACGGTCGACGCGCACAACGCGGTCATACCAACTACAAACTTCTTCATGGTGTCTCCATTATTATTGTATGCAAGGCCGACAAAGGCCCTCCTGCCAAACCCCAGACAGATGTTGCAAGCGTCACCTGATTGAAATCTGGTACTGCTCGACTGTCGCGGCCTATCTGACGTAGGCTCGATGTGCGACCAATTATTGAAGCGAAAAGCGGTGATGCTGATGAAGATGTTTGCCGCGCGCCCATGCGTGCCGGGGTGAGCATGGAGTCGGAAACACGCGCAGCACACACCGGATTGGGCTGGCTGGTCGTCTCCCGGTGCGGCGAATTGGCGCTTGGGGCATGAGATGGTCTCCTTTAATTATTTACCAGATTAATGCTCTGGAAGTTATATTCTAGAATTCTCCACATTTACGCAGAATTTTGCAACTAGAAACTATGCATGGCTGATATACGATTTTTGCATCGGTCGGTCGCGTGTCGAATGTGCCCGGGTGCCAAGTCGAAAGTCGTTGCGTTGCGGGTAACGATGCATGAAACACCTGTCTGAGGGATCGCGGGTGGGCGCCCGTACTGGAACGTGTGAACGTTCGCGGCAGTGACGCCACTTATCTACGGTTCGGGGGAAAGCAGCTTCATGCTGCAGCCATCGCGCGCAGTTTCAGCATATCCAGGGCAACGTCGACGATCATGTCTTCCTGGCCGCCGACCATGCGGCGCTTGCCCAGTTCGACAAGGATGTCAAACGCTGGCAAACCATACTTGCTGGCGGCGGCTTCGGCGTGACGCAAGAAGCTCGAATACACGCCGGCATAGCCTAGGGCCAGGGTCTCGCGGTCGACTCGCACCGGGCGCTCCTGCATTGGACGCACCAGGTCCTCAGCCGCGTCGATCAGCTTTTTCACATCGCAGCCATGTTTCAAACCCATGCGGTCAGCCGCGGCAATGAACACCTCGAGCGGCGCATTGCCTGCGCCGGCGCCCATGCCGGTCAGGCTGGCGTCGACGCGGTCGCAGCCGTGTTCCAGCGCCACCAGCGAATTTGCTACGCCCAGGCTCAGATTATGGTGTGCATGCATGCCGGTCTGGGTCTCCGGCTTCAATACCTCCTTGAAGGCCTTGAAGCGTTCGGCGATATCGTACATGTTCATCGCCCCGCCTGAGTCGACCACATACACGCATTGCGCACCGTAGCTTTCCATCAGTCTGGCCTGCTGCGCCAGGCCTGCCGGCGTATTCATGTGGCTCATCATCAGGAAACCCACCGTGTCCATGCCTAGTTCGCGCGCATACTCAATGTGCTGGCGAGAGACATCCGCTTCGGTGCAGTGAGTCGCCACTCGCACGATGCGGGCGCCGGCGTCATAGGCGTTTTTTAAATCGTGGATGGTACCGATGCCCGGCAACAACAAGGTTGCAACCTTGGCATGGGTGACACTGCCGGCCACCGCCTCGATCCACTCGAGGTCGGTGTGCGCGCCGAAGCCATAGTTGAAGCTCGAACCGCGCAGCCCGTCGCCGTGCGCTACTTCGATCGAATCGACCTTAGCCGCATCGAGTGCCCGGGCGATGCTCACCACCTGCTCCAGCGAGTATTGATGGCGCACCGCGTGCATTCCGTCACGCAGGGTGACGTCCGAGACGTAAATCTGTTTATTATGGTCAAACATGGTTTTCTCCATTGAACGTTATGCCGCCCGCGGGGCGGTGCTCATGCCGGATGCAATGCGCTCGGCGGTCGCGAGCGCAGCGCTGGTCATGATGTCTAGATTGCCAGCGTAAGCAGGCAGATAGTGCGCGGCGCCTTCGACCTCAAGGAAGATCGACACCTTCAGGCCGGCCTGGCGGCCGATGCCCGGCACGTTTGGCGCGTTCTCGGGCCCGAAGCGCTCGAACTGTACTTCCTGCTTCAGGCGATAGCCCGGTACATAGGCGGCCACTGCGGCCGCCATGGCGCACACCGAGGCGCGGATCGCTTCCTGATCTGCATCCAGCGCGGCCAGACAATAGATGGTGTCGCGCATGATCAGCGGTGGCTCAGCTGGGTTCAGTACGATAATCGCCTTGCCGTGTTGCGCACCGCCGACTTCCACGATCGCCCGCGACGTGGTTTCCGTGAACTCGTCGATGTTGGCTCGGGTGCCGGGACCGGCCGACTTACTGGCAATCGACGCTACGATCTCGGCGTAGTACACCTGGGCCACACGCGCGACTGCGGCAACCATCGGGATGGTTGCCTGGCCGCCGCAGGTGACCATGTTGACGTTCGGTGCGTCAACATGTTTGTCGCCGTTGACCACCGGGATGCAATATGGTCCGATGGCGGCCGGGGTCAGGTCGATCATGCGCAGCGAAGGACGCAGGCCGCGCAGGAAGGCGTCGTTTCGGACATGGGCGCCGGCCGAGGTGGCGTCGAATACGATGTCGATCTCGTCGAACATTGGCAGCCGGGCCAGGCCCTCCACGCCTTCGTGGGTGACGGCCACTCCCATGCGTTCGGCTCGCGCCAGGCCGTCGGAAGCCGCATCGATGCCGACCATGGCGCCCATCTCGACGTGCTTGCCGTTTCGAAGAATCTTGATCATTAGGTCGGTGCCGATATTTCCCGGACCGATGATGGCAACCCGTTTTTTCGTCTGTTGAGTCATGCTGAAATCCTTGTTAGTTTCCGAAAACTGCGCGCAGCTCGCCCAGGCCTTCGATGTGCGTGACGAACTGGTCACCAGCGGCTACCGTGACCATAGGACCCAGGGCCCCGGTCAATAATATGTCGCCGGCGCGCAGGGGCGTACCGACGCGCACCATCATGTCGGCCAGCCAGACCGCCGCATTGAGCGGATTGGCAAGACAAGCCGCGCCGCTGCCAGCGGAAACCTGTTCGCCGCGCCGTTCCATCGTCATCGCGCAGTTGCCTAGATCCAGGCGGCCTAGTTTGACGGGCCGTGAGCCCAGCACGAACACGCCGGAGGACGCATTGTCGGCCACCGTGTCGAGCAGCTTGATGCTCCAGTTTTCGATGCGGCTTCCCACCACCTCGATCGCTGGCAGCGCATAGGCGGTGGCCGAAATGAGGTCTGCGAAGGTATGACGCTCAAACGTAAGGTCGCGCTCCAGCACCAGCGCGATTTCGGCTTCCACTTTCGGCTGCAGGGTACGCAAGAGTGGAATTTCTTCACCGTCGCCAAAGGCCATGTCGGCAAACAGCATACCGAAGTCGGGCGAGTCGACGCCCAACTGGTTCTGCACGGCGACCGAGGTCAGGCCGATCTTACGCCCGACCACGCGCCCCCCCGTTTCGATGCGGCGCCGCACATTATGTTGCTGGACTGCGTAGGCGCAAGCGACCGGGTCGTCACCGCCGGCCGCGGCCAGGATGCGTTCGCGCAGGGGCGCGCACGGGGCGCGCCCCGCCTCTGCCGCCCAGAGCAAGTCGGCAATGTCACTGATCTGTTGTTGGTTCATGGTGTGCTCTTTAAAAGTAAGGAATGAATTGGCGCGCTGGCGTCGTCAACCCAGCTTGAACTCGGCGCGGATCGCGGCGCTGTGTTCGCCCAGGACTGGCGCCGCGCGGGTGGTCGGCCCGCGTGCGCCATCGATGGTCACCGGCCGGTGGATGCCGACCATCTTTCCGTGCTCAGGGTGCACAACCTCGTAGAAGGTCCCGGCCTGCTTGACCTGCGGGTCTTCCATCACCTCGGGCACGGTATAAACGGGGGCGGCTGGCACATCGTGCTGGGCCAGCCGCTCACACCATTCATCGCGTGTACCGGTACGGAAGATCTGGGCCGCTACCTCGTTCAGCAGCGAATAGTTGCTGGTGCGGAGTCCTGGGGTCAGGAAGCGTTCGTCGATCAGCAGGTCCGGGCGTTCGATCACCGCCACAAAAGCCTGCCAGAACTTCTCGACTGAGGACAGGTGCACTGTGACAAGCCTCCCGTCCGCACAGGGAAATGCGTACGATTGCGAGATCGCCACCCGGGTGTGCGGCATCGGGCAGATGCCGAGCCGGGTATACTGCGCGAAGCCCTCCGGCGAGAAGGCGATTGAGGCCTCAAGCATGTTGACCTCGACGCGTGCGCCCTCTCCGGTGCAACCGCGCCGCATCAGCGCGCCCAGGATGCCGTAGCTGGCATACATGCCGGTGACGTTATCGGAAATCGTCGGGCCGGTCATTGCCGGCTGCTCCGGATCGAGCATCAGGCTGTCCAGGCCGCTTAGGCCAAGGGCCACCGCGTCGTAGCAGGGGCGATCGCGGTATGGGCCTTCGGTACCGAAGCCGGTGATCGAGCACCAGACCAAGCCCGGATTGATTTCTTTCAACGCCGCTTCGGTCAGCCCTAGGCGCGCCATCACGCCGGGGCGATAATTTTCCAGCAGGACGTCGGCACGGGCCAGCAGAGTCAGGAGATCGGCCTTCCCTGAATCGGATTGCAGATCAAGCTGGATGCTTTCCTTGTTGCGGTTGTAGGACGAGAAGTGCGGGCTGTACAACTTGCCCGCATGGCGGCGAAACGGGTCACCCCCGCTCGGGTGCTCGACCTTGATGACGCGGGCGCCGAGATCGGCGAGCATCATGCCGGCAAGCGGCGCGGTCAGGACAGTACCGAGTTCGATGACTAAGATGGAATCAAGTGCGTTGTTCATGTTTGGCTCCGGTTCATCAGCTGTAATGTTTCAGAATCTGCCGCGCAAGCGTAGTGCGCAGCACCTCGGTGGGTCCTTCGGTGATGCGATAGCTGCGTAAATCGCGCCAGAAGCGCTCGATCGGGGTGTCCTCGGTCAAGCCCATGCCGCCGTGTAGCTGCATGCATGTGTCGATGATCCGGAAGCCCGCCTCGACGCCGAAGGTCTTAATCATGAAGGTCTCCATGCGCGCTTCCCGTCCCGCATCGGTTTTGCGCGCTGCGTCATACACTAGAAGACGTGTGCAATACAGCTCGGTGAAGGCGTCGGCGATCATCCACTGCACGCCTTGGCGCGCGGCCAGCACTTCGCCAAAGGTCTTTCGCTGGTGCGCATACTCGGCCGTCAGCGCCAAGCAACGCTCGGCCGCGCCGCAGGCATGCGCGCCTTGGCGCACACGGCCGTAATTGATATAGCCCTGGGCCAAGGCAAAACCTTGCCCCTCCTCGCCAACCAGGTTGGCCAACGGGATTTCGACATCCTCGAAGCTGATTTCGCACGGGGAGTCACCCATCAAGGTCTTTTCCGAGCTCGCCAGTTTCACGCCCGGGGCGCCTATATCGACGATGAAACAGGAGATACCGCCACGCGCGCCCTTCTCTGGATCGGTGACAGCCATGACAACGGCAAAATCGGCCACCGCCGCACGGGTGATATACCGTTTCACACCGGTGATCCGGTAGCCGCTGGCGGTACGCACGGCGCGAGTGCGCATCATCGACGGATCCGAGCCGGCATCGGGCTCGGTTTGTGCGAAGCAGGAGCGCTTGGTGCCGTCGAGCACCGGGTACAAATAGTTTTCGCGCTGGGCCTCGTTCAAACCGAGCAGGATAGGGCCGACTGTCGGCCCGAACAGGCCATGGTCGCGCACCCAGGAGGCGACGGTGCTCCGTCCGACCTCTTCCCAGAACACAGCGAGTGCCAGGAGTGGCAGCCCCTGTCCACCGAACTCTTCTGGCACGTCCATCAACCAGAAGCCGGCTTTCTTGGCGCGTTCGCGCAGGATGGCCGCCTGGTCGGGCGGGAGCATGCCGTTCGCGCCAACGGCGTGTTCAAGCGGAATCAGTTCACGTTCGACAAAACGGCGGATGGAGGAGCGAAACTGCAGCAACTCCTCGGAAAGCGAGTCATGGGGGATGAGATCGAGCATAGGGTATAGGAAGAAGAAGTGGGAGGCAGGGCGGCGAAGCCAGCCATTGGCTGGCTTCGCCGCCGGTACGCTTGTCGATCAGGCAGTGCTTTCCTGACCCGGCTGCTTCGGCAGATGCACCGAATCGGTCGATGAACGCCAGGACTTGGTCGGCTGGCCCGCTTCCTGCAACTCCAGTTCGCGGAAGAACAGTTTGCGCAAGGTTACGATGCCGAGGTCGGAACGGCCGAGGATCTCATCCTCGCGCGCCGTGATGCGTGCCTGGCCGCGAATCGACAGGTAATCCTGGGCGGCGGTCAGGCCGACAAAGGTGTCTTCCGGATTGTCCCAGACGTGCGAGGCGAACAATTCGTCATGGTGCTCGGCCGGATCGTATTTGCCGTATTTGGCGAAATAATCCTGGAAGCGCTTGCGGGATTCCTCTGTGGCGCCGGCCTGCTGGCCGTAGATCATGAAGCGTGTGGTGTTCTCTTCGTCGTTCGGGATCATCCACACGAACACATCGATCCAGGGATCTTCCGGGGAAAGACCCGGCACGGTGACGTGGTTATTGTTAGGGAAGGTCCAGTCGCTGACGCGAACATTGGTGGCCGAGCGCAGTGCGGTCTGGCGAATGCCCGATGAGGTTTCATCGTATGACAGCTCGGGAATCGCGCCGGTCACGGCCGCCCCGAACGGGCCTACCGTCAGCGCCATGTGCACGAAGCTGACGTGGACGGCGTCGAGCGAATTCTCCACTTGCTGGAACCAATTGTTGTCCCAGCGTTCGCGGCCGTTGGCAACCAGCGTGCCTTCGCCCTCAAGCAGGAGCTTGCGCGGCAGATCAAATTCAGGCGGCTCGCCCTCACCCAAATAAGCAAAGACGAGGCCCAAATATTCCTTGACCGGATAGGCCGCGATCTGGGTGCGCGGCATGCCGGTGTTCGCTTCGGCGGGACGCCGGACACAGGCGCCCTTGGCGTCGAACTGCCAGCCGTGGTAGATACAGCGGATTTCCTCACCCACCACCCAGCCGGTATGAAGCAGCGTGCGGCGATGTGCGCAGCGGCCGCCGACTAGGTGCAGGGCGCCGCTGTCACCGCGGTACAGGGTCAGTTCTTCGCCCATGATCGTGAGGGGAATCGCGCCGCTCACCGGCACACTCTCAGCCAGCGCCACCGGCTGCCAGAATTTGCGCAGCAGGCGCCCCATCGGTTTGCAGCGGCTGCATTCGGTGAGCTGTTTGAATTTTTGGGCACGCTCTTCGTGCCGTTGGTCCGGGATGTTGTTCATATTTGCCTCCGTCTAAATTTTAAGAACGTTCAATCGGGTCGCCCAGCAGATCGGTCAGCAGCTCCTGCTCTTCGCCGTAGCGCGTCACGCGAGTGGCACGCGCGTAATCGTTGATGTGGCGTGGATCGTGACTGCCCGGCGTCCAGGTGGGATACTTGTGGCGCAAACCGGCATCGACCGGCAGGTCGGCACCGGTCATGCATGACGATTCGTCTGACGCGAGGAAGACCGTGGCCCAGGCCAGGTCGGCCGCGCGTGGAAAGCGGCGTAGCGGCAACTGGTCAAGGTATTCCTGGCGCGAATAAAAGCCGCGCCGCTCCGGCTGCCGCCAGTCGGGATCGAACATTTCGTCACGCATCGTTGTCCAGAGCTGGTGCTCCATCGAGCACGGCGTGACGGTGTTGACGCGGATGCCATGATGGGACAGGTCCATGGCCGCGGAACGGGCAAAATTCAGCAGCGCTGCTTTTGCCGCGCAGTAGGCGGCGCCATCGGCCTCGCCGAAGTGGGCAGCGGTCGACAGCAAGTGGATGATGCTGCCTTGCGAACCGCAAGCCAACATGGCGCGCGCGGCGTGCTGTGTGGTCAACAGTCCGGCTGTGGCAAAGCTGGCAACCGAGTCGTTCCAGTCGTCGAGCTGCATGCCGAGTACGTCATCCCAGTGCACCCGGCCCGCCATATTCACCACGACATCGAGGCGCCCGTATTGTTCGACGGTCTTGGCGACGATGCGCTTGACGTCGTCGTCATTGCGGGCGTCGCCCACCATGCCCATGGCCTTCCAGCCGCGTCCGATAATGAATTCGGCGGTCGCGGTCGCGGCCTCTTCCTTCACATCGCTCACGCATACTTTAGCGCCTTCGCGTGCCAGGAAATGAGCAATGGTGCCGCCGATATTCGGTCCTGCGCCAAACACGATAGCGACTTTGTCTTTTAATCTGTCCATAGTATTAGTTTGTCTCCGGGGTTCCCTGAACAGCTTTTTTGCTGTCAACGTAACGTATTGTTAGCGCTTGCTCGATGTGAAACAAGGCGAATACCTTCAAGGCTAATATGCGGAAATCGCATAGATAGGAAAACCCGCGCGCAAGACTTATTCAAAATGTCGTTAAATTTGTTGAATTTATATTCTAGAACTATATAATATATAAAACGACCCGCCCACTCAAGTTTCATCACGGTGCGATAAGAATCATTCATGACGAGACAGTGAGACATTTATGCAAATCCTTAACCCAGCAAGACAAATTGACGGCGCCCGTTTTCGGGAAGTGCTCGGAAGCTACCCGACCGGTGTCGCCATCGTGACCTGTATGGACGAGAACGGCTTGGCGACTGGTATGGTGATCGGCTCCTTCACCTCGGTCTCGCTTGATCCGCCGCTGATCGCCTACCTGCCGATGAAAACGTCACGCACCTTTGCGCGCATGAGCGGCTCTTCGACCTTTTGCGTGAATATCCTTGCGGCCGATCAGGAAACCATCTGCCAGCATTTTGCCTCCCAAGTAGAGGACAAGTTCGCCGGCATAGCCTGGCACCCCAGCCCGGCTGGCAACCCAGTGCTCGACGGCGTGGTGGCATGGATCGACTGCGATTACGCCAGCGTGACCGAAGTGGGCGACCACTACATCGTGCTGGGCGGTGCGCTTGACATGCAGCTAGAGCGCGATACGGCGCCGCTGCTGTTTTTCCAGCGTGGTTACGGACGCTTCTCGCCGGGGCCGCTAGTGGCGGCCGCCGAGCGCGAGACCATTCAGGCGGTGCGGCTGGCCGAGATGGGTCGTGACGAGATGGAAGCTGTGGCGACCGAACTGAATGCGGAATGCAGCATCATTGCAGCAGTCGGCGGCGACGTCGTCTACGTCGCGGTTGAAAATTGTTCGCCGCACTGGCGCCTGCGCAGCCGGCTCGGCTTCCGCGTGCCGTGTGCGCCGCCCCTAGGTCCGCTTTTCGTGGGCAACCCGGGTGCGCCCGCCGACAGCGAGTGGTTGAAGCGCCTAAGTCGCCCGGACCAGGAAACGATCGATAGTTCGCTGGCCCAGCTCGAAAGGGTACGCAGCCGCGGCTGGTCAATCTCGCTGCAGGGCCCGAACGACGACGAGAATCTTGACGAGATGGTCGCGCTGTATTCGAATCCGCATCGCACGCCAGGACAGGAGCGGCGTCTCCTCGCAGCGGCCAAAGAGCGCGCCAGCCTGCATGAGCCAGACGAACTGCTGGAAGACGTGGCCTACGACGTTCGACACTTGTCGGTTCCGGTGCACGATGCATCCGGGCACGTGCTACTGGTACTGCGCCTGAGCGCGGTGCCGCCTAGAGCGGACATGCACCAGATCCGGCAATGGCTGGAGCGCCTTCAGCAATCAGCGGCTAGATTGGAGAAGACGATCGCATCGCGACGAGAACAGCTGCGCGTCTGAGCTGCCCGGGCGATCTCCGTGCCTACTCGACATGCGCGGCGCATGGGCTGTACACTATTTTGTGTTTGCGGGTAACACCTAACTACGATTGCTGAGCCAGTATGGAGATTACCCAGATTCGCCACTTCGTGCGTATCGCCGAAACGGGCAGTTATATCAAGGCAGCCGACCTCCTCGACATTGGCCAGTCGACCTTGAGCCGGCAGGTGCGCGCGCTTGAGGTCGAGCTGCGCGCAAGCCTTTTCTATCGCCACGGCCGTGGCGTCCTGCTGACTGAAGCGGGCAAGAAATTCCTCGAATATGCGCGCGCGGTGCTGCATTTGATGGATTCGGCCGCGATTGCGGTGCGCGACTCGGAATCAGCCTTTTCCGGCCAGCTCGTAATCGGCATGGCGCCCAGCATTGGCCGTGCCTGCATCCCGATGCTGTTGCCGAAACTGAGTGAACTCTACCCGCGCGCGGCGATCAGCGTGGTCGAAGGCTTGTCCGGCGCCCTGTACGATGCGGTGCTACTGGGCCAACTCGATTTTGCACTGGTGTACAACCCCGCCGCTTCCCCAAATATCAAGATCATGCCGATCGTCGCCGAACCGCTGTACCTAATCGGCGCCAATCCGGTCGGTGCCGATGTTGAACGCGTGAGCCTGGCCGCCGTGGCCAAGTTGCCGCTCATTTTGCCACATGGAAATCATTCGATCCGTGTTACGGTCGAATCCGCGGCCTCTCGGCTTGGCTTGGGCGTGAACGTCACGTTGCAGGTCGACGCGTCGTTCTCGACGATGGAGCTAGTGGCGCAGGGTATGGGTTACTCGATCATGCCACGGTTGGTAGGGCGGGGCTCTGGTTTGCCAGCGCTGTCTTGGCAAAAAATCGCCAATCCGGAGCTGGAAACGACCTTGTGCATGGTGCTGCAGGCCCAACAGCCGAGCAATCCCCTGGTCGTCGCGGCTGCCGAGGTGGCGCGCACCAGCCTTATGGAACTGTTGGCCGGCTAGCTTATGGTCTGCCCGCGGGCAGACCATATATTTACGCAAGTCGATCAATATGGCGGAAATTATCCAAAAAAGTTTAGAACCGTTGCCGTTGCCGCTGACGCGAATTTGACCCACGGCGCTGATTTTGACTGCGTCATATCGAAGCTCTGCAATCCCGCATTGGGTCGTTGTTTTCGAAGCATCACTCTATATTCAAATGTTACAACCCGCTAGCAAGCCAACTATCCATCTGTTTTGGCGATACTTTCAGAAAATAGTTGCGCCATCACTTGGCGCAGCCAGCGATTCGACGCATCCGCGTGATAGCGCTCGTGCCAATGCTGTTTGACCGAGAAGCTGGGCAACTTGACCGGCACAGGAAACAAGCGGATATGCTCGCGTCCTGCCATGGCTACGCCATAGCGATGCGGCACGATGGCAATCATCTCAGTCTCCGCGACGATGCGGGCTACGCCGAGGAAACTCGGCAGTTGGAGTGCGATGTTACGCTGCACTGATTCTTGCGCCAGCACCTTGTCGACGATGGCGTGGCCGGTACCGGAGGTGCGCACCACCACATGCGCCTCGCGCTGAAGTGCCTCAAGCCGCAGAGTCTTACCTATACGCGGATGGTCGGTCGACACCAGGCAGGTGAAATGCTGGTTGAACAGCGTCTGCTGGTAGAAACCCGCCTCCAGGTGCGGCATGAAACCGACCGCCAGATCGACCGTGCCATCGGCCAGATCGGCCGGGCTGCCCGGTGAAATCTTCGAAACGTCGAGGCGAATGCCCGGCCCAACTTTCCTTAGATGGTTCAGCAGCTGCGGCAGCAGCACCACTTCGCTGATGTCCGTCATGCAGATGCGGAACTCACGCTTGCTGTCGGCAGGTTCGAATACGGGCTGCTCGGCCAGTGCATGCTGCAACGCCTGAATCGAGCTCCGCACATCGGCGATAGCGTTCTGCGCGCGCGGCGTCGGCTCCATGCCTTTGGCGGTACGGCTGAACAGGCGGTCGTTGAAATGCTCGCGCAGTTTGGCCAGAGCAATACTGACCGTCGATTGCGGCAGGCCGAGATTATCCGCCGCGCGCGTCACGTTACGGGTCTTGTAGATCTCGTCGAAGACTAGCAGCAGTTCGAGGTCAAAACGGGCCATGACATCACCCACCATTATTTAAAAACTTGATTATAACAATCAAGTTTCATCCATTTCATAAATAGCTTAAAAAGCGCAAAGTGATGCCATTCACGAGACGTATGGAGACCATCATGAAATCTGATAATACTGAACTTCCGTCCATCCTGATCGCCGGTGGCGGTATCGGCGGCATGGCAGCAGCACTGTCGCTGGCGCGCCTCGGCATACGGGTAACTGTGCTGGAACAAGCCGCCGTCATGAGCGAGATTGGCGCCGGCATTCAACTTGGGCCTAACGCCTTCGCCGCGCTGGACGCGCTGGGAGTGGGGGCTGCCGTGCGCGATCGCGCTGTGTTCACGGAACGTCTGGTGATGATGGATGCTGTGGACGCCACCGAAGTCGGTACATTCGAAGTCGGCGAGCCGTTCCGTCGGCGCTTCGGCAACCCCTATGCAGTGATCCACCGCGCCGACATCCACACCGCCATCCTGGAACAGGTACGAAAAACCCCGCAGGTCGAACTGATCACTTCTTGTCATATCGACAGCGTCAGGCAGGATGCCACCGGCGTCACCGTGACCGATCACCAGGGCCGTACCTTCCGCGCCGGCTACCTGATCGGCTGCGACGGCGTCAAGTCGGTGGTGCGCCAGCACGTGGTCGGTGACGACGTGCGTGTCTCCGGCCACGTGGTGTACCGTGCCGTAGTGCCAGCCGAACGCATGCCGATGCCGCTACGCATGAACGCACCGGTCGTGTGGGTCGGCCCCAACTGTCACCTGGTCCACTACCCGCTGCGCGGTGGCGAACAATACAACCTGGTGGTCACCTTCCACAGCCGCGATGCAGAAGTATGGGATGTACGCGACGGCAGCAAGGAAGAGGTACTGTCCTACTTCACCGGCATCGACGCACTGCCACGCCAGTTGCTGGAGATGCCGGACAACTGGCGCCGATGGAGCACCGCCGACCGCGAGCCGGTCGGCAACTGGACCGCCGGCCGCATCACGCTGCTGGGCGACGCCGCCCACCCGATGCTGCAGTACCTGGCGCAGGGCGCCTGCATGGCGCTGGAAGACGCAGTGACGCTGGGCGAAGCGATCAGTCACTGCAACTACGACATGACGGCCGCATTCGCACTGTACCAGCAATCGCGCATCGCCCGCACCGCCCGCGTGGTGCTGTCGGCGCGCGAAATGGGCCGGCTGTACCACGCGTCTGGTGTCGAACGCCTGGTGCGCAACGATCTTTGGAAGGGGCGCGATGCCAACGGCTTCTACAACGCCCTGGAATGGTTGTACGGCTGGACCGCCGACACCTGCCTGGCCACCGTCACCGACAAGGAGCACCAGCATGCATAACGATCTGATCGCCGCCCGCCAGTCCCTGTACGACGACATGCAGCAGCTACACCTGGCCCCACTGTGGGCCTCGCTGCACACGCTGGTGCCGAAAGAACCGACGCCGCCGTATGTGCCGGCCCTGTGGCGCTACGAAGATATCCTGCCGCACCTGCACCGCGCCGGGGAACTGATCTCGGCCGAGGAAGCCGTGCGCCGCGTGCTCGTGCTGGAAAATCCCGCTCTGCCCGGCCGGGCGTCGATCACGCAATCACTGTATGCCGGACTGCAACTGATTCTGCCGGGCGAAGTCGCTCCGGCGCATCGCCATACGCAAGCCGCGCTGCGCTTCATCGTTAGCGGCAGGGGCGCCTACACGGCCGTCGATGGCGAACGCACTATCATGCATCCCGGCGACTTCATCATCACCCCATCCTGGACTTGGCACGACCATGGCAATCCCGGCATCGACGGCCACACGGAGCCGGTGGTCTGGCTCGACGGCCTCGATATTCCGATGCTGCGCTTCTTCGACGCCGGCTTTGCCGAAAACGGTGAGGAAACAATCCAGCATGTGGCGCGCCCGGAAGGCCAGAGCTACGCCGCCTACGGCAACAACATGGCACCCGTAAAACAGCAGCATGCGACACTCAACTCGCCGGTGTTCAATTATCCCTATGCCCGCACCCGCGAGGCACTGGAAACGCTACGCCGCACCCAGGCGGTCGATGCCTGGCACGGCGTCAAGCTTCGCTACATCAACCCGTTGACCGGTGGTTCACCAATGCCGACCATCGGTGCCTGCATGCAGCTGCTGCCGAAAGGCTTCCGAGGTCAGCGCCACCGCAGCACCGACGGCACCGTCTACAACGTGGTCGAGGGCAGCGGCAGTGTAACTATCGCTAACACCCGCTTCAGCTTTGTGCCGCACGACACCTTCGTGGTGCCTTCGTGGGCCACCGTCGCTTTCGATGCGCCCGAGGACGTGGTGTTGTTCAGCTTTTCCGATCGACCGGTGCAGCAAGCCATGGGCCTGCTGCGCGAAGCCTTCCTACCCGATTAAACCTCTCATCACATCAAGAGCACATCATGACTGCCAATTTCATTTTTCCCCCGCAAGCCATCGTCGGCCTGCCCGTCAACGGTTCGGACGCCACCTTCCCGGTACGCCGCATCTACTGCGTCGGCCGTAATTACGCGGCGCACGCCCGCGAAATGGGTTTCGACCCGGATCGCGAACCGCCGTTCTTCTTCTGCAAACCGAACGATGCCGCCTCGGTGGTACCGGTGCCCGCTGGTGCCACGGCGCAACTGCCATACCCGGCCAGCACCGAGAACTACCATCATGAGATTGAGCTGGTAGTCGCCATCGGCAAGGGCGGCAAAGACATTGCGCCAGAGGAGGCGGCAGTCCACATCTTCGGTTACTCCGTCGGTTTGGATATGACGCGCCGCGACCTGCAGATGCGCATGCGCGAACAAGGCCGGCCATGGGAAATTGGCAAGGCCTTCGATTATTCGGCGCCCATCGGCCCGCTGACTCGCCTGGCCGACAGCGGCGAAGTACGTAGTGGCGCCATCGAGCTGAAAGTCGATGACAAAACCACCCAAAGCAGCGACCTCACGCACCTGATCTGGTCCGTCAGCGAAACCATCGCCCAACTGTCGACGCTGTTCGAGCTGCAGCCGGGTGACCTGATCATGACCGGCACACCCGAAGGCGTCGGCGCGGTGGTGCGCGGCCAAACCATGGTCGCGCACATCGCGGGCCTGACGCCGATTACAGTCAAGATGGTCTGATACACCGTTGCGGCCAGCCAGCAGGCCACAGAAGCCTGCCGCCTGCTGGCTGGCCGCATCCGACAACACGCGGAGACATGATGACTACCTCACCCACTATGGATGTCCAGCAGTTCATCGACGGCCATCCCTTTTCCCGCTTCCAGAAACAGCTGTTGGTATTGTGTTTTCTGGTGGTCGCCATCGACGGGTTCGACACCGCATCGATCGGCTTCATCGCCCCGGCGCTACGCGCCGAATGGCATCTGACGACCGCCAGCCTGGCGCCGCTGTTTGGCATCGGCCTGTTCGGCCTGATGTCCGGCGCGCTGCTGCTCGGCCCACTGGCGGACCGCTACGGCCGTAAGCCAGTGCTGCTGCTATCGGTTGGCTTCTTCGCCGTCGCCAGCCTGCTATCGGCCTTCGCCACCGGCCTGCCGATGCTGCTAGCGCTACGCTTTCTCACCGGCCTGGGGCTGGGCGGCGCGATGCCGAGCGCAATCACACTGACTTCCGAATACTGCCCGCAGCCACGCCGCGCCAGCCTGGTGACGCTGATGTTCTGTGGCTTCACGCTAGGTTCCGCGTTCGGCGGCCTGATCGCCGCGCAGCTTCTGGCATCGATAGGCTGGCGTGGCGTGCTGCTGATCGGCGGCGCCTTGCCGCTGTTGCTGCTACCGGTACTGTGGATGGCGCTACCGGAATCGTTGCGCTGGATGGTGATGCGCGGTCGCGGCGCCGTCGCCATCGCCGCCATCGCCTCCCGGATCAAGGCGCGATCCGAGCACACCCTGCCGCAGCTAGTGGTCAGCGATCGCAAGCTACCCGGTTCCCCGGTGGCGCAGCTGTTCCGTCCCGGCCTGCTGGGCGGCACGTTGCTGTTGTGGAGCACCTTCTTCATGAGTCTCTTGATAATCTACCTGCTCTCCAGCTGGTTGCCGATGTTGCTAAGTGGTGCGGGTCACAGCTTGTCGCAGGCGTCCTTCATCAGCTCCGCGTTCCAGATCGGCGGCACCGCCGGCGCCATCCTTCTGGGTCGCTGGATGGACCGCTACCGTCCCCAACGCGTGTTGGCGATCGCCTACCTGGCGGCAGCCGTATGCATCGTGGCTGTCGGTCTGTCGACCAATAACGTCCCCGTGCTGGTGCTGGCCGTGTTCGGCGTCGGCTTCGGCGTTAGCGGCTCGCAGGTCGGCGTCAGCGCGCTGGCGGCCGCTTTCTATCCGACCACCAGCCGCGCTACTGGCGTCAGCTGGGCCTCAGCCGTCGGCCGCAGCGGCGCAGTGGTCGGTTCCATGGTCGGTGGCGCGCTGCTAGCTGCGCAACTGAGCAACCAGGCCATTTTCCTGCTGCTGGCCATTCCCGCCGTGCTTGCCGCCTGTGCCCTGCTAGCAATGGGTCGGCTGCAAAGCCGGGCAAAATCAGCCCTTATCCCATCTCCTACCGTCACTGAAAGCACCGCAACATGAAACTGCATACCTATTACCGTAGCTCCGCGTCCTATCGCGTGCGCATTGCACTGAACCTGAAGCAGCTCAATGCCGATGAGGCCTACATCCACCTGTCGCGCAACGGCGGCGAACAATTCAGCGCCGCATTCGACGCGCTAAATCCCCAGCACCTGCTGCCAGTGCTGGAGGATGACAGCCTGCTGCTGACGCAGTCGCTAGCCATCATTGAGTACCTGGACGAGACCCGCCCTATACTGCCGCTGCTGCCATCGGACACCGCTGGACGCGCCCGCGTACGCGCGCTGTCGCAAGCAATCGCCTGCGACATCCATCCGTTGAACAATCTGCGTGTGCTGAAATACCTGAGCGAACAATTACAGGTGACACCGGACCAGAAGAATGCCTGGTATCGCCACTGGGTCACGCTCGGCCTGCAGGGACTGGAGCAGCAACTGGCGAGCGACAGCGCCACCGGAGCCTTTTGTCACGGCGACACACCGACCATGGCCGATTGCTGCCTGTCCCCGCAACTCTACAATGCGCGCCGCTTCGAATGCGATCTCTCGCCTTACCCAACGCTGACGCGCATCGACGCCAACTGCGAAGCATTGCCAGCCTTCCGCGACGCCGCACCGGATCGCCAGCGGGATGCCGAGTAGCACCACGCATCACCATAAGACATAAAGCGGAGGCTCCACCAAAATCGGCGCCGGCGTCATCGCCCGCCGAGTGTGCGCCTCCACCGATGCATCCAACTCGGATTTGTACTATGCCGGCGTGACTCAGCCGCTGTCACCGGCGCCGCAGCTGGACGTTCAGGCCGCGCGCCGCAATGTCAGGAACGGCGGTGGCGACACCACAATGCTGGTGGCGCGACTCAGTTACTTCCTGTCGAAACGAACCTCGCTGTATTCGGCGATAGGCTGCATGAACAACGCTGGCAATGCCGTCATCGCGCTCGACGCCGGCGGCTCCGTCGGCACGGGCAAGTGTCAGAGCGGCGTCATGGCGGGCATACGGCACATGTTCTAAACGGCGCGCGATCAGAACAAGCCGACGTAGTTCTTCGCCAGCTCCGCGCGCTGCATCTTGGGCTCGAACGGTGTCGCGTCGATAAAGATATGGTGCCCCGCGTTGCTTGAAGTACTACACATCAGCGCCGTAATTAGATGAAACAGCAACGCACCGCGCACTGCCTGAGTTGGCGATCTGTTTGTTACTAGCTAGGAAAATTGCTTATGAAACCTTCAAAAAAATTTGAAGCCTATGTGATGGCGTGCGGAATGGCACGCCTGGGACCAGAGGTACAAGAACCAATGGATGTTTTCATGCGGCGGCTCTGGAACGCAGCCGAGTTTGATTGGTTCAATCAAACTCGGCAAAAAAAATATCTGCTTGATGGCCTTGATCACGCAATTGATGAAGCGGCAGTTTATCGCGAGTTGATTCAAATCGCGATAAAAGTAAAACCGCTCGAAACCGCAGGGACGGCCAATTGCGATGAGTACAACAAACTCTTTCGAGCTGGAGAGTTGTGCGGAGTATTGGCGTCCAAGTCGAGCGGCGCTTTCCTAAACCTGGATATCGAGCGCGAGAGCCATTACATGTGTCAAATGTTTAGCTAGGTTGAAACAGCCGAATTGATAAAGGAAAATATGGATCAGAATTATAAGAATGATAGCAACAATCTTCAGAACGTCACCATCTCTGATTGTGATGATGCAGTAGGTTAATCACATGGAAGGTGGCTTGCTGTTAGCGCTAGGTTCGCGTTAGGAGTAATTGTATTTGTCGCTATTATGTTTGGTACGTGTGATGTTCTTCGACACTTCTTGATTAAATCGGTATCGATTGTTCATGCATGGCTTTTGTAGTTTATATATCACTTTGGCCAATGTAAATGCAATGGAGAGCCTGAATGAAAGCACTCGGACCTGTCAGAAATTCTGTGTGCGGGGCCAGAATTTCGTAATTAGTTAATCGCGTTCGTGAAGCGTACAGTGTCAACCCAGGCAAACATTGCACAAGAGGAAATGTGCCTTATTGAGCGAATTACTCCATTGCGAGAATTGGCAGACAAATACAAGTGAGTGCTCTTCAAAACTGCGTCACGAAAACATCCTGATCGCTTTTGAAGCTATTTAGATCACAAATCAAACCATGACAGCAGGGATCACGGACAGTCGGCCGCCGCCAGCGCTGTGATCAAATAGTCGACGAACGCTCGCGCCGACGGCTTCGGCATACGTCCAGGAGGGTATACACCGTGGACATCAACATCCTGCATTAACCAATCAGGAAGCACTCTGACTAGGGTTCCATTGCAGCAATTCGCCTATTGCTGGCCTCAACAAATGTCAGGAGGTAGTCGATTGAGTCTGATACACGCTCGACCGCAGCCTTTGCCGCATCCGCAACTACACCTATCGGCGAACGCGTTTGCGGGCAGTGGCGCTTGGTACATATCGGCCGCACTTTGCCTGATGCAGACCCTTGGCGTTGAATAATAGACTGGTAGCTATTGGTCGATAGCCACCAGCATCAATGCGGAACCGTGGTGAACGACAAATTTCGAATGGACTTGAGGGCTAAGATTTGTCCATTTTCAAAAAAAATAAATGGACAGCAGTGATTTTTATAAGCGCTTGATTTTAAATGCTAAATGCCAGTCCATTAGTCGATTACTTTAAAGTACCGATGGCTATAAGATTGAGTTGATCGAGCGCAAAGCTGGACATTGGACTAGCGAAAAGCTGTAACCACGGTGACGTAGAAACGCTATCGAGAAAACGATCGAAGTCGGGCCGCTACTGATTGGTCCGACTTGAAAAAGATGCTCACTTAGATGCTTACTTAGATGCGTAATAGACGCTGTGAATGGCTGAGGCCGATATCCTGATAAGGGTATCGGCCTTTTTATTGCCGTGAACAGATGCCAAGGCAGAAGATTATTTCAATCGATTTGCCAGCCCGACAAATTTTTCCATTGAGATGGTTTCAGGCCGTGCTTGCGGATCTACATCGGCATCGATCAAATCATTTTCGGTGAACATCCCCGCTAAGCCGTTACGGATGACTTTGCGGCGCTGCGTGAAGGCTTTTAGGACGACATCTTCAAGCTTTTTCTGATCACAAGCCAACGGTTCCGCAATCGGGATCATGCGCACAATTGCAGACTCAACCCGTGGTGGCGGATCGAATGCGGTCGGCGGCACGATGAACATCAATTGCATCTTGTAACGCCATTGCAGCATCACCGAAAGCCGACCGAAGGTTTTGCTGCCGGGTTCGGCGACCATGCGCTGCACCACTTCTTTTTGCAGCATAAAGTGTTGATCCTGCACCAGCGGCGCGATCTCGGTGAGGTGAAATAGTAATGGACTGGAAATGTTGTAAGGCAGATTGCCGACTACGCGCAGCTTACCTTCGCCTAGCCGGGGAATGCTGCTGAAATCAAATTTCAACGCATCGGCAGAATGAATGTGCAGCCGCGTTGTATCAAAGGTTTTCTCAAGACGCGTCACCAAATCACGATCAAGTTCAACCACATGCAACTGTTTTACCGACTTCAGCAATAGGCTGGTCATGGCTGCCAGACCGGGGCCAATCTCCACCATATTGTCATCCGCTTGCGGCGCGATTGCGGTGATGATGTCGCTCAGGACTAACTGGTCGGTGAGAAAATTCTGGCCGAAGCGCTTACGTGGAATATGTTTCATTGTGGTGATGTGTTAAAGCGATGAATTAGTGCGATGAGTTGATGCAATGCGTCGGCAAAAATAAGACACTGCGCGATGCAAAAGATAATGCCATCCGCTGCGCTCTGTTTCAGCAAACTAAACACTGGCGCGACAGGATGGCGTTTTTGCTGGATGACTCTTTAGTCTACGTTGTTCGATTACATTATTCCGCAGCGCTGGGATTCGCAGCCGAACGCACCATTTGCGCTGCCGCCTTTAACGCGGCCAGCATACTGCCATGGTCGGCCACACCCAACCCGGCAGCCGCCAAATCCAGTGCTGTCCCGTGATCGACCGAGGTGCGGATAATCGGTAGCCCCAGCGTAATATTAATACCATGGCCAAAACTGGCATATTTCAAGACCGGCAAACCTTGGTCGTGATACATCGCCAGCACGCAATCAGCCTGATCCAGATATTTTTGCTGAAATAGCGTATCGGCTGGATATGGCCCACTGACTGCCATGCCTTTGGCTTTAGCAGCCTCTAATACCGGCCCGATAACGTCGATTTCTTCGCGCCCCAGATAACCGCCTTCACCCGCATGCGGGTTTAAACCTGTCACCAAAATTCGCGGTTGGGCGATGCCAAATTTGGATCGTAAATCGTGTTCCAGAATCTCTAAGGTGCGGTTCAGACTATCGGCAGTAATTGCTGCGGCAACATCTTTCAACGCCAGGTGCGTAGTCGCCAATGCTACGCGCAACGGTGGCGTAGTGCGGTCTGTCGCCAGCATCATCACCACTTGGGCAGTGCCGGTTTTTTCGGCCAGATATTCGGTATGGCCGGTGAAATGTACACCGGCGTCATTGATAGTGCTTTTTTGTAGCGGCGCAGTAACGATGCCATCAAAGTGTTTTTCTAATGCACCGGTAATCGCAATATCCAGTGTTTTCAGAATGGTGCGTCCATTGCGCGGTTCCAGTATGCCTGGTCGCACATGCACGCTGAAGGGACAATCAACGACTGCAATCCGATCTGGGCCAAAACTCGGCAAGCCGTCATGACTAAACGCCCTTTCGGACAAAGCGACCAATTTAATCGCAGGATCCATTTCGGCTGCGATCATCGCTAAAAATGCAGCGTCGCCGATAAGGACGCTATTGATTTCAGCCCGTAGTTCCCACGCTGCCTTGATCGAAATTTCCGGTCCAATGCCAGCCGGTTCGCCGCAGGTGATAGCAAGAACCGGACGTCGGAAGACATCAGTTGGGATGGCAGAGGCAGGAAATTTCTGAGCGGTCATTGCGGAGATAAGGTAGTCATGCTGGCTGGTCTACACACCTCGCGGTCACACCATCAGGACATTTCCGCGAGGCAAATTGCGCCATTAAAGGCGCAAATTGTGTAATTAATTATCGTCTGAACGGTATTCAACGTAAGCACGGTCGCGCAACTCGCGCAGCCAGTCGTTGGTGGCTTCTTCTTGTTTACGCTCACGAATTGCCTGACGTGCAGCAAGGCGTTTGCGGTCTGATGAGACTGTGTCGGTTTTGCGCTCCAATACCTGAATCAGGTGATAGCCGAACGGTGATTCAATCGGCTCGCTGATTTGTCCCGGTTTGAGTGCATCCATGGCACGCTGAAATTCCGGCACAGTATCGCCAGGATAGATCCAACCCAGATCGCCGCCTTTAGAAGCTGACAGATCGTTTGAATACAATTTAGCCAGGTCTTCAAACGTCGCGGCATGATTATCCAGACGCTCTTTTAATTCCAGCAAACGACGCTTGGCTTCAACTGCCGACACGGTTGGCGTCACTTTGATCAAAATATGACGCGCATGCGTTTGTTCGACCGGAGCAACTGCTGCTGGCTTCTCCACATTGGCTGCCGCGCGCTTGTCATTGACTTTGATAATGTGGAAGCCGTTGGCACTTTGTAAAATCGTCGAAACCTGTCCCGGCTTTAGCGATATCACAGCATCAAGAAACAATTGCGGCAAACGATCTTGCGGACGCCATCCCAGTTCACCGCCACTAAGGGCATCTGGCGCATCGGAGTAAGTCGCCGCGACTTTGCCAAAATTACCGCCGGTACGCAGTTGTTGCATTGCTTCTTCGGCACGCTGGCGGCGCTGTGCAACTTGCGCAGCGGTAGCGTTTTCAGGTACACGGATCAAAATCTGCGCCAGATTGACTTCTTGCTGCACTGGCTGGGTGAGCTTGTTGTTCGCTTCAGCGGTCAGATAATTATCGACTTCCGATTCGGTAATCTGAATTTTGTTGTCAACTTCACGCTCACGCAGACGCTGCAACAAAATTTCTTTACGAATATCTTCTCTGAAAGAAGCATAAGGAATTTGATCATGATCCAGCTGTTTGCGGAAATCGGCCATTGATAACTTGTTTTGCTCTGCGATCCGGCCAATCGCTGTGTCCAGCATTTTATCGTCGACCGACAGACCGAACTCTTTCGCCGCCTGTACTTGGGCGCGCTCAAGAATCAACCTTTCCAGCAATTGCTTTTGCAAATCAGCAGGCGGCGGAGCTTCTACTCCCTGCGCTTTCATGCGCTGGATCACGTCACGAAGACGCTGTGCTAATTCCTGCCGCGTGATGACTTCATTATTAACCACTGCAACAATCGCATCGATGGTCTGCGGTGTTGCAGTTGAAGGGCTCGTAACGCCCGCTGGTGCAGGTGCTGCCGTAGTAGTTGGGGCAACCATCGTTGGCGGACCGGACTTGCTGGCAGCTGAATTTTGCGCCCAGACCGAAGGCACTGCACTGCATAACATCGAGACAATTATTACAGCTAATGTAGATTTGGTAGCTGACTTGTTGACTAACTTAGTGACCGACTTGTTGGCTGGTGTATTAGCTATACGCATAGTGAGGTGAGCATTCATATATAAGTATGACGGATTCAATTATTGATGATGTTGTCAGGTTGATTTACATTCTGATAACCCGGAACGCTGCTACGCAACGCCTGCATCGGGTTAGAGCCGAGTTTCGTCAATCCATTCAATTCAAGCTGGAAAAATAGCGCCGAACTAGCCTGTGCCGTCGAGGTCGGCGTCCGCTGCGCCACTACGCGGAAAACCCAACAATCAGCTTTATACTCTAAGCCGACCAAACCTTCAGCAACTTTTCTGTCCTCCAACGAGTAGTTAACTCGCCCAACACCGTACCAACGCTTGGAAATTGGCCATTGAGCGGATAGATCAACCTGCTTCAGAATTTCGTTATTATTCAGTACTACGGCGGTAGGCGTGCGATCCAACCGGTATGCCAGATTAATTACTTCTTTCGGGGCTGGCTGCCAACGAATATTGTAATCGGCGCGGACTAATTGGCTATTACTTTGGCTGTACTGGATGTTGCTGTCGATGCCAACGGTGCGCGTTAACTGCCCACCTGCGGCCAGCAATAAATCGGAACGGCTGTTGACAATACTGCTATCGAGCGAAACCAATGGCGGCGTGAAATAAAACCGCTGACCAATCGCCAGACGTAAACGTTCGATGCCACTTTCTTCAATAAAACGCGAAGTCACCGCCGTTGTTAGCTGATTTGCATCACTGATGCGATCATGTCCCGAAAAACTATTCTCGGTAAAAATTTGCGCAAAGTTGAAATCGGATACGCCAGTATCAAATAACGGATAGTTATTTTGATCCTTATACGGCGTGCGGACATAAAATAAACGCGGCTCCAAGGTTTGCGTGACCGCATTGCCGAACAATTTTGCATCGCGCTCAAAGGTCAAACCACCGTCTAACGAGAAGGTCGGCAATACCCGGCTAAAACTCTTCGCCGAGCCCGGCACAACATCCGTCAAGCTGTACGAAGTCGCATCCAGTTGCAGCTTTGGTGTCACGAAATAACTAGCACCGATAATCGGATAGGAAATCTGCGGATTGATGTAGATCCGATCGCCCTCGCCCGGCAACTGCACGCTGGTGGGGACATCGTAGGCACTATTTTTGAAGCGGGTATATTGCGCGTTCACCATCCAGTCAAATCCGCCGACATCCTGACGTCCGACGTTGTAAGTCACTTGCGGCAAGCGGTCATAAGGACGTGCTATCAATGGATTGCCGTTGGCATCGAAATCTTGCAATACCTGATAACGCGAAGCCAGCGCGGTCACGCTGCCGAAATTCCCGGCATAGGTCAGATCCAACTCGCGATTCAACAAACGTTGCGCGCTCTGTGTAATCGACCGGGCAAAATCATCCGGGTATTGATTATCTGATGCGTAATTAACATTCCATGACATGCCAAAACCACCACCCAGAACTTGCGTGTGGGTCGATGCAATAGCATAACGATTGGTTTTGGTGATGGCGTCGTCCGGCAGATATTCAAGCCGGGTCACGCCGCTGTAGCCCTCACCTAAATAACGCCCTTCAGCACCCAACTGCACACCACGTCGCGTAATCACATTCGGCGTCAGGGTCAGGTCACGATTAGGGGCAATATTGAAATAATAAGGTACGCTGAACTCAAAACCACCGGTACTCGTAGTACCTATGGTCGGTGGCAAGAAGCCTGACTGACGATCGCCCGAGAGCGGGAACGACATAATCGGCGAGGCCAGGATCGGGACGCTCTTGAAATACAACACACCCCCGTGCGCAATACCTTCAGAAATCCCGGTATCGATATCCATCGTGCTGGACTTGATATACCAGTCTGGCTTAGTCCCGGCACAAGTCGTATACGTACCGGCTATCGCCTTGGCATGGTCTTCATCTTCAAAATTGTAGCGTTCAGCATCGCCATGACCGCCGTTTATCCCAAATTTGTAAGTCGGTTGGGTCAAAAACCCTTGGCCCGAGTCCATATTTAGTTGCAGGTCATTCCCAGTATATTGATCACCGTAACGATTCATGCGTACGCAGCCGTGCGCTTCGACTTCGTTTTCGACTATCCGATAAGTAGCTTTGTCTGCTTTGATTTCTGTCTGTCCCCGCGTCAACTCGACATTGTTATCGAGATTCAGCACGCGATCAGGGCGCCCGGTCATCTGGTCAGCTTCAACAGTTGTTGGCAAATTACTTTCATCGACACGTGGCGGCCTGGCGGCAGGAGGCTGAACTTGCGCCATTGCCGCCGGCGAGACGAATATTGCCGTCGCGACAGGCATTGCAGCCGCCAACGCTGAAGCAATCAGCCAAGCCAGACGCCGCACACGCGGCAACGGTAATGATGGCAATCGGCGTGTTGACGCAACGTAACGTCCGTGCTTCTGAGGACGTGATCGGGGCGACAACAATGATTGCGAAGATGATTGTGAAGGGGGCACTGATAAAAACCGTGTCAAGAAATGCATTGAGCAAACACCATCGCAGGCGATTTTTTAAAATTAATCCCTTATTATATGGGAACTGACTACCTACAACCGTATTCCTGGATCGCTTAATGACATCGCCTCACTTATTACCTCAAACGTCACCCCAAGGCGACCCCTCTTCATCAGCTGCGATACCTGATCTGCGCCTGACGCAAATAATGGCATGGCTATCCACGCTGGAAAGCCATCCAACCGTTGCCGCATCAATCCGCCCAGCCTCTGCTGACGCCAGTTTCAGGCGTTATTTCAGAATCGATGCGATTGATCCGGATGCAGTCGATGGCGCGACCCTGATCGTGATGGATGCCCCTCAGCCGCAAGAAGACGTGCGCCCGTTCATCTTTGTTGCGGGCCTGTTTAGTGATGCCGGAATGTCAACACCAAAAATTCTGGCGCAAGACATTGAACAAGGCTTTTTACTGCTATCCGACTTCGGACCGACAACTTATTTGCAGCAACTTAACGACGACAACGCCAACGCGCTGTATTTAGAGGCAATTGATGCACTGGTTAGCCTGCAAACGCATAGCAAACCTGATGTGCTGCCTGAATATGATCGGGCTTTCTTATTAAAAGAATTACAAATTTTCACCGAGTGGTACATCGGCAAACATTTGAACGTCACATTAACGGCCGAGCAATCTGCTAGTCTCGACGCAGTTTTCAACGCGATCCTCGCCAATAATATGGCGCAGCCGCAAGTTTATGTCCACCGCGACTATCATTCGCGCAATCTGATGGCATTGCCAACAGGCAATCCCGGCGTACTCGATTTTCAAGGCGCATTGTATGGGCCGATTACTTACGACCTGGCCTCCCTACTCCGCGATGTCTATCGCCCTTGGGAAGAAGCGCAAGTGCTGGATTGGGTGATTCGCTATTGGGAACGTGCAAAACGTGCCGGTTTGCCGGTCGCGCCCGACATTGACACCTTTTATCGCGATTTTGAATATATGGGCTTGCAACGACATCTGAAAATCCTGGGCTTGTTTGCCCGCCTGAATTATCGCGATGGCAAAGCGGCTTACATGCAAGATTTACCGCAAGTAATGGACTATGTGCGCAAAACTGCACTGCGTTATCGCGAATTGATTCCATTGGTACGCTTGATCGATAAACTGGAAGAAACACCTCAGACGATAGGCTATACGTTTTAAAAACCTGCGCGGGATTTCATCACAAAAATTTGAACACAAATTCTGATGACGCTATTCCCGCACACTTCTTCATAATATTTACGCCTAACCGAGCAAACTGAACTCCATGAAAGCAATGATTTTTGCCGCAGGTCGCGGTGAGCGTATGCGCCCACTGACTGACACCACTCCTAAACCCTTGCTAAAAGTACGCGGTCGTCCATTGATCGTCTGGCATATCGTCAATCTGGTCCGCGCAGGCATCACCGACATCATTATTAACCACGCGCATCTGGGCCAATTAATCGAAGATACGCTTGGCGATGGCAGCAAATTCGGTGCCAAAATCACCTACTCCGCCGAGGGCACCGCACTGGAAACCGCCGGCGGCGTCGCGAAGGTGCGTCATTTGCTGGGCGATGCGCCATTTATTGCCATCTCCGCAGATATTTATTGCCCGCATTTCAATTTCGAGCAGGTAAAAACCACACTCGAAGATAACGATTTATGGGGTGTCCCGCATCCGATCGAGACGCGTGACGTGGCTTGGCTATACCTAGTCAAAAATCCAGCCCATCATCCAGAAGGCGACTTTGCCGTACATAGCTTTTCCGTTTCTAATGAGGGTGAACCTCGGTTTACGTATTCCGGCATTGGCGTCTTCCGTCCGATGATGTTCGACGCCATTGCATCTGGCGAATTTGGCAAACTGGCCCCCATCCTGCGTGAATACGCAGCTCGCAACCAAGTTGGCGGCGAGGTGTATCGTGGTGACTGGACGGACGTTGGCACCATTAAACGTCTGGAACAATTAAACACGCCAATGTAACTGCTCTGCATTGCCGTCAAGAAAATACAGACCAAGGCGATATACGCAACGCATTTACACACCGCACACAACGACATTCAAGGATGCACATGACTCCCTATTCCACACGACGTGCTCGGCTAATCAACCTGATGCAGGCCCAAGGTGGCGGCGTAGCCATCATTCCTACCGCGCCGGAAGTCATGCGCAACCGCGATGCCGATTACCCGTATCGCCACGATAGTTACTTCTATTACTTATCAGGCTTTATGGAGCCAGAGGCGGTCGTCGTCCTGATTGCATGCGAAAACCCGCGCACCATTCTGTTTTGCAGAGAAAAAAATCTGGAACGCGAAATCTGGGATGGCTATCGTTACGGTCCCGATGCCGCTCGCGAGAAATTTGGATTTGACGCCGCCTTCCCGATCGAAGCGATGGCAGTGGAAATGCCGAAACTGCTGGCTGACGCGCCATCTGTGTTCTATGCCCTTGGACAAAACGACTACGATGAAAAGCTGCAAGGCTGGCTAGGCAGCGTGCGCGCAATGGGACGCGCTGGCGTCGTCGCGCCGTCAACCATTCACAATGTGCACGTGTTGCTGGATGAAATGCGCCTATTTAAAGACGCGGACGAAATTGCATTGATGCGCCGCGCTGGCGTGATCTCTGCCGAAGCGCATTGCCGCGCCATGCGGATCTCCCGTCCAGGTCTGTACGAATACACGCTGGAAGCAGAATTGCTGCATGAATTCCGCCGCAAGGGTTCGCAATACCCCGCCTACGGATCGATCGTTGCCACTGGATCTAACGCCTGCGTGCTGCATTATCGGGCCAGCGATGCGGTGCTGAAAGACGGCGATTTGGTCCTCATCGATGCAGGCTGCGAATTGGATAGTTATGCCGCCGACATTACGCGCACCTTCCCGGCCAACGGCGTGTTTTCCGGCCCGCAAAAAGAATTGTATGAGATCGTACTGGCGTCTCAAAACGCCGCGATTGAAGTCACGCGTCCGGGCAAGCATTTCATGGATGGTCACGACGCAGCGGTCCGTGTATTGGCGCAAGGCATGCTGGATACCGGTTTGCTGAATAAGAACAAAGTCGGGACGCTTGAAGATGTGATTGCAAATGGTGATTTCCGCCAGTTTTATATGCATCGCACCGGCCATTGGCTGGGCATGGATGTGCACGATGTCGGCGAATATCGGGATTTGAATGCCGCAGTTGCAGAAGGTGAATCAAAGCCATGGCGTGGTCTGCAACCGGGCATGGTGACGACCGTTGAGCCGGGTATTTATGTGCGTCCTGCAGAGGGTGTCCCAGAAAAATACTGGCACATCGGGATTCGGATTGAAGACGACGCATTGGTCACAGAAACGGGCTGCGAAATCATGACGACCGGCGCACCACGGACCGTCGCGGATATCGAAGCGCTGATGCGAAACTGATAGATAAATGATCGCTACCCTTCTCCCCGATATTTCCAATAGTACTGATCTTGCCTCTGTAATTGCTGCAAACAATGCGCCCGCCGATCTGACTGCCGACATCGCTATTTGCGGTGCCGGGCCGGTGGGAATAACGTTGGCAGCATTGTTGGTTAAACGCGGCGTAGCACCTGATCGGATCACACTGATTGACGGCAAGCCAATCGATCAGGCACGTCTCGATCCGCGTACGATTGCGCTGTCTTATGGTAGTCGCCAGATTCTGGAAAATATCGGTGCGTGGCCATTGCCGGTCACACCCATACATGAAATCCACGTTTCTCGTCGCGGACATTTCGGCCGCACCTTAATCGATCGGCGCGAATATCAACTCGCTGCGTTAGGTTATGTCAGTCGTTATGGAAGCTTAATCACTGCGTTGGCGGCCTTGCCTGCGTTGGAGGGAATTCAGCTTTTGCGGCCGGTGCATGTCAGCGATAGCAATGAAGAGAATGATGGCGTCGTCATGCGGCTATCCGATGGTCGGACCCTACGTAGCGCAATTATGGTGCAGGCCGAAGGCGGCCTCTTCGGCGAGCAGGCTGGCAAGGCGATGCAACGAGATTACGATCAATGTGCGATTGTTGCGCATGTGGAGACTAGCGCAGCGATTGCGCACCGGGCGTTTGAACGGTTTACTGATCAAGGGCCGCTGGCGCTTTTGCCGCAGGATGATGGCTATGCGTTGGTTTGGTGTGTGCGTCCAGCGACCGCTACGCACTTACTTGGATTGGATGATGGGGCGTTTTTGCATGCGCTGGAAGATGCGTTTGGTGGACGGGTTGGGCGTTTCGTTCGAGTATCGACGCGGCATAGTTTTCCGCTTGGATTGAATGCTCAGGTGGTTCCTGCGAACTCATCGGCTCGGATTGTCGCTATTGGGAATGCTGCGCAGACTTTGCATCCTGTGGCTGGGCAGGGGCTTAATCTTGGATTGCGGGATGCAGCTGTGTTGGCTAAATTATTATCGCAAAATTTGTCTTCAGCGGCGGTGGAGGCATTTGCTGCCAGCAGGAAGACTGATCGCAATATGACGATTCGGATGACTGATTTGCTGGCGCGGGTTTTTGCTAGTGCACCGGAGGGAGCGGTTTCGCAGACGTTGCTGGGGTTGTTGTTGGGGTTGGTGGATGCGATTCGGCCGGCGAAGGATTTGCTTGCTGAGCAGATGATGTTTGGGAGGCGTTGAGAATATTGTTGTTTAACACGGTTAGCGCTCCGTTGACGCTTTGTCAAGGGCGGCCCGAGCCGGCTTGCATCAACGGAGCACAAACCGTTTCAATTACCAACAAACGCCCCCCGTACGACAACATCCAATCAACAAACAAAAAAACCGCCCCAAGCATTCGCCCAGAACGGTTTCTTCATCAAGCCAAAAACCAGGATTAATCGACAGCCTTCACCATCGACTCAATCACTTTCTTCGCATCCCCAAACACCATCATGGTTTTATCCATATAAAACAACTCGTTATCCAACCCGGCATAACCAGAGGCCATCGAGCGTTTGTTGACAATGACCGTTTTGGCTTTGTAGGCCTCCAGAATCGGCATCCCCGCAATCGACGATTTTGGATCTTTCGCCGCCGGATTCACCACATCATTCGCGCCCAGCACCAGCACCACATCCGCCTGGGCAAACTCACTATTGATGTCTTCCATCTCAAACACCTGATCGTAGGGCACTTCTGCCTCGGCCAACAACACATTCATATGCCCCGGCATGCGTCCTGCCACCGGATGAATCGCGAATTTCACGGTCACGCCTTTGTGCGTCAGTTTCTCCGCCAGCTCCATCAATGCATGCTGTGCCCGCGCCACCGCCAAGCCATAGCCCGGCACGATAATGACGGTTTCCGCATTGCCTAACAGAAACGCCGCATCGTCGGCCGAGCCCGATTTCACCGGCCGCTGCGCCTGCGCACCACCCGTGGTTGCCGCTGCCGCATCGCCCCCAAAGCCGCCCAGAATCACATTAAAGAACGACCGATTCATCGCCTTGCACATGATGTACGACAGAATCGCCCCGGACGACCCGACCAGCGAACCAGCAATAATCAGCATCGCATTGTTCAGCGAAAAGCCAATTCCGGCCGCGGCCCAACCGGAATAACTGTTCAGCATCGATACCACCACCGGCATATCCGCGCCGCCAATCGGAATAATGATCAGCACGCCCAATGCAAACGCAATGATTGTCATCAAAATAAACGGCAACCACGATTGCGTCGCTACAAAGATGATGCCCAATACCAGCATGGCGATTGCCAGCAACAGGTTAATAAAATGTTGCCCTTGAAAGCTGACCGGCGCGCCCTGGAACAGACGGAACTTGTATTTCCCGGACAGCTTGCCAAACGCAATCACCGATCCAGAGAAGGTAATCGCCCCAACAAACGTCCCGATAAACAATTCAATCCGATTGCCGACCGGCAATGCAGCACCATGCGCGGCAATTCCGAACGCCCACGGCTCCGACACTGCTGCCACCGCAATACACACCGCCGCCAACCCAATCAACGAATGCATCGCCGCGACCAGTTCCGGCATCTTGGTCATCTCGACACTTTTGGCCAGATACGCACCGATACCGCCACCGACGACGACACCACCGGCGACTAACCAGAAACCGAATCCGGCACCTTGCGACTCAACTTTCAGTTTGATGATCAGCGCAATCGTCGTCAGAATCGCCAGCGCCATGCCGCCCATCCCGAACGCATTCCCGCGCCGCGCCGTCGACGGATGCGACAACCCTTTTAAAGCCTGAATAAAACACACCGAAGCAATCAGGTAGAACATTGTGACCAGGTTCATGCTTAACAAATTCGCGATTTCGGCACCCATCAATGCGCTCCTGCTTTGGCTTTAGTTTCGGCGTCAACGGCAAGCGCTTTCACCTTCGGCTCTTTTTTCTTAAACATTTCCAACATCCGTTGCGTGACCAGAAAGCCACCAAAGACATTCACCGCCGCCAAGCCAACCGCCAGCGTTCCGGCAACTTGACCAACAATGCCTTCGGTCAATCCCGCCGCCAACATCGCGCCGATAATAATGATCGCAGAAATCGCGTTCGTCACCGCCATCAACGGCGTATGCAACGCCGGTGTAACGGTCCAGACCACGTGATAACCGACGTAAATCGCCAGTACAAAGATGATCAAATTTGTGATGGTGTGTGACACTTCCATACGTTTCCCCTTATGTGGCAAAACCGCAGTGACAGACTAAAGCACTGCGGCCTCCCCTAACTTCGTTTTACTTATTTCATCCCCGTGATGCTGTTTTTATCATCGACAAATACCACTTTCGGCACATGCGTAGCGACTTCAGCATCCGACAACGGTGCATAAGTACAGATGATCAGCAAATCGCCCAAATGGGCACAACGGGCGGCTGCGCCATTCAACGCAATTGCGCCACTGCCACGCTCAGCGCGGATCGCGTAGGTTGAAAAACGCTGTCCGTTATTCACGTTATAGAGTTCGATTTTTTCGCCTTCCAGAATGTCTGCCGCTTCCAGCAAATCTTCATCGATCCCGCATGAGCCCTCGTAGTGAAGGTCGGCCTGGGTGACGGTTGCGCGATGAATTTTCGCGCGTAACATGATGCGATGCATTACTTGTTTCTCCTTTGTTCGACGCTGTTGGCTTGCGCTGCCCTTGCTGCATTACTAGCATTTACAAGGGCTGGCGTAAGACCGAAGCAGTCTGCAATAACACTATTTAAATACATTACTTCCGTAGGACGTTACCGGCGCTACACAACAAAGTAGCAGCCACGATATCGTCCTCAAGATTGATGACCAGTCCGCCTTCTGGCGTAACGATCAACTTCAAAAAATCCAATACATTGCGCGAATACAGCGCGGAAGCATCGGCCGCGACCAACGCCGCCAGATTGCCTTCGCCGATGATATGCACGCCATGTCTGATCACGGTTTTTCCGGATTCAGACAACGGACAATTGCCGCCCTGATCGACTGCCATATCCAGAATGACGGAACCAGGCTTCATCGCCTTGACCGTCTCTTCGCTAATCAGGATGGGGGCTTTACGACCCGGAATTAATGCGGTCGTGATGATGATGTCGGCTAACTTGGCGCGTTCATGCACCGCCTCGGCTTGCCGCCGCATCCAATCCGCAGGCATTTGTCGTGCATACCCGCCGACGCCTTGCGCGATTTCGCGCTCTTCATCGGTGATAAATGGCACATCGAGGAATTTTGCGCCCAGCGATTCGATTTGCTCTTTGACCGCTGGCCGTACGTCCGATGCCTCAATAACAGCACCCAGTCGTTTGGCCGTAGCAATGGCTTGCAAGCCTGCAACACCCGCGCCCATGATCAGCATGCGCGCCGCTTTGACCGTCCCGGCCGCAGTCATCAGCATCGGCATGAAGCGTTGATAGGTATTGGCGGCCATCAGCACTGCCTTATAACCGGCGATATTGGCTTGCGATGACAGTACATCCATCGATTGCGCACGCGACGTCCGTGGTGCAGCTTCGAGCGCAAAGGCGGTCAGGCCGTGACTGGCCATCAGCGCAATGTTCTCAGCATCGAACGGATTGAGCATACCGACGATCACCGTGCCGCTTTTCAGCAACGCGTATTCGTCAGCGGCGGGAGCGCGTACTTTCAGTATCGTTTCCTGACCGAATGCCTCCGCTGCGCTACCTATTTGCGCGCCTGCAGCCGCATACGCTTCGTCAGTAATACTGGATGAGGTGCCAGCGCCCGATTGGACGATGACGTGATGTTTCGCTGCTACCAGTTTTTTGACCGTTTCTGGTGTCGCTGCGACACGGGTTTCACCCGGCCGCGTTTCGGCGGGGATGCCGATTTTCATGTAATTCTCCCTGATTGTAAAAATTCTTGTCGGCGATCCACCATTCTCATTTAAAGCGATTCGTCGATTACGCGGTGTTTCCCAGCGTTGAATGACGTTTAGCCTAGCTAAAATAGTAGAAGCGCAATAATGAAGTTACTACGTAAAAATACGGCTACGAATCTGGCAAAACCGGGGCGGCAACAACGACAACGGTCCTGATTTTTTGAACCAACTGAGGACCATCTGAGGCACGCCCGGACAACTCTGCCAGCGATCTTAGCGGAATTTTTGTTCATAAACAATATGACGAAGACGGTAACGCTGTGTATTCGCCAACTGCCGCATTATGTTGCAACGGATACACGGTATTGCGCGGGGCAATCGAAAAGTTGACAGCCACGTTAAAATGTCGGATTACCTGAGGAATTTATGACTGAAGTTTGGAAACCCTCTGTCACTGCGGCAGCTATTATTGAGCGTGATGGCCGTTTTTTATTGATAGAAGAACACACCAGTGACGGCATCCGGATCAATCAGCCAGCGGGTCATTTGGACCCACATGAATCATTAATTCATGCCGTGATACGCGAGACGCTGGAAGAAACCGCGCACGATTTCACGCCCACCGCACTAGTCGGTACTTATCTGGCGCGTTATTTCTCCGCACGCACAGGCAAAAGCAACACGTATTTGCGTTTTGCCTTTTGCGGAACGCTGGGCGCAAGCCATGATCGATCACTCGATCACGGTATTTTGCGTGTCTTATGGATGTCGCGTGACGAATTAGCCGCGTGTCCAGAACGCCATCGCAGTCCACAAGTATTGCAATGCGTCGATGACTATTTACGCGGCGACCGCATACCGCTATCGATGCTGCATACAGATCCTAGTGTCATCGGAAACAATCATGATTAACCAAAATAAAACAAAAAAACGCGTCGTTATCGGCATGTCCGGCGGCGTTGATTCATCCGTCTCTGCATGGCTACTAAAACAACAGGGTTACGAAGTCATCGGCCTATTCATGAAAAACTGGGAAGACGATGACGATTCCGAATACTGCTCAACGCGTGAAGATTGGATCGATGCGGTCAGCGTAGCCGACGTCATCGGCGTGGATATCGAAGCGGTGAATTTTGCAGCGGAATATAAAGACCGTGTATTTGCTGAGTTTTTACGCGAATATCAAGCCGGACGCACGCCTAATCCCGACGTTCTGTGCAATGCCGAAATCAAATTTAAAGCCTTCCTCGATCACGCGATGAAACTGGGGGCGGATTTTATCGCCACTGGCCACTATGCGCGTGTACGGCAAGCTCCGGCTGGCAACTTTGAGTTATTAAAAGCGCTCGATGCCAGCAAGGATCAAAGCTACTTTTTGCATCGATTAAATCAGGCGCAACTCTCCAAAACGTTGTTTCCGCTAGGCGAAATCCAAAAAACCGAAGTCCGCAAAATTGCTGAGCAAATTCACTTGCCGAACGCAAAAAAGAAAGACTCAACCGGTATTTGCTTCATCGGCGAAAGACCTTTCCGCGAATTCCTCAATCGCTATCTATCGTATCAACCCGGCCCGATGAAAACTGATGCTGGCGATACCGTCGGGCAACACGTGGGATTGAGTTTTTACACACTGGGACAACGCAAAGGAATAGGCATCGGCGGCATGCAGTCGCATAAAAATGCGGTTGGCGATAGCGATCCCTGGTACGTGGCCAAAAAAGATATTGAAAATAACACGCTGCATGTCGTTCAGGGCCACGATCACCCATGGTTGCTGTCTTCTAGCTTGCAAGCAGGGCAAGTCAGCTGGGTCGCTGGCGAAGCGCCGCAGCAAGTGCAATTGTCAGCTAAAACCCGCTATCGTCAGGCTGATATGGCGTGCAACTTCACCAGCGGGCAATCACAGGATGGCGAGGCTTCTGAAATTTTCACGTTAAATTTCGATGCCGCACAATGGGCCGTCACGCCGGGACAATCGGCGGTGCTGTATGAGGGGGATGTCTGTCTGGGCGGCGGCATTATTATCTCGAATGGCAACGATCTAAATTCGCTTAAATAATAGGGACGATTGGACGTCGCCTGCCGGTGGGTTTTCTGCGTTCATGCACAACGAACATCAATTACATCCGGCATCTTGTGCTTTGCATATAACTTAGTCCTATTCTGTTATCAGGCCCAATTGCCTATCGTTTCAGCGTGGCGCGCCGCTTGAGCGGTCTATAACACGGCGTCTGGCGTAGATATCCGCATATAAATGGCAAGTCATGTGTAACAAGAAATAAATAAAATAAGGTTTAAACTGATGCGGCAGGACTGATTTTAGCCCTGCCGTATCCACCATCACACCTCCGCAGCCGTTCTGTTTGCTTCCGCGCAAACACACCAATTCAGCGAATAAACGCACTATTTTTTCGCCGTTACACTTTATTACAAATAACTATTAGTTTTTAATTATCAATAATTAAAAACTATCTATCACACAATATCGTCCGCATTATTTCTAATTCAGAAATAGTGAATTATAAATTTCATTGTTTATTGTTAATAGAAGCCTCTATACACTTTGCTTCATCGATGGACGCAACACACAAGCAGCACCACATAGCAACACCGTACATGTGACGCAAGTGATCGTTCACCGAGGCAGGACCCGACGGGCTGCATTTTGCCTGTTCCGCCGAGCCCGGTGCTATCCCCCTAACTTTTTGGAGAACAAAAATGAATACCAAACAATTGATCGCTGGTTTAGTTATCTTAGCCGCCGCTGGTGCAGCTGCTGCAGTAACACCATATCCACCAGAAGCCCCTTTCACATCGACCAAGACCCGCGCCGACGTTCGCGCTGAGCTAGTCGTCGCACGTGAACAAGGCTTGATGGATCAAGGCAACGCCTATCCAATCCTGCCAGAAGAAAAAAGCAAGCTGACACGCGCCCAAGTAGAACAGCATGCGTCGGATAAATTAGAAACCGGTCTTTACACTGGCAACTAAATCATTAACGACTAGCAATTTAGGTTAAATTTGCAAAAACGTCGTGCTTATAAGCCATATAAGCAAAACGCCACCGAGAGTGGCGTTTTGCTATTATGCAAAGCATCTTATGCACAATAAAAAAGCAGCATATCCGTTGCAGGTCACCCATCGCAGCTGCAACACACAACAAATTAGGCTTCACCATGCGGCTCCTCGCTTTGACTTTGCCACAAAACATCCTGTCTTCAGGCTTCGCCATCAAGACGACTTCACATCAAACATGGTTGATGCGTTTTTCGACCTACTTCACTCCTCTTGCCCTCCTTCTACTGTTGATGCTACTGAATGGTTGCGCCAGCTTTTCCGGGATCGATCCGCAAGCACGACTCAGTGACGGTCACACAATCGACGGCAGAATCTTGAACAGCAGCGCAACGATGGATGCCACGCAGATTAACGCGCAATGGCCGACCGTCACGTGGTGGCAAGCCTATCGCGACCCGCAACTCAACCAATTAGTAGCGCAGGCAATCGCCGATAGTCCCTCCATCAAGATCGCACAAGCCCGGATTCGCCAGGCCAGCGCCATGGCGGGTATCGCTGAGGCAGGAACCCTGCCAAAAATCGGCGCAGAAGCATCGCTCACGCGCGAATTGTTCACCAGCGACGGTTTATATCCTGCGCCATTAGGCGGCGGCTGGGACTGGAGCAACGATGCGCGCATCAAAGCCAGTTATGACCTCGATCTGTGGGACAAGGATCGCAATACGCTAGAAGCTGCACTCGACAATGTGCACGTCAGCGCGGCTGAGGCACGCGCTGCGCAATTAAGTCTGGAAGGCACTGTTGTACGCAGCTATCTGCAACTGGCGACCCAATTTGTATTAAAAGATATTACCGAGGCATCTCTGGCGCAGCAGCAAGCGATCGTCAACATTGCGCAACGCCGTCTGCATGCCGGTATCGGCACCGGGCTTGAAGTCAGTCAGGCTGAAACGACATTGCCGACTACCAGCGCCGCGATTGAAAAAATCAACGAAGCCATCGCCCTGTCGCGTAATCAGATTGCCGCGCTAACGGGTCAAGGCCCCTCCGCAGGCGACGCCATTCAACGCCCTGTCCTGGCTAAAAATATGGCTGCGAATGTATCCGAAAACGGCGCTGATCATTCTGCAGAAAAGCAGCTGGCGAGCAGCACCGCGTTGCCGATTGCACTTCCCGATAACATTCCCGCCAATTTAATTGGACGCCGCCCCGACGTAATCGCCCAGCGTTGGCGCGTAGAGTCATTGACCAAAGATATTGCAGTCGCCAAAGCAGGGTTTTATCCGAACATCAATATTTCCGCCTTTATCGGTTTTGAGTCGATTGGCTTAAGCCGTTTTCTTACCGGCGATTCGACCGTGCGTGGCTTTGCGCCAGCGATTTCTTTACCCATCTTTGACGGCGGCCGCCTGCGCGCTAATCTCGGTGCGCAAACCGCCATCCTCGACGCTGCCATTGAGACTTACAACAACACGCTGTTGCAATCGCTGCAAAGCGTCGCTGACCAAATCGTCAAATTAAAATCGATAGAATTGCAGCGCAATCAGTCAGAGCGCGCTATGGCGCTGGCAGAAAAATCAGCCTCACTCGCGAAGCGCGGTTTCAAAGCAGGCCTGACTTCTTATCTGAACGTGATTCAAACCCAAATGGCAACTCTGCAAGAGCAGCAAAGAGTCGCACAAACACGGGCCGCGTATCTGGATGCATGGGCGCAGCTGATGCAATCGCTCGGCGGCGGTCTGGGAGATGATTTACCGCATCCTCCAGCAGCGGCTAACGTAGCGGCTAAATAAGCATCCTCCCATGCAAACCTATCTCCAGCCATGAGCGAACTCATCCAGAAAACAATGCCATCTGATAATGATTGGCTGCGCCGTTTGAAAAATGGCAGCGGTGCGTGGCTGTTCGCCCAAGCGCCCAACTTGCTGCACATGATTAAGACGTTGCTAGCAATTTTGCTGGCAATGGGCTTATCGATGCTGTTCGATTTATCCAAGCCCGGCACAGCCATGATCACCGTCACGATCGTCATGCAGCCCGGCAGCGGGCTGGTGATGGCGAAAGGCTTTTATCGGTTTTTGGGCACCTTGGTCGGGGTCGTCGTCTCATTGATTTTGGCAGCGTGTTTTACGCAACAACCGGGACTATTTTTAATCGCCGGCGCTTGCTGGATGGCGCTCTGCACCGCCGGCTCAATTACTTTCCGTAACTTTCAATCCTACGCCTTCGTGCTGGCCGGTTATACGTTGGTCATCGTGGGATTACCCGCAGCGCTGGCACCGGATCAGACTTTTGAGATCGCTACAACGCGACTCAGCGAAGTTATGCTGGGCTTGCTATGCGCAGGCATCGTCAGTGATGTGCTGTTTCCAACCCGCCTGTCCGATACCGTGCTGGCCATCATCGGAAAACGTTTTGCGCATTTTTCGCAGTTTGTGCAACTTGCGCAAGCCGACAAAGGCACTCGGCAATCTCAACGCACGCAACCGGATCGCGACAGCATGATGCTACGCCTGATCGGTGAAGTCATCGCGCTGGAAAACCTGCGCACGTCATCAACATTTGAAAGCGCTACAGGCCACTTGCAAAGCGACCACTTGCGCCAGTTGAATACCGCCTTTATGACGTTATCCACTACTTTTCATTCGCTTGATCAGCTTTTTCTGCGCTTGCAAAGCTCGGGAAAAGTTAATACCTTCAACGCGATCATGATGGAATACAACGCCATAGTTACCATCCTTAAAACCGACAAAGCCGATATTCCTTTTCAGTTACAGGAATGTCGCCAGCAATTGCAAGAAAGACTGGCCGCATTACGACGCGGTCTGAAACTCAGCATTACCGAAATGTTCCGGCTAGGCCCCAATCACAATGGCGACGCGTTGCTGGATTTCGACTCTGCCGCGGCGCTATTACTGCGCTTCACCGATGAACTGCGACTTTACACACGCATACACAACGCCGTACTCAATCGCGATAGCACGTTGCCCGACGATCTTATGCTGACCGCGCATTACGTCAACCGCACCGACCCTGTATTGGTCGTCATGTCTGCTTTTCGGGCCGCCGTCGGGTTCTGCATCTCGATGCTGTTCTGGCAGCAAAGTGGCTGGCCATCCGGTATCGACGCGGTGATATTCGCCACAGTAGCCAGCGCGTTATTCGCGGCTGCGCCGTCCCCCACAAAAACCATCATCGGCTTCATGCAGGGGGCCGCCCTCGGCGGGTTATTGGGTTTCGTCTGCGCCTACTATGTCCAGCCGGGGGCGCAAGACTTCACAATGTTATGCCTGTCATTGGCACCGTTTATTCTGTTCGGCACGTGGCTTACAACCCAGCCGAAACATGCCGGTATGGGTGCAGGTTTGCTGATATTTTTCTTGTCTTATGCTGCGGTCGGCAATGTGTATATGTTTGACTACGTGGGATTTTTGAACGGTATGGTTGGCGGCTTGATCGGCTGTGCTATCGCTGCGGCCACCTATATGATCATTGATCCGGCAGATAGTCGCTGGGCCAAAGTCCGCTTGGTGCGTGCACTGCGACGCCAAGTCGTCAACGGTTGCAACAAACCTTTGAACGGCTTGCTGGCACGTTTTGAAAGCGGCACCCGCGATCTGGTAGGGCGCTTTGCCATGTCGCATTCCATTGCCAGCGAAGATGATCGAGAAGTCATGGCGTGGTTACTGTCGGTGTTTGAAATTGGGCGCGCAGTGATTCACTTGCGTGACGATATTAGTATCGCCAACGCCCCTTTTAACAATGACGCCCACATGATCAGCGCTGACGGTATGGCAGCGCATCAGGAGATCAACCGCAGCGTAGCGGCTATCGCCCATTTGTTCTCGCATGCACATTCAAAAGCGCGCAATCTGGAGATCACGCTGGATGCAGTGTTGATCGCCATTACTGCCTGCCGCGCAGCGCCAGCGATGCCAAATTCTGCTGCCGTGCTGGCTAACTTGCATCTGATTCGTACTTCATTACTTGAGCACACCGCGCCGGAATCCCTCATCAACAATCCTTCAACGAGAATTTACAATGCCGCGTGAAATCGCATTTCTGGATGCACTTATACCGACGTTACTTTTAGTATTTGTCGGCTGCGTCATCTTACAATTTGGCATTGATTGGTTGTTAAGCCGCTTGCGCTTGTATCGCTATGTCTGGCATCCAAGTCTATTCCGAATTGCACTATTTTTTTGTATTTTTAGCGGCGCAGGTTTATTGCTGCACGCTGCTTGAGACCTCTATGAAATCATCGACTACTTTTAAACTTTTCCTGAAAATTGCGATCACGCTGATCGTCGTTGCGCTAGCCTTTTGGTTGACGCGCGCTCTGTGGGATCGCTATATGAATTCACCATGGACGCGTGACGGCAGAGTCCGCGCAGACGTCATCAGCGTCGCAGCCGATGTTTCAGGACGTGTCATTGAAGTGCCGGTAAAAGATAACTCCTACGTCCACAAAGGCGACGTATTGATGAAAATCGATCCGGCGCATTACACGCTGGCGTTGGCAGAGGCCGATGCAACGGTCGCTCAGCGGCGCGTAGCGTTGAACATGAAACAACGGGATGCCGCACGTCGCGCGATGCTGGATGGCGATGTAATTTCAAATGAAAATCGCGAAAATTCCAGTGCCGATGCATCCTCAGCGCAAGCCATGTATCAGGCCGCGCTCGCCACGCGCGATATGGCTAAACTGAATCTGGAACGCACTTCAGTGCTTGCACCTGCCGATGGCTGGATTGCCAACCTGAACGTGCACGCTGGCGATTTTGCGCAAATAGGCGTACCTAAACTGGCCGTGATTGATGCTAGTTCATTTTGGGTTTATGGCTATTTTGAAGAGAATAAATTGCCGTTAATGCAGGTGGGGGATAAGGCTGAAATGCGCTTGCTTGGCAGCGATAAATTGCTGTTGGGTCATATTGACAGCATCGCTCGCGGGATTACTGATCGTGATAACGGGCCCGGCACTAGTGGCTTGGCGAACGTTAATCCTAGCTTTAACTGGGTACGATTGGCGCAACGCGTGCCGGTGCGGATTCATATTGATAATGTGCCGGAAGGGATTACGCTGGCGGCAGGGATGACTTGTAGTGTGGTTATTAAACCTGCTGCAACGAAGGAAAAAACGCTTTAGCCAACAAATACGCTTTTCAATCGCAGACAAATCCTCACCGCCCATCCAACAAACAATGGCGCGGTGAGTAACTCCTGATACGCTGACACCCTAAAAGTAATTTAATCCCAGCGCCGACTTAACCTCTGCCGTGGTTTGCGCTGCAACTGCTCGGGCTTTTTCTGTGCCTTGTTTTAGCAATTGCAGAATATAGCCACGGTCGCTTTCCAGCTGCTGGCGGCGTAGGCGGATCGGAGCGAGCAGTTCTTGCAAACAAGCTTCTAGCCGCACTTTAACGATGCTGTCAGCCAAACCGCCGCGTACATAATGTTCTTTCAATGTCGCCAAGCCTGCTTGATCTGGATCGAATGCATCCAGATAGAGGAAGGCAACATTCCCTTCAAGATGGCCCGGATCTTCAATCCGCAGATGTAAGGGATCCGTATAGACTTTCTTTACCGCTGCGCGAATCTCATCGGCGCTGGCACCGAGATTGATGGTATTACCCAACGATTTGCTCATTTTGGCTTTGCCGTCAATTCCTGGCAGACGGCCGATTTCTGGTACTAAAGCCTTCGCTTCGATCAGAATTTCACGTCCTGCCACGCGATTGAAGCGGCGCACGATTTCGTTAGTCTGCTCGATCATCGGGATTTGATCTTCGCCGACTGGGACTAATATCGCTTTGAATGCGGTGATATCGGCTGCCTGACTGGCGGGATAAGTCAAAAATCCCGCGGGGATATCACGCTCAAATCCACGTAAGCGAATTTCTTCTTTTACGGTGGGATTACGCTCTAAGCGCGCTACGGTGACGAGATTTAAATAGTAAAACGTAAGTTCGGCCAGCTCGGGGATTTGCGACTGAATAAAGATCGTCGATTGCAGCGGATCTATGCCGACTGCCAGATAGTCCAGCGCAACTTCGACAACATTCCGATGCACTTTGCCAGTGTCGTCCATATTGTCGGTCAGCGCTTGCGCGTCGGCCAGCATAATGAATTGTTGATAGGTGCTTTGGTAGGCGACGCGATTGCGCAGGCTGCCAACGAAATGACCGAGATGGAGAGGTCCGGTAGGACGGTCGCCGGTCAGAATAACGGGGGAAGTACTAGACGTTGCTAATGAATTCATGGGGATACACCTTAATCGCGATGAAGAAGTATAAACGTGTAAACCCCATTATTCGGAAGAATATTCACTTCTAACCGCATCAGGCGGCTGGCAAATCGTCCTCAATATAGGCACGTACGATGTCGTCAAAACTGGCGTCGCTGGTAAAGCCGAGTGCGTTTGCACGCTTGGCGTCCCATGCGCCAGGCCAGCTGGAGATAATTCGGTCGATCGCTGGATCGTGCTGCCATTCAACGCGGTTGGCGACTTCGGCACCGGCTACGCGTTCGAGGGCGGCCACCATTTCGCCGACTGTGACTGATACGCCGGGTAAATTGATGGTGCGGCTTTTGCCTAATGCTTCGGCGGTGAGGGTGTAGCCGTGAATCAGGCAGGCGATGACTTTGCGGGGCGATAACAGCCAGAGTTTGACGTCTGGGCCGACTGGACAGATTGCGGATTCGCCGCTGAGTGGCTCGCGGATGATGCCGCTGGCGAACGATGAGGCGGCTTTGTTTGGTTTGCCGGGGCGGACGCTGATGGTGGGGAGGCGTAGGACGCGGCCGTCGACGTAGCCTTTGCGGCTGTAATCGTTTAACAGTAACTCTGCAATGGCTTTTTGTGCGCCGTAGGATGACTGGGGGTTTAGGGCGGTGTTGTCTTGTACGACTGGCGGTAGTTCGCCGCCGAAGACTGCTACGGAGCTGGTGAATATTACCCGGGGACGGTGGGCGCATTGGCGGCAGCGTTCTAATAGCAATCTTGCGGCTTCCAGGTTGATGCGCATGCCGAGTTCGAAGTCGGTTTCGGCTTGGCCGCTGACGATAGCGGCCAGGTGGAATATTGCTACGGTTTCTGGGGTGATGGCGAGTTCTAGTAACTTGCTATCGGCTATGTCGCCGGTGATTTGATGGATACGGGGGTCGGTGAAGCCGGTCGCGGCTACGATATCGACCAATACAATTTTAGTGATGGTTTGGATTTGACCGTTGTTGTCGGGTAGGGTGCCTTGCTTTAATAGCTGGCGTGCCAGGCGTTGACCTAAAAATCCGGCTCCGCCAGTGATGACTACTTGCATGGGATTCTCTTCTAAAAGTTTATTGAATTCTGTTTAACTTGTTGCCGTATTTTGTCTGATTCGGGTCAGAGGGATTGTTAGATGGGGTTCGTGCTGATTTCGTTTGTTGGCAATTGAACTAACTCAAACCCATTCCCTCATCCACCCTAACCCATCAGAAGTCCGCCCCTTAGGCCGATACTCACACCCAACCCACCCCTCATAACCCAACTGATCAATCAACTCAAACAAATAGCCATAATTAATCTCGCCCAAATCCGGCTCATGCCGATCCGGCACCCCCGCAATCTGAATATGTCCAATCCCGCCATGCATCCGCACCATATCGCGCTTTAGCTTAACCGCGAGATCCCCCTCAACAATCTGACAATGATACAAATCAAACTGCACTTGCAAATTATCCACTCCAACCTCAGCGCAAATCCCCTGCGCATCATCCTGGCGATTCAAAAAAAATCCCGGAATATCACGTGTATTAATCGGCTCGATCACCAGCGTAATATCATCCGCAGCAATCCGCCCCGCCGCGTACGCCAGATTCTCCAAATACACCGCACGGTGCCGCGCACGATCCTGGTCCGGCTGAATCAGACCAGCCATAACATGCAACTTATCATTGCCAAGTACCCTAGCATACTCCAGCGCAAGATCAATACTACGTTTGAATTCTTCTTCGCGCCCCGGCAGTGACGCAATACCGCGCTCACCTCCAGCCCAATCTCCTGGCGGCGCATTGAACAACGCCTGCGTCAGACCGTTGCCTTGCAAACGCGCTTTCAATTCAATCGCCGGATACTCATACGGAAACAGAAACTCAACCGCCTTGAATCCATCTTTAGCTGCCGCTTCAAAGCGATCAAGAAAAGCATATTCGGTGTACATCATCGTTAGATTTGCAGCAAAACGTGGCATCGCCAAACTCCTCAATAATGACTTCGGCAACTTAAAAGCTGCCGATTGTCGGATAACTATTTATTCACCATTTTCGCTGAAGTCCGCGAAATAGCAAATGCCCCGATCACTAACATTCCGGCCAGCATAAACATGCCGCTTTCATTGCTGTGAGTCGTATCTTTCAGCCAGCCTACCAAAAACGGGCTAACGAATCCAGCCAGATTCCCGACCGAATTAATCACCGCGATACCGGCAGCGGCCGCTGTGCCGGACAAAAATGCAGTTGGTAATGACCAGAACAAAGGTGAGCAGGTCAACACACCCATCGCTGCCAGTGACAGGAAAGTGATAGCGATAACAGTGTTATCCGCAGCAAGCGCCGACACGACAAATCCGACCGCGCCCAGCAACGCTGGAATCATCAAATGCCAACGACGTTCACGCAAACGATCCGAACGGCGACCGATTAAAATCATCGCGAAGACCGCACATAAAAACGGAATCGCACTGATCAGACCGATGTTGAGTGCACCTTCAACGCCGGATGCCTTCACCAACGTCGGCAACCAAAACGTCAAGCCATACTGACCCATGACGATACAGAAATAGATCAGACACATGTGCCAGATACGCGCATCTTTGAATACACCGGCGGTCGATGTCGGGCTGACTTTATCTTTCTGATCGGCAACGATGGCGGCTTCAAGAAAGTCTTTTTCTGCTTCGGTTAGCCACTTCGCCTTACGGATACTGTTATCCATCACGAACAGAACAGCAACGCCAATAATCACTGCCGGAATCGCCTCAATCACGAACATCCATTGCCAGCCGTGCCAGCCGCTGGTACCGTTAAATGTCTGGATAATCCAGCCCGATAACGGGTTGCCGAAAATGCCGGATAACGGAATCGCCGCCATAAACGTCGCGACAACTTTAGCGCGGCGATGCGAAGGGAACCAGTACGTCAGATAAAGAATGATCCCGGGATAAAATCCCGCTTCTGCCAAACCCAGCAGAAACCGCAAAACATAAAATTGCGTCGGTGTTTGCACCCACACAAAACATGCTGATAACAATCCCCAGGTAATCATGATTCGGGCGATCCAGAGCTTTGCACCGACGCGATTCATGATCAAATTACTAGGTAATTCAAATAAAAAATAACCAAGGAAAAAAATTCCTGCGCCCAGACCGAAAACGGTTTCACTAAAACCCAGATCGACCGACATTTGCAGCTTGGCAAAACCGATATTCACGCGATCCAGATAAGCGATCACGTAGCACAGCATGATGAATGGCACGAAGCGCCAGAATACTTTTTTATACAAGCCGTCGGCATCGATAGGATGCTTGTTTGCGCCTGTTGGCTGACCGGAATTGGCGCGGTTCTGCCCCGGACTAATTGTTGATGACATCTTATCTCCGTCTTTTGATTTTATTGATTAATAATTGAACAGCGCACTTTTTACCAGCGCACGCCGAACGTCTTACACAACGCTTCAATCTCGGCAACGCTAAGCGCCGCCGGTTTGTCCTGCAACATCATCCACAAGCGCGCTGTTTCTTCTAACTCTTCCAATACATAAGCGGCTTGCGCAATACTTTGATGCCATACCACCGGCCCCAACCTTTCCAGCAAAACACCGCGTACTGAGTTCGCCAATAAACTGACTTGTTCAGCAACGCTGGCATGACCGGGAAGGCAATACGGAATCAACGGAATATGGCCGACTTTCATTACCTGATAAGGCGTAATCGGCGGCAATACGTCGTCTTTGCTCCAGACCCCGGCCAAGGTCAGCGCGACCAGATTGGTCGAGTGCATATGCAGTACCGATTGGGCGGACGAATTGTTGTCGTAGACCGCGCGATGCAGCGTCAGTGTCTTGGATGGCTTATCGCCGCTAATCCATTTGCCGCTGGCATCAACTTTGGCAATTCTGGCCGGATCCAGCAATCCCAGACAGGCATCGGTCGGCGTAATCAGCCAACCATCTTCTAGCCTCGCGCTGATATTGCCGGATGAGCCGACCGTGTAATTACGTTGAAACAAACTCGCCCCAACACGACATATTTCCTCGCGCAAAGCCGTTTCTTTCAGAGACGTCGAATGAGTCGTTGTACTCATCGCGCATCGCCCAATTGGCGCAACGCTTTTTCAAAGAAATCGACCGCGCCGAAGTTACCAGATTTGAGCGCCAACGCCACCGGCGTCTCGCCGATTGAAGTCGTCGCGGGAACGCCGGGATCAATCTGCTTGCCGATGCGTAACGCCTTAACATTGAGCGCCTGCACCACTGCGCCAGAAGTTTCGCCCCCCGCAATCACGAAGCGCCGCACGCCCAGGGCGAACAGACCGCGAGCAATTTCGGCCAGCGTATCTTCAATCAATGCGCCAGCGCGCTCTACGCCTAGCGTGGCTTGTACCTGCTTGACTTCGTCAGACGTGGTCGTAGCGTAAATCAGCGATGCTTGTGTAGCTAAATGTTGTGAGGCAAAGGCCAACGCGTTGGCAACAACCGGCTCACCACGGGCGACGGCTAATGCATCAATGCGGAAGGCCGGATGGTTTTCTTTCCAGTGCGCGACTTGCCCATTGGTAGCCAGCGATGCGCTGCCAGCTAACACCGCCGACCAACCTTCAACCGCTGGCAACGTGTTTGCCGGTGCATTTTCTGACGGGTTTAATAAACCAGCACGAATAAAATTACCGGGCAATCCCAACGCAATACCAGAACCGCCTGTCACCAGCGGCAATCCTGCACAAGCAGCACCAATCGCATACAAATCGGCATTTTCCAGCGCATCGACAATCGCCATGCGCACACCTTGCTGACGTAGCGCGGCGATTTCTGTCTGAATAGCCTCGGCCCCTTGCGCCACCACGGGATACCCCACCAAACCGACTTTGCCAGATGTTTGCTGTTGCAGTACCCGCACCAGATTGGCGTCTGTCATCGGCGTCAAAGGATGATTTTGCATCCCTGACTCGTTAAGCAATTGATTTTGGATAAACAGATGACCGCGATATAAGGTACGGCCAGTTTCCGGAAATACCGGACAGGCGATCGTGAAATCTGCCCCCAATGCGGCTAGCAAAGCATCGGTCACCTGACCGATGTTGCCTGCTGCAGTTGAATCGAAAGTGGAACAATATTTGAAGAAAAATTGTTGGCATCCTTGTTGCTGCAACCATGCCAATGCCGCCAATGATTCGGCCACTGCTTCAGTAGCAGGAATCGTGCGCGACTTTAGCGCGACCACGATGGCGTCAACGTCGGTCGGCGCGCACTCTGGAATTCCGATTGTCTGCACAGTGCGCATACCTTCGCGTACCAACATGTTAGCAAGGTCGGTTGCTCCGGTAAAATCGTCGGCGATGCACCCTAGCAGCGGCTTTGTTTGTGGGTTAACTGAAATCGACATCTGATTACTCCGCCGCCGGCAAGGTTATGCCGGGGAAAATTTTAATCACGGCGGAATCGTCTTCGCCGCCATAGCCTGCGGTAGAAGCCATCATGAACATTTGATGCGCCGCCGCCGACAACGGCAATGGAAACTTGCTGGCACGTGCGGTATCCAGAACCAATCCCAAATCCTTGACGAAAATATCCACGGCTGACAGCGGGGTATAGTCAGCTTTCAGAATATGTGGCACGCGATTTTCAAACATCCACGAATTACCTGCACTGTTGGTGATGACTTCATATAACGCGTCCGGATCAACGCCTTCGCGCATCCCCAGCGCCATCGCTTCAGCGGCGGCGGCGATGTGTACGCCCGCCAGTAATTGATTGATTACTTTCACCTTCGAACCAACGCCGTGCGCATCGCCAAGTCGGTAAACTTTTCCTGCAATCGCAGCCAAAACCGGCTCTGCTTTGGCATACGCATCCGCAGGTCCTGACGTCATCATCGTCATTTCACCAGCATTAGCGCGGGCAGCGCCGCCAGACAATGGACCATCTAGCATTAGCAATTGTTGCGCAGCCAATCGTGCGCCCAGTGTCACGGCGAAATCTGGCGCAACCGTTGCGCTGGCGATGACCAGACTGCCCGGTTTCATCCTGGCAGCAGCGCCGTTTTCACCGAATAACACTTGCTCGGTTTGCGCTGCATTGACCACCACCGTGATGACAACGTCACAGACGGCACCAAGCGCAGCTGGCGTGTCATGGGCCTGCCCGCCTTCGCTGGCAAACTGCGCCAAAACCGCTGGTCGCAGATCGCACGCGTGGGTGGCGATACCTGCGCGTAACAACGAACGGGCAACGCCCAAACCCATGGCACCAAGGCCGATAACACCTACGTTGATGGTCATTATTTATCCTGTTTTTTTAATTTATGTAAGGCTGTAATTAGTCGCCAGCGCACGATGACGCAGCATCAACAGCTTTTTTCAGCTTGGAGGCACGCGTACTTTTAGCCGTCGTTTTCTTGACGGCAACAACTTTGGGAGCCGATTCTGCTACGCCCCGCGACATCCGGCGCGCAGCGTTAAACATGTGAGTCTGGGCTGCATTGCGCGCACTGAGCGCGTCACCAGCCGCTATCGCGGCAGCGATAGCGGCATGTTCTTCGTACACCTGACGCATAAAATCACCACGGCGTGCTTCGTTGGTACGCGTGACTTTGGTGGCGGCTTCCAGATATTGATTTAAGAATGCCAACGTTTGCAATAAAAAGGGATTGCCTGTGGCGTCAGCAATGCTGCGATGAAACAGCACATCGGCCTTGACGCCATCGCCACCAGCAACGACATCTGCTTCAATCCCGCGCAGCGCGCTTTCAATCGCCTTTAATTGACGCGGCGTACGGCGCGTCGCTGCCAGCGCGGCGACCTCTGCATCAATCGCGCGCCGTAATTCGACGATTTGAAGAACGGCGTCGGCCGACGATGCTTCGTCGAACTGAATCCGCAGCGGCCGCAAATGACCTTGCTCGCTGACGTACACACCGCTGCCTTGGCGCGGCTCAACCGCACCTTCATTCTTCAGACGCGAAATCGCCTCCCGCACGACGGTGCGAGAGACGCCATATTCTTCAGAGAGGACAGGCTCGGTAGGCAGCTTTGCGCCAGGGCCGTACTCGCCACTTTCAATTTTTTGGAGTAATTCTTGCGCAACGGTGTCGCTGAGCGATGCACGGTTGGCAGCTAGTTTTTTGAACATTTTGTCTCGATTACAGCATTTTAATTTTCGTAATGTGACCATATCATCATATGACTTTGAATAAAAATCAAGCGTCGGCCTAAATTATTTTTGCTGCATCGGCACACTCGCCTGCGTTTCCTGCAAAACGTTAATGCTAAAAAGTCATCTGCAATATAGTCCGATCGGACGATACTCTCCGGCAATATTCATCGGTACATTGAATGAAATCGATTATCTGGCGCGTGATTGCCAAAATGTACCGAGAGGCTTAATAAATTGACATGAACTAGTAAGACTATGGCCACCTTGAAACCAATATCAACGGGCCACACTCCGCAGCTGTGAGCGATAGCGTCACGCAGGAGTTTTCAGACTCAGATTTAACGCATTAGCGGATCTGATAAACAAAAAAGGAGACAAAATGCCATTACTTTCTAAAAAATTCATCATGCTTACCTGCGCAATGAGCTGTGCCGCCGCGACCTTGACATTGGCCGGTTGCAGCAGCGCGGGTGCAGGCAGCGGCAGTACCAACCCAGCCGCGAGTAGCAACGGCACGCCGACAGCATCGGCAGGCACGGTAGCAGCAACTGGAAACGTCGTCAGCCAGACCGGAAACACCGTTTCTGACGCAGGCGGACTGATTTCCAACACGCCATTGCCAATCCCCGGCGTCGCCACTAGCCAGCAAGACCTCGGCACCACCGTCACTAATGGCGGCCAGATCGTCACTGCATTGGGTGATGGCATCAGCAGCGGGTTGGGGAAAATGGGCAGCAATCCAAATCCGATCGGCACCACCGTGGCCAGTACCGGGACGGTAATTTCTAAAACTGGCATCACTGTCGGCAGTGCCGGGCAGCTTGTGACCGATCTCGGTGCTACCGGCAGTCCGCTGCAACCGCTCAGCCCGCTCACGACACCGATTGGATCGGCGCTGAGTAGCGCTGGCGTATCGATCGACAGCGCTGGTCAGCTGGCGGCGCTGTCGCTTGCTATCGGTCCGGTCCAACAGGTAACGCAATCGCTCAGCACCGCTATCGTACCAACGATTACCACTGTGACCGACACCACGCAAACCATCGGTCAAACCACCGGTTTGGGTCAGCCAGTCTCTGGCCTGTTAGCGACGATCGGCAACGGCATCAGCAGCGCCGGGACCCAAGTTGGGGGCAGCTCCAGCAACGTTCTGGCCAAAGACGTCGGTGGGATTGTCACCACGGTTGGGGGCGTTGTGACCAGCACATCCGGCTTGTTGACGTCTGACAGCGCATCCGGCAGTCCATCTACCAGCCCGCTTGCGGCACTGCCGTCGCTATCGTCCTTGTCTTCACTATCTTCAGTTGGCGGGACTGGCAGTAGCGGTGCAAGTCCACTGGCACCGATCACGGGCCTTTTGGCTAACGCGTCCGCGTCCGGGTCGACTGCAGGCAGCAGCCCACTTGCGCCAGTGACTGGTCTCATTTCCGGCGCATCCGGCTCAGCCAGTGCATCTGGCTCTGGATCTGCCAGCAGTCCTCTGACACCACTCACCGGATTACTGGGAAATCTGGGCACGATGGGCGGCAGAACACATTAAGTATTTTTAACCGATTACTATGTTGCAAGGTCTGACAGCAGCCAAGGGCTGTCGATCTTTGCAGCATAGGTTTTTATCGATTTAAAAATATGATTTGAATATCTAGCCTTAACAGCTAGTGAACAACAATAAAAAAGCTTCAACAGGAGACAATAAAAATGAGAGTAAATCCTTGCATTGCTGCGCTTTCCCTCAGTTTAGTATCAAGTATGGCAGCAGCGCAAAAAGCTGGCGATACAGTCGTCAACGTCGGCGGCTTATACATTAACAATCAAAACAGCAGCAGCAAACCTTTGCATACCGATCTGGGCGTATCGCTACTGACACAAACAACATTATTGCCGCAGCATTTCGATTCACCGGGGACCAATCTGAAAGTCGGCAATGCGGTTACACCGCTATTGACGGTTACGCATTTTTTTACCGACCATATCGCCGTTACCAGCGTTGCTGGATTACCGCCGAGATTTGATATTTATGGCAGCGGCACAGTCACAACACCCGGCGTATTAGGCGCGGCCGTTCCTCCGGTTGTATTAGACAAATCCGGTAATAATCCATTAGCAAGCGTGTTGCAATGGAGTCCGACGATGATTTTTCAGTATTACTTCCGTGAACCAAATGCCACTTTCCGTCCTTATCTTGGCGCTGGTGTCAGCTATAACTTCTTTACTCACGTCAAACTAAACGATAACTTCACGCGGGATTTGAAAAATACCGGCGGTTATCTGGCATTTATCTCAACCGGCAGCAATGCCACCACGGTTCAGGCTAAAGCGACGGCGTCATTTCGGCCCGTCATTAATGGCGGATTAAATATTGCATTCGACGATAAATGGTCGGGCAATATCGGCGTAACGTATCTGCCATTAAAAACCGATTCGATTATTACGGTTAAAGACAAAAACGGTGACACCGTGCTGACTAGTACCGCACGCCTTAATATTCCTGCAATTGCTACCAACGTAACGATCGGCTATAAGTTTTAAACGCTATGCAGTCCCTGTCGCAAATCGACAGGGACGTAAGCCCCAACCCGCAGTATCGCGCTAGAAAACAACACTCCGTCGTTTTCAGCCGCCGTTAAGCCTTTTCGCTCCAGATTATTTCTCCGAATAAACACCAAAAAAATCATCCCGAAAAAAGTGATATTCCGCGCCAATGTGTCGTGAAACCCTACATTTAATGCATTTTTAATAATTAATTTAGAATAATTGGTTAATGTTGAAATGATTTCGTTATAGAAATTTTGCTATAGAATCCCAACAAACTCCTGGAAATTCGTAGTGGCATGGAACCAGCCGACAAACCCTGCAAAAGCAGTGGTGAGAAACAGTGGCGAGCCGTTGCCCGCGCTCATTATTAATAGCGCGACTATAGATCTGTAATGACAGAAGTGAGAAGGCAGAATGAAAAAAGCGACGCCCGTAGACGATACCGTCCCTCAGCAAATTGATGTCACCGCCTCTGCCAAAAACAGCGTCAAGAAATCCACACTTCGTCGTTCTCCGCCATCCAAATATAGTCCGCCATTAAATACTCTCCATCTAGTCACGCGTCAGCAAGTCATTGCGCGCATGCTGGATGCCGATGGCGCGAAGCTGATGATGATCACCGCGCCTGCCGGATTTGGTAAAACCACGCTATTACGCTCGCTACATGATTTACTGATTGCCGACGGTAAGGCGGTCGCCTGGTTAACGCTGGATAGCGGTGAAAACGACTTGGATCAACTGATTCAGAATCTCGCACAGGCATTGCAAAAAATGTGCGCTGGCGATGGTTTTTCTGACGCGATTCAGATCGATACCGCCGCTCATCCGCACGACCAACTGCGATCCGGTCTGATGGACACCATCATTGCAACTGCGTTGCCGTTCGTGCTGATTCTTGACGAATTCGAGAACTTACATAGCCCAGCTGTGCTATCGCTGATTCAGCAGGCTATCGAAACATTGGGCGTCGGGCAGCAAATTATTATCGGATCACGCGAGAAACCCCTATTGAATCTGGCCCGCTTACGCGCCCGCCAGCAGTTACTCGAATGTGACGCCACGCATCTGCGGTTTAGTCTGCAAGAGACCACCGAATTTCTGCGCGACAAGCGTCAATTAGCGCTGACCGATCAGGAATATCGAAAACTACACGAAGTCACGGATGGCTGGGCGGCAGCGCTGTGGCTGTCTTCGCTGGCACTTGAAAACAATCCCGACCCTCGCCAATTTGTAAAAACGTTTTCTGGATTGAATAGCACCATCGCCTCGTATCTGGCAGAAGATGTGCTGTCGCGGAAACCGCAATATTTGCAAGAATTCATTTTGCAAACCAGCATCCTGCATCAATTTTGCGTCGAAAGCTGTAACGCCGTGACGGGCCGTCAGGATAGCCAGCAATTGCTGGATGAATGCGAACGATCCAATATGTTTATCACGCCGCTGGATGATCAACGCCATTGGTTTAGTTATCACCCGCTGTTCGCCACGTTTTTACGCGCCCAACTAGAGCAGCGCTATCCCGGTTTATCGCAATCGTTACATCGTCGCGCTGCCAACTGGTATCTGGAACAAGACCGGCCGATACGGGCAATCGATCACGCCGTCGCCGCCGGAGATGATGTACTAGTGCTGGCGTTATTAGAGAAAAAAGCCGAATCGTTATTATTGCAAGGCCGCGTGCGTTTATTGGCGCGCTGGTTCGACTCGTTGAAACGGACCAGTCTCGAAAGTAAGCCAAAATTAATTTTTGTCTACGCATGGGTGTTGATCCACACCAACCGCAGCGCCGAAGCGTTGGCGTTGGTGGAAGCCATCGACAATAAAAACAAAGGAAGCATTCACGATAGCGCAGACGCGTCGGTACTTGACCCTGACGTTTTCCTGTCCTATCCGGCGTCGATGGCATTACGTACTTTTAGTCTGGTCATGCTGGATCGCATTGAGGAAACCGCCCCGATATGGGAAGGCGCACATTTACTCGAAAACGCTGAATACGGCCCCTTTTTACACACCATGTTACTGATTGGTTGCGCTTATTACTACGCCACCATCGGCCGTTATCAAGAAGCACGCCAAGCGCTTGATCGCGTACCCCGCCAGTGCGCTAATACCAGATCTCTGTTTGGCGATGCAGTGGCGGGCTATATGAATAGCATGCTGGATATGCTGCAAGGAAAATTTCGTTCGGCGGCTGCGCGCTTGCATATGTTAATCGGCGAACAACCGACACAGGGCATCGCCAGACATGCGGCAGACAGCGGTTTTTCTAGTATTTATCTGGCCGAAATTTACTATGAAACCGGGGCACTGGATAAAGCCAAACGTCTATTGAAAATGTATTTGCCGCTGGTGAAAGAGGCCGGCGTTCCTGACCACGTGATCAGTAGTCACGTCATTTATGCGCGCATTTTAAGGGCCGAAGGAAACAGTAATGACGCGTTGCAGGCGCTGTTCGATATGGAACATCTTGGCTTGCAGCGCGGACTTTCACGGATCGTAAATATGGCGCGAATCGAACGCGCACGCGGCGCTCTGCTCGATGGCGATCTGGTCGCTGCAAAAGAGTTGCTGGCATTAATTCCGACTGCAATCCCCAGCGACCATCGCGATTTTCAACCAATCGCAAATGATATCGATAGTCCGACGCTGGCACTGATGCGACTGAAAATTCAGTGTAATCAAGCGGCAGTTGCATTGCCTTTACTCAAAGAGCATTTGCAAGACGCCTATCGCCGTGGTCGCATGCGCTACGCCCTGCGCACTAAAGTAGTCTATGCGCTGGCGCTGACCCATGCAGGCCAGCGCAATCTGGCGCTGAGGACCATTGCCGAAGCCCTGCAAGAAGCGCTGTCGGAAACATTTACGCGTATCTTTTTGGACGAAGGCCCAGAGCTGATTGGATTGATTGAAGAATTTCTGGATGACAGCCAGCGCCTATCAAAAAATGCCCTGCCGCAAGCATTGGATGGCGGTTCTGGTAGCCCACACATCTCAGCAGAGCTGATATTGTTCGCAAGAAAAATATGCGACGCCTATAAAGAAACGCACAAGATCGTACCGAAACACTTCCCATCCCCACCGCCGGAACAAACTAGCCGCCCTCGCAATGCGGGCAACAACGAAGTCACCGACCGCGAACGCGATGTATTACAACTGCTAGCCCAAGGTTATGGCAATCAAATCATCGCTGAAAAGCTTTTCGTCTCCGTCACCACCGTCCGCGCACATCTGCGCAATATCAATTTGAAGCTCGAAGTTCACAACCGCACCGAAGCCATCGCGATTGCCCGAAAACGCGCCATTATTCGTTGATTATGAGGATTTTCTAGACGGATAAATCTAGCAAAATCTCTTCAATCCGGGCCTTCCTCACTATTGCTCTTTACAGCTAATAATTTATTTCCCAAAAGCAAATAGCGATCTTCTCATCACACCAAAACAGGGAGCACGCTCCCCTTTTGCGAACATTCCCAGAATCCGTCATCCCATCTTGGTGAATTTTGTTCATCAATCTTGTATATCAGATTGGTCTACCAGTCTTACACCCGCGCTGGCATACGACTTGCTCATAGAGTTGTATGACAGCCGACACCCCCATCAAATCATCTGCGCAGATCGCCCATCAAATTACGGATGCGATGCTGTCGCAAAAGCTTGCTCCGGGCACGCGGTTAGGCGAGCAGCAACTGGCTGAGTTATTTGGCGTCAGTCGCACGCAGATTCGCGAAGCTTTGACGCGATTAGTGACGCGCGGCATTGTCACTGTCAGTCCCCGGCGCGGCTGGTATGTGATTGCGCCGACGCCTGAAGATGCGCGGGAGGCGTTCGAGGCGCGGCGAGTGCTGGAGCTGGGATTGCTACGCCATGCGCGCCCCATCAGCGTGGAAGCAATTCAGCAGTTGCGTCAGCATGTCGAGCGTGAACAGGCCGCGATTGACGGCGATGACGTGGCGGCGCGTAGTTATCTGCTGGGCGATTTTCATGTCTGTCTGTGCGAATCGTTTGGCAATACTTTATTGGCCGATACCCTGCGCGATTTCACTACCCGCACCACTCTAACGGCCATGCTGTACCAGTCGTCGCACCACGCCAAACAATCCTGCGCAGAACATGGCGGCATCGTCACCGCGCTGGAAAACAGCGATCTGGCGCTGGCTGAAGAACTAATGAATACGCATCTCTGCAATGTCGAAGCTGGCCTGAGCCAATCCGTGCGTACCGATCCGCTCTCACCGTTACGAAAAGCACTTGCGCTGCCGCCCTTACGTACCAATCCAACATCCCCATCCACCGCCGTTCTTCATCCTCAGCTAAAGGAGTCTTAACATGAAATTTTCCACTATTTTGCTCGCCCTCTGTGCCACTGCCACCTTTGCCAGCGCTACTGCAAGCGCCGATGCACTGGATCAGATTGTTAAAAGCGGTGTGCTGAAAGTCGCCGTACCGCAAGATTTTCCGCCATTCGGTTCTGTGACCAGCGATCTCACACCGCAAGGTCTGGATATCGATGTCGCGACATTGATCGCCAAGAAATTGGGCGTCAAGATTGAACTGATTCCGGTGACCAGCGCCAACCGCGTGCCTTACCTGCAAACCAAGAAAGTCGATCTGATTATTTCCAGTCTCGGCAAAAATCCAGAACGTGAAAAAGTCATCGATTTTAGCGCGCCCTACGCACCGTTCTACAACGGCGTATTCGGTACAGCCGATCAAAAAGTCAGCAGCGTGACCGACCTTGCTGGCAAGACCGTGGGCGTCACCCGTGGCGCTGTCGAAGACCTGGAACTGACTAAGATGGCCCCTGCCAGCACCACTATTAAGCGCTACGAAGATAACAATGGCACGATCAGTGCGTTCCTGTCGGGCCAGGTTCAATTGGTCGCAACAGGCAACGTGGTAGCGGCAGCGATTCTTGCTAAGAATCCTCCGCGCAAGCCTGAAACCAAGTTCTTAATCAAAAATTCGCCATGTTCCATCGGTCTGAATAAGGACGAAAAAAAGTTGCTGGATAAAGTGAACGCGATTCTGGCTGAGACTAAAAAAGATGGTGAATTAAATGCCATCAGCGTGAAATGGCTGGGCTTGCCTTTGCCAGCATCGCTGTAAAAAACCGTCATGCATCCTCTGCAAACGGCGATCGGCATTGTTCGTATTGCCTGCGCAAATACGGCTAATCCTGTCGCCACCGACAGCACGCATGTTAAGGAAATTAAGGCAAATACATGAGTTATCACTTCGATTTTCTAGCGCCGTTTGACTATACCGGCGTGCTTGTTAAGGGTGTGTTGATAACGCTGGAATTGATTGCAATTGGCGGTGTATTAGGGATTGTGGTGGGTATTTTCGCGGCATGGGCGCGCACGCAGGGACCGCGCTGGTTGCGCCCCATTGTTAGCGCGTATGTCGAACTGATCCGCAATACGCCGTTTCTGATCCAGTTATTTTTTATCTTTTTTGGCCTGCCTGGGATCGGGGTACATATCACTGAAATGGAAGCTGCATCGCTGGCAATGGTGATCAATCTGGGCGCTTATAGCAGCGAGATCATCCGGGCCGGTATAGCTGCCATTGCGCCCGGTCAGATCGAGGCGGGATTGAGTCTGGCAATGACCAGAATGCAGATTTTTCGGCATGTTATTTTGCCGCCCGCTTTACAAAAAATATGGCCTGCATTAACCAGTCAGATCGTCATCGTCATGTTGGGCTCAGCGGTTTGCTCACAAATTGCAGTGGAAGAACTGGCCTATGCAGCAAACTTTATTCAAGGTCGCAACTTCCGTTCGTTTGAAGCCTATTTATTGTCTACCGCGATCTATTTGATATTGGCGATCGGCTTACGTCAATTGCTGCGATTGATTGGCCATTGGCTGTTTGGTCGCGCCACTATCAGGAGCGCCGTATGATTTCATTTTCGCTGTGGGATATCGTGCGCAATCTGTTGCTGGCGCTACGCTGGACGGTGTTGCTGTCATTAGCAGCGTTCGCGATGGGCGGCATTCTCGGTCTGATCGTGCTGTTTTTACGCACTTCCAGACAAGCCTGGTTGCGTCGCGTCACTAAGCTGTACATCGAGTTATTTCAAGGCACGCCGTTGCTGATGCAACTGTTTCTGGTATTTTTCGGTCTGGCATTATTCGGCCTCGAAGTACCGGCATGGCTGGCTGCTGTGGTGGCACTGACTTGCTGGAGTAGCGCCTATCTGGCGGAGATCTGGCGCGGTTGCGTCGAGGCTATTCCACGCGGTCAATGGGAGGCATCATCTTGTCTGGCGATGAGCTATTTACAGCAAATGCGCCACGTTATCTTGCCGCAAGCTTTGCGCATGGGGATTCCCCCTACCGTCGGCTTTAGTGTGCAAATCGTCAAAGGTACAGCGGTCACCTCCATCATCGGCTTCGTCGAGTTATCGAAGGCCGGAACGATGATTACCAATGCGACTTTTCAACCGTTCACCGTGTATGCGCTGGTGGCGTTGATGTATTTCGCATTGTGTTGGCCGCTATCTAAATTCAGTCAGTCTCTGGAAAGGAAATTCAATGCCACTCATCGCAATTGATAACGTCAAAAAAAGCTTCGGCACCAATCAGGTGTTAAAGGGCATCCGGCTGGATGTCGAGCCAGGTGAAGTCATTGCCATCATCGGCAAAAGCGGATCAGGCAAGAGCACATTATTGCGGTGCATTAACGGCCTTGAAACCATCGACGAAGGCAGTATCAGCGTCGCCGGTGCGCATTTGGGATCAACCGAAATTGAATTACGTGCGTTGCGCCTAAAGGTCGGAATGATCTTCCAGCAATTTAACCTGTTTCCGCATCTAACTGTCGGCCGCAACGTGATGTTGTCACCAATGATTGTCAAAGGTACAGCGGAAGCCGAAGCGCGGACGCTGGCGCAAAAAAATCTGGCACGGGTTGGGCTAGCAGAAAAATTCGACGCCTATCCAGATCAATTATCCGGCGGCCAGCAGCAACGCGTTGCGATTGCACGAGCGTTAATGATGCAACCGCAAGCACTGCTATGCGATGAAATTACTTCTGCGCTAGACCCTGAACTGGTGAACGAAGTATTAAGTGTTGTGCGCGGTTTGGCAGATGAAGGAATGACGCTGCTGATGGTCACGCATGAAATGCGTTTTGCGCGGGAAGTATGTGATCGGGTAGTGTTTATGCATCAGGGAAAAGTACACGAAATCGGACCGCCGGAAGATATTTTCGCGCATCCCAAGACGGTAGAGCTACAACAATTTTTGGGTGCAGGCGCGTGATAATGTGATGAGGGAATGCAATACAGCGCGTTCTGTTTGATAGCAACATCCCGCTATTCGTCCATATTTTTCATATAACTACGATTTAAAGCAAAACGCCATCGCATCAATTTATGATGCGATGGCGCAATCTAAAACCAGATTAAAACTGCCGGTCCAGCGTCACACTCTTTTATTCCTCTAATCGAGAGAATACAAAATAATTTTTCTGTTTTTTATTTTCCAAGCAATTGATAAAAAGTTGGATTACCTTCACATTCGCCGCCACCGCATTCCAACACGGTAGAGACCAGATTCGCCGCAATCAACAGCGTGAAAACGGCAATTGAAATTTTCCCTAAAACGGGCGAGGTCTGTCTATATTCTGCTGGGCGCTCTATCGTTTTCAGCATTAACATCACAGAAATAAATAGCGCCGCCGCGATTGCCGACAGCACTGCCAACGTATAAAAATGCACGCCAAAAACATCCGAACCATAGCCGTTTGTGCGTCCCGGAATAATATGTATCAGAACCTGACGTCCTGCCACCAAGCCGGTCAATAGTGCGCCCAACAAGGCAACGCCGTAATGTGCGCTACGAATGCCAAATCGGACATTCATCAAAAATCCAATCCCGATAGCGATCATGCCGACACGCTGCAATAAGCATAGGGGGCATGGAAGTTCGTTCAGCACCAACTGGTAATAGAAGGCAATCAACAGCGACAGGCTGATGCCAAATAACGCTAGGATATTGAGTAATTCGCTGATACGGATGGCCTGTGCGGTCGTCTTTTTTACAGCGGAAGAAAAATGATTGATCGAAAATTGCGTCTGCATGATAGTCGGCGCTTCAAAAGGAAAGATTAAGTGGGCTAGTCGCGTGGTGGTTGAACCATGCGACAGAGACGACTAACAGCGCAAACCACAAACCGAAGCCCGTTTTTTTCTTGCCGAGGATCATACTCACCACAGCAAGTAAGGCGATTAAGAATGGCAAAAACATGAACATGAAAAACTCTCTTTTGTTAACCGGGATGAAAAAAATTCTGATAAAGATATTTGTCAGAGAAGCGAAAATTTCTGGGTAATGGGGCTGGCTTTTATAGAGCGACGACTACTTGTGAGAGAAGCGCTATTTTCGAAGAAGTGGAAAAGTATAGCTGATCGAATACGGAAGGAAAATACAGACAATTCTGTTTCTGATACATACTATTCTTAACAGACTAAACTATCTGGAAAAACCGACGCCGATTTTTCAACACAAAATATCGACGCAAATTAAGCCGCTGACCGAAGCGCAAAGGCAATATTGACGATCATTAAAAATGACAGCACATTGTACGCTGTCATTTTATTTTATCGCCTCAACATGCCGATAAGCCGCATGCAATAACCGACTATGGCTCGTGCCGCAAATACCCTTCTTTGCTTGGATCACGCATGCGGATGGCGACGATTAATGCTATCGCGCACAAGGCAGTGACGTACCAGTAAAAAGTGGATTCCATACCGATAGACTTCAGCTTTAACGCGACGAATTCAGCCGATCCGCCAAAGATTGCATTTCCCAATGCATACGATAAACCAACGCCCAGGGCGCGCACTTCTGGCGGGAACATTTCGGCCTTGATCAAGCCACTAATCGACGTATAAAGACTGACGATTGCCAACGCCAGCAAGACTAATCCAAACGCAGCGTAGGGATTCGTGACCACTGCTAATGCGTGCAAAATCGGGACAGTGGCCAGCGTCGCCAACGCGCCAAACCAGATCATGGATGTACGTCGCCCGATTTTGTCGGACAACGCGCCAAACAGCGGTTGCATCAGCATATAAGCCAACAGCGCACCGGTCATTACCGCGCTAGATGTTTTGGCGCTCATCCCTGCAGTGTTGACCAGATACTTTTGCATGTAGGTAGTAAATGTGTAGAAAATTAACGAACCACCGGCGGTAAAACCGATCACCGTCATAAACGCCCGTTTATGCTTCATCAGGCCAGCCAGCGTGCCCGCATCTTTATTTCTGCGCGAGTCGGCGGTCGAAGTTTCATTCAAGGATCGACGCAGATACAGCGCCACTACCGCCGCGCCCGCGCCAATCACGAAGGGAACCCGCCAGCCCCAGTCTTTGAGCTGCTCGGTACTCAGCAATTGCTGCAAAACTACCAAAACCAGCACCGCCAGCAACTGACCGCCAATCAGCGTCACGTATTGAAAAGAGGCGTAAAACCCGCGCTGGCCCTTAAGCGCAACTTCGCTCATATACGTCGCGCTAGTGCCGTATTCGCCACCGACCGAAAGCCCTTGCAACAATCGGGCAAACAACAGCAACGCCGGTGCCGCTGCGCCGATGGTAGCGTAAGTCGGCAAGAAAGCGATCAGCAGTGAACCGGCACACATCATCAGCACCGACGTCATCATCGCGGTTTTGCGACCCCGCTTATCCGCGAGACGACCGAAAACCCAGCCGCCAATAGGACGCATCAGAAAGCCAGCAGCAAAGACGCCTGCCGTATTCAATAATTGGGTGGTGGAATTGCCGCTGGGGAAAAATGCTGGCGCGAAATAAATCGCGCAAAAGGAATAAACGTAAAAATCGAACCATTCCACCAGATTGCCTGATGAAGCACCAATAATGGCGAAAACACGCTTGCGGCGATCTTCGCTAACTGAAAGTTCTTGTTGTGGCATGTGTCCCATCCTATATTTAATTAACAACAACGTTTTATAGTTTTATAACGTTTTATACGCCTTTTATGCCGGGCCTGTCGAACTGACTGCGAATCCAATTTTAATAAAATAACAATATAAATAGCGGCATGCGCCTCAACGATCAATTTCTGGATGGCAACTTAAAATAGCTTCAGTGGACACTTTCCCTTGATCCCAAGCCCTGCATGTGGCGTTCTTCGAGGGCTGCCAGCCCTTTACGCGATCAAAATGCACCATTTTTTCGCATCTGGGACGCAATCACTCTCAACTATAGAAATGCTTATACCTGCCAGACTTGTGTAAGATCGAACAATTGTAAGAATGGGTGCTGATCATGCGTTACGCAAAAAAAATAATGTCGCTGAGAAAAACACTGTTGGTATTTTTTCTGAGCGCATTCACGGCGATATCAGCCCATGCCGGCGAAATCAATTTTTCATCGGATCACGATTTCCTGGCAATCAATCTCAATATTAAAGATCAGGGTCTTGGCAACGCGGAATTTGTTGTCCTTAGCGTGACCCTGACGCCCATGGCAAGACGCCGGTTAGAAGAGGCGTCACGCGGCTCTTTACAGCAAGATATGACGATCAGTCTGGATGGCAATATCATCAGTACGACCATCGTGCGTAGCGTGATGAAAAGTCCGCATCTAAAGCTGAGCCTTTCGCGCGAAATGGCGCGCAATGTGTTTCCCAGTCTGTTGTCTACGCCGGTGCAATCCATCTCTCTGTCGGGTTATGCAATGCCTAACTGGACGCAGGGAACATGGGCCGAAAGTCTGACTGCCGACGCCCCTAATACCGAATATGCGGCCGATGAAAAACTATCCATCTCAAGCAAAACACTCAACGCACCAAGCTGCAAACACGTGAACCATACGGTGGTGGCGACTAGCGATTCTGTGGTGGAGTTACGCGTTGACCGGCGCAATAAATGCGTATTAGATGAAGTATCGGTTGCCAAAATGATTCTGACCAGAACGACCGAAGCTGAGCGAATTGTGATTTCGCTGTACGCCATCGGCAGCGATTTCAATGGGCCGCCTACCAGAGAAAGCACCTATCGCCGTCAATAAAAATGGGGATTACTATGGCCAAATCGTGGGCTTTCTGTTGATAGGATCGCGCTGTAAAACGTCGCATTTTTTAAAAGCGCAAACGGCGAAACACTATTTTTTCGATTAACTATTAAGGATTTTTTACTCGTGAATCGTTTTATGACTCAAACTCTGATTGCCGCAGCAGGAATAACGATGATCACCGGCACCAGCAGCGCTGCCGACGCCTTATCCCCCACTACTTCGCCTGTTTCAACGTCCCCGATTACCGTCTCATCCACCGCGCTAATATCTGGCATCGACATGCAAAACGTCGATACTGCGGTTCGCCCGCAAGATGATTTTTACACGTTTGTCAATGGACAATGGCTAAAAAAGACAGAGATCCCCGCCGACAAATCGTCATGGGGAGCCTTCTACGAGTTACGCGAAAATTCGTTAAATCAGTTACATACGATTGTTGATGCGATCAGTAAAGACACCGCAGTCAAGCCCGGCACCAATGCGCAAAAAATCGCTGACATGTACGCCAGCTTTATGAGTGAAAAGGCGCTCGATAGTCTGGGCGTGGCGCCGTTAAGCAGCGAATTTGCCAAAATTGATGCACTACAAAATAAAAATCAGATCGCGGGCATGATTGCCCATCTGTCTCGTATCGGCGTAACGGTTCCCTACGATATCGGGATTCATCAGGATGCACGGGATTCCACCAAAGTGATTGCCGATCTGGGGCAAAGCGGCCTCGGGTTGCCGGATCGTGATTACTATCTGAAAGACGATGACGCCAAACTGAAAGACACCCGCACCAAGTATCTGGCGCATATGGAGAAAATGCTGACACTGGCAGGCGACGCCGATGCTGCAAAAAAAGCTGCCGACGTCCTAAGTCTCGAAACTGCACTGGCCGCCTTGCAATGGAGCAAAGTCCAAAACCGAGACCCCGTCAAAACCTATAACAAAGTTGAACTTAGCAAATTGCCCGCATTGGCACCGCACAATAATTGGCATAGCTATCTGTCCGATGCTGGCCTGAAGGACAAAGTTTCCTACGTGGTAGTTAGTCAGCCCAGCTACATTCAGGGCTTCGATCAGGTATTAGAAAAAACCTCGCTCGATGCTTGGAAAGCCTACTTTAAATGGCACGTTCTGAGCAAATTCTCGTCAGCGTTATCCAAGCCTTACGTTGACGAAAATTTTGCGTTTTATGGCGGCGTATTACGCGGCGTTCCAGAAAATGAACCACGCTGGAAGCGCGGCATAAAAATGGTCGAAAATACCGTTGGTGAAGGACTCGGCGAACTTTACGTCGCCCAATATTTTCCACCGGAAAACAAAGCACGAATGGAAAAACTGGTCAGCAATCTGATCGCAGCCTATCGTGGAAGTATTCACACGCTGGACTGGATGGGACCGGCCACCAAACAACAGGCAGAGAAGAAACTTTCGACGCTCAGCACCAAAATCGGCTATCCGAATAAATGGCGTGATTACAGCACTCTCACCATCAAAAAAGATGATCTGGTCGGTAATATCATCCGGGCAAACACCTTTGAATATCAACGTAATATCAATAAACTGGGCAAACCGGTCGACCGCGATGAATGGGGCATGACGCCACAAACTGTGAACGCGTATTACAATCCGGAGCTGAACGAAGTAGTGTTCCCGGCAGCAATTTTGCAACCGCCATTCTTTAACGCGCAGGCGGATGACGCCGTGAACTATGGCGGCATCGGCGCTGTGATTGGGCATGAAATCAGTCACGGTTTTGATGATCAGGGTAGCCAGTACGACGAAGTCGGCAATTTGCGTGACTGGTGGACCAAAGACGATCACGAAAAATTTGCGGTGAAGACTAAGGCATTAGTGGCGCAATACAGTGCATATAGTCCGGTAGCTGGCTATAAAGTGAATGGTGAACTTACATTGGGCGAAAATATCGCTGACAATTCCGGCCTCACAATTGCCTACAAAGCCTATCAATTATCATTGGCTGGCAAGACCGCCCCGTTGATCGACGGGATGACCGGCAACCAGCGGTTTTACCTGGGCTGGGCGCAAGTCTGGCGCAGTAAAGTGCGCGAAGCCCAAGCCATCGTATATGTCAAAACCGACCCGCATTCTCCGCCGCAATTCCGCGGTAATGGCACGCTGGCTAACCAACCGGGATTTTATAGCGCGTTTGATGTAAAACCCGGTGACAAGATGTATTTACCACCGGCACAGCGCGTCATTATGTGGTGATGTATTGCAGGTAATTCAGACAATAATCGATTGCCGGAAATATAAAAAAGCCACCGTTATCAGCGGTGGCTTTTTGCATTACAGCAGGATGCAATTACTGCGGTCTAACCAGATTACGAGGCTGCCAGCATCCCACCTTTGAATTCTGTTTCGACAAATTTCTTTACCTCTTCTGATTGATAGGCTTTCACCAGTTTTTGCAACCAGGGCTGGTCTTTATCTTTTTCGCGTACGGCAATCAGGCAAGCGTATGGGCCATCAGCGCTTTCAATGACCAGACTATCGCGTGCGGGATTCAAACCGGCTTTGACGGCGTAATCAGCATTGATTGCAGAGGCATCCAGATCATCCAGTGTGCGTGGCAACTGCGCCGCATCGATCTCGACGAATTTGAATTTCTTCGGATTCTCAACGATATCTATCGGCGTCGCATTTACGCCCGAGACTGGATCGATGCCCGTCCGCAATTTGATGAGACCATTCTTCTGCAATAGCAGCAAAACGCGACTTTCATTGGCCGGGTCATTTGGTAAGCCAATTTTGGCGCCAGCCGGTAACGCGGCTAATGTGCGGTATTTTTTTGAATATAGCGCCATCGGACCAGTGATAGTGCGACCGACACCAATCAGTTTGTATCCACGCGCTTTGATTTGCGCGTTCAAAAATGGCCGATGTTGATAGGAATTAGCATCCAGTTCACCGGCGTCCAACGCGGCATTGGGTTGAATGTAATCGTTAAATTCGATGATCTGTAATTTCAAACCCGGCTGCCGTTCGATAATCCGTTTAACCACTTCCAGCACTTGCGCTTGCGGCCCGCTGGTCGCGCCTATTTTGATGATTTTGTCTTCGGCGAAACTGTTGATACTCGCTGCCAGTAATAACAATCCTGTGATCACGTACTTAAACTGCTTAAACCGATTCGGCATATATTTCCCCTGAAATAAAATTACTGTCCAACGCTAGACATTCTTAAAAACTAGACCGCTACTGCCGCAGCCTGCTGACGATAGGTCGCTGCAAGATGCTGTTCGGGCAAATGTGCATGGCCGTTACCGAATAACTTTTCTCGCAGCGTGCCGTTTTCGTAGTCGGTTTTATAGACGCCGCGCCGTTGCAGTTCTGGAATCACCAAATCCACGAAGGCTTCAAAACTTTCGGGGCTGACGGTGCGGGTGAGATTAAAGCCATCGATATCGGTTGCCTGTATCCACTCTTCCAATGCATCTGCAACTTGCGAGGGTGAACCGACAATCACTGGATAACGGCCGCCTAATTCCAATTGCTTGAGCAGCTTGCGCTTGGTCCAGGCAAGGTCGGGATTGGTGATGGTCTTGACCAGCGATTCAATCGCGTTGCTTTTGACGTTGCGTATTGGTTCGTCTAGTTCGTATTTTGAGAAATCGATGCCGGTCCCGCTGGAAAAGTGCGCCAGTCCTGCTTCGGGGCTGGCGTAGCTGACATAGTCGCCATACAGTTCCCAGGCTTCTTTTTCGGTAGGCGCAACGACGACCGTCAGTCCCATGAATATTTTGACGTCGGTGGCGGCTCGGCCTTGGTCCAGCGCAGCTTGCCGGGCGCTGATAACTAGTTGACGGGCTGCGTCTTTGGTTTGGCTGGAAATGAAGACGCATTCGGCGTGACGGCCAGCGAAAATTTGTCCTCGGCCGGAGGAGCCAGCCTGATATAGGACTGGCGTGCGTTGCAATGAGGGTTCGCTCAAATGGTGCGCTTCGACGCGGTAGTAGTCGCCACGATGGTCGATTTTGTGGACCCGGTCGGGGTGGGCGTAGATGCGTTGCTTACGGTCACGCGGGACTGCTCCGTCTTCCCAACTGCCTTCCCACAATTTGTAGACAACTTCCATGAATTCATCGGCACGATCGTAGCGTTGATCGTGGGGTAATTGCTCGGCTTGGCCCATCGCTTTTGCGGCGCTTTCGAGGTAGCCAGTGACGATATTCCAACCGATGCGACCTTTGGTCAGGTGATCTAGCGTGGACATTTTTCGTGCGAATAAAAATGGTTGTTCGTAGCTGAGATTGACTGTGACACCGAAGCCGAGGTGTTTGGTGACGTGCGCCATTGCCGAGATCAGCATCATCGGATCGTTGACTGGGAGTTGGATTGATTCGCGTAATGTCAGGTCTACGGACTGCTGATAGACGTCGTAGACGCCGACTATATCGGCTAAAAATAATCCATCGAATTTGCCGCGTTCTAGCAGTTCGGCCAGATCGGTCCAATATTTGATATCGGTGTAGCTTTCTGAGCGGTCGCGGGGATGAGTCCAGAGGCCGTGGTTGATGTGACTCACGCAGTTCATGCTGAAGGCGTTGAGGAGGATTTTCTTTTTTGGCATTTTTTCTATTCGGTGATGGGGATGTGGTTTTAGCTGATGTATGTCGGGGAGTGTTATTTGAAACGGTTGGCGCTCCGTCGGGGCTTTGTCGGAGGTAGTCCGACAAACTAGCCACGGAGCGCCAACCATTTCAATGACCAATGAACCGAACTAAACCAAAACCTTAAATAGCCCCATGACGTGGCGGCTTCTTCCCATTCAAATAATAATCCCCAACGGCAAAATACTTCCACCGCACCGGATCATGCAAAGTATGCGTCCGTGCATTCCGCCAATGCCGATCCAAATTATGCTCAGCCAACGTCGACTGCGATCCCGCCAACTCAAACAACTTACTCCCTGCCAACAGCGAAATTTCCGTAGTCAATACCCGCGCCTCAGCAACCGCAATCGACGCCTCCGCAATGCTAGCCTCATCAGGCTGCGCACCCGCAAAATCCACTTTCCGCCCAGCCCGTTCAAGCAGCGCCTGCGCCGCATGCAACCGAATCGTCAGATTGCCGATTTCATGAATCGTCAATGGATCATCACCAGCCCGCTCAACCTTGCTATCCACCCACGGCCGCGATTTGGTTTTCACAAACAGAATCACCTCCGCATAGGCAGCCCGCGCCAGCCCAATATCAATCGCAGCGTGCAACAACTGCGCAAACGGCCCGATTGCCGTCGGACGTTCAAACGCCGCCTGAAACGGCACAACATGATCTGCATCCACGGCAACATTATCGAACACCACCGATCCACTACCCGTCGTGCGCTGACCAAAACCCGACCAGTCATCGATGATCGTCAAGCCCTCTGAATTGCGCGGAACAAACGCCAATTGCTGAACCCCTGCATCATCGATAACCGACGTCGGCACCCAATCTGCATACAACGCACCAGTTGCGTAAAACTTACGGCCATTAATCCGAAATCCTCTGCCATTCGCAGCAGCATTTGCTGTCAGTCGCGTCTTGCGATCTTGCGAAGTACGCGTACCGATTTCCGCCAACGCATTTCCTAACCGATCGCCGCGCAATACCCGGTTAAAGAAAAACTGTTTCTGCCATTCGGTGCCATTGACGATCAAAATTTCTACCGCATAAAAATGATTTTGTGGGATTTGACCAATCGATCCATCTGCACTGGAAATGATCGCAATCACCTCCGCCAATGTCACCTTCGACACACCCGCGCCGCCATATTCTTTCGGCACAGAAATCGCCCACAATCCTGAACAAACGTAGCGTTCTAACTCGTCCCACGGTAATTTTCTTTGCTGATCCCGAAGTCCCGCTTCAACCGCGAACTCGGCGGCAAGCTGATGTGCAACCGCTAAAGCTTCTTCATCATCACGGATTCTGGCGACGATACGCGCAGCAGGACTCTTACTGGTTGCGACAATTTGTTCGGCTAATGCTGCGGTGCTATTCGGCATATATATCCCAAAAATATCTGTGAATCGATGTTGGTGCGGATACGTACAGAGTGGCTTTTAGCAATATCAAAAGCCACTCTGTCATACCGAAATGAATCTGACATGCCAATCGTTCGGGCTAAGCCGTCTGGTCTGGACGTTGAAATTTTGAATAACTAGATGGCACGGTGGCCCATCAACCTTAACTCCACGCATGATGCGGCGGCGCGACATCGTTCAGGTAATAATTCCCTATCGCAAAATACTTCCAGCGCACCGGATCATGCAGTGTGTGCACCCGCGCATTGCGCCAGTGGCGGTCGAGATTATGCTGCGCCAACGTGGCTTGCGAACCTGCTAATTCAAATAATTTCTCACTCGCTTTCAACGCAATTTCCGTGGTCAAGACTTTTGCTTCAGCCACGTTAATCGAGGCTTGCGCCATCTGAGAAAAATCGATCGGCAATGCAATCTTATCGATCGTATTGGCAGCACGTTCAAGCAGCGCTTCTGCAGCGTGCAGACGTATAAATAACGCACCGATTTCACGCAACACTAACGGATCTTCGGCTGCGCGTTCAACACCGCTATCGACCCACGGCCGTGAGCGCGTCTTTACAAATTCGACGGTATCGTCCAACGCCGCACGCGCAATCCCTGCGTCAATCGCGGCCTGTATTAATTGCGAGACCGGACCAGTGTTGCTGGCCTGATGGATAATTTTATCCATTGAGATAATTTGCTCTGACGAAATTTGCACGTTATCGAATATCACGGTTCCGCTGGCGGTAGTGCGTTGACCAAAACCCGACCAGTCATCTACTACGCTTACCCCAGCAGTATTGCGATCGACAAATACCAGCGCGCTAAGGCCCTGCTCATCCACCGCTTTAGTCGGTATCCAGTGCGAAAACAGTGCGCCGGTCGAATAAAATCGCGTTCCATTTAGGCGAAATTGACCGCCATCGATAGTCACACGGGTTCGCACATCCAGCACATTTTTGCTGGTGCGTTCCGGCCCGGCATTTCCCAGGCGCGCACCCTTCAATACTTGACCGTAGAAGAATTTTTTCTGACTATCGCTGCCACTTTGCGACAATATATTCAGGATGCCAAAATGATTTTGTGGAATCTGTCCAAGCGCCGGATCGGCACTGGAAATGATGCGAATAACTTCTGCCACAGTCGCCCATGACACCCCGGCACCGCCATAGGATTTGGGGACCGTGATGGCCCATAGACCACTCTCGGAAAACCGTGCAATCTCGGCATGCGGCAAGCGCCGCTCGCGGTCCCGCACAGCAGCTTCCCGTTTGAAATCCAGCGCCAGAATATGCGCCGTTTTGATCGCTTCAAGATCGCTTTGTATGCGATGCGCTGAGGTAATCAGTGCTGCCGATACTGGCAACGAAGACGCGTTTTCCACCTCCGCACCTTGTGGGCCGGAGGGTATGATTACTGCTGACATGACCTACCTCTTATTAATGTGCGATGCACCGCCTACAACGGCAAGGCAAGACGGTCCAGCCATTAGAACAAAATTAGAGGATTTTTCGAACGAAGAATTTCGTGTTTGTATGGTTGAAATTGGTATGAGGGAATGTTGCGGCTCGCTAGATAATCGGGTACCCGAAATATCTACCATCCACGGGGACGAGAAGGTGCGGGATCAGTGCCAGTTCGCGTGCATAAAACCGGAATTCTCTTCCCTGCTGGGTCTATCTGCTTCTCCAGACAACTACTGCCCGAGTTGTCCCAAATAAGAACAGGTCTGTCAAAGTGCGCGCTGAGCACTAATCTTGGCTCCAATCCAAACGTCATTGGATCCATTACGACAAAAATCGTGGCCTCGTTAACATACACCCGCTTAACGTGCTTAGTTATACGACCGCCCAAGCCATTCACAGGAATTCCATATTTTCCGCTATCACACTTCGTCTTATCTCCCGTTATTTGCATGCACACAGCAATCAGAGTTTTATAAGGCGCCGCCACCGAATAAGCCTCCGCAAATTTAGCCTTTACAACATAATCCTGATAAGCCGGTAATGCGATGGCAGCCAACACCCCAATGATCGCCACCACGGCCATTAATTCGATGAGCGTGAAGCCGTTTTGTACCCGACGTTTGCAGCGCTTAAATACATCTCCTGATAATTTCAACCGTGACCTCTTTGTGCTGTATTTGGCAACGAGAATAATCCAGATAATTGCATTTAGGCCGCAGACCAATCTGTAATTAGGTTATTTCCTTACTTGTGGAAGTGAAAAAACAGGACGTTTCCGCCCCTAAAACAGGCCTACGATAAACTCTTGCCGTAGACTGACAAGCTTTAAAGCAGTCTGCCGTCACGCGCCAGAGTAGACAGCCTGAGGGCGCTGTGCAGCACGGACGCTAATTGCACTCATCAAGGAGCTTTTTTGACCCAAAAACCCACACCGCCCGCTACGAACTCGCATGCCGAAGACTCGCCGCCCGATGTGCAATTTCTGTTTCAGCAAGTGCAGAATATCCGCGATCTCGGTGGCAAGATCACGCTGGATGGCCGCCGTATTCAAAGCGGGCGTTTGCTGCGCAGCGCCAATCCCGGGTTGGCAACGCCGACCGATATAGCGCAATTGCAGCGTTTTAATCTGGATGTCGTCATCGACTTTCGCTCTGCTGGCGAAAAACAGATTGCAGAATCGCCGTTCGCAGACATGTTTAACTGGGTTGCCGACCCGATACTGGTCGGCAATCTGGGCAAATCATCGGTGCTGAGCGCATTACGAAACGGCACGCCCGACGATAGCCGTGCGTTTATGCTGGGGTTCTATCGGGATTTTCCGATTCAGTATCAGGCGCAATACCGACGTTTTCTGCAATTGGCCGAACAGAATCACAATATTCTTTATCACTGCACCGCAGGCAAGGATCGGACCGGCTTTGCAAGTCTGCTGCTGCTATCGGCGTTGGGCCTGGATCGTAGCGATATCGTTAGCGATTATCTGGAATCAAATCACGCCAGCGCCACGGGAAATCGTCAACTGGAAGAGCAAGTTAACAAGTTCGGGATGTCGGTTGAGGTGATGGCGCCATTAATGTTGGTGGAGCCCGCCTATCTGGATGCTGCGCAGCAAGTGATCGATACTGAGTATGGCGGAATGCAGCATTATTTAGAGGCCACTTTGGGGATTGATGTGGCATTGATTCGACGCAATTATCTGGAAACCGTGACCGCGCTTTAACTGGACGGTTGTACTTACGTCACAGTTGAATCACAGCAACATTTGCGCCTGTTTAACGATAATCCATCGTCGTTGCGCAGGCCGCTTACGGTGCGTGATGAGAAGCCAGGCAGCCGATCATCACGCATCAAATCCGTCCTGAATATGGGATAATTGCAAGTCTCTTCATTGGTGGGTGTGTAAATCAACATGCTGGGCTTACGGCGAATGCACTACGGCGCATGGATCGGGATCATGGTTATCCTGATGAGCGCTTTCGCCCCCATGATTTCTCAGACGCTGACAGCCAGACGTTTTCTCAGCGCTCATCAAACTAGCTTTACTGACATTATCCAGGCCGCGCCGCTGTGCCTTTTCCATGATGCTTCAGACTCGGATGATGCGAAGAAGGTGGCGGCGACAACGGATACTGCGATGTCTGGAATGGCGATGATGTCTTCGTCTAAAGCGATGCCTATGCAGCACAGCAAACTTAGCCAGCCTTCTTCGCATAGCCATGAAGGCCATGAAGGGCACGACGGTCAGGAAGCTTGCGGTTATTGCAATCTGTTCGCGCATAGCCCATTACTGCTGAATACTCTGCTGCAAATCACCTCTGCCACTCTTACCCATCACGCTTTTATCGCCGCCATGGGTGCTGCGTTCCGGCCTTACACCGTTGCCGCAGCAAGTCGTCCACAGCCACCGCCGCTGATGTAATCCTCCTGAATTGTTGAGATATTGCCGCGCTTTATCGCCTGAATATCGTCCTTAAGAAGCATCGCGCTGAGTAGCGCCTTGCATTTCAGGCGTATTTGCGCGGCAGCTTGCAGCATCCTTTTTCTCGATGGACTAAACATCATGCGAAACGTACTTACACGTGCGGCGCTGGGACTTGCCATTGCAAGCCTGACGCCACTTGGTCACGCCCACGCCATAGCAGGCAACCGGATATTCCCCGCCACCATGGCGGTCGACGACCCCGGTGTCGGCGATGAGCTCGATTTTCAGTTCGGCCACATCCGCACTCCAAACGATGACGACAACCCCGGCAGCAGCGCCAGTGTGAATAGCTGGTCGACGAATTATGCTAAAACCATCACGCCCAATCTGGCGCTAAGTATCGGCACCAACTATAGCAATCAGCGCAGCACAGGCAATCCGACTGTTAAAGGTTTCGATAATCTGGGGCTGGGAATTAAATACATGATGTACGTCAATCCCGTTCATGAATTCATGCTTTCGGTCGGGGTCGATAGTGAAATCGGCGGCAGTGGCAGCAAGGCGATCGGCAGCAGTTATTCAACCTATACGCCGACGATCTATGCCGGTAAAGGTTTTGGCGATTTGCCGGACACATTAAATTGGCTCAGACCCTTTGCCGTTACCGCAACGTTAGGGCAGCAATATGCTAGCGACCGCAGCGTTCCTAATGCGCTGAACTGGGGCGTGACGTTGCAATACAGCCTGCCTTACTTGCAATCTTTCGTAAAGAACATCGGCTTGCCGAAGCCGATATCAAACATGATTCCGGTAGTCGAACTAGCAATGAGTACGTGCACCAGCGGCAGTTGTTCGGGCCAGACCACCGGCACCATCAATCCCGGCGTTCTGTGGGAATCGCGGGCGATGCAAATCGGGTTAGAAGCGCAAATACCAGCGAATCGCGCCAGCGGTCATAGCATCGGCGTGCTGCTGCAAACGCACTTCTTTTTCGACGACATCTTTCCCCATTCAATTGGAAAACCCATTTTTTAAAAGGCCACATCATGCGTAACGCTTCTTTTTATCTTTCTACTCGCGCCGTATTTTTACGGTCGTTTTTGCGTCTGCTGACGGTGGTCGGCGCGCTTTGCGTAGGCGGTATCGGTCAGGCATGGGCCCATGCACAGCCAGACACCCAGTCGCCGCTTGCCGGTGAAATTGTCAGCGCGCCCTCGGAAGTTAAGATCACTTATAACGAGGCCTTAGAACCGGCGTTTAGCAGCCTGATCGTCAGCGATGCGAAAGGCAAACAAGTTAATAGCGCCAAAGCTGAAGTGGACGCCACAACGCACAAAACGATGCGGGTTCCACTGCCTGCGTTGGGGGCGGGCAAATATCAGGTGAAATGGGTGGCGGTGGCGGATGACGGGCATCGCACGCAGGGTAGTTTTAACTTCACGGTGAAATAATGACGCTGGTCGCTAGTTGGCTGCAACCGTTGGTTGCAGCGGTCATGACGGCGGCGCTGGCAACGGCGGTCGGCATTGCCGTGCTGCGACCGGTGTTGCAAGCAGGTAAATTATCTGCGATCACTGCGGATCGACTCGACAGCATTACGCGTTGGGCTTGCTCGCTACTTGGCATCGGATTGCTGGGGTATTGGTGTGCAGGCACGATTGCGATAACGGATACCAGTCTTGATGATCTGCCGAATTCGTTATGGCTGGTACTGACGCAGTCGCATTTCGGGACGATGATTTGGCTGAGTTTGGTGGCCTGGCTGGTATTGATGCTGGCAACGTTCAGCGTTGCATTGCCGGGGCGCCATGGCCTTTTCGTGCTGGGTCTGATCGGATTTTCGCTAGCCCGAGCAGCTACCGGCCATGCGGCTGATCAGGGGTTTATTAGCATCGCCGTCGCGGTCCATACTGCTCATGTGCTGGCGGCAACGGCTTGGGTAGGATCAGTTGTCGTGTGTGTGCTGATCACGGCAGATTGGGTGCGTTGGGAGTTGACGCAGCGCAGCGCATTGGCGCATCGTTTGTCTGAGGTGGCGACATTGGCGTTGGTCGTCGTAGTGTGTAGCGGCCTGTTTAACGTGGCGCGGACGCTGGGACACGCTAGCAATATCTGGGCCTCTGACTATGTGTGGATATTGCTGGCGAAGCTTTTTACGGTGGCGATTGCTGCCGCGCTGGGAGTGCGAAATCGCTGGCACTGGCTGGCAGAACTGGATCGGGGCCAGCAAACTGGCGCTAGTGGATTTCGGCGAGTATTATTGGCTGAGATGGTGCTGCTGCTGGTTGTGCTAGCGATCGCTACAAAGTTAGGGATTACTATGCCAGCGCAATAAAATGTTGGCTGCGTTCAACGCTCGTTATTAAATGCTTACGCGCTCATCACGTGGAAAGCGCGTCGGGCAGTCCTCAACATGCATCCATTACGTTGAGGATTTAAATGAATCGGTGTGAATGAACGATGAGACAGATACATTCGCCCCCTTAAGAAACCGCAGCAATCAGCTCAACGATTTCGGCACCATAAGTCTCCAACTTTTTCTCGCCCACGCCGCTTACGCCACGCAAATCTTCCAGCGACCCCGGCCGCGCCTTAGCAATCTCTCGCATAGTCGCATCATGAAAAATCACATACGCCGGAACATTATGCTTGCGTGCAGTCTCCACGCGCCACCAACGCAATTTATCAAAAATCGTCTGCTCGGCACTCGATAGATCGGACTCAACATAGCCTTTTGGCTTAGTGCTGGAGCCCTTCTGTTTCACCGGCTTTTGGTATTGCCGCAGTTGTACCTGAAGTTCGCCTCGCAACACAGGTTTAGCGGCATCGGTCAGCTTCAATGCGTTATAGGATTCATAATCGACACTGACTAAACCCAACGCAATCGACTGCCGTAAAATCGCCCGCCATTCCGGCTCGCTGCGATCACTGCCGATCCCAAAGGTCGATAAATCCTCATGCCGCCACTGCTTGATTTTGTCCGAATCAACTCCGCGCAATACATCCAGCACATGCATCGCACCGAAGCGTTGATCGACACGATAAATTGTAGAGAGCAATTTTTGCACAACGACAGTCGCGTCAAACGACACCGGCGGCGTCATGCAGGTATCGCAATTGCCGCACCGGGTAGATTCCTGCCCGAAATATTCCAGCAAGCGTACACGTCGACAATCGAGCGTTTCACACAAGCCAAGCATCGCGTCGAGCTTGACGCCAAGCACCCGCTTAAAGGTTTCTACAGCCTCGGACTCATCAATCATGCGGCGCTGTTGCACGACGTCCTGCAAGCCATACGCCATCCAGGCATTGGCGGGGCCGCCATCGCGTCCGGCGCGCCCGGTTTCCTGATAATAGCCCTCGATACTTTTGGGTAAATCCAGATGCGCCACAAAACGCACATCGGGTTTATCGATCCCCATCCCGAAAGCAATGGTCGCGACCATCACGATGCCTTCTTCTCGCAAAAATCGCTTCTGGTGTTTAGTGCGCGTGGCGTAGTCCATACCGGCGTGGTAAGGCAATGCCGAAATCCCCTGTTGCGTCAAAAAGTCGGCGGTCTCTTCAACCTTTTTGCGTGACAAACAATAGACGATACCAGCATCGCCAACATGCTCGGCCTGAATAAAATCAAGTAATTGCTTGCGGCCATTGGCCTTCTCAACAATTTGATAGCGAATATTCGGGCGATCGAATGACGATACAAATTTTGCGCCATCTTGCAACTGCAAACGCAGCGCAATTTCTTCGCGCGTCTGATGATCCGCCGTCGCCGTCAGCGCGATACGCGGGACATTTGGAAAGCGCTCGTGCAGTATCGACAGCTTGATGTATTCGGGTCGGAAATCGTGACCCCATTGCGATACGCAATGCGCTTCATCAATCGCAAACAAGGCAATTTTTGACGACTCCAGCAACTCCAGACAACGCGGTGTTAATAAACGCTCGGGCGCAACATACACCAGATCGAGATCGCCGCTACGCACGCGGCGCTCAATCTGTGACGCTTCTTCATAGGTTTGCGTGGAATTCAGAAACGCGGCGCGCACGCCAACTTCTGCCAACGCATCCACCTGATCTTGCATCAATGCGATCAACGGCGATATCACGACACCGACACCATCCCGCAACAGCGCCGGAATTTGATAACACAACGATTTTCCACCGCCGGTCGGCATCAATACCAATGCATCGCCACCCCCTGCTACGTGGCCGACAATTTCCGCCTGCTGACCGCGAAACGACGGATAGCCGAAAACGGTCTGCAGGATAGTCAGGGCTTGCGAATTATTTTGATCAGGCATTAATAGGTACTAAGTTAGACAGCATTGCAGCATGGCACATCAAAAAAGGTTAATGCAGAAAGCCATTATGTACGGCGACCAGCAGGAATATTCCCAGCGCAGCGCGGTAAATAATAAACGGCCAGGTCGAGAATTTTTCGAGGAATTTCATCAAACCCCAAATCGCGCAAAACGCTGAAATACTGGCAACCACAAGACCAAACAACAGCAGTAACCAGGCATCTATCGGCATATGCGCGTGCAGCAAATGCCATAGTTCTTTTAAACCGGCCAGCGCAATCGCAGGCAACCCTAACAAAAACGAAAAACGTGCCGCTTCTTCGCGCTTGAAGTTAAGGAATAAAGCAGCAGTCAACGTCGACCCGGAACGCGACACACCGGGAATCAGCGCGCCGACTTGCGCCAAGCCAACGATCACAGCATCGCGCATGCGCATCTCACCGACGGTGCGTTTGTGACGTGCGGTCATCTCTGCCAACGCCAATAACACCGCCAGGCCGATACAAGCGTAACCGATGACTGTCAGGCTACGTAATGGCGAATTACAGGCATTCAATACCGGCGACAAGGCCAGGCCGACGATACCAATCGGAATCGTGGCAATCAGGATGGCCATACCCAATCGAAACGACGGATTACGATAGTCACGTTGACGCAGCGCAGTGATACTGCCAACCGTGACCTCACGCACATCGCGCCAAAAGTAACTCACAACCGCGACCAGTGCGGCTAATTGCATAGCGGCTGAAAATGCCGAACCGGGGTCGTGCCAGCCTAATACCGCTGGCACAATCCGCATATGCGCAGTCGACGAAATGGGTAGTAACTCAGAGATACCTTGAATGATGCCAAGAATCCCGATTTGCACATAATCCAGCGAAGCGAAGCCAATATCCAGACCGGCTGAACAAACATTTGCCAAAACTATTCTCCGATAGCGTATTGAAGCGCAACAATTAATAAAAAACTAACTAAAACGTGAATGCTAATACGTATCTCGGCTGATACATCAGAAAATAATTACAAAAATAGAACGCGCCTTGTTTAGCATCGCCCTACTTTTTTGCAATCACATCAGCAAAGACACGAAGTAATTAATGCTCCCAATCCATGACACCGGTAAAACTGGAAATCAAAATAATCAAACCGAACGCAATCCGATACCAGGCAAACGCGGTGAAATCATGATTGCTGATATAGCGCAACAACCAGCGCACGCAAAAGAATGCAGAAATAAATGCCGCAACAGTTCCGAGCGAAAACAGCGGAATATCGGCGGCACTTAATAAGGCACGATCTTTGTAGAGCGAATAAATGGTAGCGGCGAATAGCGTGGGAATCGCCAGAAAAAAAGAAAATTCGGTGGCAGCTTTGCGTGACAGGCCAAACATCATGCCGCCAATAATCGTCGCGCCAGACCGACTGGTGCCGGGAATTAACGCAAAGGCTTGTGCAATCCCGATTTTGAGAGCATCGAGTGCGGTCATATCGTCAACAGTATCGACACGGATAGCATGTTGGCGATTTTTATTGCGACGCTCGACCCATAAAATAATCAAGCCGCCAACGACCAGCGCGATTGCGACGGGAATTGGAGAGAATAATTTCTCTTTGATCATTTTGCTAAACAGCAAACCCAATATGGCAGCGGGAATAAAAGCAATGATCAAATTTAAGACTAACTTTTGCGCGCTGCGCTGGGTGGTTAAGCCACGTAAAACAGCGGCAATACGCGCCCGATATTCCCAACAGACCGCAAAAATGGCACCAGCCTGAATCGCAATTTCAAATACTTCTGCCTTGCCGCGACCGATGTCGGCGGTAAAATCCAGCAAACTTCCTGCGAGTATTAAATGACCAGTTGATGAAATCGGGAGAAATTCGGTCAATCCTTCGACCACACCCATGATGATGACTTTTAACGCTAAGAGAAGATCCATGCTTTTGTTAAGTTATGGTGATAAATAAAGTGAAGCCACGAAATGTCATAAAAAAACCCGCAGTCCGAACTCGCGGGTTTCTTTAAACAGGGTCAATCAAAAGCACAAGCGCAAACGGGCGGTGATCGGCATAAAGACAGCCGCGACTCATTTTTGCGGCTCAAAGGTTACCACGAGGCGATCAGCCTTTGTGACGATCTTGGTCGGCGCAAATGTGACACCGACATAACGCAAGTCTTCCGGCTTAAAAGTATATAAAGGAATGGTCTGCAATAATTCGCGCGCCAGTAAACCGCCGATTTGCGTTGCCTGACCGTTATAAGCACCATCCATGTTATCTATTGCAACTTTATCCAGCTTTGTGTCGTTCAACACCACCGCATTATGCGCAGGGTCCAACGCCATGACGCCGGATATTGCTAGTTTTCCGGTCCAGGATTTGCCTGCTACAGGCAGGGCCATTGTGACGTCCATATCGATAAGCAGCCTCCCCTGAGTCGCATCCAACGCTAAATTTGCGTGCGTGGCGGTGACTTCAATTAATCCGAGATAGCGTTTTGTGAAGGGCAGACGTTTATTCAGCGATTCTTGTAGTTTTGCCAATGGAAAATCGACATCTCGCGGCCCGATCAGCATCGCGCAGGAACTCAGTAAAACCGCGCCTATCAGAGCAAGGGAGAGCATAACTAGCCGCGTTGATTTCATCGATATCCTTGGAGTTATTTCATGGGTGAAAGTAAGCATTGTCATCCGACATCTCCACCGCCCATCGTCATCGCCGGTTAAATCGTCAAAACTATGCCATTTTGGCAATTTATTCTGTGATTATTTACGCAGCGGCGCAACTTGGTAAAGGCGCATTTTACCTGCAAAAGGCTGTGCTCTTGCGGCTAAAGCCTCACACAACATAAATACGCGATGGGGATATTGTGCAGACTTATTGAAGGTGACAAGCAGGCTGGCATCGTAAGAACCAAGCCGCCAAATTAAAAACGCTTCAGTAAAGTCAGTATTTCAGACCCAAGATTGACCCGCGCTGTAGGTTTTTGAGGGTGACCTTGATAGAATGCTTCTTTTATCCCGTTATTGAGCCTTCGCCATGAATATCGAACAAGCCCGTTTCAATATGATCGAACAGCAAATCCGTCCCTGGAATGTGCTGGAGTTAGACATTTTAGACCTGCTGACGGTGGTACGGCGCGAAGAGTTCGTCCCGGCCGCTTACAAAAGTCTGGCCTTTAGCGATACAGAAATACCACTGCCGGGCGACGGCGGCGAAAGCATGTTTTCACCAAAAGTCGAAGCGCGTCTGCTGCAAGAAGCCGCCGTAAAAAAACATGAAATTGTGCTGGAAATCGGTACGGGTTCCGGTTACATGGCGGCATTGTTAGCGCACAAAGCCCGTCACGTTGTCACAGTAGAAATTGACGCCGGACTGAAAGATTTTGCTGAAAAAAATCTGAGCGCTTATGGCGTTAGAAACGTCGATGTTGTCGAAGGCAATGGCGCACAGGGCTGGACCGAAGGCAAAGAGTCGACCTATGACGTCATCGTCATCTCCGGTTCACTGGCCTCATTACCGGATGCTTTCTTAGCGCAATTAAAGGTCGGCGGCCGCATTGTCGCCATTATTGGCGAAGCGCCTGTCATGACTGCGCAAGTGATTACGCGCATTTCGGACTCCGCTTACGATACGCGGAATCTATTTGAGACCAGCGCCAAGCCTTTGCGTGATGCCGCGCCGCATTCTCACTTCAAATTCTAAACCCCATAGACGATCATGCAACATTTAACTGCTCCTGAACTAGCTGCCTGGATCGCTGACCCGGATCGTCCAACGCCGTTCTTGCTAGACGTACGCGAACCTTGGGAATATCAAACTTGCCATATCGCTGATGCGCAGTTAATCCCGATGCAAACGATTCCGGCGCGTCTGAACGAGTTGGAAGAAGATCAGCAAATTGTCTGTATCTGTCATCACGGGGCACGCAGCATGTCAGTAGCGGCATTTTTAGAACGCAATAATTTTCCTAACGTGATCAATCTTACGGGCGGGATCCACGCCTGGGCGCAGCAAGTAGATAGCACGATGCCAGTCTATTGAGGTCGGCACAGCGCGACGCATACGCGTTTGCTGCCCGAATACCTGCTCCAAACATCGCACGACTGTCGAACGCCCCGGAGAATTTGATGCGCCACATCCGTAATACACTGATTGCGGCGCTCATTGCGGGCCCGATTACCGGCATTTTGTTGCCTGCTAATGCACAAGCACTCGATTTGGTGCAAACCTACTATCAAGCCCTCGCCAATGATGCCGTCTACACCAGCGCGCGTTATGCTCTTAGCGCCGGGCGCGAGGCTAGTATTCAGGGGCGCGCTGGATTGCTGCCGCAAATCGGTTTAGGCGGCACTTACAATCGGTCTGGTGATAACTGGAATAAAACAAGCAATCAATACGGTTTGCAATTAGTCCAACCGCTATATCGTCCCGCAAACTGGGAACAATACGCGCAAGCCAAGCTTTTGGTTGCCGGTAGCGAAGTAGCTTTTTCACAAGTTCAGCAGGATTTGATTTTGCGCGTCGGACAAGCTTATTTTGATGTGTTGGCGGCGCAAGATATTTTAACGTTCCTCAAAGCCCAGGAAAGCGCGATCGCCGAACAACTGGCCTCCGCCAAACGCAATTTTGAAATTGGCACGGCGACCATTACGGATACCAACGAGGCGCAAGCCAGCTTTGATCTGGTATTAGCGCAGGAAATCGCTGCCACGAATAATCTGGAAGTCGCCCGCAGCACGTTGCAACAAATTATCGGTCAGGCCCCTGCATCACTGGCAATCTTGCGCCCAAGCGTCAAATTGACCAACCCCGAACCGGCCCAGATTGGCCCATGGGTCAGCATCGCGGAAGAGCAAAATTACAATGTCTTGGGCCAGCAAATCGCGCTCGAAACAGCGAAACGCCAGATCAAAATAAATCGCGCCGGTCATTTACCGACGGTCGACTTGGTGGCAAGTCGCAACTTCTCTCATATTAGTGGCAACAACAATCCAATCTCGAATGGTGCAGGCGCATCGAATTCGATAGGCGTGCAATGGACGATCCCGCTATATTCGGGCGGCGCAGTCGATAGCGAAGTCAGGCAAGCGATTGCATTGGAAGATAAGGCGCGATCTGATCTGGATAATGCCCGCAGAACAGCGGCATTGAACGCCCGCCAGGCTTATTTAGGTGTGAGTAATGGCTTGGCACAAGTAAAGGCGCTAGAAGCCGCGGAAATTTCGAGCCAGTCTTCGCTGGACTCCAACAAACTCGGCTATCGGGTCGGCGTCCGCATCAATATTGACGTGCTAAATGCAGAACAACAATTATTTTCAACGCGCAGGGATTTGGCTAAAGCCCGTTATGACACGTTAATGAATGGTCTAAAATTGAAAGCTGCAGCGGGTGCCTTAAAAGAGAATGACCTGCTGCAAGTGAATGCACTATTGATACCAGCTTATTATTAATATCCATTTGCATAAATAAAGACCGCAAACACCTCTCGGCTTAGGGTTTAAATTAAGCCGAGCAGGCTGATATATTCATCTCTGCACTATCCCCGAATTAGCTTTTTTGCAAACTCGGCGCTGTCGTCAGCATATGAATACAAAGATCGACTATTTTGGTAGCTTGTTCACCTAAATCAAAACTATCCGGACTAAACAGCCAGTTATCCAACACGCCAGATAATAAAGACTGCACCATAATCGCCGATAACGTTGGATCCAGATTGCGTGGCAACTGACCTTTCGCCACTGCATATCGCAAAATTCGCTGGATATTAATACGTCCTTGCAAAAAACATTCTTGCTGACGCATATAAATCGGATCTTGCGGATCAACAAATTCGCATTTATGCAATATAGTCGCTATTATCTTCCGTGTTTGAGGATTATTTACGCCTTCTTCGAGAGCGAATAAACACCAGCTACGAAATTGACCTAAAGGATCAATAGAACTTTCTTCCGCGCTGTTGCGTATCAAGGCTTCCATCGGCAACCGGACGCGCTCACACATAGCATTAAACAAATCACTCTTATTAGTGAAATGCCAATAAATCGCCCCTCGAGAAACACCTGCCGCGTTTGCGACATCGGCTAATGAAGTCTGCGATACGCCCCGCGTATAAAACACGTCGACCGCTGCGTCTAAAATACGCGAACGCGTCTCCAGAGCCTCCTCTTTTGTACATCTTGCCATTTTCAGCATCTCCAAACTGTGCATCGATGTGCGGGTGCAACATATTAGGGAACCCGAGCACATACATTCGTGAATGTATGTATAATATCACTGTTCACCGCGTTATACCTAACTGGCATTAACGAAGCCGATCATTATTCCCCCATTGTGCAATGCAATCCCGAATTCGGCATGATCTTTATTTATCCAATGCTTTTCTTCAATTACGTGCGAGAAAATTTATGACTTCAGTAGGCCCTCTTTATCGTTTTACGCGCATAGCGCTAGCCGTAGCGTTATTATCAGCAATCGCCGCCTGCGGTCAGAAAGCCGCCGCTCCGGCTGCACCACCGCCACCCGAAGTATCCGTTATTAGTATTGCCCCAGAACGACTCTCTCTATCGACCGAATTACCCGGCCGTCTGGAAGCTACGCGCATTGCCGAAGTTCGGGCGCGCGCAGCCGGTATTATTCTTAAGCGCAATTTCCGCGAAGGCAGCGACGTCAAGGCTGGCGAAGTATTGTTCCGGATCGATCCGGCGCCATTGCAAGCAACTTACGAAAGCACCCAAGCATCGCTGGCGAAAGCCGAAGCTAATTTGACGCAAGCCACACTGAAAGCGCAACGCTACAAACCGTTGGTTGAAGCAAATGCGGTCAGCAAGCAGGATTATGACGACGCTGTCGCCTTGCAAAAACAAGCGGCTGCCGATGTTGCTTCTGCCAAAGCTTCACGCCAGACTGCCAGCCTGAATCTTGGCTACGCGACCGTGACCTCCCCTATTTCCGGCCGCATCGGTCGTGCGTTGGTGACAGAAGGCGCATTAGTAGGCCAAGGTGAAGCGACCCAGTTGGCAACAGTCCAGCAAGTCGATCCGATCTACGTCAACCTGACTCAATCGAGTACCGACATCCTGAAACTCCAGCAAGCGATGAAAAATGGTCAATTGCAAAGCGTTGGTCAAGGTCAGGCAAAAGTCACGCTAGTGACTGAAGATGGGCAAGCCTATCCGCAAAGCGGCAAGTTGTTATTTTCGGATTTAACCGTTGATTCCACTACCGGCTCTGTCAGTATTCGTGCTGAATTCCCTAATCCCGACCACAGTTTATTGCCAGGCATGTATGTCCGCGCAAAACTGGAACAGGCAGTCAACGACCAGGCCATCACGGTGCCGCAACAGGCAGTTACCCGTGACATGACCGGCGCGACCGTTTTTGTTGTCGATAAGGACAATAAAGTGGCAGCACGGACTATCAAAGCGGACAACGCACAGGGCGACAAATGGGTCGTTACTGACGGTTTGAAAACGGGTGACAAAGTGATTGTAGAAGGCTTGCAGAAAGTGAAGCCCGGTGCAGTAGTGAAAACTATTCCATGGACGAATACACCAGCTGCAGCGACGCCGGTAACCGCCTCCGCAGCATCTGACGCTCCGCACGCAGACACAACATCTAAAGCTAAATAAGGAGCACCCAGATGGGAAAGTTTTTCATTGATCGCCCAGTTTTTGCGTGGGTGCTCGCTATCTTCATCCTGCTCGGGGGTGCATTAGCGATCACGCAATTACCGGTGTCGCAATATCCGTCGATTGCGCCGCCCACCATCGTCATCAGCGCCAATTATCCCGGCGCTACAGCACAAACGCTGGATGATAGCGTCACCAGCCTGATCGAACAGGAAATGAACGGCGCCGATGGTTTGCAGTACATCGAGTCACAGAGTCAGGCCAACGGTGCAGTCCAAATCACCGTCACCTTCTCGCCTGACACCAATGCCGATCTGGCAGCGGTGGACGTACAAAACCGCTTGAAGCGGGTTGAGGCGCGCTTGCCCGCTGCCGTCACCCAACAAGGTGTGCAAGTTACCAAATCGCGCAGCAACTTTTTGATGTTTATCGGCTTATCGTCGACAGACGGCAAACTTGATCCAATCGCGCTAGGTGACTATTTGTCACGTAACGTGCTCAATGAAATCAAGCGGGTTGCTGGCGTCGGTCAGGCTCAGCTATTCGGTACTGAACGTGCAATGCGGATTTGGATTGATCCAGCCAAACTAGTTGGCCTGAACCTGACACCGGGTGATGTTACCGATGCTATTCAAGCCCAAAATGCATTGGTTGCTGGCGGTACTATCGGCGATTTACCTAGTCCGGGTACGCAACAAATCTCGGCAACGGTCGTCGTTACCGGTCAGCTCACCACTGTTGAGCAATTTGGCAACATTCAATTGCGCGCCAACAAAGACGGCTCGGTCGTGCGTCTACGTGACGTTGCGCGTATCGAAATCGGCGGGCAGTCTTACGCTACTTCAGGTCGTCTCGATGGCAAACCGACCTCATTCGTCGGCGTCCAGTTGTCGCCAACGGCAAATGCTCTCGGCACTGCGAAAGCAGTTCACGCAAAAATGGAAGAGTTGTCTAAATACTTCCCGGCTGGCGTGAAATACACTGTGCCGTACGACACTTCAACCTTCGTCAAGATTTCTATCGAAGAAGTGGTAAAAACGCTGATCGAGGCGATCATTCTGGTGTTCCTGGTGATGTATCTGTTTTTGCAGAACATTCGCTACACGCTGATTCCGACCATTGTCGTGCCGGTGGCGCTGATGGGCACTTTTGCGACACTGCTGTTGTTCGGTTTCTCGATCAACGTTCTGACGATGTTCGGGATGGTGCTGGCTATCGGTATTCTGGTGGATGACGCCATTGTGGTGGTCGAAAACGTCGAACGGATCATGAGCGAAGAAGGTCTGTCGCCACGTGATGCTACGCGTAAAGCAATGGGCCAAATTACCGGCGCTTTGATCGGTATCACGTTAGTGTTGATCGCCGTATTTATCCCGATGGCATTCTTTAGCGGTGCAGTTGGCGCGATTTATCGCCAGTTCTCTTTGTCGATGGTTGCATCAATGTTCTTCTCGGTACTGATGGCATTTACGTTGACGCCAGCATTGTGCGCCACGATTCTGAAACCGGTAGAAGCGGGACATCACCACGAGAAAAAAGGCTTTTTTGGCTGGTTTAATCGTCGCTTTAACGCCACGACTACCAGCTATCAGGGCTTCATCGCGAAGATGCTGACCAAAACCGGCCGCTACATGCTGGTGTACGGCGCTATCGTGGTCTGCGTCGGCCTGCTATATGCGCGCCTGCCAGCATCATTCCTACCTAGCGAAGATCAGGGTTATATCATCACTAACGTGCAGTTGCCTCCGGGCGCAAGTCAAAATCGTACGTTAGAAGTGATCAAGACGATTGAAGCGTATTACGCCAAGTTACCAGCGGTTGCCCACGTTGTCGCCATTACCGGTTTTAGTTTCTCCGGTAACGGTCAAAATGCGGGTCTGGTATTTACACCGCTGAAGGACTGGAGCGAGCGCGGACCGTCTGAATCAGCTGACGCGATTGCAGGGGCTGCATTTGGTGCGTTTTCAGCAATCAAAGATGCGATCGTTTATCCGTTGAATCCGCCGCCGATTCCTGAACTGGGTAACGCCACCGGTTTCACTTTCCGACTGCAAGACCGCGCTGGTTTAGGGCATGAAAAACTCACTGCTGCACGTAACCAATTGCTCGGAATGGCTGCGCAAAGCAAGTTATTGGCCGGTGTACGTCCTGAGGGTCTGGAAGATGCGCCACAGCTGCAACTCGACATCGATCGCGATAAAGCGAATGCGCTCGGTGTGTCATTTGCGGGCATCAACAGCACATTGTCGACCGCGCTGGGTTCTGCCTATGTCAATGACTTCCCGAATCAAGGACGTCAGCAACGGGTAATCGTACAAGCTGATGCACCACAACGTTTGCAACCGGAAGATCTGGCCAAGCTGTACGTGAAAAATACGGCGGGAACCATGGTGCCGTTATCGGCATTCATGACTTCACACTGGATTAGCGGTCCGGTGCAATTGACGCGCTACAACGGTTACCCGGCAGTAAAAATTTCGGGCGGCGCATCACCAGGTCATAGCACTGGCGAAGCGATGGATGAAATGGAAGCACTGACAGCTAAGTTGCCGCCAGGTTTTGGCTTTGAGTGGACCGGTCAGTCGCTGGAAGAAAAAACCTCTGGCTCGCAAGCACCGATGCTGTATTTGTTGTCGCTGATTGCGGTATTCCTGGTATTGGCTGCGCTGTATGAAAGCACCTCGATTCCGTTTGCCGTAATGCTAGTTGTGCCGCTGGGGATTCTCGGTGCATTGCTCGGGGTAACGTTACGCGGCATGCCGAACGATGTGTACTTTAAGGTCGGGATGATTACCGTTATTGGCTTGTCAGCGAAAAATGCGATTCTGATTATCGAATTTGCGAAAGACCTACAAGCACAAGGAAAAGGCCTGATTGAGGCAACGCTGGAAGCAGTACATCTGCGGTTCCGTCCGATTCTGATGACATCGATGGCGTTTATTCTTGGCGTATTGCCATTGGCGATCAAGACTGGTGCAGGCTCAGGCAGTCAACGTGCTATCGGTACTGGCGTGATGGGCGGGATGATTACAGCGACCGTTCTTGCGGTCTTCCTGGTCCCGGTCTTCTTCGTAGTTGTCCGTAAGATTTTCAAGGGCAGCGACCGCCAGAACAAGATGTATGCCGCGAACAAAAAAATTGATGTGGAGGCAGAGCATGTTTAATTCTTTACCGAAACACCTGACCAGCGTCCTATTGCTGGCAGGCGTTCTGTCGGGTTGCAGCATGGCCCCAACCTATGTGCGACCGGCAGCCCCGGTCGCGGGTAACTACCCGGCCGAAGAGTTCGCCACGACGCAATCTCAAACGGATGCGGTGACTCTCGGCTGGCGTCAGTTTTTCCCCGATCAGCGCCTGCAAACGCTGATCGCAGCGGCGCTTGAAAACAATCGCGATCTACGTACCGCAGTGTTAAATATCGAAGCGGCGCGTGCGCAGTACAACATCACCGCCGCCGATGCGTTGCCAAATTTCGACGGCAGTTTTTCTCGCACCAGCGGCCGTACTGCCGCCAGCCAGACCACTAATAATACTTCCGTGGTCGGTACTGGTTATGCAGTCGGTCTTAACATGACCGCGTTTGAGCTAGATTTCTTTGGTCGCGTACGTAGCCTGAAAGATGCTGCGCTAGCGTCGTATCTTTCGACTGAAGAAGCCCGTCTGTCGGCACAAATATCATTAGTCTCGCAAGTTGCTCAGGCTTATCTGGCTGAGCGCTCATATACCGAGCAGCAAGAACTGGCGCAACAAACGTTGAATAGCCGACTTCAGGATTACAAACTCGCAAAGATGCGCTTTGAAGTTGGCGCATCATCGGGGCTGGACTTGCGTGTATCGGAAACACTGGTGCAATCAGCCCGTGTCGCCTTTGCGACTTTGGTGCGCCAACGTGGTCAGGCTACCAATGCTCTGACCCTGCTAGTAGGCAAGCCGATGACCGACCTGCCAGCAGCGCAAGCGCTGGATACGCAGCAAATTGTGACCGACATTCCAGCTGGCCTACCATCCGACCTGCTGATTCGACGTCCGGATATCCGCTCTGCTGAACAACAATTGCGTGCAGCGAATGCCAATATCGGCGCAGCCCGTGCTGCGTTCTTCCCGCAGATTTCACTGACTGCGGGTATCGGCAATGCCAGTTCTTCGCTGGGAAGTTTGTTTGCTGCAGGTAGTCGCACATGGTCGTTCGTTCCGCAACTGACGTTGCCGATTTTTGAAGGCGGACGTAATCGCGCAAATCTGACATTGTCGGAAGTGCGTAAGAACATCGCTATCGCCAACTACGAAAAGACCATTCAGACCGCCTTTAGTGAAGTTGCTGATGCGCTGGTAGCACGCGGTGCGCTTGATGAGCAATTAGAGGCGCAACAGGCGTTTCTAGTGGCGCAACAAGAGCGAGTCAAGCTCACTGACCTGCGCTTTAAGAACGGCATCGCCAGTTCGAATGAACTGCTGGATGCAGAGCGCGATTTGTTCTCGGCACAGCAATCCTTAATTCAGACGCGCCAATTACGTCTGAACAATGCGATTGATCTGTATCGGTCGTTGGGTGGCGGTTTGAATGAGACTACGCAGCCGCCAGTCGCCCTGGCAGCTCAGCCGAAAGTGAACTAAACGACGAACTGAGATAGAACTTCGTTGAAAGATGGGCCCGCAACGGTATAAGCGTTGCGGGCTTTTTTATGTGGCAGACAAAAGGAAATAGACTGTGAGAGGAGTGGTAAATACGAACGTAATACATCGACGATATCTTGCGCCAGCCTGCCCGCACACCGCAAACTCACAATTGCTTAAGGATCCGTGCAGCACTATCAATAACGTAATTTGTACCAGGCAATCCCAATCCACTCATGCAAGGCGTAGTAACTGCGCCGCAGTCCCTCGCCGCTCGGTACAAAATCGGATATCGAAAACTTGTCATGACTAAAAAAAATCGTCGGGGCGGCGACGACTTCCAGCCCACTCTGTTGAAAAATCATTTTTGCGCGTGGCATATGAATAGCGTCGGTCACTAAAAGAATTTTTCCCACATTTTCACGTGCCAGAATGCCCTGCGAGAACGCGGCATTTTGCGCTGAGTTATTCGATGTTTCCTCCAACCATTTGACTGGCGTAGCGAAATCCTCTCTCAAAGATCGCGCCATCACCACAGCTTCAGATTCGTTGCCACCGTCCGGCTTGCCGCCGGCGACCAGCACCGGCAATCCCGTTTCCCGATGTAATCTGGCGGCATACCGCAAGCGCGCCAGCGTCCAATAACTGGGGCTATCGACACCGCCATATTCTGGTGCATTCTGTAACCGACCACCGCCAAGAACCACGATAGCTTGCGCGCCCCTTATCGAGGTTGCATTGAGCACAGGAGTTTGATTTTCCAGCGGCGCGACAAATAATAAGGCACCAGCGGATGTGCTGATAATCAGTAATACGAGCAGCGCAATGGCGCTTACAGACATACCGAAACGCGGCCAGCGTCGATACAAGAAAAAACCAATACAACACAGCAAAATCAAACTAGTAGGTGGTAGGAATAATGTACCGATAAGAGTATTCATAATGAGCGCAAGGTGCCTTCTATCGACGACATTTTTTGTTGAATTACGTGAAAAAGTTGACCTTAGATCACACCGTTTAGTCCGGAAGCGGCTATAGCAACCCTGCCAATAACGCCACCGTCCTTGCCGTCGCACCACGATGCAATTGCGCAAAGTTGCTGGCATTCTGCCCCATAGCCTGACGTTCAGTCTTGGTCACTAACAATCGCTTAGCCATTCCCAGCATCATGACCGCATCCGACACGCGTAACGCGGCCCCTGCGGCGATCGCTTGCTCCGTCACAGCTGCAAAATTAAAGGTATGGGGGCCGATCAGGACTGGCGTCCCTACGGCGCAGGCTTCAATCAGATTTTGGCCGCCTAGCGGCATCAGGCTTCCGCCTATAAATGCCACATCCGACACGCCGAAATAGGCAAACATTTCACCCATTGAATCGCCCAACATGACCTTAATTTCTGCCCCCAATTGTTCAGATCCCAAGACCGAACGCCGCAGCATTGGCAAGTGATAGGAAGCAATCAGATTTGCTACTTCCTCGAAGCGTTGGGGGTGACGAGGTACGATGATTAATAACAGATCGTCTATCGGCGGCAAGCTCGACAGAGCTGCCAGAATCAGCGCTTCTTCGCCCTCCCGCGTACTGGCGCATAACAAAACTGGTCGGGCTCCAATCTGCTGGCGCATAGCTTTGCCGATGCCGACTAACTCCTCTGATGGTGCGACATCAAACTTAAGATTTCCCGTAATTGTCACGTTGCGTGCACCTAATTCACGCATACGCTCGGCGTCATCACTTGTTTGAGCACCAACGCAACTGATGCCGCTTGCCGCTTCTGTCATTAAGGTCGTAAATTTTTTCCCGCGGCGTAAAGAGCGCGCAGATAAACGTGCGTTCACCAACGCTACCGGCACCTGATAACGGCCACATTGCGCGATTAAATTAGGCCAGACTTCCGTTTCCATCAAAATGCATAAACGCGGCGAAAAATGGCGTAGGAAACGACCAACCATCCAGCCAGTATCGTAGGGCAAAAAACTCTGTATTACGCGCGACGAAGTTCCAAACAAAGCCTGCCCGGTGGCACGACCAGTCGCGGTCATATGGGTTAACAAGATGGTATGTTGCGGATAGCCGGCAAGCAGCATGTTGATCAATGGTTCGGCAGCCCGGGTTTCACCAACCGAGACCGCGTGCACCCATAGATAGGCGGGTGGCAAATCCGCTCGGGCGCGATCAATCGGCGGATAAAATCCCAGACGCTCGGGGATGTGTTGTCGATATCCGGGCTCCTTGCGGCCTCGCCACCACAGACGGCAAAGTGCCAGCGGAATGATCAGCCACCAAACACAAGAATAAAGCAGGCGATACAACCGCGCCCGCATCAAATTAGGTTGCGGCCTGTCAGCCGCGTCAAAATAGCTAACGGGCTGGCGCTCGGATCATATTGCTTGGTGGGCGGCAGGTGCAAGGTCTGCTCCATCATGTATTGCCCCGACATGACGGCATGCGGCGTCTGATCAGAAAAACAGACCCAGACCGATCCAGCAGCAAAAGGCATCGTCACCTGCGGGCCATTGCTTTGATAGGCCAGATCCGACTTCATGCCATCGTGCAATTGCAACATCAGATGATCGTATTCACTCCGTAAAGATTTTGTGATGTGTAGCGCTTTCAGCACTTGTGCTTGCCAGCGAGAGTAAGCCTTTGCCTTCGGTAAGAATCGCTTCGCCACATCCTCAAACGGCTCACCCACCCGCCATACGCGCGCCTCGCCATCAGGGTTCAGATTGGCAAACACCCGCAAAATACGTTCACCGTAATTGGGCCGCGATGGAAAAGCATCCACATGCATACGTTTGTCGTCTGCACGCCAGGATTGCGCACGGGTCTCGACCTGCATTGGCCGAAAACTGGTTGGGGCCAGGCGCACGATCTCACTGTAAGCAGGCAATAGCGAAGCGATCAAATCCTGCGCCTGCATCCGAAAACGTCCCACCATTTCAGCCAATGCGACCTGTTCCGCGGCATCCCCGAGTGCGCCCTTTAACTCACCATCGGCGTTGAGGCTGATATTGCGACTTTTAGGATCGAGCACGGCAGGCGTTAAAAAGCGACGCTCTTCTGGCGTCAGCTTAAAAGTAAGTTTGGGGAAATACAATAACTTTCCTGCCTCTAATGCAGAAATCCAAGTTTGATTGGGGTGGCTGACGTGCCAGTCGGCACTATCGATTTGCAGAATTTGTTGGTCCATCGCCGTATTATGCCGTGTTGTGTTGACGGCGTGAACACTCCGCAGCGTTTATCGAAGGGGCTACTTGCAAAGCTAACCCCATTCCCCGCTCAATTCAGCAGCACATCTACCGCATCCAATACCTGTTCGACCGTCGGCGCGGTTCCTTCATCGCCTAAATTGATAATATTCTCCGACCAATTCCCCTCCGTTTTCCAACGTGGAGAATCGCAATACAACTCAATGGTCGGGCGATTAAAAGCCGCCGCCACATGGGTCAGTCCGGTATCGACGCCAACCACCAGCGACGCCCGCTGCGCCAGTAAAACGGCCTCCATCAACGGTAATTTAGGTAATATCTGCACATTCGACATTTGCGCCGCCAACTTTTCCGCCGTCTGTTTTTCGACTTCGCTGCCCCACGGCAACAATACAGGAATACCAACTAAAGCCAACCGTCGCGCAATATCAACCCAATTGGCAAATGCCCATTGCTTGTCTGCCCGGGCGGTGCCATGAAAAAAAACCGCATAAGGTTGGCGCGGTAACCAAGAAGGCCAATTCTCGGCTGCCAATGTTGGCATTTGCATATTGAAATTTGCCCGACCGTCTGCGCTGTAGTTCAAAGCGTGTGCTGCAACCTGACGCGCCCGTAAAACCGCATGCGTACGCAAACCGACCGGAATACTCAGCGTATGAAAAATGCGCGATATCGGCTCATAGCCCGAACCGTCAGTCGCATTTGCCAAGCCAACCCGTTTGCCGTCAGGCGTAAGACGCGCCATCCGCATGACAATGCTAGTTTTCAATAATCCCTGCGTATCAAAAACAATATCGTAGGCATCCTCTTTAAGCTGCCTGCGAAAAGCTGATATTTCACGCCGGGTAACAACCGAAAACAAACTTTTGCGCCAACGACGCAACGCGATAGGAATAATGCGACGTATTTCTGGATTAAGTCCGACCAGACTGACGTAGCCCTCCTCCACCACCCAATCGATATTAGCGTCGGGATAATGACGTCGAATATCGGACACCATCGGCATGTTATGCACCACATCCCCAAGGGATGAAACGCGGACAATGAGAATATTCAAGCGGATACTCGCGCGAAGTTCAGTTTAAAGAAGGATTAAAAAGGTAGATTTGCATCTGGCTTAACCGCCAAAATCACGCGTTTGAATTCTGCCTGAATGCGCGCCAGCGCCGCTTCTGACTCAGCCTCAAAACGCATCACCGCCACCGGCGTTGTATTCGATGCGCGCACCAAGCCAAAGCCGTCTGGATATTCAACACGCAGGCCGTCAATCTTGATAATGTCGTCTGCACCGGGAAATTGCGCCTGCTGCTGCAACGTCGCAATCAGGGAAAAATTCTCACCCTCAGCCAAAGTTAGTTGCAACTCTGGTGTGCTAGTGGACTGCGGTAACGCATTCAGCACCGCCGATGGGTCGTCTTCGCGGCTCAATAATTCCAGCAGCCGGACACCTGCGTATAAACCGTCATCAAAACCATACCAACGATCTTTGAAAAATACGTGGCCGCTCATTTCGCCGCCCAGTGGCGCGGCAGTTTCACGCATCTTGGCTTTCACCAAGGAGTGCCCAGTTTTCCACATCAACGGCTTGCCGCCATGTTTGATAATCCATGGCGCTAAATGCCGCGTGCATTTCACGTCATACAAAATTTCCCGCCCGGGATGACGTGTTAACACGTCGGCGGCAAACAGCATTAATTGACGATCCGGATAAATAATCTGACCGTCTTTGGTGACGACACCGAGGCGATCGCCATCGCCATCAAAGGCCAGCCCCAGCTCAGCATCGGTGGTTTGCAGAGCATGGATGACATCTTGCAAATTTTCAGGATGTGCGGGATCGGGATGGTGATTCGGAAAAGTGCCGTCGACCTCGCAAAACAATTCCTGCACTTCGCAGCCCAAAGCACGATAAAGCTCACCGGCAAACGCACCAGCGACGCCATTACCACAATCGACCACGATCTTAAGCGGTTTCGCCAAAGTGACATCGCTCAGAATACGCTGTAAATAAGCATCTTTGATATCGTGCGTGCTGTAACTACCACTACCGCCAGCAGCTGTGATTTGCGCAGCTACAGCATCTTTTACCGCGCCAGTGACGATTGCCTGATACAACGCTTGAATAGTGTCGCCATAAATCGCCTCGCCCACCAGCACCATTTTGAAACCATTATAGTCGGGCGGATTATGACTACCCGTCACCATCACACCCGATTGGGTCCCCAGAATATGGGTCGCGAAATACACCATCGGCGTAACAACAATACCCACATCAATCACATCCACGCCCACATCTTGCAATCCTGCGGCTAACGCAGCGGTCATTTCCGCCCCGGACAAGCGACCGTCCCGACCGATGACAACCGTCTTTTCGCCTCTGGCGCGAGCAGCCATACCAAAAGCCTGCCCAATTTGGCGCGCAATAGTAGCGTCGAGGGTTTTACCAATAACGCCGCGAATATCGTAGGCTTTGAAGATTGAGTTTTGAAGTGGCAACATAGAGTTGATACGAAGGGTTAAAAAGAAATGGGGAGAGGTTTGCGTAAGGCGAATCGTCCATTGATCATCTTAGTTCGGCATAACCGGAGTAAGCGATCACAAAATGGCGCTATCGCAGCACATCTTGCTTGGGTAGGTAATTCACTTAATGTCCATGCACAATAAACGCACTAGATCGCTGCCAGGAGTATTACGCATCCTGACAAAAATTTGTTCAATTCAGATAAAAACTAATAGATAACGATCGGCACCCTTGCGGATAACTCACTCCGGACCGGAGATGAAAATCCGCAAACCAATCTGAGGAGAATGGTCGTTTCTAACAAACACAAAGCTAGCGCCTGACGCTGCCTCGTTATGTATTCAAAGTAATGACAGAATAATAACGTGATCAATGCAGTATTTTATACGTGCAAAGCATCTAACGATTTGCCTGCCTCAACCCACTCACGTATCCATTTAGGCTGACGACCACGACCGGTCCACTGTAATGAAGCATCAGTAGGATTGCGATAACGCACCGCAACTTTGGCTTTGGTGACATTGCTCTTGATACGTGTTGAACTACCTAGTAAATCTTTAAGCGAAATACCGGCGCTTTGTGCGATTGCAAGAATTTGCTCGCGTGCTTTCGTCATTTCTTGGTGTTCACGATCCTTCAAAGATTGCTTAACCTGCTCCTGCAGCGCGCGTAATTCGGCGACTGATAGGCCTGATAAATCCATACTTCCTCCACTAAAGTGAAATTCCATTGAAAACTGCCCTTGCAGCCAACAACCCATCTTTACATACCACGACATCAACTTAGCGCACTCTCGTACACCACTAAGAAAGCGCACCAAGACCGGACGGAGCATACAGCGTATCGCGATAACACGCTCAGCACACTAAACAGATCAACTACAAATGTTGATATTCACCCACACAATTGCTCACCAATAAACAATTTGTATTAAATAATCCACAATTCAAGCTCTAATACACAATGAATAAGAACACTTACGCCAATATCCAATTTATGGAGATATTAATTAGAAAGAAGGCGAGTAATTTACTCATTCTTTTCATCAACCTAAGCAGCGCGATCACTCGCGGCTTGGGCACGCCAAATAAAATCCTCAATTCCACACTGCGGCGCATATTCTGCCACTATCCGCAGCAACATTGAACGTACTTCCTCGTAATCAAACTTATCGCAAGCGATTTCCAGCTTGACCAATAAATCCTGTAACACCACCCAAGGAATTTCGAGTTCTTGCGCACGCATGATCAAAGGATGCTCAGTCCCTTCAACATTCTCTCCAATCAACAACTCTTCATATAACTTTTCACCGGGGCGCAGACCAACATGATTAATTTCAATAGTACCGTCAGGCGTGCCGTCGGATAACACCTCAAGCCCGCTCAAATGAACCATGCGTTTAGCCAGATCAACAATCTTTACCGGGTCGCCCATATCCAGAACAAAAACATCGCCCCCCTCACCCATCGCCCCTGCCTGTAATACCAATTGCGCGGCCTCAGGAATCGTCATGAAATAACGCGTAATTTCTGGATGCGTTAGCGTAATGGGACCACCAGCCATAATCTGCTTGCGAAACAACGGCACTACCGATCCCGACGATCCCAATACATTTCCAAAGCGCACCATGCAAAACCGCGTCCGCGATGAAGACTTTGCCTGTAAACGAGAAAATGCCTGCAATATTAACTCAGCCAATCGCTTAGTAGAACCCATTACATTCGTTGGCCGTACAGCTTTATCGGTAGAAATTAATACGAATGACTTAACCCCCGCGGCCATTGCGGCTTTGGCAACGCTGAGCGTACCAAATACATTATTTTGAATCCCCTCAATAGGATTGTGCTCGACCAACGGAACGTGCTTGTAGGCAGCGGCGTGATATACGGTCTCAACAGAAAAGGTGCGCATTATCCGAATGCATTTCTCTGTTTGCAAAACTGAGCCAAGAAAAGGCATCAACTCAATATTTAAGCCCAAGCTTTGTTTTAACTCGCTCAATTCCTGCTCAATGGTGTACAACCCATACTCTGACATTTCGAGCAAAATTAAACGTGATGGCCGCTGCCGAATAATCTGGCGACAGAGTTCCGAACCAATAGACCCGCCAGCTCCCGTCACCATTACAGATTTATCGACGATACAGGCAGAAATCAAGGTCGGATGAGGATCAACCTGATCCCGACCAAGTAAATCTTCAATTTCAATTTCACGAACGTCTTGCAAACGCAATTCGCCGTTAATCAAACTTTTGATAGGTGGCGTTACTTTGATTTTGACTTTTAATGGTTCTAGACGATCCAGGATGTGTTTTTGTTGGACTTTTGTTTGGGACGGCATTGCCAACAATATTTCCTTGATATCGTAACGCGCGATAATAGAAGTAATTTCATCCGGGCCAAATACCTTAATACCCGCAATCGTTGCTCGATGTAACTCCACCTTGTCATCAATGAAAACCACCGGGGTATATTCATGACTGGCACGGAGCGCGCTCGCCAATTGAGAGCCAGCCTGCCCAGCACCATAGATCGCCACACGTACAGCACCTTCTACTCCACTTACTCGTAATAAAAAGCTTCGTGCTAAAAAACGACTTGCTGCAACATATAAAATCGAGCTGACCCAATAAATACCAAACACGGCGCGAGAGTAACCTGATGTCTGCGTAAAAGTACCCAACGCTGCCAATGTTATTACCGAGAGACTAACGCCCAACACTACAACATATACAATTTTATGATCAATAAATCGTATTACGGCTCGATATAAACCCAACTTTATAAAAATTGGAATCGATACCAATGGTACCGCTAATATTAATATAGCGTATTGGTGAAGTAAAAAATTGCTTACGCCGTCATAGCGAAGCGATATAGCCCAAAAAAAAGTGAGCGGTAAAAATATAAAATCTAGCGTAGCAGCGATAAGCTGCTTATACACTCGTGACAAGTTAAGGAATGAATTCATACTAAACTCAATCAATGTGCAATTCCATCTCTTCGAATGACTTTCAAAAAGGTCAGAAATATTATTTTAATATCTAAAAATAGTGATTTATTATTTAAATAGTCAACATCTAACTTCACTTTATCAGAAATCGGCAACTCATCTCGTCCATTAATTTGCGCCCATCCCGTTAAACCGGGAGTCAGTTTATCTACACTGTACTGCTTACGAAGTTCAATTAAGTCCTCTTGGTTGAACAATGCAGGGCGAGGCCCCACAAAACTCATGTCTCCAATCAAAATACTCCATAGCTGCGGCAGTTCATCCAGACTTGATTTGCGCAAGAACGACCCCATCGGAGTAAGATATTGTTCCGGATTAGCTAACAAATGCGTGGCGACCGCTGGTGTACCTATCAACATTGTTCGGAATTTTGGCATTTTAAATAGTTTATTTCTTTTGCCCACTCGATCTGACCAATAAATAACGGGACCCGGTGATGTTAATCGAACCAGTATTCCAACAAGAACTAAAGGAAACAATAGAAAAACGACAGCAATTAATCCAACAATTAAATCAAATAATCGTTTCATACTCAACTTAAAACCTCACATAACCAAGCATTTAAGCTATATTTTTTGTATATCAAACTACCTAACGCCACATAATCTTCTTTAAAAAATTCTTGATAAATAATAGGATTTTTTCTATCAATTATTAGAATATTTTTTTGATTATAAAAATCATAATTAGCAACTTCGGCATTAGTTGTAATCAATTTCTTTTTTGCACCAACGCATTCTATAGTTCTCATCGTCAATCCAGTTTGACCGGGATGATGGATGTCAACAATAACTTTACTACGAGAAATCAATGTTAACGTGCGTTTTTCGTTCAACGATAACCATTCAATATCACTCCATGGTATTTTACGAAAATTAACATCTATTATTTTCTTTACAAAAAAAACCCAACGACTTTGGTAGAAAAAATGCGTATGTATTTTAATTAAGGGAATCGCACTTCTCGCAGCATGAGTAATTCTCATCATAACAGGATATCTATCAGAGTGAATTGAACCCAAGAAAAGCAAATCAATATCAAAATTTGATGTTCCCTTATCAGCAAGTTGCTCATAAGCGGGAATAAAAAATAAAGGCAAATGCCGAACAGACTCAATAGATTCTGCATCAGATCTATCAAAACTATAAACTTTATCGAAAAAGCCTAGTTTTTCTATTCCATTTTTGAAATTCTTTAACGAATCCCAAGTGTAATAAACGAAATTAGCATTTATATTTACTTCCTTAAATCTACGAAGCCTTTCGACAGAAATCGCTTCTCCTTTTATAACAAAAACAATGTCATATTTATGATTCTTTGTTTGCAAAAGAATCTTATCAAAATATGCATCGCTAATGGGAGCCACTAATTTCGGAAAAAAACGAATTAGCGCTTTAATTAATGGCGTACTGGAAGGTCTTTCATCGAACCAATCAACAATATAGCCAAGACGCTCCAATTCCAACTTGATAACGTCTTGATAACCAAAAAACTTTGGGCCGATGAAGAGAATTCTCTTTTTAGACATTTGCAAATTAATTAAATTTTGAGCTTTATTTTTGCGGGTACTCCGATGGCCAAACTGCCGTCGGGAAGGGAGTCAAGGACAAGCGAATTCGCCGCGACTGTAGAACTATCACCAAGATGAATTCCGCCTAGCACTTTAGCGCCAGCGCCAATCATCACATCATCGCCGACCGTTGGCCTTTGCGATACATCAAACGTTAAGTCAGCATACTTAGCGCCAAGAGTGACACCCTGAAAAATAGTGACATTGTTACCAATTTTAGTAGATCCAATTACTGTTCCTACAGTATGGGGCAGCATTAATCCACCACCAATGTGGCAGCGTGTGGTCACTTCAATACCGAATATCACGACATTAAGCCATGTCAATACTGGACTAAATATTCGCAACCATCGATGAAGATAAAAATATCGGGCAAGACGGACTAATAAAACTGGCGTAAATCTAGGACTAAAAAATTTTGACCATTGTGGATGTCGCAGACCTTCCTGATCTAACGCAGAACTGGAAAGCCGAATAATATCCATTTTTATTAAAGCAATGAGTTCGACTATTTTCATAACTTATACTTTTTTACTTGACCCCATTAAGCCCTGGCTTAATAGTTCATTTACAGATTGAGTATAAGCTGCCTTATCCTCGACCGGTTGCTTTGCAGCCCACTCTAAAAAATTCTTTAATCCATCTTTAAAAGAAACTATAGGTGTAAATCCAAGAATTTTCTGCATTATCTCTATATTAGCTATATTGTGGCGTATATCGCCTACCCGAAAAGCACCCGAAACGCTAATCTCGCTATTGCTGGCAAAAAAAGACTTAATTTGTTCCGCAACGGCTAAAACACTAGTCGCTTCTCCCGAGCCAATATTTAAAGCGCCAACAAAATTGCCCTTATAGTTAATGCATCGAAGCGTGGCCTCAACAACATCATCAATATATACAAAGTCTCGAGATTCCAATCCGTCTTCATATATTTCGATGGCTTGATCTTGCCTCGCTAAATTTGAAAACACCGCGAGGATGCCTGTATAAGGATTTTTTAATGATTGACCGGGACCATACACGTTCTGGTAGCGTAATCCGAAGCCATTAATGCCTCGGGTCCGCGCCAACATTAAGACCGCTTGCTCTTGCATCTGCTTAGTTAAGCCGTACATAGACATTGGTTTGAAAGGAGCTTCTTCCGTCGTAGCCCGCAGAACCAGCGCATTATTACAAATAGGACAAACGGGATCAAATTCTCCCGCAGATAATCGCGCGCGCGCACGTTGTTCAGGATAAACAATATCATGGGCATCACAGTAATAGGCACCCTCACCATAAATGGCACGGCTAGAGGCTACAACCAATGACTGTAGTTTTTCTCCGCAAGCATCATTCTGGATCAGATCAAGTAAAGTCGCCGTACCCTGCACATTAACGCTGAAATAGCGATCTATTTCATACATCGATTGTCCTGTTCCTGTCTCGGCCGCGAGGTGAACAATAGTGTCGATCCCAGATAAGGCCTGCCGCATTGCATCACGGTCGCGCACATCTGCTTTAATTAGATCAACTTTTGCAAGTGAAATAGGTAAACAATTCAACGAATGAATTTGGGGACTAAAATTATCAAGAATGCGTACATTAGCACCCTGTGCTAGCAATACTTTCGCGATACTCTGCCCAATAAAACCAGCACCCCCAGTGATAAGAACGCTTGATTGATTTTGTGTTTTTTGATTACTCATATAGTTTCCAATTACGCCACAGATTTTATTATTTTTCAACTTTGTTAAACATACCCACTTGGTTTCTCAAAGACGATACATGCGCCAAATAACGCATCAAATTGAAATAACGTTCAGGACCTAAAATGAATAACGCAATGCGCATAAATTTCAATAATATTTTTATAGAAAGGCTATAAGAACCGGTGTCACGGAATATAAGGCGCTTGGAACGCTTATTACCTTTTATTAAGAGGCCATTGTTACGAGCAAAATGCTTAACAGGACCGTCAGCAGAAAATGGGTTCGGTTCATTTTTAAATATATCTGATCTAAGTCCTGCGTAAAAACGTCGAAGTGCAGGTGTAATGTATGTGCCATCTTCGAAATAATCAAAGCTATATTCTCGCTGAGAATATGTATCAGAAGAATTTTCTATTAACTCTCTCGCATAATCATGTGCTAACACCCCAAAATCCGGTCGACTACCAGGAGGAAAGCGAGTTTGCTTTTCAGCAATTGCATCCGGCATATTAGGATTAAACGAGCTGAAATGGATAAACACGAGAGGTATCTCTTCATTAATCCAAAATAACTCATTTTTTTTACTTAAATAACGTTCATGTAGATTCCAGAATGCAACGTTCAAGCCTTCATCGTGAAGCACTTGCATATTCGGGAAGAAATTTGGGGCTAGATTCATCCATTTTTGATCAACTCCCAATCCAAGTTGGGGCTCATAAAAACCATAGCGCAAACACCGCTCCGACCACCAATCAAGAAATGCCGATCCTTCTTTGCAACGCGATACTCCCACAAAACCAAGATTAAAAGCTCCAAATTTCAAAAAATCCAAATCATCAGGTTTATTACCATCAAGAATAGGAGTATTACTGTGAGGCGTTACTACTAATGAAGCAGTTTCCAATGCTTGAAATACCGAAGTTAAAGGAGCATACACTTTCATATCTGGATCCAGATATAACACAGCATCATGTTTTGTTAACGCAAATTTGAGTGCTGTCGGTTTTACATTCGTATTAAATTCAATTACATCAAAAGCAAATGCATGCTGTTCAAAATTGGCAATAAGTAAATCTTCAACCCAAATAATATTAAGCCCAAAACGATTAACCTTAAGATCACTTACTTTTCGATCCACGAGTACGAGGTAAAAACTATCGTCGGGATTGTGCTTTCTATATGAATCGAATAAAACAAGGGCTTTAGCGATGTAATTAATAGAGCAAATTGTGACTGCCGCTTGATTTTTCATCTATTTAACACCTAAGCTTATATAAATATTAATTATCTTATTTTCCATTTTGTTCCATGCCACAAAAATCGTTGCCATTATCCAATAACACATTGCACACTTTATCTTTACGAAATTCCGAACTTTCCGTATCTGTATTAAAGATATATGACATGAAACTATTTTGATAGTCTTCAACCCAAACACTTTGAGCTGGTTGCATAATTAGTCTTATCAAGAAAGTTAGTCCAAACAACAGAGTAATTAATTTATTTAACTCAATCTTTAAAAAATCACGAGTACCACTAACACTCCCATACGAAACCAATGCGAATGGAAGCAAAAGAAGAAAATAATGTTCAAATCTGGTAAAAATGGCAATCAATCTTAAAATTGGACCGACCATGCACCAAATCATCCCCATTGACCATGCAAACGATAACCAATAATTATCTTTAACAATTACATATTTTCGCCTTGCCAACAATATAACAAACCCGATTGGATAAATAAGCAAGCCAACATTCAATAACGAGGAAGATGAAATTTCATCATTTATATAATAATTAATCTTTTCTTGTAATATTAACGGAATATAATATTGTAAAAAATTAACTTTTGAAATCACAATTATTGAAATAAAGCAAAAAACGACGAAATAAAATACCTTTAATAATTCATTATTTTTTAATGGCTTCCTATTATTATCAATAATCCTTTTTGCAACATAAAGATATAAAACTCCAAATATTGCACTATTATGAAATCCAATTGCTATAAATATCAATAAATAACTTCGTTTTTTGTTATTTAAAAAAAATTCATATGCAGCATACAAACACAAGATCACTGCAATAGACTGCCTAATTTGCTCTTGAAATAAACTCCAGCCTTCGATAAAAAATATTATCAAGAAGAGAAAGGGAATATTACTCACCTTAACTCTATTGGCAATAAACATTAAAAAGAACAAATTAAAGAAAGCTATAACAACCACAAATGACTGATAGTTAAAATAATTCACTGAAAAAAATTTTAACGCAAGCGAATACAAAATTTCAAATGGCGGATTTTGAAAAACGTCGATCCATGGCAATTCGTTTAATTTATCAAATACATTAGTATAATTTATCCAATCGGCACCATTAAAATGACTACCTCCGAGTATAAAAAATAAAATGATAAAAACTAATACAACTTGCGTTTTTTTGAATAAATATAAAAATTCACAAAAAATCAGAAGTACAGCAGTAATTCCGTAATAAACTATCGCCAAATTCATATATTCTCATAATTATTAAATTTATTAGTAAATCTATCTTCCTCCGCTTTTTCCAATAATTCCATGTGTAATTCCAGATAAAACACTACTAATATATTTTATGCGTGGCTTACAAAATAATACTATTAAAATAATTCGTCGAATTGTGACAAGGCTATCAGCCAATACCCAGTTGATTGGATATTTTAAAGATTTATATAACAAAATAGCATTACGTGCCATATAGTATGCTCTTGTTGGCGAATGCATGGGGTAGCGTTTTCCTCTGGCTTCTAAGGCTCCATCCCCAACACTATGAAACATCTTTGCATCAAAAACGCCATAAGACTTATAACCAAGACTCAAGGCTCGCAGGCCCCATTCTATGTCTATATAATCAATAAACAATTCATCTTTCATATTCCCGATAATCATAAGTATATCCATTCGCAATAGCTGACCGGATGAAATCAGAAATGTAGCTTCGGTATACTGATCAAAATCAGGAGCATATAATTTCTTAAATCGAAATTGGTTTAATTTATAAAATGGATTAATAGTTAATGATGCTCTATCGATACAAACAGGGCCGACAGCAGCAACATTTTTGCCTAAATTTAATAATTTCTTTTCTGCTTCATAAAGTTTACAAACCATATTAGGCTCAGGCTCACTATCCTGATCAAGGATTAATATGTGGCTTGCCTTATTATTCTTTGCCCACTCGATTCCCTGATTTTGCGCTACTGCCAGACCTAGATTAGTTTGATTGCAGATTATCTCAGTACAAATAATTTCATTTACATGTGGTAGCTTACCGCCATTATTGACGATTACCAACAGATTAACTTGATGACTTATTGTAGATAGTAGCTTATTCAGAATATTTATATCTGGTTCATAAGTTACAATAATTGCACAAATATGTGTCATATAAAGAATTACCTTGTTAATGATTTTTTCGCAAAAATCAACAATAATACCAAATCCAGTCCAACTCTAATTACCCAAACAATAGCGGCACCAATTAGTCCAAATAAATGTAAAAATAAAAATAATAACGGTACGTAGATCAATAACTCAAATATATGTAAACGAGCAGTAATTTTTGCATCACCAGCGGCCTGAACAGCTGCAAATGGTACAAACGCTATTCCATTTAATAGAAGTCCCAGACTCATTACACTTACAATTATCCAAGATTTTTCTGCAAAATCCTTTCCAAGCCAAAGCGATATTCCCCAGTAGGAGCCAATAGCAATTATTAAGCAAGTTGGTAACAGTACCGCTGCGACTATTTTTATAGAATTTCGATATAAAATATTTGCCTCGGCGATATCGTCTCTGATTTTTGATGCCAGTCTTGGAAATAAGGCGCTAGTTAATGCCGCAGGAACAACTAAAACGCGAATCAACACTTCAAAAGGGACAGTATAATAAGCGACTGCACTCGCTCCTAAAATTGCAGATATTACGAAACGGTCTGCGGTTACCATCAAAGGGCTGATAATATTTGAAACGGTCATCCATATTCCAAACGAAAGCAGTCCTTTGACATCTTTTGTACTAGATTTACTTTTAATCCATCCCTTCGGCACTTTGCGATTCATCATTAGCACATGGGCACCAAGTACTATAAGGCGCGTAACTATTAAAGTAATCACAATCAATGTCAATGATGGCCCGAAGAACATGACACTTAAGGCAGGGAGGCCAAAGTTTGCAGCTCCTAAGCCTATCCGTAAAAGATTAACCCCCTTAAAATCTTCATAAGCCTCCAATACTCCACGCAAACCAGTCGTAACCGTAGTAAGAGGAATACCTAAAGCTGCGATTAGTAAACACCGTGCTGTATCCTCTTGCAGCGATAAGCTAACTTTCAACCAATTATGACCAAGTTCGCCTGATAAGATTGCCAAAATAAAACCACCAAAGATTCCGGCAACAGCTGTAAAAATTAATCCAGACTTAACTAAATGCGGCACTCGACTTTGATCATTAGATGTCAAACATGATGCTACTTGCTGCGTCAATGCTCGGCCTAATCCAAAATCAAAAAGGCTAAAGTAACCAATTAATGCCCAAACAAGTGTAAGAATTCCAAAGGCTTCGACACCAATATGTTTAACTAAATAAGGAATAGTTACTGCACCAAGCAAAAATGGTAATCCAGTTCCGGCCAAATTCCAGACAGTGTTACGCTTTAAAGACATTAATAGGTGTACCCTTACTTTAATACTTGAGTTTTATTGATTTCGACATGAATTAAAAAATATCGAAACTATCAATGAGTGCAGAAAAATTAATCTAATAAAAGATATAAATTTATCAATAATCATATAATTTATTAATTATAAAAATAATATTTAAATTTCATCGAACTGCATTATGAAATTTGACCAATGCAAACCTTGAGGCTCTGATTCCAATTAGGAATCGGGGAACTAAGTAAGGCCTGCAATTTGGTTGTGCTAAGTCGTGAATTACTTGGCCTCGCGGCAGGAACCGGATACTCCAAGGTCGATATAGGTAATACTTTAGGCTCGGACGTTCTTAAAAACCGTCCCTCCAAAGCAGCATCCGCAAAAATTTGACGGGCAAATCTGCACCAAGTGGTATATCCGGAGTTGACAAAATTATATATACCGCCGATTTCCAGCAACCGAGAATTCACTTCATCCGCGTCTAGGGGCGCATCCGAAGGTCCCTGAATTAATTGTGCCGTCGTATCGGCTATCCACCCAGCCCAGGTAGGCGAGCCCCATTGATCATCCACAACCTTTAATTCAGTACGCTCATTTCCTAACCGCAGCATAGTTAACAGAAAATTCTTACCGTGTGCGGAATAAACCCAACTAGTGCGTAAAATTAAATGCGTGCAACCGCTGTTCTTGATGGCTTGTTCGCCAGCCAATTTCGTTTTCCCATAAATGTTAATCGGATTCGGCAGATCACTTTCTGTGTAGCTTTGATATTCTCCGTGCGAATCGCGCTTGATACCGTCAAAGACATAATCGGTACTGTAGTGAATCATCGTAGCCCCCAGCTTCTTGGCTTCCTCTGCCATCACACCCGGCGCTTCGCCATTAATCCGCATAGCCAGTTCCGGCTCGCTCTCGGCCTTATCTACTGCAGTATATGCGGCTGGATTAACAATCAAATTGGGTTTCACCGCACGAATAACATCGCGCACCTGATCCAAATTCGATAAGTCCATTTGACTGCGATCTACAGCAATGATTTCACCCAGACCTTGCAGACTGCGTTCAAGCTCATAGCCGACCTGACCAGTTTTACCGGTAAGTAAAATCTTCATATAAAAACCTCAGCATCAATAAGTAATTTTCCGGCTTGATCTTTCCCTGACAATAATGGCGCACCATCTATCGGCCACTGTATGCCAATCGCTGGATCATTCCAGAGAATCGAGCGTTCAAATTCCGGCGCCCAATAATCCGTTGTTTTATATAAAAATTCTGCGGAATCACTCGTCACCACAAAACCATGGGCAAAGCCTGGCGGCACCCATAATTGTCGCTTATTGTCGGCAGATAAAATCACGCCCACCCAATGCCCAAAAGTAGATGAGTTTTTTCGTATATCCACAGCAACATCAAACACCTCACCTGCGACTACGCGGACTAACTTTCCCTGCGGTTGTTGAATCTGATAGTGCAAACCCCGTAAAACATTTTTGGCCGATTTGGAATGATTATCTTGAACAAAATTGGTCGTAACACCGGTTAACTCTTTAAAGCGGCGTTCATTAAAGCTTTCGTAAAAGAAACCCCGATCATCTCCGAATGATTGAGGTTCAATAATCAAAACATCAGGAATGTCTGTTGTATGTAATTGCATCTTTAAAACACCTTATCTGTCAGTAAGCGCAGTAAATACTGCCCATAGCCATTTTTCTTCAACGGCTGCGCCAATATTTCGAGTTGTTCTGCCGTGATATAACCCTTGCGATAGGCGATTTCTTCAGGGCAGGCTACTTTGAGCCCCTGACGATTTTCTATGGTGGCAATGAATTGGCCCGCCTCCAGTAATGATTCGTGCGTACCGGTATCGAGCCAAGCCATTCCCCGGCCCATTAATTCAACATTAAGTTGCTGACTTTCAAGATAGACACGATTGACATCGGTGATCTCAAGTTCGCCTCTAGCCGACGGTTTAATATGTGCGGCAATCTCGCACACCTGTTGGTCGTAGAAATAAAGACCCGTCACAGCATAATTTGATTTTGGTTTTAACGGCTTTTCTTCAATGCTGATCGCCTGACGCTCACTATCGAATTCGACTACGCCATAACGTTCGGGGTCATGGACATGATAAGCAAACACGGTGGATCCGCTCGTGCGCGCCGAAGCCTCGCTTAGCTGTTTCTCGAAGTCGTGGCCGTAATAAATGTTATCGCCAAGAATAAGAGCGGAAGGCGAATCTCCGACAAACTCACGCCCGATGACAAATGCCTGGGCCAATCCGTCTGGGGTGGGCTGGACTGCATAGGTTAACACGAGACCCCATTGGCTCCCATCGCCGAGTAACTCTCTGAAGCGCGGTGTGTCCTGGGGTGTCGATATAATCAGGATTTCACGGATACCTGCCAACATTAATGTCGTAAGCGGGTAATAAATCATCGGTTTGTCGTATACCGGCAGCAACTGTTTGGACACTGCCATCGTCACCGGATATAAACGCGTGCCGGAACCACCTGCGAGAATAATACCTTTGCGCGCTGTCGTCATACCGGGACCTCCTCACCAGCGTTACGCTCGCTGTAGTTCTGCTCCACCCATTTCAAATAGTCGCCTGATTGAACATTGCTGACCCACTCCTGATGATCCAAATACCACTGTACCGTCTTGCGAATACCTGTTTCAAAGGTTTCCGCTGGCTTCCAGCCTAATTCGCGTTGTATTTTGCGTGCATCAATGGCGTAGCGACGGTCATGCCCGGGACGGTCGGTAACATACGTGATTTGATCACGATAGCTGCCGGCGCTCTTAGGATCAAGTTGATCGAGAATGTCACACAACACGTGAACCACATCCAGATTAGCTTTTTCATTCCAGCCACCGATGTTATAAACCTCGCCCGGCGTTCCAGCTTCCAGCACACGGCGAATTGCAGCGCAATGATCGCTGACATACAACCAGTCGCGCACTTGTTGGCCATCACCATAAATGGGCAATGGTTTGCCCGCGCGGGCGTTGGTGATAATCAATGGAATGAGTTTTTCGGGAAAATGATAAGGGCCGTAATTGTTGGAACAATTGCTCGTCAGCGTCGGCAAACCGTAAGTGTGATGGTAAGACCGCACGAGGTGATCCGATGCAGCTTTGGATGCAGAATAGGGGCTATTTGGTGCATATTGAGTCGTTTCTGTGAATGGCGCGTCATCCGGGCCAAGCGTGCCGTATACCTCATCGGTCGAGACATGCAGAAAACGGAAGGCGGCTTTGTCATCTGAAGGCAATGTGCCCCAGTGCGCACGGACTGCTTCGAGCAAACCAAAAGTGCCATTGACATTTGTTTCGATAAACGCGGCAGGACCATGGATCGAACGATCAACGTGGCTTTCTGCAGCGAAGTGGACGACAGCCCGCGGCTTGTGTTGTGCCAGCAATGCAGCGACATGCGCGGTATCACCGATATCGCCCTGCACAAAAATATGGCGAGGGTCGTTAATCACGCTGGCAAGGTTATTAATATTGCCAGCGTAAGTCAATTTATCGAGGTTAATTACCGGCTCATCATTTTTTGCGAGCCAGTCAAGTACAAAATTGGAACCGATAAATCCGGCTCCGCCAGTAATTAGAATCATAGAATTGCCCTGAATGCGTTTAACAAAATGGCTAGATATTGACTCAAAAAGAAGAGATCAAAATGCAAACGTACCGAAATTTGGGATTAGCCCCGAATTATCTACTATTATCGCTATGATTAAATTATCAAAAAAACATTAGACAATCCCCCTACTGTAGAAAGGGCAGTTAATGTAACATTTTGTTGCAAAGTATCGGTCAATTGTTGCGATGGTCGAACCGCAAATGAGAGTGTCTATTTTTATAGACGATACGTATGCAGGTATCGGAACACGTTTCGCTATTAAGAATAACCGGTTTTACTGCGCTAACCGCAGCACTTTCAGTTCTGATTGCGTTGCGAATATTTAGTGCGAGTAATTACATCGCAGACTGCCGCTCAGGTTAAGCTTAATTGCAATTATGCAGACATTCAAATCGATAATAGAAAATCGGGCTATTGCCGAGGTAGTAATACATACAAGTACGCATGCCCTCTACAATAGCGTATTCGAATCTACGCATCCAGCAAAAATACATGACCACTCCTCATTCCGACGTATACGCGATCGGTGACCTGCAAGGCTGCTATCAAAGCTTGGTCGGGTTATTAGCGCGCATTGACGATGCTACGCCAAATGCCAGATTGATTTTTGTTGGTGATTTGGTGAATAGGGGGCCGGATTCACTGGCGACATTAAGGCTGATCCGTTCATTGGGTGACCGTGCGCAGTCGGTATTAGGCAATCACGACCTGCATTTATTTGCGGCCGCGCATGGAATTCGCAAATTGCACCGTCAAGACACACTGGCGCAAGTGCTTGATGCGCCAGATCGTGAGGAATTGCTGGAGTGGTTACGACATCGGCCGCTGGCATTATTTGAGAACGATCATTTGCTATTGCACGCGGGAGTTTTGCCGCAATGGTCCGCAAATCAAACTTTAAGCTTGGCGCGCGAAGTCGAGGCTATTTTGCAAGGCCCTAATTGGGTCGGCTTTTTGCGTGAAATGTATGGCAATGAGCCGACACGCTGGGATGATGCACTTCAAGGTAATGCTCGCTTACGCTGCATCGTCAATGCATTGACCCGGCTACGCTTTTGTACCGAGGATGGGACGATGGAGTTTGCTGCAAAAGAAAGTACCGGCGCTTCTCTGCCCGGTTATTTGCCTTGGTTCGACGCTCCGAGTAGAAAAACTGCCGATGTTACCGTCGTATTTGGTCATTGGTCGACGTTGGGACTGACATTGCGACCAAATTTGATTGGTTTGGATACAGGTTGCGTCTGGGGTGGAAAATTGACAGCCGTGCGACTGCGAGATCGCGCATTGTTGCAAGTGAGCTGTCCGCAAGCACAAAAGCCGGGATAACGCTGCGGTTAGATTGTTGCTTGCCTGAGTTCTGACTAGGCCGAATGGATCGATTTATCTAGCAATGACTGTACGATATCAGCCTGCTCCTCCGATTGCCCCTGCCCCAATGCCTCCGCTATCGCCGCATGCGCGATTATTGCCAGATTGCGTCTATGCATTTCCAGGGTCGCAATTGATGCCAATTGAATCAACTCCGCCTTCATCGGCGGTGCTTTCATGATGGCAATCATGCTCTGCGCAAAGGTCATATCACCGATAAAATCGGCCGCCGAATGCAAGTTTCCTGCTGCGTCGACGTAGCGCAATGCATATGGCTGGATTGGCACCTGAGCATCCACCGCCGCCTCGAACAAATTTGCATGAAAAGGCAATATTGCGCCTTGAGCCGCAGTCGTGCCCTCGGGAAAGAAGGCGACGCGCTCGCCCGCATGAATGCTGCTGACCAAGCCCTGAAAAATGCGACGGACATCGCGCTGTTTACCCCGAGCGATAAAAATCGTATCGGCCTGCGCGCACAGCCACCCAATCAACGGCCAGTCGCGGATATCTGACTTAGCGACAAAACGGCAAGGCTCGATCGAATTAATCACAAAAATATCCAGCCACGACACGTGATTAGCAATAATCAATGCCCTGGATGGTGCATCAAGATGATGGGGATTTTGAATCTCGACAGTTACCCGACAAATGGCTAATACCTTCATCGACCAGTCGCGAATCCGCTCATGACGGCCGGCAGCATCGGTAAACGGAAACACAAAAGCGCACGTCGCCAGTCCGGCGAACAAGTGCGCGATTATTCGTAACAAACGATAGGCGATCATGCCTGTTCAGCCGCCCGTTCGTAAGCAATGTGACCGGCAACAATGGTCGCCTTTACCTGTCCTGTCAGCTCGTAACCCAAAAACGGCGTGTGCTTGCCCTGACTAGCCAGAGTTTTGGCTTCCACCGTCCAGCGTACTGCTGGATCAAAAAGGCAGATATCAGCTATGCTACCGACCCCCAATTGACCTGCAGGCAACCCTGCAACGCGTGCGGCATCGGTAGTGATTTTAGCTAATGCGCGGCTGAGTGGTTGTTCTGAAGCGGCAACGTTTTCTTCCGCCCATTTGAGAGCTAACGATAATAGCAACTCAAGACCAGTTGCGCCAGGCGTAGCCTCACCGAACGGCAGCAATTTTTCATCATCATCGACCGGTGTATGATCCGAGCAAATCGCATCTATCGTGCCATCAAGCAATCCTTGGCGAATCGCATCACGGTCGCGTTGCGAACGGAACGGCGGCGTCATTCTGGCATTTGAATCAAAGAAACCAATATCGATCTCAGTCATATGGACGTGATGCGCGCCGACGTCGCAAGTAATCGGCAGACCTTCCTTTTTAGCCTGACGTACCAACGCAACGCCCGCACCAGATGAAATCCGGCATAAATGTACGCGTGCACCGGTGGCCCGCACCAACTCAAAAATCGTGTACAAACGGATGGTTTCTGACATGACCGGCACACCAGATAAACCCAAGCGCGAGGCGACGGCACCACTATTCGCAATACCGTCGTGACCAAGATATGGATCTTGTGGACGCAGCCAGACGGTGAAATTAAACGTCTGCGCATATTGCAACGCACGCAATAGCACCGTGGTATCGAGAATCGGCGCATCCGCTTGCGCAAAACCGATGCAACCAGCGTCGGTTAACTCAGCCATTTCCGTCAGCTCACGCCCTTTCAGCCCCACCGTCAACGCGCCGAGTGGATAGACATGCGCCTGATTCAACGATTTTGCGCGATGCTTCAACATTTCGACCAGACCGGGTTCGTCTAGCACCGGATCGGTGTCTGGCGGACACACCAGACTTGTCACGCCGCCCTGCATTGCCGCTTGCATTTCGGATTCCAGCGTGGCTTTGTATTCATAGCCGGGCTCACGCAAACGCGCACTTAAATCAACCAGACCAGGAGCAACGATCAGGCCACTCGCATCGATCGTTTTATTCGGGCTGAAATCGGCAGGAGGCTGACCGATACCCACAATCTTGCCGTTAGCAATATAGATATCTTGGCTGGCGTCGATACCATTTGCAGGATCGATCAAATGGCCGTTTTTAATATGCAGTTTCATGTGTTATTTTTTCTTGTTCAGGTATTTTCAGAAAACTCAATTCCCAGCCAGAATACTCATCACCGCCATCCGCACCGCGATCCCAAACGTGACTTGCGGCAGAATCACCGCTTGCGCACCGTCTGCAACGGCGGAATCAATTTCGACGCCGCGATTCATTGGCCCCGGATGCATGACGATTGCGTCAGGTTTTGCCAGCGCCAGTCGCTCTGGCGTCAAACCGTAACTCTTGAAAAATTCCTGCGCTGACGGCAGCAATGCACCGGTCATACGTTCATTCTGCAGACGCAACATAATGATCACATCAACGCCCTTCAGACCTTCGTTCATGTCGGTAAATACCCGCACACCCATTTGCTCCAATCCACTCGGCAACAGCGTGCGTGGACCAATTGCCCGCACTTCCGGCACGCCCAATGTCGTCAGCCCATGAATATCTGAGCGAGCAACGCGACTATGCAGAATATCGCCGACAATCGCCACCGTCAGATTGGTGAAATCTTTTTTGTAGTGACGAATCGTGTACATGTCGAGCAGACCCTGCGTCGGATGTGCATGACGACCATCACCCGCATTCACCACGTGCACGTGCGACTGTTTGGTATCGATCAGATGCTTGGCAATCAGATACGGGGCACCTGACTGAGAATGGCGCACCACAAACATATCCGCATGCATGGCGGCAAGGTTGTCGATCGTATCCAGCAACGATTCGCCTTTGCTGGCGCTGGAGGCAGAGATGTTCAGATTGATGACATCGGCTGAGAGCCGCTTTGATGCGATCTCAAACGTCGTCCGCGTACGGGTGGAGTTCTCAAAAAACAGGTTGAAGACGCTTTTTCCGCGCATCAACGGTACTTTTTTGACTTCGCGGTCACTGATACCGACGAAAGAAGACGCCGTGTCCAAAATGTGCGTCACCACCGAAGTCGGTAACCCTTCGATGGTCAACAGATGTTGGAGTTCGCCGTTTTTATTGAGTTGAGGATTAAGCATTACGATGTACCGTCAGAGAGAGTTCGCCATTGTCGGCGCGTTGAAGTTCTAGCGATTCGCCGGCGACCAGCGACACGGTATCGGCGACAAAATCAGCGCGTATCGGCAGCTCACGTCCACCTCGGTCGATTAATGCTGCCAGCATGATTTTTGCCGGTCGACCGTAGTCGAATAATTCATTAATCGCAGCGCGTGTGGTGCGTCCGGTATACAGCACGTCGTCCACCAACAAAATGGTGGCGCCATTCACATCGAATGTAATTTGGGCTGGTTTGACGTCAGCGCGCAGGCCTTTTTCCGCAAAGTCATCACGATAAAACGAAACGTCGATAAAGCCTAAACGATCGTTATCAGTGAGTTTCAGGGCTGCCATCAAGCGCTCGGCTAGCCAGGCGCCACCGGAATAAATGCCGACTACGGCGACATTTTCAGCATTGGCTAAACCGGCAATGACTTGCTTTTCCAGGACCTGATAAAGCGCTTCGGCATCATATGTTGCGTGAGATGTTGTCATGAAAATTCATCTTTTTGTCAGTATGCAATCTGGTTAATCATAAAGTCCGCATGAGCCTGCCGTAAAGTTGGCGCAGCTCAGCCCCCTAAATCATCGAAATATTGCTGCAAAATGATCGCCGCAGCACGGTCGTCAATTAACTCACCGCGTTGATGTTGGATGACTGCCGACGAATAACGCTCATCAACGAGCACCACGGCGACGCCATAGCGCCCATGCAATTGGTTGGCAAAACGACGACAACGCACGCTCATTTCATGCGGTGCGCCATCTGGATGTAAGGGTAAGCCGACGATACAACGTGTAGGTTGCCACTCTTTGAGCAAAGTGGCGATTTCGATAAATTTGGCATCGTTGCTGATGGCGCTGATGATGGTCAAAGGTTGCGCTTGCTTCAGCAAAGTATTACCGACGGCAACGCCCACGCGTTTGAGGCCGAAATCAAAGCCGAGAATAGTCTCCATTAACGCGTCACCGCTGCAGGTTCAGCGCCTGCCATCAACTCATGCACGACCGGATTCTCCTGTCAGCATGTAGGGATCAATGCCGAGCAATTTAAGCGCCGCAACAAAGCGCTCTTCCACCGGCAAATCGAAAATGATAGACGGATCAGCGACCACGGTCAGCCAGCCATTGCGGGCAATTTCATCCTCGAGCTGACCGGCATCCCAGCCGGAACAGCCCAAACTGACCATCAATTGCGTCGGACCGGTGCCATGAGCAACCTCTTCCAACACATCTTTTGAAGTAGTCATTGCAATGTGATCCGTGACTTTAAGCGTCGATGAGTAGATTTTGAGCGGCGAATGCAGCACAAATCCGCGCTCCACCTGCACCGGACCGCCAAACATCACCGGTCGTGCCGACATGCTGTCGCCAAATTTAGCGTGGCTGTCGGAGTAAGCGGCGGCATGCGTATGCTGCGGAGCAATTTCCAGCGTCAGATCAATGCGTTCAAATAGCACGTCCATCGTCATATCGGTTGGCTTATTAATGACAACGCCCAGCGCGCCATTCACGTTATGTTCGCACAAATAGACGACAGTTCCGCCAAACACCGGGTCTTGCATAGTCGGCATGGCGATCAGAAAATGATTCGTCAGATCCAGCAGAGAGGGATCGGACAAGGTAGAAGTCGCCGTCAAGGTGTCAAGCGGCGCGGATACTGCGGGATTTTTGTGTTGCTTAGCCATGACCGACATTTTATCAGTTTTAAATGCCGCTATCCTGCTTTGAATAGCGCCCGTCCTAGCGTAAAGTACTGGATTTGGGATCAATCCAACTTGCCAGACTGCAATCTACTGCATTTCAGTTTTTTCGGCTTTATCCTACACCCTCAAGTAAAGCCACATAACTGTTTAAACCAAACACCCCGACGCAGACAGCGCGACTGTATGGCAAGAAGGGCCAGCGATGCATAAACAGTTATGCCGACTTACTTACCAGTCTCTTCATTTTTTAGGTCTACGCTAATATGCCTCAATTTGACAAGTCTCTCGTCTGGTTTCGTCGCGACCTGCGCGTATTCGATCATGCCGCATTGCATCATGCGCTGAAGGCTAGCCGTGCCGTATTTTGCGTGTTCGTGTTTGACACCGATATTTTGGAACCGTTGCAGAACGCAGGATTAAAAGCGGACCGCCGCATTGAATTTATTCACGCCAGCATTCTGGAATTAGACGCAGAGCTGCAAAAGCTGGGCGGCGGCCTGATCGTGCGGCACGGCGCGGCAATGACAGAAATTCCCGCCTTGGCGGCGCAATTAGGCGTCGATGCCGTGTTCGCCAATCGCGACTACGAACCGCAAGCTGTCGCCCGCGATCTCGCTGTGACAAACGCTTTGGCGGGGCATGGCTGTGGCTGGCATAGCTATAAAGATCAGGTTATTTTTGAAATAGATGAGGTCTTATCGCTATCTGCGAAGCCTTTTTCGGTGTTTACGCCCTATAAAAATGCCTGGATGAGACGGCTGGCTGCGGCAGACGGTGAGTTTTTCTTAAAACCGTATCCCATCACGCCTTACGCAGAGCGGTTAGCAACCCTCCCGCCGCCGCATGTAACCGCGATACCGACATTGTCAACGCTGGGCTTTGAACCGACCAATCTGAGCGCACTAAAAATCCCTACAGGTATTTCCGGAGCGGAACAATTGCTGGAAGATTTCATGCCCAGAATCGGTGATTACGAAGAGACGCGCAACTTTCCTGCCGTGAAAGGGCCGTCTTATCTTTCAGTGCATTTACGTTTCGGCACAATTTCAATCCGGACGATGGCACGTCAAGCTTATCAAACGATGCGTCAGGGCACAGAAGGAACTGGCGCAGCAGTATGGTTATCTGAACTGATATGGCGCGATTTTTATTTCATGATTTTGCATCACCATCCTCACGTGGCGCAACGCGCATTCAAACCGGATTACGACGCGATTGCCTGGGAAAGCGGCGCACACGCGGAACAGGTTTTTCAGGCCTGGTGCGACGGCCGCACCGGTTATCCGTTGGTAGACGCTGCTATGCTCCAAATCAACCAAACCGGTTATATGCATAACCGCCTGCGGATGGTCGTTGCATCGTTTTTAATCAAAGACCTTGGTATCGACTGGCGCTGGGGCGAGGCTTATTTTGCGGCGCAGCTTAACGACTTTGATTTATCCGCCAACAATGGCGGCTGGCAATGGGCGGCTTCATCAGGTTGCGATGCCCAACCCTACTTCCGCATCTTTAATCCGATTACCCAATCAGAAAAATTCGATAGCGAAGGAAAATTTATCCGGCGCTATCTGCCGCAATTAAGTGGCCTGAGCAACAAAGCGATCCACGCGCCGTGGCTGGCTACGCCGATCGAATTACAGAGCGCAGGCATCAAGTTAGATGTCGACTATCCAAGGCCGTTGGTGCAACACGATGAAGCGCGCAAGTTAACACTGGCGCGCTACGCTGTAGTGAAAAAAGTAACGATTGAGCAATAATTTAGTCAATGGCCTAACTATAAATAACAGTTAGGCCTGTAAAAAGGCCTAACCTAAAAGCCCCGCCCGAAGACCTATCCCTTTATCAAGGTACAGATAGCGCCACTTCTTTGCGTATAAACGTCCCTATCATTCCTAACAGCACGTCTTCCTGATAAGGCTTGCCAAGATAGTCGTTCACGCCCAATTCCATTGCATACGTCCGATGTTTGGCTGCCGTCCGCGACGTAATCATAATGATGGGGATGTCACGGGTACGCTCATCGTTGCGAATATTGCGTGTCAAATCGAAGCCATCCATCCTCGGCATTTCGATATCCACCAGCATCAAGTCGGGCGTAATAGCCTGCAGCTGTTGCAGCGCATCGATACCATCTTTCGCCAGCACGACCTGATAACCTTCACGCGATAACAAACGCTGAGTGACACGTCGCACGGTCAATGAATCATCGACCACCATGACAATTTTTTGGGTGCGTAATCCCGGCACCGGTTCAAATGTCTTTTCAGCTCCAGGATTATCGGCAACCGCACCAACTGGCAGCACATGCTCAATTTCAACTGCATTTGCATTCTGCATGATCGGTGCAGTCTGCGGTAAGCGCATCTCCTGCATATACCGTTGCGCCAACGGAACCGGGTTCAAAATCAATACAACCTCACCCGAACCCAATACCGTTGCGCCCACGATGCCGATCAAACGGGATAACTGTGGGCCGATATTTTTAACAACCACTTCGCGGTTCCCAATAATTTCATCGACGTGAATCGCTACACGATCATTGCCACTGCGCAAAATGATGATCGGCGTGTATTGCTGCGTTACCGGGGCGACATGATGCTTGCCTAATAATGTCGACAAATAATGCAACGGCACTCTTTGCTCTTGCCATAACACCGATCCGTCGTTGTAGGCGCTTGCCAATAAGGTCGCTTTCAACTGCAGCACTTGCTCAACCAGCGCCGACGGCACGGCGTAAGTATTCCCGCCAGTAGAGAAAATGACGACTTGGGTCACAGCAAGCGTCAGCGGCAGGTGAATGGTGAAATGCGTGCCTTTACCAGCCTCACTGGTGACGGCAACTCGGCCGCCAAGCGCTGCGGCTTCCGAGCGCACGACATCCATGCCCACGCCCCGACCGGCAAGTTTGGTAATTTCTGTCACGGTGGTAAAGCCCGGTCTAAAAATCAAATCGGTGGTCTCTACATCAGAGAGTTCCTGATGGGGATGTAATAGGCCGATCGATTTAGCTTTACCGCGAATTTCGGGCAGATTCAAACCTTGCCCATCGTCAGATAACTGGATCAATACTTCATTACCGTTCTGACGAATTTCGATCTTCAATTCACCAATATCGCTTTTGCCAGCGGCACGCCGCCCCTCACGACTTTCAATCCCGTGCACGATCGCATTACGCAATAAATGTTCGAATGGTCCGACCATCTTTTCCAGAACGCTTCGATCAATCTCAACCGTACTTCCGCGAATATCCAGATTGACCCGTTTATCCATCTCCTTCGATACCTGGCGCGTCAGACGATATAAGCGCTCGGCAACACTCGCAAACGGGACCATTCGCACGTGCATCAAATCCCGTTGCAAATCGCGCGTCAACCGTCCTTGTGTGACGAGGTCGGTATTAGCATCATCGACCGTTTTGGTCAGCGTTTTTTGTAGCGTAGAAACATCATTAACGCTCTCTGCCATCATCCGCGTTAGTTCTTGTAAACGCGTGAAGCGATCAAACTCAAGCGGATCAAATTCTCGCTCGCCAGCCAGTGTCATACGGGATGACATCTGCGTTTCTGCCTGTATTTCGATCTCGCGCAACTGCCCGCGCAAACGGTCAACGTTTTCGGTTAACTCCAGCAATGATTGCTGCAATGTACCGACGCCAGATTCCAGTCGCGAGCGGACAATCGCCACTTCACCGGCTTGATTTACCAGCCGATCCAGCACTTCTGCGTTAACCCGCACTTGCGCCACAGCGGCAACATTGGATGTGGCGGCCAACACTGGTGCAGTTCCCGTTGCACTTATAGGAACGACGACTGAAGATGACGTCATTGCGATTGACTGATTGACTGACGCTGCGGAATGCGGTTGCGGGTGCTCTAGATTCTCGAACATCTGCACGCCGTAATCGTAATGCGCCAATAACTCATCGATCATATGCGGCGATGGCGTCGCACTATATAACGTGGCCGCGATATGGCTTTCCATTTCATGCATATGCTGGCCGAGTACCATTGCTCCGGCCATGCGCGCACTGCCTTTGATAGTATGCAAATGTCGCAAAATGGCTTGTGCGGTTTCTACCGGAATTGGCGCAACCGATTGATCATTAACGCTATTAACATTGATGATACTTGCCGACTGTTTCCAACTACGTAGCCCACTTTCGATTTGAGGCAGAATGTCGCGCCCCTCCTCCAAAAATATCGGCAATAAATCAACATCAATCTCATCGCGCAACGCCAGCGCCGGATCGAATTCTATCGGCGCAGCTTCATACGCTTGCGATGTCACCGCTATAGTCGGGAGCCCGATAACCATCGCGCTTTGCGGTGCATCCTCCGATAAAATCGGCGCTATAGACGTAACAACCGACGTGACGTGAACAGTATCTTCTGCCTGTTCTTCTGATTGCTGCGAATCAACCGTCAATCCAATGGCTGCATCGCCAACAGATCCGTTGAGCAGGCTAACGTCAGACGGATTCGGCGGTATGTGCGATAAATCTTCGAGGGCCAAATTTTTATCGGAATCGGGATCGAAAGCAGCAAAGCGCACTTCCTGCCCGTGTCGTAAACTATCCAACGTGCTGACCAATGCCGGTTCGTAATAAGGCATATCGCTTTGTGCAAACTGCTGCAACATCCACTTGGCACGAGAGACCGCCTCATCGATTATGTCGAACTCTTGCGCTCGCACTGGCGTTAGCTGCATCGCCATCCGCTGCAAAACCATTTCTAGCGCGTGTGCGACATCGCGTAATGGCTTAAAGCCAACCGTCGCAGAACTTCCAGCCAGCGAATGCGCCGCGTGCATCGCGTGGACGGCTACCGGCCGCTCTGGCTCATGCCGCCACTCGGAAAAATCTTGCGATAACAAACGAACTAACTGGTCGGTTTCAGATAAATAAATGTTGTACAACGGCAGACTAATGGACAAGTCGCCAATTTTTTTAATACTGTCGTCCTGCCGCAATTCGGGCAAGCCGGGAAAACTGATAATGGCTGCGGAAGGATCGATTCCCGTCAACTTTGGCACCGTGACGGCAATCTCAATATCCTCGTCCTGCGCATCCCGATATTCATATTCATGCTGAGAAAAATCATCAATATCCGTCAACGTTGGTACATCTGGCAACGCTGAAAAAAGCACCATCTCAACATCTGATACTGCAATTTCTTCTGCCTGAGTTGGTAATGGCGGCAAGTCAGCGATTTGCTCAGCTACATCAGTCGCTTCAATAAAATCGGTAGCCGACTCAACCGCTGGAACCAGCTCGCCATCGCGCATTTTTTGTGCGCACTCAGACAGTATCTGCGCGGTGCGTGGTGAATCTCCCTTAAGGTAGATTTCCTTTATCCAGTCGTCCAGAAATACAAAGGCTTGGTCCAGCAGCGCGTACAAAGCTGGCGTACCTTCTTTATTCTCCGTCAGCCAACTGTTCAACACCTGCTCAATGCTCCAGGCGGCATCGCCAAATGCATTCATGCCGATCATCCGGCTGCTACCCTTCAACGTATGAAAGGCACGCCGCAATACCACCAAATGTTCCTGATGAAGGGGCGCGAGACGGGCTTTAGGGATAGTAAGACGAACGCTGGTTAAGACTTCTTCCGCCTCGGATAAGAAAATTTCCAACAGCTCTGCATCAGCCTCTTCTTCGGTTACTTGCGCTGGTATCGACAAACTATTATTCGACGCATTTTCAACAAGATGACGTGGCTGAAGGGTTGCAAGAAGGTCGCTCAAAGATTGTTGCGAAAGAGCAGTGTTCGCATCATTCAGCATATTTAACGCAGCTTGCGCGCGCTCGGTCGCGGCGTGATCATCGCTCAAGGCCGCATCGACCCGCATCTGCGTCAACGATTGCTGGAGCTGAGTCAGCAAGATTGGATTCTGTGGCTCTTCCATCAGCAACAGAATCAACTCAATTGCGCGCTGCTGACGCTGTAACAATTCCTCTTCTACTGTCGGCAAATCGGGTAACGACAATAATGGTAATGACGCAATATTTGAAGCTGCGGCGAGGTTATCACCAGAATTTTCGTTGAGGATATTGTCCTGCGCGGACGGCGCAAGTGCCATCGTCGCGGGCGTCACAGAAATCGACAGATCGGGATGCGACAACTCAGGTATGGCGGACATGACAATCGGCGCATAAGGCAGCGTCGCTGCCTTATGCCGCCGGTCTAGCAGATCGACACGATAAACACCGCGCTGTGCGTCGAAATTCAAGTGAATACTGGGTGCATTCGATCCATCGGGTTGATGATGCATGGTCTCTACATAGAAACTCAATGCCCCAATGTTTTGCGCAATCCGTTCAAATTCCTGTTGCCCCGGCGTCGGTGCATCCGGCGCATCCAAAAACTGTTGTAGCGTGGCGCGGGTATGCGTGACGACAGCTAAAGCCTCAGGCTCTTCTTGTATCGCCAGCGCGCCTTGAATCTGATGCAGGACGTGATCGATCTGCGGCAGCACATCGCGCTTTTCTGGCGCACCGAAATACACGTCTAACAAATTTTCTACGTGACGCAGACTGGTTAATATTTCCCCAGCCAACGCTCTGACAACTTTTTTCTGTTGCGCAGCGCGGTAAATATCGTCTAACCAACGTGCAGGCGCTGACGGAGTTTCACCCGACATCACCGACAGCAAATGCACAGTTATTGCATCCGCGTGCTCAGAAAAATTCGCTGGCAGACGGTTGATTTGTGTCAGTGTATTTTCGACAAATAACAAACTGGTAGCAATCTCCAGACCTATCGGCTCGCCCGGTCTGGAATGGGCGGCATGCCGCGCTATGCCGCTGAGCTCTCGCAGTAGCTTGGATAAGGATGGAGCATTTAATTGGCAACCGGCACTGCTTAAGCTGAGCATTTCCTGCTCAAACTCGTCCGCCGCGCTGGCATCGCCTGCGGCTAGCCGATCCCAACTATTTTTAGCGCGGGCAACATGTTCTTTCGCATCACGCAGGGCATCAAAATTGACCTGCTCATACAGGCGTGTCTGAAAGTCTGCGGGCACCACACCATCCAGACGATAAATGCTACGAATCTGCGCGTTGAGGGCCGACGGCTTTTGTATTCCGGCAACGAAAAATAAGGCATCGCGTAGTAGCCGCTCGGAGGTACTCGACGATCCCTGACTCAAACGACGTAACTGTAAATTGATACGCGCAAACAGCTGTTTTACATACAATTCATTTGGCACTTGCGCGTGCGCCACACCATCGGCGAAGCCTTGCATAACCCACCAAAATGCCCGCGCTTGCTGGTTATGCTGTAACTGCACGACCTCGGCAATTACGGCACACATGCTGGTGGCATTGGCTAACTCCACTGCGGTATCGGCGCTTTTTAAAAATGGCAACAACGCCATCTCGAAACGCTTACGCAGCGACAGATAATCAATCACATGATCAAACCCCGCGCTGCCAGACGTGGCGGCTTCTGCAAATTGCGGACGTATCGTGAGATCGGGAAAAAACAGATCCGCTGGATGCACTCTGTCGGCACCGCGAATTTCTAGCAGGGCTTTGTAATAAGGAAATAATTTGACTGGCTGATGCGCGCCGCCTGATAAAAGGTCTTCCAGATATTCGATGAGCGCCTGATAAGCATTTTGAATGCTTTGGACGTGCGCAGTCGTTACCGCCGTACGACCCAAAGCTTGCTCCGCAAGCGCACGCTCAAGCAAATCTTCCACGGTTTCGGTAATGATCGTGACGCCATTAATGTCCACCATCTGCAATGCGCCGTGGGCTTGGTGCAGATACGTTTTCGCGTAATGCAAAGCGGTAGTGCGATCGTATGGAAAGGCAGCCGAATTCCCAGAATGAGAAGTAAGCAACTTTGGCTTAGTATCTGGCGTTGCATCTGGCTTTGTGAGGTACTGCAAAGCGCTGATGGACTGCCCGAGCGCTTCGCGAATTTCGTTCATTACCCAAGATAATGGGCCGGTATCGAGCTGCGCCGCGACAACTGCGGACTGGCTTGGAAAATCGGTGGTCATGACTGCCTCATCGGTTCAACGGGTCATCAATCGGGCACTGTCCGCTCAGGTTTAGCCCATTTGACAGGCCCTGGCGATACGGCCCGATTAACACGGCCGGATCTTCTTCAACATACATAAAATGAATCGCATTTTCTCAACCGCTACTAGCTGATACTCATCCACTCATTTAAATCAAGTCTGGCGAAATACGTTCAATAACAAACTATGGCAATAAACGACGTTTAGCCGTTTGATAACCCAGTCAGCGGCCCTATAGCGGAGGTCTACTAATTAGTGACCCGAAAACGCGATACAGAACTTTTCAGATCTTCCGCGAGTTTGGATAACTCACGAATCGACACAGCAGTCTGGCTTGTTCCTTCTCGTGTTTTTTCCGTCACCGAAAGAATGTTCTGAATATTCGTCGCCACACCGTTCGCCGAATTTGCCTGCTGTTCGGTCGCCAACGAAATATTTTGAATCAACTCAGCCAAACGGTTCGACACGCGACGAATATCCGACAATGCAGCGCCAGCAGCATCTGACAGCTTTGCTCCCTCAACCACACCCTGCGTAGATTTTTCCATCGCCACGACAGCATCGTGCGTATCGGTCTGAATCGTTCGTACCAACGCACCAATCTGCTTGGTCGCCGCACCAGAACGTTCCGCCAGACGCTGAACTTCCTCTGCCACCACCGAAAATCCGCGCCCCGCTTCACCAGCCGACGCCGCCTGAATCGCAGCATTCAACGCCAGCACGTTAGTCTGTTCGGTAATATCGGAAATCAATTCGGTGATTTCGCCAATTTCTTGCGAGGATTCACCCAACCGCTTGATGCGCTTGGAGGTTTCCTGTATTTGCTCACGGATTTCGTTCATACCAACGATCGCATTTTCCACCGCCTTAGCGCCCTCTTCCGCGGCGCTAACCGATTGACGCGCTACATCCGCCGAGGCACTGGCCGACTTGGAAACGTCGGTGATCTGCGTTGCCATTTCCAATACGGCTTGCGTGGTTTCCTTGATCTCACGAGATTGCTTTTGCGACGCTTGAAGCAATTCAATCGACACACTTTGGGCCTGATCGGATGCTGCCGTCACTTGCTGCGCAGTCGCGGTAACGCGTCCCACCAATCCGCGCAACTCTTCTACCGTGTAATTCACCGAATCGGCAATCGCGCCGGTAATGTCTTCTGACACCGTCGCCTGCACTGTCAAGTCGCCATCAGCGACCTCTTGCAACTCATTCATCAAACGCAAAATCGCTGCCTGATTCTGATCGTTGACGTTACTGGCATCCACTTCTTGCTTGATCGCCTGCAAACGCTGGCCCTCGGCTTCCACCCGACGCAAATCGGCTTCCTGCGTTCTACGCCGACCATCCTGCAACTGCACCCAGGCAATTCCGGTAGCAGCCAACAGCGCCGTCAATGCAGATGCCAGCATCAACCAGAAGGAAATGCTTTGCTCGTCCTGCGCTGCACGATAGCTTTCCTGCAAGGTACTCAGGCGTTGCTTTAAGGTTTCGTTCTCGGTAAAGATTAATTGCTCGGATTGCTTGGCTGATACGAAATTTTGCATGTTGCCCAGAATCCCTGCGACGGCTATTTGATATTCGCCAAAACTCTTTTGCAACTCGGTTAACTTTTGCCGCTCTTCTTCATTTTTTGCCGCAGGTAGCCGCAATATGTCGCTGCCATCCAAAAATCCACTAACGATGTCGCGGAAGGTATTGGTGTCCTTGCCAAGCAAGAATGCGGTTTCTGGATTTACCCCTTCAGAAGTCAGGAATTCATTTGCACTGCGGCCCAGACGCTGGGTCAGCATCACCAATTGTGAAGAGGCAGAAATTTCACGCGGAGTAGCGCCACTTTCGGATTTCAGTGTGGCGATCTGTTCGGATAAATCGAGTAATACAGGGGAAATGCTGTTCAGCTTTTGCAAAGTCTGTCCGAAACCGGACAATGCTTTTTGCAACTTTAAAATAGTATCTGCAGCCTTATCGGTATTCGACCAGACCTTCTGCACATCTGCCACTGCAGAGATCATTCCCGAGTTAGGCGCGGGGATATCATTACCTTTGTAATTTCCCCCTCTGGCTAACAAAAGAAGATCCTGATTGAATTCTTTTCGGCTGTCGGCCAATTGTTTAAATGCTATAGGATTACCCTGGATAGCATTCGGTGTCGCCTTCCCTATCCGCTGAGAATGCATCAACGCATCCCCTGCAATTTGGGTCTGAGTCGCACTCAACGTGGCATTTTTGGTACTGAGGTATAAAAAGACGATTGTCATTACCAGCCCTGCGCCCAACACGATCAACAAGGTGCGGACTTGCTGTTGGGGCGGTAATTTTCCAATTAGCGGCAGAGGCTTGTCCTGATACGAAGCGCCTGATTCTGTTGGTGTACTAAATTGGTCGGAGATCGCTGCGGCAGCCGTTGCTGCGCCAGCCGTCGCTGCGGCAGCCGGTGTTGTGCCAAATATTGATGTGGATGCAGTCGCTGCGGCAGGTCTTACCGCACTCGCTGCTAATGCTGCAAACGGCGTTGATACGTCGGCTGATTGCAAAGTTGCTTCGGCAGGCATACGTTCTATCAGCATCGTATCTTGCGCGTCGTTTGCAATGAAGTCGTGCTGACCCAATGCATTTACCAAGACTGATGCGGCTGGCCCCGTTGTTCCGGTTGCTATTGCGTCTTCACCAAAAAACGCGCCACCTTCGATTTTCTCTTCTTTCGCCGTCTTGAACAGGAACGGTAGTTTAAAAGCCATTACAAAATCTCCTGATTGCCAATTCGATGCGACCACATATCAACACCCGATTTCTGACGTCAATCAAATGGCCTTCTGATCATTGAATTCATATGCCCACATGTAAAAATCGAGGGTCGCGTATAAGCTGAGTCAGCTTGAGTTCGGTCCACAACTGGGACTCGCTATCCATATACCTTGCGGGACTTGTTTCGGCTAACGCGGCCGCTTCGTGATCATTCAGAATGTCACGCCCAATCATTCGCGGCACTGACTGCAATGTCATCTCATCGACATTACGCAGACCAAGTACGCGCCTGACGAGCAACGCGCTGTTGAATGCCAAGGTGGTAGAAAATGAAATGATCCGCGCGTCCTTATCAATCACTGTCATTGGGTGACCTTGGAAACACGCAAAATCAACGACGCTGATAAGTGTGCCGCGAATATTTGTCAGTCCGAGATACCAATCCTGCGTCAGCGGGACTTGCGTAATGCTGTCGACTGCGACAATTTCGCCCGCCTCTTGCAGGCTAAGCAGCAAACGCTCTTCTCCGACCAATAAACCTAATTGATTATTGTGCGTGTCTGCACCGCTGCGCGCGGCTTGCATCCGTTCCAGTAAATGCGATTGGAATTCGCGCAAACGATTACGGCGTGCCTCGGCGCTTGTTTCACCATCTGCGCCGCGGGTCGGTAAAAATGCCGACCGCTTTAGTTGAAGGTCAGAGTTTGATTGACTCATGTGGATACAATTTGGAGTTAGCCGAGTGCAGCGATTTTTGCCAGCAGCTCCTGCGGATTAATCGGTTTAACCAGATAATCACGCGCGCCTTGACGCAAACCCCAGATGCGGTCTGTTTCCAAGCCTTTGCTGCTGCAAATAATAATAGGGATGTCTTGCAATTCCGGATCACGCGAAATCGAGCGTGTCACCTGAAAACCGTTCTGGCCGGGCATCACAATATCCATCAGGATCAAGTCTGGCTTATCGGCTTTAATCTTGCTAATAACGCCATCGCCGCTCTCAGAAGTGGAAACGCTATAACCGCTCTTTACCAAAATATCTGTCAAAAAATAACGCTCAGTGGGAGAGTCGTCTACAACGAGAACCTTTTGTATGGCCATGTTCAACCTTTACTTCAATTACGTGTGAGTAGATACCAATACCGGGATATCGACGATATCTACAGATATTCCTGATGGCGCGGCAACCCCGGTCGCTGGAATTACTGCAACCGTTGCGGTCATTGCCACGCTGGCGTTCGGATTGGGTTGAGTATGCTGGTGTACAGTCTTTAGCAGACTATCTTTGGTGAACGGCTTGGTCAGATATTCGTCGGACCCTACCATTGCGCCTCTGGCGCGATCAAATAAACCATCTTTAGATGACAGCATGATGACCGGTGTGGAATGAAATCTGGCGCTCTTCTTAATGAGCGCACAAGTCTGGTAACCATCCAGCCTTGGCATCAAAATATCGCAAAAAATCACTGCTGGATGATGGTCGTTAATTTTAGCCAACGCATCAAAGCCATCTTCGGCAAGAATGACCTGATAGCCAGCCTGACTCAAAAAAATTTCTGCCGACCTGCGGATAGTGCTGCTGTCGTCAATCACCATAACCTTCAGGCTGGTGGCGCCGAGTGCTAGTGTCATGAGTTTTGTCCAAGCCGAATTTAATTTACAGAATCACTGTAACAAAGTTCAAGATACTTTAGAACAACATTTCTTTGCAGCGCTAAACTGGCTGCGGTTTTTAAGCTTCAGACGCCGCACAAAACTAATCATATTGACAATACGCAGGGGGCTAGCTCTCAGCAAAAACCACCGTTATTTGGCAAGTTTAAGTAATTCACTAGATATGCAAAGGCACACCGATTTCAGCGCGTTAAATTGCCACCATTTCGAAATCTTCCTTCCGCGCGCCACATTCCGGACAAGTCCAGTTCATCGGCACATCATCCCAAAGGGTCCCTGCGGCAATTCCTTCTTCCGGTAAACCTTGCTCTTCGTCGTAAATCCAGCCGCAGATCAGGCACATCCAGGTTTTATATGCTGGTTTTGATGTTTCGTTCGATGTTTCGGTGGTATTGCTCACGGCGACGACCCTTCAATCAAGTAAAATGCAAAGTCGGATATCTTAATCTAACCGCCGTGCAAAACCAAACTTCTCCTCTTATATTGACATTCGGTGTTGCTGATCCTGTTGGCGCAGCCGGAATTCAGGCAGATCTTGCCACATTCTCATCCATGGGTTGCCATGGCTTATCAGTCATTACCTCCATTTTGATAGGAGACACTGCGCGTATCGAAGATACCCAGCAAATTGACGCGGATTGGGTTGCTGACCAAGCCCGCGTATTGCTGGAAGATATGCCTGTGGCTGCTTTCAAAGTGGGCGCTGTCGGCAGTATCGAAAGCGTCTCGGTGATAGCAGAAATCGTCTCGGACTATCCTGATATCCCCTTAATTCTCGACCCTTTCCTTTCTGCCATGCCCGATCAGGGGCAAGATAGCGAAGATTTACTGACCGCGATGCGTGAGTTGTTAATCCCACAAAGTACCGTCGTCGTGCTGTCAGCGGTCGAGCTATCCCGAATGGCTGAGACCTGGCGCGAACCGTCCTCAGAAGACCTGTCCACCGTCGATGCCATGCATCTGATCGAACTGGGTTGCGAATATCTGTTCATCACCGGCACGCCCGGCACTGCGGCGGAAGTCAGCAATACCCTGTTCAATGACACGGGTATTTTGCGCCAGGATAGCTGGCCACGCGTCTCCGGTTCGTTTAGCGGCGCCGGGACCACCCTTTCTGCCGCTATCGCCGCGATGCTGGCGAATGGGCTGGATGTGCCCGAGGCCGTCTCGGAAGCGCAGGAGTTCACTCTCGCATCATTGATGGCCGGACAACGATTGGGTATGGGGAAATTGGTCCCGGACCGTTTTTTCTGGGCGCGTGAGGATGTTCTGGACGGGCTTTCTGACACAGACGCTGCCGACAAAGACGATACTGACAAAGCAGACGGTGCAGACCTCAAAGGTGATGAAAAGCCAGCATCGCCGCCATGAAATTTCCTGCTTTTATCGCGTAGGCGTCGGCTTTTCCGCTGACACGCCGGTCGCCCCCTTAATTTAATTGATGCATACCAACATGACTTCCAATAACGATACCCTGTTCGCACGAGCGCAATTAACCACGCCAGGTGGCGTCAATTCGCCAGTGCGGGCTTTCCGCTCAGTCGGCGGCACGCCACGCTTTATTACCCGCGCTGAAGGCCCTTATTTCTGGGATGCCGACGAGCGCCGCTATATCGACTACATCGGCTCATGGGGTCCCGCCATCGTTGGTCACGCTCATCCGACCGTTGTCAAAGCCGTACAAGATGCTGCCGCACGCGGTCTGAGCTTCGGTGCGCCGACCGAAGGCGAAATTCTGATCGCTGAAGAGATTTGCAAGCTGGTGCCCTCGATTGAGCAAGTCCGTCTGGTCTCTAGCGGCACCGAAGCCACCATGAGCGCATTGCGTCTGGCACGTGGCGCAACTGGTCGCGACAAAATTGTCAAATTTGAAGGCTGCTATCACGGCCACGCCGATTCGTTGTTGGTCAAAGCGGGCAGCGGCTTGCTGACCTTTGGTAATCCGACGTCTTCCGGCGTCCCTGCGGATTTCGTCAAACACACGCTAGTCCTTGACTACAACAACGTCGCGCAACTAGAAGAAGCCTTTCAAGACATGGGCGACCAAATTGCCTGCGTGATCGTCGAACCGGTGGCTGGCAACATGAATTTGATTCGCGCTACGCCAGAATTCTTGCAGGCGATGCGCAATTTATGTACCAAACACGGCGCTATCCTGATTTTTGATGAGGTCATGTGCGGCTTTCGCGTTGCTTTGGGCGGTGCGCAAGACCTGTATCAGATTCAGCCGGATATTACCGCGCTGGGCAAGGTTATTGGCGGCGGTTTGCCGGTTGCAGCATTCGGCGGTCGGGCGGATTTGATGCAACATATGGCCCCGCTTGGTGGCGTCTATCAGGCAGGTACGCTGTCGGGAAATCCGGTAGCGGTTGCGGCTGGCCTGACAACATTGAAGTTAATCCAGGAGCCGGGCTTCTATCAACATCTCAGCGCCCAGACGCTCAAGTTGACGCAAGGCCTGACCCAAGCTGCGGCAGATGCTGGTGTAGTTTTCTGCGCCGATGCCATCGGCGGTATGTTTGGTCTGTATTTCTCAAAAGAAGTGCCAACTACTTTTGCCGAGATGATGTCCATCGACAAAGCCCAATTCAACCGGTTTTTCCACGCGATGCTAGACGCAGGCGTGTATTTAGCGCCATCGGCATTTGAAGCAGGCTTTGTTTCTGCGCAGCATGATGATGCGGTAATTGAGGCGACTATCACGGCGGCGCGTGGCGCGTTTGCGCAGTTGTCCCGCTAAACCAGGACGATGCGGCGCATTTCGTTGAGATGGCTGCGGCCATCACAAGAATGCGTCGATATAAATACGTTGATTCAAAAATGAAAAACGGCGGTAAAGCTCAGTGCTTTACCGCCGTTTTTACGTTTTTCAAGCCAAATCTATGGCAATTCCGCCGATCCCATACGTCGCAAAATCAATCCGGTACGTTTCGACAAATAAGCTGATCCCCGATTTTTGTCATAAAAGCGTGGGCGCGGCAGCATCACCGCCAGACGTGCAGCCTGACTAGCGCCGAGATTCGCGGCTGAAATCTTGTAATAGTGCCGCGATGCCGCTTCGGCCCCATAGACACCGCTGCCCCACTCCACCACGTTCAGATAAATTTCGTAAATCCGCTCTTTATCCATCAAGTATTCCAACATATAAGTGATGACCAGTTCCTGACCTTTGCGGATATAACTACGCTCACCGGATAAAAACAAATTCTTCGCCAGTTGCTGCGTAATTGTCGAGCCGCCAACCATCACCTTGCCCTTTTTTGCATTGCGTTCGTAGGCTTTTTCCAACGCATCCCAATCAACACCTTCATGCTCCGAAAAATTAGCATCTTCAGAAGCGATAATGGCGCGCTTCAAATTGCCCGAAATGCGGTTATACGGCACCCAGATATATTGCAATTGAATATTTGGATCGGTTTCCCGCAAAATCGATAGTTGATGCCGCATAAAACTGGTGGAACTGGGATTGTGATCAACCCACCACCAAATCTGGACGAAAAAATACAGTTGGAGAGCAACGATTGCTACGACAACAATCAGAAGCACGCGCCAGATCAATTTACCGAAAGACTTCATATGCATTTCCAGGCAACTTAAAGCTGGGCGCGCAACGCAGAAAACGTAGCGTCGGTTTGCGGGCGTACACCGCGCCAGACAAAAAAGGCCTCCGCTGCCTGTTCGACCAACATCCCTAATCCATCACGTACCATCGCCCCTTGCGCACTGGCAAATTGCATGAAAACAGTCGGCTGTTTGCCATACATCATGTCGTAAGCCAGGGTCTGTGGGCCAAAAATACTGGCGGCAACGGTGGGGACATCGGCTTGCAGACTGGCCGACGTCGCGTTAATGATGAGGTCAAATTGGTCATTAATGCTGGCAACATCGGTAAAGCTGCTAACAACAATCTCGCCTTCGTTAGGGAATTTTTGGGAAAATTGCTGCACCAAGGCTTGCGCGTTCGTAACTGTCCGATTCGCTAAAACAAGTTGTGCTGGGTTGGCCTGCATCAACGGCAATAAAACACCGCGCGCCGCACCGCCTGCGCCCAACAGCAAAACACGCTTTCCGGCGATCTCAAAACCTGCATTTCGCACAATATCCGTCACTAAACCAATGCCATCGGTGTTGTCGCCGTGGATTTGTCCATTCGCAAAACTGAGTGTGTTAACCGCACCCGCCGCCTCCGCGCGCGGCGTTAGCGTCGTTGCCAAAGCATAGGCCTCCAATTTGAATGGCACCGTGACATTGGCACCTTTTCCGCCTTGCTGAATAAATTCCTGCACGGCCTCGGCGAAGCCATTTAACGGCGCCAGCAAATGTCGATAGTCGATATTTTGGGCGGTATCGGCAGCGAAACGCGCATGAATGTCAGGGGACTTGCTGTGCCCGATTGGATTGCCAATAACGACGTAGCAATCAGTTTCCAATACAGAGTCGGCCATCGGAGTAGATATAAGAACAGACATAAATGAGTTTTTTGATGTTATTTTTTTGAAACGTCGACCATCCGTGTTTTACCGTCGCTGAAGACTATCTCCCTGATTGCCCGCAGCAAAAATCGGCAAACCCGATATTATTACTTATTGAATATGCGCGTATCTAATATTACGTATCTACCACTATTAATTATAATTACCACTTCGCAATTCCGCTGCAACTTGCCCCTCGCGAGAGAAGTCTAGCGTCACGATAACTTCCCATACTTCATCCGGCGCACCGTGCCGCATATTATGGGGAAATCGACTAAAAGGTGCGGCGCTTTCGATGATTCTCAACGCAGCTGCATCGAGACCGGGAATCTGCGAACTGCGCTCAATCTGTAGACCGCCGTCTTTCCTATAAATAGTGCCATCCTGAAAAATCGGCACCGAAACGACTAATTTTCCATATAACTTTGCGCCATTTTTTTTGGGGAAATTCAGCGTACCAACACGTTCAACCCGATCCGCGAAGGTCTTGTAATACATCGCATATTCCACACCCTGCGTACTAGGCGTAATCTGGGTTTTCTTGGGGCGCTTGTTGTAATCCTCGATACTTTTCGCAATTTCGGCTTCCTGACGGCGCAACGCCTTGGCGTCCGGCATCGCATCGGTGCCGTCTTGCCGCTGCACCGCATCGATCACCTTATCCTGCGGCGTCGGCTCTGGCACTGAAAATGCCGCAGCTTTTTGCATCTGCGCCAGCATTTGCTGCTGTTTTTTTTCTAATTCCTCAATCCGCTGCTGGGCAGTGCTCACGTTATCGCCGTCCTCAGACCGATGCATGTCAGGCAAAGGCGATTTGGCCCGTCCAGCGTCGGCATTCCCGCCACCGTCCAGATTGACTTGCGCCAGTGCTTCGGCTTTTAACGGTGCATTCTGGTGTTTGGCATTCACCAGAATGACTTCCAGTCCGGGATCGGTCGGTTTTAATTTGACCGCGGCTGGCGTCGTAAACCGAACGGCAAGCAATGCGCCATGCACCACCAACGAAATGGCGAGGGCGCTATATAAAAGCCGGTTCTTAGAAATGGATTTCACGCGCAGCAAGGGAAGTCGTTCGAGTAGGGAGTTCAGTTTATGTCAGCGCCTATACGTCGGTTTATAAATTCACAGCAGCGGAAGCGCCATCTGCATCGCGGCGCGGCGCACTATCCAGGTCTTCATCCGCATCCGACACATCAGGATGAGCAGGGTCAGAACCTGCCTCTGGCAGTTCCGGCGGGTCATGCGGCAAGTCCATTGCGGCATCCAGTTCTTGCGTGGTTTCGTCATCTTCCAACGCATCCATCTGATCATCTTCGGTCACAGAACCGGACGGCGTCAATACCTCCAGCAACCGTACTTCCAGACTTAAATCGATTTCGTCCCAACGCAGCAAATCAAGTTTGACCGATGCGCCCCGCGCAACTGGCTGCATGCCCGGTAATTTGATGACCAGCGGAATATCGACCAGACGCAGAATCTCATCTTTTAACACCACTGCCTCGACATGTTTTGCCTGTTCCTGCGCCAGCCAGCGCAAGCACCAATAGCGTTCCATCGTCGACTGAAAATCGCCATACCCGGCATAAACAGAATCAAAAGAAGACACAATCGCGAATAAATCTGCGTCACGCGGTTTAAACGGCGCGACCAGCGGCGCGGCAACACCGCCTTCCACGCATGCCAGAATCTGCCACTGATTCACCAGATCGGTATAACGACGCAACGGCGAGGTGCTCCACGCATATTGATCAACGCCCAAACCCTGATGGGGCGCAGCGTGCGTCACCATCCGGACTTGCATTTTCGTCGCCCAGCCACCGCTGCCGCCGCCTTGCGCCCGATAAATCCCCGGCACGCCGTGGTCGGCCATGAGTTTTCCCCAAGTGCTATTAGCGAAAATCATCAGCTCTGCGACGATCTTGTCGAGCGGTGCGCCGCGCTTGCGGCGCGCGATGGTAACAACGTCGTCCTCAACGTAAAAATTGAAATCGACGCGGTTATTTTGCTCTGGCCGCAATCCAAAACTTTCACGCTTAGCCATACGGCCTTGCTCCAATACCGAAATCCATTGCCACAAAACAGCGATATCGGCTTTATGCGGATATTCGCCCTCTCCGTTAGCCAGATTTTCTTCAGTCACCAACATATCGAGCGTGTTGTGACGCAGATTGGCAGAAATGGGAACCAGTTCTGCTTTAGTTTCCGTGCTGATCAAACGCCAGTCTTGCGGATCCAGCGTGGCATATAAAGATAATGCCGGGCAATTTTTTCCCTGATCCAGCGAGAACGCCTCAACCAATGCATCCGGCAGCATCGTGATTTTATCGCCCGGCATATACACGGTCGACATCCGTTGACGGGCCATGACATCAATGGCGTCGTCGCGCTTGATCGCCAAACCCGGCGCGGCGATATGAATACCGATCCGCACATTGCCGTCCGCCAGCATCGTGACCGATAACGCGTCATCGATTTCAGTCGTCGTCACATCATCGATTGAAAACGCCTGCACATCAGCCACCGGCAATGCTGCCAGCGTTGGGACCACGGGGATATTAATCGCAGGAAAGCCGACCCCTTTCGGGAAAAACTCAAACAAAAATTTGGAGAAATGTAACTCTTTCGGTGACGCCAACCCGCCAACAGCCAGCATCAGGCGTGCCGGTGTAATTTGCAACGCACTGCATGCCGCGTCGAACGCTTTATATTCAATACTATTTTTATCCGGCTTGAAGAGTAATTGCAGCGCCAACGGCTTCATCACCTCCGGCAACTGATTGGCTTTTAGCTGCTCAACGTATTGCGCCTGTATGACTGCTTGCTGGCGTTTTTTTTCAATCCCGGCCAATGCCGCCTTCAGCGATGCTTCCGGGGCAGCTTTATAACGACCGCGACCCTTTTTATAGAAATAAATCGGGGCGGAATGCAAACACATTAACAACCCGGCCGCTTCAGCAGCGATGGGCGCATGTCCAAAATATTCAGCCCCCAACTCGGCAAATCCAAATTCTTCCTGACCGGCAACTTCCCACAAAAAATCGACATCAACGTCTTGCGAAACTTTATGTGCGTCTTCTAATAATTGCTGTGGCGAGGGTGCGGCATATTGCAACAACACATCTTTCGCCTTGATCTTGCTGCGTTTTCCAGTAGGCAATTCGACTTGATACGCTTCGCCTTGCTGCGACATAACAGACCCTGCTTTAAAATCGCCGGATTCTTCAAAAAATAGATTCATTGATTACTTTACTTATGGATGCTGAGTAGGGCGTGAAGGGTACTTTGCTGATTGAAACCGTTTGTATTTAATAATCCGTATTGATAGCGCCAAACAAGAAAAATATTAACAAAAAAGTAACTGCAATTATATCGGTAGCGCATAGAGGAAATTTTGCGCATCGCTACAATTCGCTTAAATTTTGAGCATTAACGCGCCGTTGTTCGCAACGCGTCAATCTCGGGAAAAAACACTTCAGTCACTAGCATCACACCGCTTTTACGTCGAAAAGTGGAGCGTCGGGCAAACAATGGCGTGGGAAATTGGCTGACACCCACCGCCTCACACATGCGCTGCACCAACGGATGCCCCTGATATAAGCGCGCAAAGTGTAATTGTCCACGCGCCACCAGCGGATCGCCAAATAACGTCGTGCCCAATGAGCGCTCGCCTAACGTGCCAAAAAATGGCCACTCCGACGTCGTCGCCGTCAATGACAGGACAGTATGACCCAATACCGTCGGGCGTCCGTCACAGCGCAGCAATACATCGCGCTCTTGCACTTGCAGCCGCCGTGGCAAGCCTATCGCCGCATATTCGTCCGCCAGACACAGTGCGTGCCGCTGATGCAAACGTTGTACCCGAAACTGATCGCTATGCGCAATTAACTTAGTCGTCAGCGACGAGCGATCGGTCAGCCAATCACGCATGTATGGCGAAGGATGAACGCCATTCGCGTGCGCATACCAATTAGCAGAAGTCAGCGAGCGCCCCATCAGCAATCCTTTAAAGCCGGATGAACGTCCACGCCGCAAAACGTCAACACGGTGTCAGCGTAGTCCGCGAATTCGCTGATCCCATGATCGCTGCCCTCTATCACTACCTGCTGCGCCTGTGGATAATGGTCCACCATTTCATGCCAGTCGAGCACTTCATCGCCGGTGGCGGCAATCAGCAAATAGCGTTGCGGCTGGGTAATCCTGGCAATCGTTAGCGCTTCCAACTCAGCAATATACGCACGCTTGAATTCAAACGGCGCGTCGGAATGATATTGCGTATGCACGCCAATATACTTTTCCAAGTCGCGTGGCGGTTTCACGGCGGGATTCAGCAGGACTGCACGGCAACCGGTCTGCTCTGCCAGCCAAGTCGCGTAAAAACCGCCTAGGGAAGAGCCAACAACGGTCAGCTCAGCGGGATTAATCTGCGCAATACAGTTTTGCGCCAGAGCAATGGCGGCGCGTGGTGAAGCCGGCAATTGAGGGCAAATGTAGACGCTCTGCTGGCCTAAGCCTTCCAAGCGCTCAGCCAGAAAACGCGCTTTAAATGACAATGGCGATGAACGGAAACCGTGCAGATAAAGAATCATGATCGGACTTAGGTTGATGCAGGAAGGTGGGATGCGCGATTAGTGGGCGCCGCCAACGCGTCCAGCAGTTTTTGATGAACACCGCCGAAACCACCATTGCTCATGACCAATATCTGATCGCCGGGCCGTGCCGCCTGCGCAACCGCCGCCACCAACTGATCAAGCACATCGTAAGCCCGCGCTTTCTCGCCCAGCGGTGCCAAAGCCTCGCCCAGATCCCATCCCAGCGCTTCTTTGCCCTGCCCTTGTGCGCCATAGCCGAAAACCAGATCCGCATCGATCAGGCTATCCGGCAAAGCATCCTTCATCGCGCCCAACTTCATCGTATTAGAGCGCGGCTCCAACACTGCCAGAATCCGGATCTCTCCAACCTTTTTACGCAAGCCAGCGACGGTGGTGGCGATTGCGGTAGGATGGTGGGCAAAATCGTCATAGACGGCAATCTGATTAACCGTTCCCCGCAGCTCCATGCGTCGCTTGACGTTCTCAAACGTTGCTAACGCCTTGATGGCTTGTTCAGCCGGGACACCGACGTGACGCGCAGCAGCGATGGCAGCAACAGCATTCATCCGGTTATGTTCACCGGTTAGCGCCCACTCTACGGTCCCTAGGCTAACGCCATTAAAACTGACATCGAAGTTTCCGTCAGCATGGGTTGTCAAAGACCAACCTTGTTGATCGACGCTTTCGCGCTGATCAGATTGATTTTCTATGCCGAATAACTCTTTATCGCTCCAGCATCCACGCGCCAAAACCCGCTGCAACGAGGCTTCACGGGCATTCACGACCAAGCGACCGATGCCGGGCACGGTGCGGACCAAATGATGGAATTGGGTTTCAATTGCGGCTAAATCGGGAAAAATATCGGCGTGATCGTATTCAAGATTGTTCAGAATCGCTGTTTTAGCATGGTAATGGACAAATTTGCTGCGTTTATCAAAAAACGCCGTGTCGTACTCATCCGCTTCAATGACAAAGAACGATGAGGCCGATGCGTCCGCGCCCTTGCCTGACAGACGCGCCGAGATACCGAAATTCATCGGTACGCCGCCAATCAGAAAGCCCGGATCGTAGCCAGCATCCTCCAAAATCCACGCCAGCATCGCTGAAGTAGTCGTTTTGCCATGCGTCCCGGCAACCGCCAACACCCATTTATCGGCCAATATATGTTCTCCGATCCATTGCGGGCCGGAGGTATAAGGCAAGCCACGATTGAGAATTTCTTCCATCAGCGGATTGCCACGAGACACTACGTTTCCGACCACAAACAAATCTGGCGCCAGCGCAATTTGTTCAGCACCGAAGCCCTGAACCAGCGCTATTCCTTGCGCCTCTAGCTGCGTGCTCATCGGTGGATAGACGTTGGCATCGCAGCCAGTGACTTCATGACCGGCCTGTTTTGCCAAAACGGCTAAACCGCCCATAAAGGTGCCGCAAATACCAAGAATATGGATGTGCATTCTAAAGTGTCAACATTCGTAAAAGAAGAATAGGGGATTTTACCTGACCAGCCAGCCACGACGCCAAAGTCCGATGCGTATTTATTTTAGCGGCGACTGCGTTATAGTATATTTCCCTCTACTTTCACACCGGCAACTCGCTTCATATATCATTTTGGTCCAATCATGGTTACAAAATCCCCAACCGAACTCGCCCCGCTTCGCCAGGAAATTGCCGCTGTTGCTGCGCGCATGATCGCTGAGGATGGCGCAGATTACCGCACTGCTAAGCGCAAAGCGGCGCAACAAATCCTGGGCAATCGTCGGCTTCATGGCGATTTCCTGCCAAATAACAGCCAGATAGTGGAAGAAGTGCGTTTATATAACGCGTTGTTCTTTGCCGATACGCAGCCAGCCAGATTGGCCCATTTGCGCCGACTCGCGGTCGAGATAATGAGCGAAATGGGCGGCTTTAATCCCTATTTGACCGGCGCGGTATGTAATGGCACTGCTGGCGACCATGCAGATATCCATTTACAGTTATTTGTGGATAGTGCCAAAGATGTAGAGATTTACTTATTGAATAAAAACGTGCAATTCGAGGTTTCAGAGAGCGAGAATAGCAACCGCCCGGCAAAACATGCGCGCAACGGCGGCAGCGAACCACTGGAAATCCTGAGTTTCATCTATAAGCGTGAAGGGGTGCATTTAGCACTCTATGAAACGGACGCCTTACGCGGTAGTATCAGGCCGGGCGGAACGGCTGCGGACTCGGGCGAATATAGAGATCGTGTCGATCTTGCCGCAGCGCGCTTGCTCATTACAGACCAAAATCAACCGTAATATTTCTAAAAATTGATTTTACGCACAGGAACAACGAAGCCGAATGAAACAAAAATTACTCCTCTATATCCCGATTGCGATCCTATTTGGCGCGATTGGCTTCTATTTTAATCATCAACGTTTAACACCATCCGCCCCGGCCGCACCTGCGGTTGCTAATCTTTTTGCGCAATCCATGGTCGAAGCGACAGGAAAACCGGAACCTCTCTCTGAATGGAAAGGCAAGCCACTAATCGTTAACTTTTGGGCAACTTGGTGCGGTCCTTGCGTAGAAGAAATGCCCGAATTGAATGCTTTACGTGCAGAATTAGTGAGCAAAAACATTCATGTAATCGGCATCGGCATCGATTCACAAGACAATATTGCGAAATTCGCTGAAAAATACAAGATTACCTATCCTTTATACGTCGCTGGCGTGAATGGCACGGCGCTGCTCCGTCAATTTGGCAATGATGCAGGCGGCTTACCGTTTACCGTTCTCATCGGTGCAGACGGACAAGTAAAAAAAATGTATCTTGGCAGCATTAAATTTGATGAGTTACGGAAAGATTTAGCATTACTAGGGGCTTGATGTGATTGTCGTAGTTGCAATTAAAGCGACATTCACATAACCTGCATCACGCTTCTGAAATCTTGGAAAAACGGTAGCAAAAACAAATTCCTCTTGCCAGTTAAAGTCATTTGACGGCAAAATGCGCCCATCGTCGTCAAACGAAGCACCATCTACATGGCAAAAAATATACTTCTTCTCAATGGCCCTAACCTGAATTTACTGGGCACACGTGAGCCAGAAGTTTACGGATCGACCACACTGGCAGACATCGTGCTGGCAGCGCAAACGCAAGCGGCGACGGCGGGCGTGCGACTAGCGCATTTTCAAAGTAACCATGAAGGTGCGTTGATTGATCGCATCCATGCCGCCAGAACTGAAGGCGTAGACGCCATCGTGATCAATCCCGGCGGACTAACGCATACCAGCGTTGCGCTAAGAGATGCATTAGCAGGCGTCGCCATTCCCTTTGTCGAGGTACACATTTCCAACGTTCATAAACGTGAGGATTTCCGGCATCATTCTTACCTGTCGGGCATTGCCGTCGGGGTCATTTGCGGGTTGGGCGTAGAAGGTTATCCCATCGCTATCGGATTCGCAGTCAATCAGCTTTAATCACCACAGACTTACAAATTCGCTATAAATGCGTCGATCTGCCCATTAAAAACAAGAATGGCAGTTATTTCCAATTTAATTTTTTAAAAACATACACTCTGAAGGATGGCATTATGGATTTGAGAAAACTCAAAACGTTAATCGATCTGGTCGCTGAATCGGATATCGAAGAGCTGGAAGTCACCGAGGGTGAAAGTAAAGTCCGCATCGTCAAATCATCGGCATCGCATAATCAAGTTGTCATGATGCAACCGCAAGTTGCCCATCAGGCTGCGCAAATGCAAGTTGCAGCGCCAGTTGCCGCTGCAGTGGAAGTGCCTGCAATCCCAGAAGGTCATATTGTCAAATCGCCAATGGTCGGTACTTTCTACCGTTCTTCAGCGCCCGGCGCGGCAGTATTCGTCGAAGTCGGCTCGGAAATCAAGGAAGGCGAAACCTTGTGCATTATCGAAGCCATGAAATTGCTCAATGAAATCGAATCCGACAAAACCGGCGTAGTAAAGAAAATCCTGGTGGAAAACGGCCAACCAGTTGAATTCGGACAACCTTTGTTTATCATCGGTTAAGTTGACACCAACAGCGAGTTAGTTCGGCCCAGCCGGACAAGCTTGCTGGTAGAAATTACCGGTGGCGAATAGGACGGCAGAGAGCATTGCGCGCAATCGTAGCCAAGATGGCAGCGCTCCCTCACCCCGCCAGCCTAACGCTTAATCTGCTTGAATTTGCTTGAATCTGCTTGACTCTTAGCGACGGAAATACCATTTACTATGTTTGAAAAAATTCTCATCGCCAATCGCGGCGAAATCGCCCTGCGCATACAACGCGCGTGTCGTGAAATGGGCATCAAAACCGTGGTGGTCCATTCAGAAGCCGACCGCGAAGCCAAATACGTGAAGCTGGCCGATGAATCGGTCTGTATCGGCCCGGCGCCGTCAAGCCTGAGTTACCTGAACATGCCTGCGATCATTAGCGCAGCAGAAGTGACCGATGCTGAGGCGATTCATCCCGGCTACGGTTTCTTATCGGAAAACGCCGATTTCGCTGAACGTGTAGAACAATCCGGCTTTGTCTTTATCGGCCCACGTCCAGCGAATATCCGCTTGATGGGCGATAAAGTCTCCGCCAAACAGGCCATGATCCGTGCCGGCGTACCTTGTGTTCCCGGTTCTGAAGGCGCATTGCCGGACGATCCGAAAGAAGTCATCAAGATCGCCCGCAAAATCGGGTATCCGGTCATCATTAAAGCCTCCGGCGGCGGCGGCGGACGCGGCATGCGCGTAGTGCACACAGAAGCAGCGCTGGCAAATGCCGTCACCATGACCAAAACTGAGGCTGGTGCAGCATTTGGCAATCCAGAAGTGTATATGGAGAAATATCTGGAAAATCCACGTCACGTGGAAATCCAGATTCTGGCCGATCAATATAAAAATGCGATCTGGCTAGGCGAACGCGATTGCTCCATGCAACGCCGCCATCAAAAAGTCATCGAGGAAGCCCCAGCACCGGGCATCCCTCGCAAAGTCGTTGAGAAAATTGGCGATCGTTGCGCTGAAGCCTGTCGCAAGATGGACTATCGCGGTGCTGGTACGTTTGAATTTCTTTACGAAAACGGCGAATTCTATTTCATTGAAATGAATACCCGCGTGCAGGTTGAACATCCAATCACTGAAATGATCACCGGTGTCGATATTGTTCAAGAGCAAATTCACATCGCAGCCGGTGAAAAACTGCGTTATCGCCAACGCGATATCCAATTGACCGGCCATTCGATAGAATGCCGTATCAACGCAGAAGACCCCTTCAAGTTCACGCCATCGCCGGGTAAAATCCTGTCATGGCATGCACCGGGCGGCCCTGGCATTCGGGTTGATTCGCACGCCTACGCCGGTTATTACGTCCCGCCGCATTACGATTCGATGATCGGTAAAGTCATTTCATACGGCACCACGCGTGAGCAAGCGATCAAACGCATGCAAATCGCTTTGTCTGAAATGGTGGTCGAAGGTATCAGCACCAACATCCCTCTGCATCGCGAGTTGATGATTGATGCACGCTTCATCGAAGGCGGTACAAACATCCATTATCTAGAGCATAAACTGGCCGAAAGACCAGAATTGCCTAAATCTGAAAAGAAGTAAGGTTGCACATGAGCTGGACCGAAATAGTCATAGAAGTAGCCCGTAATCACGCTGAGGCATTGTCGGATGCGTTGATGGAGGCTGGCGCGTTATCGGTCTCAGTGGAAGACGCCGACGAAGGCACTGCCGCCGAACAACCGTTGTTCGGCGAGCCGGGGATGGAGCCGGAAGCCGCAGCATGGGAACGTAGCCGCGTAGTGGCGCTGAGTGATATCGATGCGGATCATCCCGCCATCGTCAGCGCAGCGGCCCTTGCCTGCGGCCTGGAAACTGCCCCGGTTTATACCTTGCGCGCAGTCGGCGATCAGGATTGGGTTCGTCTCACCCAATCCCAGTTTGCGCCTATCCATATCGGCAAAAATATCTGGGTCGTGCCCAGCTGGCACGATGCACCGGACGCGAATGGCCTGATTCTGGAGCTTGATCCCGGTCTCGCGTTCGGCACCGGCAGTCATCCCACTACACGGTTATGCATGGAATGGCTAGAAAGCCATCTCGGCGAACAAAAGGTCGCCTCCGTACTCGACTATGGTTGCGGATCAGGTATTTTGGCGATGGTGGCTAAAAAACTTGGTGCCGCCAATGTTATCGGTGTGGATATCGACCCGCAGGCGATTGTATCGGCGCACGATAATAGCGCCCGTAATCACTGTGAGATTGCTTACTATCTTCCTGACGAGTTCGTCAGCCTGTCGCCGCAAGGGACTTTCGATATCGTCGTGGCGAATATCTTGTCAGGCCCGCTGAAATTGATGTCGCCAATGTTATGCGCCCGCATTGCGCCGGGCGGCAGTCTGACTTTGTCAGGCGTTTTGGCAGAACAGGCACAGGATGTTATCGCCGCTTACGCACCATGGCTACAAATGACGGTGTGGCGCGAGCTAGATGGATGGGTTGCCTTATCTGGAACGCTTCCCCTGCAAACCGAACGGGCCGCATAGATAATCATGGCTCTGGCGACGCAATGCCCCCATTGTCAGACCATTTTTCGGGTCGCTAACGACCAATTAAAATTGCGCGCAGGGCTGGTCCGTTGCGGTGCCTGCCGTGAAGTATTCAACGGCATTGAGCACTTAGTAAGACCGGGCCATGCAACTTCCGGCGACAGCAATAGCTTTCCGTCTACCAGCCAACATGGCAATCCATCGCCCACGGCGACGTGGACCAACGAACGTTCGGCGCCAATAGCACCACCTTTGGCAATATCGGCACCGATGCCTCTACCAACGCCGCCCGCGCCTGAAATAGTTTCTCCGCGGGCTTCGAATCCGCTACCAAACAACACTGCGACACCCACTCCGGTTGATACATTTCACGCGGCACCAAATTACTCTGCCCAGCCTGCTGCTGAACAGCCGATATTCGGTGAGACTAAAGAGTCACCATCAATCCAAAAAGTACCGTCACCCTACCCGCATTTTGCCCCTCCAAGCCAAATCGACAAGGAAAGTGCTTATTCTCCAACCCCCGCCAGCGCTCTCCAATCCGAATTCGCAGAGAAACGCCAAGAGGTATCTCCGATACCTGCAGCCTCATCTGGATACGCGGTGCAAAAGCTGCACGTTACCGTCCCGCTGACAAGTTCGCCCAATGTCTGGCATCGCCATGTCAACGCGATCCCAACTAACGTTGGCGATAGCGCCAGCGAAGATCCGTTGCAACGCATGACCTTGTTTCAAATAGAGCCCGGGGCATTGGATGGTACGGATTATTCGGCTGATGACGACGAGTTAGATCGACTTATCGATGAATTACAAAATAGACCGTGGCGCGGAAAAAAACAAAACGCGCCGGGAATTGCCGCCCCAAAGGTCCCCGACGTCATTTTAGGTGAGGCCCGCGATACGCTCGGCGAGAAAGCTGGCAATCGCGTCAACGAGTACAGTACCCCTCCTACAACCGTTACCGAAGATAGCGAAGATATCATCGCCGAACCACGCTTCATGCAGGAAGCAAGGCGTAAACAGCGTGTCGGCGGCGCAATAAGAACGAGTATGTGGTTAGGCTGTGTATTGCTGCTGATCACGCTAATCGGACAAGCCGGTTACACATTTCGGAATCAGTTAGCAGCAAGTTTGCCGCCGCTAAAGCCTGCGTTACAGAGGGCTTGTAATTATCTGGGCTGCAAGATTGGCTTACCGATGAACATCGACGGCATATCCATTGATGCTAACGATCTGCAATTAATCGTTCCAGCACGCAATCAGTTCGCTCTCTCTGTGCTCATGCGCAATCGAAATAGTAGCGTTCAGGCTTGGCCAAATATTGAACTCACCTTAAACGATACCAGCGAAAAAGCGATTGCGCGTCGCGTGTTTACGCCAACTGACTATTTGCCCGCCACGATCAACGCAACTAACGCGACACTATTGACACAAGGATTTGCCCGCAATACAGAGCAGTCCGTCAAATTGACATTTGAACTGTCTCAATTGAAAGCATCTGGCTATCGCGTTTATCTGTTTTATCCGTAAAATCCACTCAGATTTTTTAGCACCGCATTGCTGGCTGATGCCGCAATATCGATGCGCATTATGCGCGGTAAGATACGGCGTTAGAACACCTCCAGCACGATCAGGATTCCGATTACTCTCTCTCTGAAAACCACTTATGACATCCCTCATCTCCGGTTCGTTAGCTTACGACGTCATCATGCAATACCCAGGCCGTTTCGCCGATGCTTTGCTGGCGGACCAATTGCACAAAATCAACGTTTCCTTTCTGGTGCCGACGATGCGTCGCGACTTCGGCGGGTGTGCAGGAAATATTGGCTATAACCTGAAGCTACTCGGCGGTGAGCCGTTGATCATGGCAACCGTCGGCAATGACGCTGCACCGTATCTGGATCGCTTGAAACAACTGGATATTTCTTGCGCAGGTATTCGCACCATCGAATCGATTTATACCGCCCAATGTTTTATCACCACCGACGCCGGAAATAATCAAATTACCGCCTTTCATCCGGGTGCGATGACCCATTCGCATGAAGTGACGATTGCGGCGCTGGAAGAGCGCAGTGAAATCAAGCTGGCTATCGTTGCCCCCGACGGGCGTGACGGCATGTTGCAGCATGCAGAACATGCGGTATCGCATGGCATTCCGTTGATTTTTGATCCAGGCCAAGGGATGCCGATGTTTGATGGCGCAGAATTGCGCCACTTTATCGCGCTTGCTACCTATATTGCCGTCAACGACTACGAGGCAGAATTACTGACTGCGCGCACAGGTCTGAGCCTGACCCAAATTGCAGAACAAGTGACCGCACTGGTCGTAACACGCGGCGAATTGGGCGCAGATATTTTTACGGGCGGCGAAAAAATCGCCATTCCTTGCGTTAAACCAGATCGCATTTTAGACCCAACTGGCTGCGGCGATGCTTTCCGCGCGGGGATGCTATACGGTCTGACCAACGGTATGGATTGGGCGACTATCGGACGTTTATCGAGTTTGATGGGCAGTATCAAGATCGCGGCGCAAGGGCCACAAAATCATCAGCCTAGCCGTGCAGAAATCGATGATCGCTTCCAGCAGGCTTTTGGTTACCAATTGTAAAAGGTAGGTCTAGCGCTAAGGATACACTCTGGTGCAAGAAAGCGTTATTACGAAAAATTATCATCAATTAGCGTGTGTTATGGCTATTTTTATCTAATAACCGGCATTTAATTATATTTAAAACATGATTTTGCAGAATCTCAATGGCTGAACTTCATTTGTCCATTTGCATCCAATCTTGCATCAAGACAAGGAAGGCAAGATCATGAAAAAAATTCTTTTAATAGGCACGTTGGGCGCAGCGCTATTGTTAGGTGGTTGCGTCGCGGTCCCCTATGACAGCCCCTACGCTTATGGCGGCGGCTATAACACCTACACGCCTTATGGTGCAGTAGACGGCGCGTATATTGCCGGCGGACCGGCTTACTTTGGGCCGGCGGTTTCTCTGGGTTTCGGCTACTCCAGCTATCGCCCGTATCGCTGGGGTAATGGCTGGCGCGGTGGACGTGGCGGCGGGTGGGGCCACGGTGGTGGATGGGGTGGCGGTCGCGGCAGATGGCAAGGCGGCGCGCATTAACAGCCACAGAATCCAGTCGACAAAATAGTGCTCTAGCGGCATGATTACTATTTGCCACACCACAGCATCGGTAACGGCTCTCTTTAAAGGAATAACATGAAACGATGGATTGCCGGACTGGTTATCAGCACAACGATCATGGCCCCTGCTTTTGCTGTGCTTAAGGTTGGCGATAAAGCACCTGTTTTCTCTACGCAGGCCTCTTTGGGCGGTAAAGTATTTACCTATTCACTCGCTGATGCGCTGAAAAAAGGACCAGTAGTACTGTATTTTTATCCGGCAGCGTTCACAAAAGGCTGCACCATTGAAGCCCATTTGTTCGCGGATGCGACGGATCGATACAAAGCGCTGGGCGCGACTGTGATCGGTGTATCAAATGACAATATCGATACGCTGAATAAATTCTCGGTAAGCGAATGCCGTAGTAAATTTGCGGTCGCTGCAGATACTACGCAAAGCATCATGAAATCGTATGATTCAGTGCTTTTATCGAAAACAAGTTACGCCGACCGCGTGTCTTACGTCATCACGCCAGATAGCAAGATTCTGTATGAATACAGCAGTCTAAGTCCTGAAAAGCATGTCGAAAACACGATGCAGGCATTGCAACAATGGGCAGACAAAAACAAAAAATAAGTTTTTGAAGCATTTTGTTGAGGCGCAATAAAAAGCGCGCTTACTTCATAGTAAGCGCGCTTTTTTCATGGTCGTTTCAATCGTTTAATGCAGGATTAACTGGCTGGCGTAGCTGCAAGCTTGCGCCGGTGGGCATCCAGATTCGGCAGAAAAATGGCGAATATACCAATCAGCGGCAGGAATGAACAGACATGATATACGAAGCTAATATCAGTAATATCCGCTAACTTGCCTAGCGCGGCAGCGCCAATCCCGCCCATACCGAACGCAAACCCAAAGAATAATCCGGATACTGTGCCAACTTTGCCCGGGACCAATTCCTGCGCAAACACCAAAATAGCCGAAAATGCAGAAGCCAGAATAACGCCGATAATCACCGTCAAAATCCCGGTCCAAAACAAATTGGCATACGGCAGCATCAAGGTAAATGGCGCAACGCCTAAAATCGATACCCAAATGACTAGCTTGCGACCGACGCGATCCCCAATCGGACCGCCTAATACCGTACCGGCTGCCACTGAAAACAGGAAGACAAACAAATGCACCTGCGCCGATTGCACTGACAAATGGAATTTATCGATAAGGTAAAAAGTAAAATAGCTGCTCAGACTTGCCATGTAGAAATACTTCGAGAAAATCAGTAATAGCAAAATACCGATAGAAATGAGGACTTTCTTACGCGGCAAGGCAACATAACCGAGGTGTGGCTTGGCTTTTTTTCCTTTGCTGAGACGGTTTTGCTGTTTATACCAATTGCCGATTTGCCACAACACACCGATTGCCAATAATGCTGCCAACGAAAACCAGGCGATACTAGTTTGTCCGTGCGGAATAATAATCCACGCCGCCAATAACGGTCCCATCGAGCTGCCAGCATTGCCGCCCACCTGAAATATCGATTGCGCAAGCCCATGTCGTCCGCCCGAAGCCATCCGCGCGACGCGGGACGACTCTGGATGGAAAATCGAAGAACCAGTTCCCACCAATGCGGCCGCAACCAACAACACACCGAAACTAGGTGCCATCGCCAGCGTCAACAAACCCACCAGCGTGAAGCACATTCCGGCAGCCAGCGAATAAGGCTTTGGATGTTTGTCGGTGTATAGACCTACGACCGGCTGCAAAATCGAGGCAGTAATCTGATAAGTCAGTGTGATCAAACCGATCTCGGCGAAACTCAGATGGAAATTATCCTTGAGCAGCGGATAAATCGACAAGATCAGCGACTGGATCATGTCGTTCAAAAAGTGCGCAAAACTAATCGCGCCTAATACCCGGAACCCGGTTTTTTGCGTATTTTGCTGATCCTGCGCAGACGATATGTTGATAGCTGTTTGCATGATGGATGAGGTGAAGAGTGTTAAAACTGGTATGTGAGGCGACTTTTAACAAGTGGCCCGGCAATTTCGGAGAATATCAGCAGTGTATGCAAAAAAGAGACGACTGTTTTAAGATAACATGTCATCTTCTATCGAATTTCTGCCAATTACATTTTTCCGGCAGCCATTTCATCGCCCTCTTATGCCCGTACCAATACTGAATCATACGCAAATAAACATGCCCGATATGGTGCCCGATGCGCAACATCCGGTCCGTATGCGTGCAAGAAATCTTGGCCCTTCAGCCATATTGCAAGCGCATACCCATGCGTGGGGACAGGTGACTTATGCGTCCGAGGGCACCCTGCGTGTTTCCGTTGGGAACAGTACTTGGATAGTGCCACCCCTGCGCGCGATTTGGATTCCGCCGCAAGTGGTACACGAAATCAAGACGCTGGAAAAATCCCAACTGCGAGCGCTGTATATCCATTCCAGCGCCATGCCATTTCGCGGGGATCAATGCATCGTCGTTGAAGTGTCGTCGCTATTGCGTGAGCTGATCGCCGCTTTATCGAAGGCCGATGAAGAGACATTACGCGCGTCGCTGATAGGCCAACTCATATTGAGCGAATTAGCCGATTCCGAAACGCAGGCAATACGCGTTGCTTTACCCACAGAAAAACGGTTAATCGTCTTATGCAAAGCCTTGCTGGATGATCCCGGTTCAGCCATGACGCTGGGCGATTGGGCCCAGCATGTCGGCGCATCAGAAAGAACTTTGGCACGTTTATTTGAGCGGGATTTGGGCATTACATTTGGCCAATGGCGCCAGCAAATAAGGCTGGCCCATGCTGCGCCGATGATCACCCGTGGCATGCCTTTATCGATGGTCGCTTCCGAATTGGGCTATGCCAGCCAATCGGCATTTTCGGCAATGTTCAAAAAAACTTTTGGCGAGTCGCCATCAGTTTTCTTTATGCCGAAAAAAAGCCGCTTAACCAAACAAGTTAAGCGGCAATAATAGTGTTTAGCGCTACATTAACGCTATTTAGTGATCGTTACAATAATCGTTATTGCGGAACAGTATCTTTAAACGATGGACGCTCGGACAATTTTTCTAATAATTTAGTCAGCGTTGGATAGGTCTCACGCCATTCAATTTCAGGGAATCTAAAGCTAATCCAGGCTAATGCGCAACCAACCGCGACGTCCGCCAGTGTGTAATGATTTCCCGAACAAAATGGTTTTTCACCCAATCCAGCTGCCATTGCTTTTAAACCGGCATCGACTTTACGCTGCTGACGGGCGATCCAGACTTCGCTTTGTTGTTCCGGCGTGCGCTGCAAACGTTCCAACCGCATTAATACGCCAGCCTCCAGAACACCATCGGCCAACGCCTCCCAGCATTTGACTTCTGCGCGCTCACGCGTATTGGCAGGAATCAATTTACCGACTGGTGTCAGCGTATCCAGATATTCCACAATCACATGCGAATCAAACATCGCGCCGCCATCTTCCATAATCAGGCAAGGCACTTTGCCAAGCGGATTTGAGATCTGGATTGTGGTGGTTTCTGCCCATACATCTTCGAGCACAAATGTATAGTCGAGTTTCTTTTCCGCCATGACAACGCGGACTTTACGCACATAGGGACTACCTAGGGAACCGATCAGCTTCATACGCTACTTATAGAAATAATTGGACACGATTATAGCATCGGGGTTTGCCATTTTCGGCATCTCCCATCCCCGCCGGTGTGCAAAACAACAGATCGAAGAGGCCGCAAATGGTAAAATTCGGCTCTGATTGCATCGTCGAGGTGTACTTCGGTTTATGGTTGGCCTGCGTTCTTGGGCACCATCCACGACAAAATACATGCAAACGCACACGATATCTCATGCAATAGTTGTGCCTAAGAAGTATCCGGCGCTTTGATTCACTCTTTCTGACCAACATTACTATGTCCCTTACCGCACTTTCTGCTCTGTCCCCGCTGGATGGTCGTTACGCCGCCAAAACCGACAAACTGCGCCCAATCCTGTCCGAAGCCGGTTTCATGCACCACCGCGTTAAAGTAGAAATATCGTGGTTACAGGCACTTTCCAACGCTGGTTTTAGCGAAATCAAGCCATTTTCGCCTGCCGCAAGCGCCCAACTAGACAAAATCGCTGCAGAATTCACTGAAGCAGATGCAGCCCGCATCAAAGAAATCGAAGCCGTCACCAATCACGATGTTAAAGCGGTTGAATACTGGTTAAAAGAGCAAGTTAAGGACGTGCCTGAACTGGTAGCAGCCTCCGAATTCATCCATTTTGCTTGCACCTCGGAAGATATCAACAATACCTCGCACGGGATGATGCTGAAGGCCGCCCGCGATACGGTGTTGCTGCCATCCTTGCACCAGTTAATTGCTAAGCTCACCGGATTGGCGCACGAAAACGCTGAACTCCCAATGCTGTCACGCACCCACGGCCAGCCAGCCAGTCCAACCACGCTAGGCAAGGAAATGGCAAACGTCGTCGCCCGCTTGCAACGTGCGGCCAAACGCATCGCTGAAGTCGAGATTTTGGGCAAAATGAATGGTGCGGTCGGCAATTACAATGCGCATTTGTCTGCTTATCCAACTTTTGACTGGGAAACTTTTTCCAAGAACGTGATCGAGCAGCGCCTCGGCCTGACCTACAATCCGTACACCATCCAAATCGAGCCACACGATTACATGGCTGAATTGTTTGATGCCGTAGCACGCACCAACACAATACTGCTGGATCTGAATCGCGATATCTGGGGCTATATCGCCCTAGGTTATTTCAAACAGCGCCTGAAAGCCGGGGAAATCGGTTCGTCGACGATGCCGCACAAAGTTAATCCAATCGACTTTGAAAACTCCGAAGGCAATCTGGGCATGGCGAATGCCGTTCTCAAGCACATGTCGGAAAAATTGCCGGTATCGCGCTGGCAGCGTGACCTGACTGACTCGACCGTGCTGCGCAATATCGGCGTTGGATTGGGCTATTCTTTGCTGGCTTACGATAGTTGCTTGCGCGGCTTGAACAAGTTGGAAGTGAATCCATCGCGTTTAGCCGAAGATCTGGATGCAACTTGGGAAGTATTGGCAGAGCCGGTGCAGACCGTGATGCGCCGTTACGGTATCGAAAATCCGTACGAGCAATTGAAAGAACTGACACGTGGCAAAGGCATTTCCAAAGATGCACTGCGCGCGTTCATTCTGAACCTGGCGATTCCGCAAGACGCGAAAGATCTTTTGTTGGCAATGACCCCTGCAAACTACATCGGCTATGCGGCTGATCTGGCTAAGAAAATCTAAGCACGTTTTTTAAGCACCATGCAAAAATGGCTACCGTTTTCGGTAGCCATTTTTTTTGCTCTCACTGAAGCAGACTTCAGATCACCGGCGCTAACGGTATTTCTGCTGCACCCATCCAGCCTTCGATTGCAGCCAAGTGCCACTTTCCGGCCCCCAGCAATACCAGTTCCTGCGCATGAAATACCGCCAGACTGCTGCGATGTCCTACGCTGACCAAAATAACTTGTGGCAGCGATTCGCGCACCAATTGATACATCGCATGTTCCATTCCTTCATCCATCGCCGAACTCGCTTCATCCAGGAACAACACTTGCGGGCGGCGCAGCAACACGCGGCCAATTGCCAGCCGTTGCTGTTCGCCTAGCGATAAAATATTGCTCCAATCGGCTTCATCGTCCAGCCTCGGGATCAAATGCGCTAGCTGACATTTGCGCAGCACGTCAGCGGCGTCATCATCATTGGTCTGGGCAACGCTGGGATAAAGCAAAGCGGTACGTAGCGTGCCCAAAGGCAAATAGGGTTTTTGCGGCAAGAACAACGCGTGCTGGGAATCTGGGCGCACGATGCTGCCGTCGACATAAGGCCATAAACCGGAAACAGCGCGCAGCAATGTCGTCTTACCAACACCTGAACGACCTCGGATGAGCAGCGATGCCGCGGGTGCCAGATGCAGATTCAAGTTCTCAACCAGCATGGTCTGTGCCGGGCTTTTCACCGTCAGTCCATTCACTTCGAACGCATTTTGCTGATAACCAATCTGCGCGCCCGGTAATTTTGCCGCCGCATCAATTGAATCGAGATAGCCGGTCAGACGATTCATGGTGGCGCGGTAACTGGCAAAATCATCGTAAGCGTTACGGAAAAACGATAGCGCGTCCTGCACCTGACCAAAGGCCTGCGCCGTTTGCATCATGTCGCCCAGCGTAATTTGCTTACTAAAAAAACGCGGTGCTTGAATAATTAAAGGAAATACTACGGCGACCTGGCTGACTACCAAATTCAGCCCCTGGAATTTGAGTGATCGCGAGACAATCGCCCACATATTCGCAATCAGGCTGCTAAATCTTGCTGCCAACGTGCCGCGCTCGACGCTTTCTCCCCGAAAAAAGGCAATACTTTCGGCGTATTCGCGGATGCGTACCAAGGCATAACGAAAGTCCGCATTGAATTTTTCGCTCAAGAAAGATAAGCGCATCAATGGGTGACCGACTTTGATAGCAAAAATCGTCGCAATCAATACGTAGATGTACACAAGAAATACCATTGCACGTGGTATCTCCATACCGAACATGGCCAACGCGCCTGACAAACCCCAGAGGATGAAACTGAACGAGAATAAAGACACCACTGAATCCAGCACGCCCATCGACAGCGCCAGCGAACTGGCGACAAATGACTCGACATCCTGCTGGATACGTTGATCGGGGTTATCGATTTTTTGAGCGACAAACTGGGTGCGGTGATAGGCTTGATTGGCAAACCAGCGATCGACTAAATTGTTGGTAAGCCAGACCCGCCAATGAATCAAAAATGCCTGCCGAACGTAAAAATTTACCAAGACACGGAAGACATGGATCGTCGCCAGCACCGAAAATATGATGACCATGGTCCAAAATGCTTTGGCATCGAGCTTTTGCAAAGCGCTGTAAAGACCATTACTCCAAAATGAAAACAAGACATTCATGCGGACCGAAAACAGTGTCAGGAAAACAATCACCGCTAACCAGAACAATGGCCACTTGCTGCGGCCCGGTCTGAAAAAATCCCAGGTCAGACGGCCGAATTGACGGCCCCACACAGTAAAGCGCGACAACAACCAGACAATCAGGCTTACGCAAACAATGCTGATAATGAAAGCTTTCCCTAACCAGATCAAGCTCAGCAGCACTTCGTTATTCCAATCCATCTTTACTCCTGCCCAAGTTTTCGGAAATGACACATTACGATTGATAATCGTCCAAAGCTATCAGGAAAATACACGAGCAAGCGGCACAATTTATGCCGCCGTCCGGCCTGAAGAGACTGACTGCCAGCAATTATGGCGGTTTAACGTTTCTTTTGCTTCAGGCTACGATAGAGCGAATGCGATAGACGCATCGGCGTGCTCCGGCAAACAAATGCTCCTCTCTACTCACCTCAGCGCCACCGCCCACAACTTCTTGAAATAGCTCGAGTTCGGACCGACAAAAGCCCTGACAAGTTCTTGCGGCTGCGCAAATAGGGCAATGATCTTCTATCAGCAACCAATCTGCGCCATCGCGTTCAACCGTTGCCATATAGCCCTCGGCCTCGCGTAGCGAAGCCAATTTCGCTAGTCTGTCCTCCACTGCCGTCAGTCCTTCGCAGGCTTGAAAATAAGTTACCCGCAGCGTATCTTCGCGCTGACTAATCAGTTTTTCCAAGCCACTCTCGCCAAATAATTGCCTGACTGAGCCAATCAGATCGACCGTCAATTGCGCGTGCGTATCGGGAAAACGGGCATGGCCAGTGGCGGTCAGCACCCAATTTTGGCGCGGTCGCCCAGCGCCTGAAGAGGCCTCTTGCAAACCGGCAACCAAATGACCGGAGAACAGTTTCTGCATTTGCAGACGCGCGGCTTCAACCGTGATGTCAAGTTCTTGCGCAAGGGTCGCGGTCGAAGCGGCGCCTTTGGTCTTCAGACGCAAAAGAATACGGTCGGCGGTAGATTGCGCTTCGCTATTATCCAAGTTATTTCTTGTATATTCCATTTTTCGGCTTTACACTCCGCAATATCCAACTAATTTCTTGGATATTAAAGCCGATTAATGCAATTGTCGAGGTGCACTTGAAGACCCTATCCACCGCCGCTCCCACTTGGGGAGATTTACTCGCCGGTCGCAATGCTTTGCGCGCCATCGCACTGACCGGCGGCGTCGCTCTGCACGCCATTAATGTTCACATTGTGACCACGATATTGCCATCGGTCGTGCGCGATATCGGAGGGCTGCCTTATTACGCCTGGAACACCACGCTGTTTATAGTCGCCTCGATTCTTGGCTCCACGCTCTCCACAAAATTGATCGATATATTCCAGCCACGCGCTGCCTATTTATGCGCACTGACATTGTTTTCCATCGGTACGATAGGCTGCGCGACGGCCCCGACAATGGCATGGTTATTAGTCGGCCGTAGCGTTCAGGGCTTGGGGGGCGGAATTCTGGCAGCTCTCAGCTATGCGTTGATCAGGATCGTATTTGAGCAGCGCTTATGGTCGCGAGCGGTGGCGCTAGTTTCGGGCATGTGGGGCATTGCGACGCTATTCGGACCTGCGGTGGGTGGCCTATTTGCCCAAACCGGCAACTGGCGGCTGGCATTCTGGGTGCTATTACCAATCGCAGCGTTGCAAGCCGTGATCGTTAGCAGTCAACTCGATAGTCGTCAGGATAACGCGGCAGACCGCGGAACGCTGCGAGTTCCCTTCGGTAAAATTTGCTTGCTGGCCGCATCGGTATTGGTGATCGCTATCGGCGACTTATTCACGCAAACGATAGGAAAAATCATCGGCGTCGCCATCGGTTTGGGCCTCGGCATTTTGTTGGCCTGGCTGGATCAGCGTGCAACAGTGCGGCTATTGCCCAGCGGCGCGTATTCGCTTCACTCGCCGCTGGGGGCCATTTTTGCGTGCGTCTGTCTGTTGATGATGGGTACCACGACTGAAATTTTTGTGCCCTACTTTCTGCAAGTAATTCATCTTCACACACCGCTAATGGCCGGTTATATGACCGCCGCCATGGCAGGTGGCTGGAGCATCGCATCGCTCATCAGCTCAAGTCGCAACGGTATCGCCGCTGATCGAATGATTCGCATTGGTCCTGTGTGCGTGGCGCTGGCGCTGATCGTGCTGGCAATCGTCATGCCAGAGCACGACCGTCTGCCGTTGGCATTAGAAACGACAATATTGGTCATCGCCTTAGCCGGAGTCGGCTTTGGCGTAGGACTCGGCTGGCCGCATTTGCTGACACGTGTCATGAAAGCCGCGCCGGTCGGAGAAGAAAATCTGGCCTCATCCGCCATCACGACGGTGCAACTGTATGCGATGGCTATCGGTGCGGCATTGGCTGGTCTGCTGGCAAATACCGCAGGGCTATCGACGCCGGGTGGATTACGTGGCGCAAGCAGTGCTGCATATTGGCTATTCGGCAGCTTTGCGATTGCGCCGATATTAGCCATTTGGCTAAGTCGCAGGATGCTACCTCCATCATTTCATTGATGACAAAAGTGGCCGCAAAACGATGGTCGCGCTAAACCTCTGAATAAAGCCAAGAAAAATAAACGGTCATTTAACATGTGTTAATCGCCATAAAAAAACCAGTCCGAAGACTGGTTTTTTTATCGACTGCGCTTAAACGACCGCGCCTTCTGTTTCATCTTTTTCCTTGATCGGCTTGATCAAGTCTTCACGCTTCACGCCTAGCCACATGGCAAGCGCTGCGGCGACGAACACCGAAGAATAAATACCGAACAAAATACCGATAGTCAGTGCCGCAGCAAAATAATGCAGGGTCGGGCCACCAAAGACCAGCATCGACAACACCATGATTTCAGTACTTCCGTGGGTAATAATAGTCCGGGAAATAGTGCTGGTAATCGCATGATTCAAGACATCCGGCGTCGCCATTTTTCCGAACTTGCGGTCCCGGAAAGTTTCACGTACCCGGTCAAATACCACGACCGATTCGTTCACCGAATAACCCAGTACCGCCAGCACCGCCGCCAATACCGTGAGTGAAAACTCCCACTGGAAGAACGCAAAAAATCCCAAAATAATCACCACGTCATGCAAGTTCGCGATAATCGCGGCAACCGCATATTTCCACTCAAAGCGAATCGCCAGGTACAGCATGATGCCGACCACAACGAACAGCAGCGCCATCAAACCATCGTGCGCCAACTCATCACCCACCTGCGGACCGACAAACTCATTCCGTTTCAATACAACATCAGGATCTTTAGCCTTCAGTGCATTCAAAACAGTTTCGCTTTGTTGCGATGAACTAACGCCTTTTTTAGCTGGCAAGCGGATCAAAACGTCTTGTGCAGTCCCAAAACTTTGAATCTGATTGTCGGTAAAACCGATATCCTCAACCGTTTTGCGGATGCCCTCAATATTCGCTGGCTGGCTATACGTGACCTCCATCACCGTACCGCCGGTGAACTCGATCGACAAATGCAGACCTTTATGAAAAAGGAAAAACACTGCCAAGACAAACGTCAGCGCCGACACCACATTCAAAATCAATGCGTGGCGCATAAACGGAATATCTTTTTTAATTCGGAAAAACTCCATCACATTCCTTTCGGTTCGACCTTGCCATTTTACTCATCCAGTTAAGGGTAAATATAAAATGGCAGTACGGTCATATCAACATCTATTTTTGCGGTTTTTTGGTCTGTTTAGCGCCTGTTATTAGCGCGCCATTCAGTCACTTTAAAAACCGGGTAATGGTCTTTTCAATCGTTATTCGCCGGGATGCCAGACTTTTCCAATCGACAAAGTCGTCAGTTTCTTGCGGCGGCCGTACCACAAATTAGCCAAGCCACGCGAGAAGAACACCGCCGAAAACATTGAAGTCAGAATACCCAGACAATGCACCACGGCAAAGCCGCGAATCGCACCGGAACCAAAAATCAGCAATGCGACACCGGCAATCAATGCCGTCACGTTGGAGTCAAGAATGGTATGCCACGCATGCTCAAAACCTAATGCAATTGCCGCCTGAGGAGAATTTCCCTTACGCAGTTCTTCACGTATCCGTTCATTCACCAGCACGTTCGCATCAATCGCCATACCCAGCGTCAGCGCGATCGCGGCGATACCGGGCAGCGTTAAAGTTGCCTGCAAAGTCGACAATACCGCTACTAGCAGCAACAGGTTGACCGACAATGCGATCACACTGAATGCACCGAACAGCAAGTAATAAGAAATCATGAATACTGAAACAACCAAAAAGCCATACAAGGTTGAATCAAAACCTTTTTTGATATTCTCAGCACCAAGTTGCGGTCCGATAGTACGTTCTTCGATGATTTCCATCGGTGCAGCCAGCGAACCGGCGCGCATCAGCAAGGCCAGATCAGCGGCGGCTTGCGGAGTACCCATGCCGGTAATCTGGAAGCTGGAACCCAATTCGCTTTGAATCGTTGCGACCGTCAGGACTTCGCCCTTGCCTTTTTCAAACAGCACGACAGCCATCGCTTTACCGACTTTATCGCGTGTGGCAGAGCGCATCTTACGACCGCCATCGCCGTTCAAATCGATGCTGACCGCTGGTTGGTGATTCTGGTCGAAAGACACCGAAGCGTTAGAGATATAGTCGCCGGTTAACACAGGATCTTTGTACAGGATGACCGGTGCATTCTTACCGACCTTGAACAGTTCGGAGCCAAATGGTACGGCGGCAGTTTCTTCAGTGCCACGCGTGACCGACTCATCGACCATGCGTACTTCCAGCGTCGCGGTACGACCAATGATGTCTTTAGCGCGCGAAACATCTTGCACACCTGGCAACTGCACAACGATGCGGTCTGCACCCTGACGTTGAATAATCGGCTCGGCAACACCTAATTCATTCACGCGTTTGGAGAGGGTCAGAATATTTTGCTGTACACCTTCATCGGTAGTTTTTTTCAATACGTCCGGCTTCAACGTGGCGATCAGCTTGATATCCCCGCCCGCCGGTCCGTCTGTCAGCGTCAGATCAGGCAATTGCCCTGATAACAAATCCCTGGCTTTGCTCAACGTATCTTGATCCGGGAAGCGCATCTCAATTGCGTCGCCGTTACGGTCGATGCCGCTATAGCGAATATCCTTGTCGCGCATAATGCTGCGGGCGCTCGATTGCAGGCCTTGAATACGCTTGTTTGCCACGGCCTTTACATCGACTTGCATCAGAAAATGCACACCGCCGCGCAAATCCAGCCCCAGAAACATCGGGAACGCATGGATGCTTTGCAGCCATTGCGGTGTGTTTGGGACCAAATTGAAGGCGACGACATAAGTCGGATCGGTAGGGTCGGTATTTAATTCTTTTTCCAGCAAGGCCTTAGCCTTGAACTGGGCATCGGTATCGGCGAAACGCGCACGTACAGAACCTTGCGGACCGGCGTCATCAAAAACGATACTGAGGGGCGCCAAATTGGCTTGCTGGAGGACTTGCTCCACCCGTCCGCTCAGCGCGCTGTCTACCTTCAGGGTAGATTTTCCGCTGCTGATTTGCACCGCAGGTGATTCGCCAAAAAAGTTCGGCAGTGTGTACAGCACGCCAAACAACAGCGCGAAGACGATCACAATATATTTCCAGAGGGGGTAGCGATTCATAGTGTTTCAGCGTTTTGTGTGAGTCCGCAACTTGCTACAAACTCTTACTTCTATAAATGGTGCCCGATGCTGACTGGGACGCTTGGTGAAATGGGACGTGCCGCATTTCAGGATCAACCCAAAAAAATACTGGCCGGCAACGGAGTTTGCTGGTTTTCATACCCAATAGCGAGACACCATTGGTAAAAACGATGATAAACCGGTGTATCTCGGCTAACGGCCATTTAACTTTTTTGCAGCTAATAAATAAGTACGACACCAACCTATGGACCTGATCATGTGAATAAAGCGCCCCAAGAGGCGCTTCTCGATCAGCGACCAAAGACGCCAATTACAGCGTCTTGATCGTGCCCTTAGGCAGCAATGTCGTTACTGCACTTTTTTGCAGAGTAACTTCAGTGCCACTAGCAATTTCCAGCGTGACATAACCGTCAGCAACTTTCGTTACTTTGCCCAATATGCCGCCAGCTGTAACGATTTCATCGCCCTTGCCCAGTGCATCCATCATGGATTTTTGCTCTTTTTGACGTTTCATCTGTGGACGAATCATCAGGAAATACAGTACAACAAACATCAAAATGATCGGCAGGAAGCTGGTCAGATTGCCACCAAGGCCAAAAGGGCCGGCAGAAGTTGTTGCGGCAGGCGCAGTCTGCGCATATGCAGTAGTAATGAACACTAGAATGCTCCAAAAAAGTGGTTGTTTTAAAATAACTTCGCATTTTAGCATTGGGCGGTGCAGGAATCGCATTCTGCTTATGCTTGGCGTGTCAATGGGGAAGTTTATTACTATAAAGCGATACTTTAATCTCAGACTCCGCGCGCCCGGTCCGCGTGGAACAGAGCCACAAAACTGGTAAAACGTTCCTCATCCAGCGCATTACGGATGTTTTGCATCAAATCCAGGTAGTAATGCAGGTTATGGATAGTATTCAGGCGGGCCCCGAGAATTTCACCGGTGCGATGCAAATGATGCAAATAAGCGCGGGAGAAATTCTTGCAGGCATAGCAACCGCAACTTTCATCCAGCGGCTGCGTATCTTCTTTATAGCGCGCATTTTTAATTTTCACGTCACCAAATCGTGTAAATAACCACCCATTACGCGCATTACGGGTCGGCATCACGCAGTCAAACATATCGACGCCATTCTGAACACCGGCGACCAAGTCCTCCGGCGTGCCGACCCCCATTAAATAATGTGGTTTGTTTGCCGGTAGTTTTGGCCCGATATATTCCAGCACGCGCATCATTTCTTCTTTTGGCTCGCCGACCGACAAACCGCCAATCGCAATGCCATTGAAATCCAGCGCATTCAAACCGGCCAGAGATTCTTCCCGTAAGTGTTCAAACATACCGCCCTGCACAATGCCGAACAAGGCATTTGGATTTTCGCCGCCCTTGAACTCATCTTGCGAGCGTTTGGCCCAGCGCAACGACATCCGCATCGACTCGGCGGCCTCAATCTGCGTCGCAGGACGACCGTCGATTTCATAGGGCGTGCATTCATCAAACTGCATCACAATGTCGGAATTCAAAACTTTCTGAATCTGCATCGACACTTCTGGTGATAAAAACAACTTATCGCCATTAATCGGTGACGAAAACTTTACGCCTTCCTCAGTAATCTTACGCATCGCTCCAAGAGAAAATACTTGAAACCCGCCGGAATCAGTCAGGATCGGCTTATCCCAACCCATGAATTTGTGTAAGCCGCCAAACTTCTTGACGACTTCGATACCCGGTCGCAGCCAAAGGTGAAAAGTGTTCCCTAAAATGATGTGCGCGTCGATTTCTTTCAGTTCCAGCGGCGACATGGCTTTCACCGAACCATACGTCCCGACGGGCATAAAGATTGGCGTCTCGACGATTCCGTGATTCAGCTTGACGCGGCCGCGGCGTGCTTTTCCTTCGGTTTTTAACAACGTAAATTCAAGCATAGAGATTCTTTAAATGTTTTTTTGAGTGGTCAGCAGCATGGCATCGCCATAACTGAAGAAACGATACTGTTGCACAATCGCGTGTGCATACGCTGCTTTGATCACGTCATAACCGGCAAAAGCCGAAACCAGCATCAGCAACGTCGATTTTGGCAGATGGAAATTGGTGATCAGACGATCCACCGTCTTAAAACGATAACCCGGCGTAATAAATAGCGCCGTATCCGCGCCGCCAGCCTGCAATTCGCCCGATTGCGATGCCGATTCCAGCGCCCGCAAGCTGGTCGTGCCCACCGCTACCACGCTCCTGCCAGCAGCCTTGGTTGCACGTATCGCCTCTACGGTCGCGACATCGATGGTGTACCACTCTGTATGCATTTTATGATCTGCGAGGTTTTCTGTGCGCACTGGCTGGAAGGTGCCCGCGCCGACGTGCAGCGTAACATAGGCAAAATTAATCCCTTTTTGACGCAAACGTTCGAGCAACGCCAGATCGAAATGCAAACCGGCTGTCGGGGCCGCTACCGCCCCCAACTCCTTTGCATAGACGGTCTGATAACGGGTTTCATCGAACGCATCCGCGGTGTGTTCGATATAGGGCGGCAACGGCAACCGACCGTGTGCCTCAATCAATTCGAACACGTCAGTCGGAAAAATCAGCGTGAAAAATTCGCCTACGCGCGGACCGACGGTGACATCGAAAGCCTCCGCCAGACGTATGTTGGTTCCCGTTGGCGGCGATTTTGATGCCCGCACCTGCGCGTGGACTGTACGATTATCGAGCACACGTTCAACCAGCACTTCGACGTTGCCGCCGGTGTCTTTCACACCGAAAAATCGTGCTTTTAACACCCGTGTATCGTTAAAAACCAGTAAATCGCCGGGCAACAATAGATCAACCACGTCGGTGAACTGACGATCAATCAACGCCGCGCCATTGGTATTATCAACATGCAATAAGCGCGAAGCGCTGCGCTCAGACAGCGGCAATTGGGCAATCAGTTCAGGTGGGAGCGTGAAATCGTAATCGGAAAGAGAATGCATACTTAACTAAGGCCAATAAATAATTAATAAAAAATCAAAACATGCGTTCAAGGCCAAATTTCAAGACTTCTCCACCTTACGCATGCAGCAAGTAGCCTTTACAATGGCAACCGAAAAGACTCTCTCGGAGTGCAGCGCCAACTATTACCGACTATCGGAATCGTTCATCAGCGCCGCATTTATCTCGAACAACCCGCTATTTTACGCCCAGCCGCTCCATTTACGGCCTATATGCCCGACCCAACGCGAAAATCAACTCCACCCAATAAGTCTGGCAAGGCCGTCAAAGCCCCGGCTGCAAGTCGTGAAACCAAGCTGGCACGGCTTGGCCTACGCACCGATATGGATCTGGTGCTGCATCTTCCGATGCGTTACGAAGACGAAACCGAAGTCGTGCCGATTCATCAGGGAAATATGATGGGGACCACGGTTGCGCAGGTAGAAGGCATCGTCACCAGCTGCGATATCCAATATCGACCGCGACGCCAGCTGGTGGTAACACTGGCCGACGATAGCGGTCAGCTAATGATGCGGTTTCTGAATTTTTACGGTAGCCAGACCAAACAATTGGCAGTCGGCACTCGGGTGCGCGCACGCGGTGAAATTCGGCATGGTTTTTTCGGTGCCGAGGTGGTCCATCCAACCTACAAGATCGTGCTTGAAGGGGCCCCGCTACCGAAGGCGTTGACCCCGGTTTATCCATCAGGCGAAGGATTATCGCAAATTTTCCTGCGCAAATCGATCGTCGATGCGATGCAAAAAATCGAATGGCGCGATACTTTGTCGCCAGCGCAGCTACAGACTTACCAATTAACGACTTTTGAGGCCGCGGTCCGACTGCTACATAATCCCCCGCCAGAGATCGATGAAGGCGCGCTGGAAGATCGTTCACATCCTGCATGGGTAAGGATGAAATTTGACGAATTACTGGCACAACAATTGTCATTGAAGCGCGCACAATTTGAGCGTCGGGCGCAAAATGCCCGTGCATTGCCGCTAGTGGGAAAATTGTCCAAGGCTTTTCTGAAGACCTTGCCGTTCAAACTGACTGGCGCGCAAGAACGTGTCATGGCAGAGATTCGGGCTGACATCAAAGAGTCATTTCCTATGCAGCGTTTGCTACAAGGCGATGTCGGCAGCGGCAAAACCGTGGTGGCGGCACTGGCGGCCGCGCAAGCGATCGACAGCGGGTTTCAAGCAGTGTTAATGGCACCGACCGAAATTCTGGCTGATCAGCATTTCCGTAAAATCGCGGCCTGGATGGCGCCATTGGGCATCAGCGTGGCGTGGCTTACGGGAAGCCTGAAAAAGAAAGAAAAACAGGCATCGCTAGAACGCATCGCCTCTGGACAAGCGCAATTGGTGATTGGTACGCATGCGTTGATTCAAGAGACGGTGCAATTTGCCAAGCTCGGTCTGGTAATTGTGGATGAGCAGCACCGTTTCGGCGTAGGCCAGCGCTTGACGCTACGACAAAAATCAGCAACCGAAAGCAATGGCGAGAGCGAACGTCACGGCGTCGCCTCTGACATCGTTCCCCATCAATTGATGATGAGCGCCACGCCGATCCCACGGACCCTGGCGATGACCTATTACGCCGATCTGGAAATCTCGGTGATCGACGAATTACCGCCAGGCCGCACGCCGATCGTCACTCGCAGCGTCGATCAGAATCGGCGCGATGAAGTCATTGAGCGGGTCCACGCGGCGGCACAAGAAGGACGCCAGGTATATTGGGTCTGCCCGCTGATCGAAGAGTCCGAAGCCTTACAATTACAAACTGCCACCGAGACTTACGCCATGCTGGTGGAAGCGCTGCCCGATTTGCAGGTCGGCCTGGTGCATGGACGTTTGAAACCGCTTGAAAAACAGGCCGTAATGGAGGCTTTCATCGCAGGCCAGATTCACGTACTGGTCGCCACCACGGTGATTGAAGTCGGCGTCGATGTGCCGAATGCCTCGCTGATGGTGATCGAACATGCCGAGCGTTTTGGCTTGTCGCAATTGCATCAATTACGCGGGCGGGTTGGACGTGGGACCGCTGCCAGCGTATGCTTGCTGCTGTATCAAAGTCCATTGGGCCTGATCGCCAAGCAACGCCTGATGACAATGCGAGAAACCACGGACGGTTTTGAAATTGCACGGCGTGATCTGGAAATACGCGGTCCCGGAGAATTTTTGGGCGCGCGCCAGTCAGGACAAGCGATGTTACGCTTCGCCGACTTGAGCACCGATCAATGGATAGTCGATCAGGCCAGTGCGCTAGCCGAACAGTTATTGCATCATCCAACGCCAGAAAACGTGACGACGGTAGAATGTCATCTGACACGCTGGCTGAATGGCCGGGAGGATTTTCTGAAGGTATAAGTGACAGAAAAAGTGCTTCTTAGGTGCGATTTAAGTATGCCTAGGGGGCACTTTCGGTGCAGCTTTTATCGCATCCTGTCCATCAAAATGTGTCGCCGGCTCCGACCGGTTATCTGCGATTTAAAAAATATACGAAGATAACAACATGACTCTGACCGAATTGAAATACATCGTGGCAGTAGCCCGCGTAAAGCATTTTGGGCACGCCGCTGAAGCTTGCTTCGTCGCCCAGCCGACTTTGTCCGTCGCCATCAAAAAATTGGAAGACGAATTAGGCGTCGTGATTTTTGAACGCGGCGGCAGTGAAATTTCTGTCACGCCGTTAGGCTTACAGATTGTCGCCCAAGCTGAGCGCGTATTGGAGCAGACCGCCACCATCCGCGAGATTGCCAATCAAAACAAAGATCCACTAGCTGGCCCGCTGCGATTGGGCATCATCTATACCATCGGACCTTATTTGCTGCCGCCATTGGTCAAAACCATGATCGATCGCGTGCCGCAAATGCCGCTGGTTTTGCAAGAAAATTTCACCGTCCGGCTGCTTGAATTACTCCGTCAGGGTGAGTTGGATGCCGCGATTATGGCGCTGCCATTTCAAGAACATGGCTTGATGGTGCAGCCGCTGTACGATGAAGAATTCGTCGTCGCTCTGCCGAAAGATCACGCATGGGCCAGTCGCGAAAGTATCCGCGCCGAAGATCTGAAATCCGAAACCATGCTGTTATTAGGCAACGGTCATTGCTTCCGCGATCAGGTGCTGGAAGTCTGCCCGGAAATGTCGCGCTTCTCTACCACTGGCGACGGCATCGCCCGTACCTTCGAAGGTTCGTCGCTGGAAACCATTCGCCATATGGTGGCCTCGGGCATCGGCATTACCGCCTTGCCCCAAGCATCCGTGCCAGACCTCAACACCAAAGTTGGCAATCTGCGTTACATCCCGTTCTCGTCGCCACGGCCATCGCGCCGGGTAGTGATTGCATGGCGTAAAAGCTTTACCCGCCGCGCTGCAATCGAATCGGTACAGCAAGCTGTGCTAGCTTGTGGTTTGCCGGGCGTGACTTTTTTACGGGATGCCGAAGCGACTGAAGGCTAATAACCTAAGTGTCAAGAAGATGGCACTGCTAAAAGGGAGCTGCCTTCTTTTGCGCCAGCTTTCCCTTCGACCTATTCAGCCACAGAGCAGTCATAGGCTGGCGCGCCTTACATCGAACAATTAGAACTATTAGAACAATCAGCACATCATGAACCGACTCAAACTGTATTTTCAACTCATCCGGCTCGACAAACCCATCGGCATCCTGCTATTGCTGTGGCCAACGTTGATCGCTCTGTGGCTTGCCAGTGCAGGCAAACCCGACTGGAAAATCGTCGTCATTTTCTGCGTTGGCACAGTCCTGATGCGCTCCGCTGGCTGCGCAATCAACGACTATGCCGACCGCGACATTGATAAATTCGTCGCTCGCACCGTGCAGCGCCCGATTACCAGCGGCAAAATCGCAGGCTGGGAGGCATTGATGGTGGCCGCCGTTCTGGCGCTGCTAGCATTGCTGCTCATTTTGCCGCTGAACACATTCAGCAAACAACTATCGGTGGCAGCAGTCGTGATCGCTGGCACCTACCCCTATTTCAAACGTTTTTTTGCCATTCCGCAGGCTTATCTGGGCATCGCATTTGGCTTCGGCATCCCGATGGGCTTTGCCGCAGTACAAAATTCTGTGCCACTGGCAGCGTGGGTCTTACTCATTGCAAATATTTTTTGGGCGATTGCTTACGATACCGAATACGCGATGGTCGATCGTGAAGATGACCTTAAGATCGGCATAAAAACCTCGGCCATTACCTTCGGTCGTTACGATGTTCTGGCGGTAATGGTATGTTATGCGGTCAGCTTCGGCATCGTGTTCCTGGTCGGACGACAATATGGGTTGCAAGGCTGGTTTAACGTCGGTTTGTTGGTGGCCGTGGCTTTTGCCGTTTATCACTACACACTGATACGCAAGCGGGAACGCGCTGGCTGTTTTGCAGCGTTCCGACATAATAATTGGCTGGGTGCGGTACTATTTTGTGGCGTTGCACTAGACTATGCACTACGATAATATTTACCAAATATCATTTTTCTACATTTTTCACTAATACGTTATCCCGATAATTCGCTTGCTCACCCACATGAAAGAGGTAAATCATGGCTATCAATAATGAATCAGTAAAAGACGCCCGCGACAATCTAGCAGGTGGCCTGAAATCTGTTATCCAGGATGCGCAAGATCTGGTGGATACCACCGGCGATCACGTTGAGGACCGCTACCAGCAAGCACGCGAACGTTTGAAAGCTGCATTGCAGACAGCGAAATCGGAGCTACCGAAAGTCACAAAAAAAGCGGTTGAAAAAAGTAAACACGCCGCCCATGTCACTGACGAATACGTTGGCGGCAACCCATGGAAAGCCGTCGGCGTTGCTGCTGCAATCGGTTTGCTGGCTGGGGTTGTGATTGGCCGCAGCAAATAAATACAAGCTTTAACTACGAAAAAAGCGCGCATCGTTATCCGATGTGCGCTTTTTTTTGTCCGGAATACCCACTGCATTGCCCTTCGGCAATATCCTTATTCGCATCCGACAAATTTAATCTCGGCCAAATTCTTCGCCCAGTTCTTTACCGCGCACCGCAGCCGCTTTCGCCGCCGCCACGATGGCCGCCTTCACCCCGCTAGCTTCGAGACTTTGCAGTGCCGCGTAAGTCGTTCCGCCCTTTGACGTCACGCGCTCTCGCAATACCGAGATCGGATCCGCCGATTCTGCCGCTAAATGTGAAGCACCGACAAAGGTCGCCAGCGCCAGCGCATTGCCCTGCGCCGGCGTCAATCCCAATTCCTGCGCCGCTTGTTGCATCGCTTCAATAAAATAAAACACGTAAGCCGGACCGCTACCAGAAATCGCGGTGACCGAATCGATCAGCGCTTCATCGTCCAACCACACCGTCTCGCCCACTGCCCGCAAAATAAGATCGGCGGTAGCGCGCTGTTGCGCGGATACGCCCGCAGTTGCCACCATTCCCGTAATACCTTTACCGATCAATGCTGGCGTATTCGGCATGCAACGGACGATGGCAGCATGGCCATTTAACCAGCGCGACAAATCCTTCGACTGAATCCCTGCAGCCACCGACAACACCAATTGGCCAGACATAAACGGCAATAACGCGCTCACGACTTGCTGCATTTGTTGCGGCTTCACCGCTAAGACAACAACATCGCTGCGGCTAACGACTGCATCAATCTCGGTCGCTGTCGTCACACCAAATTGGTGCGCTAGCTTCTGTAACGCATCCGCATTTAAATCGACCACATGAATATTGGCAGCATCGGTGACAGTCCCTGCCAACCCGCCAATCAATGCAGTGGCCATATTCCCGCCGCCGATGAAACTGATCTTGCACTTGTTTTCCATGTATTTTGCCTATGCGGTGAAATGTTATCTGTAAATAATAGGATTAAATTTGCTGCGGCGATTTAAGCAAAATACTTAGCAGCCATCGCCAACAATCGCAAAATCCTCTCAGGAGTAATCCCGTTTTCCAAAAATAGCGCTGCCGATACGCACAATCGTCGCGCCCTCTGCAATCGCCGCGTCCATGTCGGCCGACATTCCCATCGACAAAGTATCCAGCGCCAATCCATTTTGTTGCAATTTTAAAAATAACTCTCTAACCTGCCTGAATGCTGCCCGTTGCTGCGTCACGTCGGCAGTCGGTTCCGGGATCGCCATCAAACCGCGCAACGTCAAACGTGGCAACACCGCGATTATTTGCGCTACAGCCAGCGCCTGATCGGGGGCGACGCCGCTTTTGCTAGCCTCGCCACTGATATTCACCTGTAAACAGACATTTAAGGGAGGCAATTCCGGTGGCCGCTGATCAGACAGGCGTTGCGCGATTTTTTCGCGTTCTATCGTATGCACCCAATCGAAATGCTCGGCAATCGCTTTGGTCTTATTACTTTGAATTGGCCCGATGAAATGCCATTCAATCCCATCTGCTGTGGGAAAAGCAGCTCGGGCGGCCTTGACCGCAATCATCTTATCCAACGCTTCTTGCAAGTAATTTTCGCCAAAAGCGCGCTGACCAGCCTCCGCTGCGGCCAATACTGCATCCGCGCCAAAGGTTTTGGATACGGCCAATAGCTTGACACTGTCTGCCGGACGCGACGCCATTGCCGTGGCGTTGCCGATAATTTCGTGTACAGCTTGCAACTTTTCGGGGATTGAGAACATAATCTAGGGAGGAGCTTTAGCTTTAAAATGACAGTTCAGCACGTCTTTAAATGTAATGCGAGATCAGTACAGCTAGCTTTTCCTGCACTGCTTTGCTGACACATACCAAAAATAACACAGGGATTATAAATGGACATTACCGAACTTCTGGCCTTTTCGGTCAAGAACAAGGCTTCCGACTTGCATTTATCTGCTGGTCTACCACCGATGATTCGGGTAAATGGCGATGTCCGCCGTATTAATCTGCCGCCGCTGGATCACAAAGCTGTGCACGACATGATTTATGACATCATGAATGACGGTCAGCGCAAGATTTACGAAGAAAATCTCGAATGCGATTTTTCATTTGAAATTCCAGGATTGGCGCGATTTCGGGTGAATGCCTTTAATCAGGATCGCGGAGCAGCAGCGGTCATGCGGACCATCCCGTCTAAAATTCTGACACTGGAACAACTCAACACGCCGCGTATTTTTACTGAATTAGCGCTAAAACCGCGCGGTCTGGTATTGGTGACCGGCCCAACCGGCTCAGGCAAATCAACCACGCTGGCAGCGATGGTAAATCACGTCAATGAAAATGAATATGCGCATATTCTGACGATTGAAGACCCTATTGAATTTGTCCATCAATCCAATAAATGCCTGATTAATCAACGTGAAGTCGGTCCGCATACCCATTCCTTCGACAATGCGTTACGTTCGGCATTGCGGGAAGATCCGGATGTGATTTTGGTGGGCGAACTACGCGATCTGGAAACTATACGATTGGCGTTGACGGCGGCTGAAACCGGACATCTGGTATTCGGCACACTGCATACCTCTTCCGCAGCAAAAACCATCGACCGTATCGTCGACGTGTTTCCAGGTGAAGAAAAAGAAATGGTGAGGGCGATGCTGTCAGAATCATTGCAAGCCGTCATTTCGCAAACATTGTTGAAGACAAAAGACGGCACCGGACGCGTAGCAGCGCACGAAATTATGTTGGGAACCCCGGCTATCCGCAGTTTGATTCGGGATAGCAAAATCGCCCAAATGTATTCAACGATACAAACCAGCAGCAATGTTGGCATGCAGACATTAGACAGCAACCTGACTGAGCTGGTGAAACGCAATATTATTTCCGTCGCAACTGCACGTGCCGCGGCCAAAACGCCAGATAACTTCCCAGGCTAACAAGCCTAAAACCAGGTCAGCGTTCGTAGTCTCAGCTACACTGACCTAGTCATTAGAGATAAAGCTCAGCGCAAAAAACCTGCATCTATTGTTATGACTCTGCCGTATACATGGCGGTCAGTATGGCGATAACAAGCTGGAACACCAATAGCGCCTGCGCACCGATCCTGGTTGCGCAGTAAGATCAAATATAGTTCTTAATAGCCACTCTCGACTAGGTCAGGAAACATCATGGAACGTGATCAGGCTACAAAATTCATGCACGACTTATTGCGCTTAATGGTCAGTAAGCGCGGTTCAGATCTTTTTATCACAGCAGATTTTCCACCCGCATTCAAAATCGATGGAAAAATTACGCCGGTATCAAATCAGCCACTGACCGCTGCGCACACCATTGAATTGGCGCGCGCTATCATGAACGACAAGCAAGCGGCCGAATTTGAGGCCACAAAAGAATCCAACTTTGCAATCAATCCCGGTGGCGGTGGGCGATTTCGGGTCTCGGCATTTGTTCAGCAAGGGCGAATCGGGCTGGTGTTACGCACAATTACTACCGAAATCCCAAATTTTGACGAACTTGGCTTGCCAGACACGCTAAAAGAAATCTCGATGACCAAGCGCGGCCTGGTGATCATGGTGGGCGCTACCGGATCGGGCAAATCGACCACTTTAGCCGCGATGATCGGGCATCGGAATGCAAACAGTTACGGCCACATTATTACGCTCGAAGATCCGGTCGAATATGTGCATCCGCATAAAAACTGCATAGTTACCCAGCGCGAAATCGGCGTCGATACAGAGAGCTGGGGAATCGCCCTGAAGAATACTTTGCGCCAAGCGCCGGATGTCATCTTAATCGGTGAAATCCGCGACCGCGAAGCGATGGACTATGCAATTGCTTTCGCCGAAACCGGTCATTTATGCTTGGCAACGCTGCACGCAAACAATGCCAATCAGGCGCTAGACCGGATCATTAACTTCTTTCCAGAAGAAAGACGTACGCAATTATTGATGGATCTTTCATTGAATTTGAAAGCGGTCGTATCGCAACGTTTGATCCCTCTCAAAGCGACCAAAGGGCGCTGCGTTGCGGTCGAAGTCTTGTTAAATTCTCCGCTGATATCCGATTTGATTTTCAAAGGCGATGTGCATGAAATCAAAGAGCTGATGAAAAAATCACGCGAACTTGGGATGCAAACGTTTGATCAGGCTTTGTTTGATTTATTCGACGCCGATAAAATTACTTACGAAGACGCATTGCGCAATGCCGACTCAGTCAACGATCTTCGGCTTGCCATCAAGCTGAATAGCAAAGATGCCAGCACACGCAATCTGTCTGCTGGTACTGAACATTTGGGGATACTATGAGCAACCAGACGAATACAACGAACGCAACTGACACCGCCAATATCTACAATTTCACTGTTGAGCGATTGGATGGCACACCGACTACTTTGAGCGAATATCGCGGCAAAGTGGTACTGATCGTCAATACCGCGAGTAACTGCGGTTTCACGCCGCAATACAAAGGGCTGGAAGAAATTTATAACAAATACCGTGCTCAGGGATTTGAAGTGCTTGGCTTTCCGTGCAATCAGTTCGGCGCACAAGAACCAGGAAACGCGGAAGAAATTGGCGCCTTTTGTGAAAAAAATTACGGCGTCAACTTTCCTTTATTTGCCAAAATCAATGTCAATGGTGAGCAAGCCGCGCCGCTCTATCAATATCTTAAAAATGCCGCGCCGGGCTTGTTAGGCATTGAAGGCATCAAATGGAATTTTACGAAATTCCTGATCAACAAAGACGGCACTGTGTTTGATCGTTACGCGCCGCAGACCAAGCCGGAATCACTGAGCGGCGATATCGAAAAATTGCTTTCTGCCTAAAAAAAACGCAGCCTCAGGGCTGCGTCAAAGTACTGCGGAGATATCCGGAAAAACGGTCGCGTCATACTGCCTGAAAAACGTATAGCAGCGCGGCCAATGTGCCACCAAGAAGCGAACCGACAACCGGCACAAAAGCGTAACCCCAATCACTGTCGCGTTTGCCTGGAATCGGCAGCAGCGCGTGCATCAAGCGAGGCCCCAAATCACGGGCAGGATTAATCGCATACCCGGTAGTGCCTCCCAACGACACGCCGATACTCATTACCAGCAGCGCTACCGGCAGTGCATCCAGCGCGCCTAAACCATATTTTGGCGACGCGATACTTAACACGCCGCACACCAAAACAAATGTACCGATCACCTCGGACACCAAATTACCGAAAATGTTCCGTATCGCCGGTGCGGTGCAAAATACTGCCAGTTTGGTATCGCCGCATGGCGTTTGCTCAAAGTGCTTACGATAAACTAACCACACCAAAAATGCGCCCATCATGCCGCCGAGCATTTGGACTGCGACATAACCCGACACGTCAGACCATGCGAACTTACCGGCAACTGCTAACGCCACAGTCACCGCCGGATTAAGATGCGCTCCGCTTGCTGATGCCACCGTAAAAACGCCCACAAATACCGCCATTGCCCACCCAACTGTAATGACGATCAACCCGCCGTTATGGCCTTTGGTCTTATTTAGAATCACATTCGCGACAACGCCATTTCCCAACAGAACCACCAGAGTGGTTCCTACAAACTCACCTAACAACGGATGCATATTTCAAATCTTTCAGTAGTCGGCCAGACAACAGACGTGTCAAACCATCGCTATAAATAGCGAGCAATGGTAATCACAGGAATAAACGTGACTTAGGCCTTATCGTCAGCCCAGGCGGTGGCGGCGACAATAGCCCGCTGCCAGCCCTTGATATTGGCTTTGACCTCTGCGGCGGGCAGGTCTGGATGAAAGCGGCGATCTAGTTGCCATTGGCCGCGGACATCTTCGGTGCTGCTCCAATAACCGACAGCAAGACCGGCCAGATAGGCAGCGCCCAAGGCGGTGGTTTCCGTGACTTTTGGCCTGACCACATCAACGCCTAAAATGTCGGACTGAAATTGCATCAGTAAATTATTTGCCGTCGCGCCACCGTCGACCCGCAATTCAGAAATAATAATGCCAGAGTCAGCCTCCATCGCTTTCAGCACATCCATCGTCTGATAGGCAATACTGTCTAACGCTGCGCGGGCATAATGCGCTGAAGTAGTGCCGCGCGTGACGCCAAACACGGTGCCACGCGCATTCGGATTCCAGTGCGGCGCGCCTAAACCTGCAAACGCTGGGACCAAATAGACGCCATCGGTATTTTTGACGCTGCGCGCCAGGCTTTCAACTTCGCTCGACTCTTTAATAATGCCCAGACCATCTCGCAGCCATTGGACCACCGCGCCACCGATAAAAATACTGCCCTCCAACGCGTACTGCACCTCATCCCCGATCTTCCAGGCGATGGTCGTCAGCAAATTATTTTTTGAGACGATAGGCGTCGTGCCGGTGTTCATCACCATAAAGCAACCGGTGCCATAGGTATTCTTGACCATCCCCGGCTCGGTACACATTTGCCCAAACAATGCTGCCTGCTGATCGCCTGCAATACCGGCTATCGGAATCCCATTTTCTTCGGTGTAGCCATACACTTCACTGGATGACTTGACCGCTGGCAACATGCTGCGTGGCACCCCCATAATCGCAAGTAATTCGTCATCCCAATCCAGCGTATGAATATTGAATAACATCGTGCGCGAGGCATTGGACACATCGGTGATATGCAATCGGCTGGCCGTTAAATTCCAGACCAGCCAGGTGTCAACGGTACCGAAAGCTAGGCGACCTTGATCAGCCATTTCTTGTGCGCCTTCGACGTTGTCTAAAATCCAGCGTATTTTTGTTCCGGAAAAATAAGAGTCCACAAGCAAGCCGGTTTTTTCACGGATGGTCTCTGCCAATCCGCGACTTTTCAGATCATCGCAAAATGACGCCGTGCGACGGTCTTGCCAGACAATCGCGTTGTAAATAGCTTTACCGGTTTCGCGATCCCAGACTATCGTCGTTTCACGCTGATTAGTAATCCCGATGGCGGCAATCGACGAACCGTTAAGACCGATATTGGTAGTAGCTTCGGCGGCCACCCCAACCTGGGTCGACCAGATTTCTTGTGGATCATGCTCAACCCATCCCGGCTGCGGATAGATTTGATGGAATTCTTTTTGTGCGGACGACACGATATTGCCCTGCCGATCAAACAGAATCGCACGCGAACTAGTAGTGCCCTGATCAAGGGATAATATGTATTTGTCTTTCAACTTGCCGACTCCAAGGGTTTCGATACGCCTTCACGCATCATGATTGTTATCACAGAGAATTGTTAGCTGTGTCCGATAATTCGCGGATATTGCTTACTTTCAAGCTATTCCATCGATGCAACCAAGAGCTTAATCGCGCCACCGCCATTCTATCGAGGCATAATCCCAACTTTGAACGACGCCAGATAATGTCCTCTGCGGTCAGCGCCCATTCATGGCGCACCAAATAGCGTACTTCGGCCTCATACAGATCGGCACCAAACAACTCACCCAAATCAGAAGCACTGTGAAAACCGTCTAGAAACATCGCCGCACGAGTACCGTAGGCGTGGGCATAGCGCTTTGCTGTTGCGGCTGGCAGCCAGCCATAACGCTGCTGAAAGTGCTTTAAAAAGCTGGCGAAATCGGCATTTTCCATATCGCCGCCCGGCAGCGGCGCATGCGCTGTCCAATCTTCGGCCTTCATCTCAGGAAACAACGGTTGCAGCTTTTCCATCGCTTCTTCTGCCAGTCGCCGGTAGGTCGTAATTTTTCCACCAAATACGGACAGTACCGGTGCCAGATTTTTCTCCACCGTTAATTCCAAACGATAGTCACGCGTTACTGCCGATGGATTAGCAACTTCTTCCTCCAGCAATGGACGTACCCCTGACCAAGACCAGACCACTTGCGACGGTGTCACAGGAATATCGAAATAACGATTTACCGATTCGCATAAATAGGCCGTTTCCTCTTCCGAAATATCTACCTTGGCAGGATCGCCGCTGTATTCCACGTCTGTCGTGCCAATGACGGTGAAATCATTTTCATACGGAATCGCGAAAACGATGCGTTTATCCGGATTTTGAAAAATGTAGGCGTGATCATGATCGAACAGGCGTTTCGTGACAATGTGGCTGCCCTTCACCAGACGAATATGATGCTGCGCTGAAGTGTTTAGTGCGCCGCTGAGCAGGCTACCAACCCATGGGCCTCCCGCATTGACGACGCAACGCGCATTGACTTGCATGGTCTCGCCAGTGATCGTTGAGCGTAAAGTCGCATCCCATTGTTGCGCCCCCTGCTTCGCTGAAATCAATTGCATTTTTGTCAAAATAGTCGCGCCCCGTTCTTTCGCATCCATCGCGTTCAGCACGACCAGACGCGCATCCTGCACGGCGGCATCGGAATAGACAAAACCTTTCTTCAACGATTTCTTCAATGGGGTGCCAGCGACATGCGTCCGAAAATCGATACCGCGAGAACCCGGCAATATTTCGCGCTTGCTAAGATGGTCGTACAAAAACAAACCCGCACGGATCATCCAGGCCGGTCGTACACCAGCAACATGCGGCATCACAAAGCGCAATGGCGAAATAATATGCGGAGCCAGACGCAGTAATACTTCACGCTCTTTCAACGCCTTGCGCACCAGACTGAATTCGTAATGCTCCAGATAGCGCAGACCGCCGTGGATCAGCTTTGTGCTGGCGGATGAAGTATGCGCAGCCAGATCGTCCTGTTCGCAAAGCAACACGCTTAAACCTCGCCCGGCAGCATCGCGTGCAATACCGGCGCCGTTGATACCGCCGCCTACTACTAATAAATCAAACATTTCACCTGCTGACACAATGTTCCTCTCATGTTGATAACGCTTGTATCGATATCATTGCAAATAACACTAAAAATGATTGCAACGATCATTAAATATTAATATTCGAAATTATATTGTTCGAATTCGAACATTCAAACTTATTTATACCAATTAAAAGTAATTGTGCGATAGCAATATTTTGTAATACAGAATAATCCGGCATTAAAGATAGATAAATCTTCTCTTAATAATAGATATAAATATGCGTCGGTGCGACAGCTTCATTTAAGTTACTGCACTGCGCGTAATTAACGTGTAGCGTCAGTATTTAAATGCGATAAATGATTGAAAAATGGAAAGAAAAATATGCGCTGTAAAGAAAAGCGCTGAAAACGGATTAGCTTAGGCGGGGAGGAATGGGGTAATGGAGTAATGGAGCGATCGAACGACGCTCGACTTCTTATAAAGGCCCAGGAAGCCGCTAATAACAGGTGGCTTCCTGGGCTGAAATGCTGACGTTATTACAAGGATGGTTGTTGCAGCGCAGAGTCCAGCAACTCAATCCAATGTTTTACAGGTGTGGCAGTGCCCGACTGTAAATGGGTCAGGCATCCAATATTCGCAGAGACGATCATATCCGGCTTGGTCGCCTGCAAGTTGCGCAATTTATTGTCACGCAACTGATGCGAGAGTTCCGGTTGCAGCACTGAATACGTCCCCGCCGAACCGCAACACAAATGGCTATCCGCGCATAATTGCACGTCCACCCCGGCGTTACGCAATACGCCCTCAACTTTGCCGCGTATCTGCTGTCCATGCTGCAAAGTACAAGGCGGATGATAGACGACGCGCTGGTTAATTTTGCCTTTGAGTTTAGCCAGTAAAGTGGCTTCCAGCGCCGGCAAAATTTCACTCAAATCACGGGTTAGCGCAGAGATTTTATGCGCTTTTTCTGCATAGGCAGCATCGCCCGCCAGCAAATGCCCGTATTCTTTGACCGTGACACCGCAACCGGACGCAGTCATAACGATTGCGTCGATTTTCTGTCCGTTGCTGCCATCAACATAAGGCCACCATGCATCGATATTGCGACGCATATCATCCAGACCGCCCTCTTGATCATTCAGATGATAACGAATCGCACCACAACAGCCAGCCTTAGGCGCAATCAGTAGCTGAACGTCCAGCGCGTCCAACACGCGTGCGGTGGCGCTATTAATATTCGGGGCCATTGCAGGTTGTACGCACCCATCCAGCAACAGCATTTTGCGTGCATGCTGGCGTTGCGGCCATTGTCCGGCCACCTGTTTTGGCGGCAATTTATCTTTCAGTTTTTGCGGCAACCAGGAGCGCAGCGCTTGTCCGGTTTTAAACGCCGGTCTAAACAGCCATTGACGCGGCAAGAGCTGTTTCAATGCATTGCGCGTGATGCGCTGCTCCAATGATCGTGGGACCTGATCGTCGACCACTTTGCGGCCGATATCCAGCAAGCGGCCATACTCCACGCCAGAAGGACAGGTTGACTCACAATTGCGGCAAGTCAGGCAGCGATCCAGATGTAGCTGCGTTTTCGTGGTGGCGGGCTGGCCTTCCAACACTTGTTTGATCAGATAAATCCGCCCGCGCGGGCCATCCAGCTCATCGCCTAGCAATTGATAAGTGGGGCAGGTGGCAGTACAAAATCCGCAATGCACGCAAGCGCGTAAGATCGCCTCGGCTTCCTGGCCTTCGCGGGTATCTTTAATAAATGGGGCTAAATTAGTTTGCATAGAATCCTGTGAAGCAGTGTTGGGCCTTCAAACGGTGCGTGCATCGCGCTTACAATCCGGGGTACATCCGTCCCGGATTAAAAACACCCGCGGGATCAAATGTCGCTTTCAAATTGTGATGAATCCGCGCAACTGCTGGTGCTAAAGGATGAAATACGCCAACACTTTTATCCCCGGATCGATACAAAGTTGCGTGGCCGCCGACCGCGCTGACTGCTGCACGGATTTTGAGCGGATCAGCCGCAGCATCCGCATCGGGGATGAGCCAGCGTTGCGCCCCGCCCCACTCAACCAACGTCGTGCCTGACAATCCCAACGACGACGTTATTGCGGTCACCGAAGGGACAGACAATCGCCAAATTTCCGATCCCGAGGCAAAAAATGCATGCGTCTGTTCACGCACGCTGCGCCAAAAAGCATCCGCGTCTGGCACGGCATCGCCGCCCAATTTTTTCTCCGCTGCACTGACCGCTGCTTGCGCGCCGGATAATCGTACTGTTAGCACGCCATCGCACCAGCAACTGGCTGAAATCGGCAGCGGTTGACCGCCCCACTCATTCAACCAACGTAGCGCTTCAGTTTCAGCTACCGCAAAACGGCGGCTGCTGACCGCGATCGGGAGCGGCAACACTTTTACCGATACTTCAAGCAACAAACCAAGCGTACCGAGCGACCCGGTTAGTAAGCGCGAAACGTCATAACCGGCGACGTTCTTCATCACTTGTCCGCCAAAGCGCAAAACATCGCCTTTGCCGTCCATCATGACGACGCCTAATACGAAGTCCCGCAGTCCTCCGACTGCCTGCCGTGAAGGACCGGATAAGCCGCTGGCGACCATGCCGCCCACTGTCGCGCTGGCGCCAAAATGGGGCGGTTCAAAAGCGAAGCATTGATTGCGCTCTGCCAGCGCTGCTTCGATCTCTGCCAATGGCGTGCCGCACCGTGCGGTGATCACCAGTTCTGTCGGTTCATAGTCAATGATGCCGCTATGCGCACGCGTATCGAGTAGCGCGCCTTGCGGTGCCTGACCGTACCAATCTTTGGTGCCGCCGCCGCGAATCTGTAACGCGCTGCCACTGCTGCTTGCCGAAAGAATTTGATCCTTGAATTGTTGCTCGTCCATCATCTGGTTTTGTCTCTTTATTGTTCAGAGCGCACTGCGCTGATATTTAGAATCTTGGCAAATCCGGAAATTTTAACTGCCCACGCTGGACATGCATTTTTCCGTATTCCGCGCAGCGCTGCAAGGTCGGAATTGCCTTATCAGGATTCAATAAAAATGCCGTATCGAAGGCCCGTTTCACCCCAAAAAACGCCTCACGTTCGAGCACTGAAAACTGCACGCACATTGAGTTGATTTTTTCGATTCCGACGCCGTGCTCACCCGTAATGGTGCCGCCGACTTCGACGCATAATTCCAGAATCTCAGCGCCAAAAGCTTCGGCCCGATGGAATTCGCCCGGCACGTTGGCATCGAATAAAATCAGGGGATGCAGATTGCCATCACCGGCATGAAATACGTTCGCGCAACGCAAACCATGCTTGCCTTCCATCTCTTCGATGCGCAGTAAAACCTGGGCTAAATTTTTACGCGGAATGGTGCCGTCCATACAATAATAATCAGGCGAAATACGCCCCGCCGCCGGGAATGCGTTCTTGCGGCCAGACCAAAACCGCAGCCGCTCGGCTTCCGATTGCGATACTTCAATCCGCGTCGCGCCACTGGCTTCGAATACCGCCTTCATGCGGCCGATTTCTTCTTCGACTTCTTCGTTTGTGCCATCCGACTCGCACAATAAGATCGCCGCAGCATCAGTGTCATAACCGGCTTTGACGAACGGTTCAACCATGCGTGAGCTGGTTTTATCCATCATTTCCAAACCCGCCGGGATAATCCCTGCTGCGATAACATTGGCCACCGCGTTGCCGCTTTTTACGACGTCATCAAACGACGCCATAATGACGCGTGCCAGTTGCGGCTTTGGAATGAGCTTGACGGTGACTTCTGTAACAATCCCCAGCATGCCTTCTGAACCCACGAAGACGGCCAGCAAATCCAGCCCCGGTGCATCTAATGCGCCACCAACGCCGCCACCAAGCTCAACAATATCGCCATCAATCGTGACCATCCTCACGCGCATGACGTTATGCACGGTCAGGCCATACTTAAGACAATGCACGCCGCCTGAATTTTCGGCAACGTTGCCGCCGATGGTGCAGGCGATCTGCGAGGAAGGATCGGGCGCGTAATACAAACCGTGAATAGCGGCGGCGTCCGAAATAGCCAGATTTCGTACACCGGGCTGGACCACCGCAGTGCGTGAATAGAGATCCATTTTAACGATACGATTCAGCTTCGCCGTCGATACCACGACGCCGTCGGCAATCGGCATTGCGCCGCCAGACAGACCCGTACCTGCGCCACGCGGCACGATCGGCACGTTCAGACCACGGCAAATGTTAAGGACTGCTACAACCTGATCCTCGTTTTCGGGCAAGGCCACCACCATCGGCAACTGCCTGTATGCGGCCAGACCGTCACATTCATAGGGCCGCGTATCTTCTTCATTGAACAATACTGCGTGCGGCGGCAAAACAGCGCGTAATGCCGCAGCCACCTGGCGCTGACGTTCGGCGGTGAAAGCAGGTGCTTCTAGAGACTTTTCGGGGGCGTTCATGTGCATCCTATGCGACGTTTTTGTGCGGATTGGCGCAGTGTGAGGACTAAGTTGAAAGCTGACTTGGGAGCAACAAGGACTTAGCTAAGGACTGCATTCTGCGCTGAGGGCAAAAAAAAAGGGGCAGAGCCTTCTCAAACAGAACAGTTGTTACATGCTGGGAAGTATAGCGAGTTGCCATTATAAAAGGCTGCTTAAATGGCTTTTTGCGGCTGAAAAGCTTAGGCAACTATGGTGAAATGTTTTCACTTGCTCGCTACGTCGGGCGGCATTGGTTGCTCACCGACGTAATTGGGCCTAAAGCTTGTTAAAGGTTTTTTTCATCCAGGCAATAAAAATCGTCACTTCCGGACGTTCGTAGGGCTTTTGTTCGTAGACCAGATAGTAAGCATGCGGCGGCGAAGTCAGACTGATATCGAATAGCTGTACCAGCTCACCATCGGCGATCATTTTTTGGGCGAAATGTTTGCGCGTCAGACCTACGCCGTAGCCATTTCGAATTAACTCAAGCAGCAAACCCAGATCATCGGCCCGCAAACCCGACGATGGCTCCGGCCAATCCAGACCAGCGGCCTCAAACCACGGCTGCCACGGCTCTAGTGCCGAGCGCAATAACGTCGCTTTGCGCAACTCTGCCGGTGTTTTTATACCGCCAATCTGACTCAGATAACCCGGCGTGGCAACGGCGAACGCAGGCTCTTCAAATAGTTTTTCGGTGGTGGTATTGGGATACTTTCCTGCACCAAAGCGGACTTCAACGTCGCTTTCGGACAGGCTTAGATCGTACAGCGGCACCGACATAAATATCTCGACCACAATGTCCGGATATTCGGCGATAAAGCTACCAAGATAGGGAATCAGCAAATGTCGCGCAAAAGTGGGCGGCACCGTTATTTTGATACGCGGCTGCGCTTGTGCGCCACGATGCGGCATCGGAAATTCAATCAAAGTACGCAATGCGTTACGCACCACATCCAGATAACGACGACCAAACTCTGACAAGTTGACGGTACGGCCATCTCGGCTGAAAAGGCGTTCACCGACAAAATCCTCCAACAGACGAATCCGGTGCGACAACGCCGACGGCGTGATACATAACTCGTCTGCAGCAAGTGCAAAAGAGTTATGCCGGGCCGCCGCCTCAAATGCGGAAAGCGCATGCACCGGTGGTAATCGCGTCGCGATGGAAGTCTTATTTAGCATTTTTGAAAGTGATTAACGTATTGCATATTTTTGCAGTCAGATTATGCCCCATTAAATGTGTAAAGTCTCCCATACTGCTGCGCAGTTCTAGCGTATTTTCTGAAGAGAAACGCAAAAAATAGTGCCATTTTTCTGGGTTACCAACGGATGATTTTTCCTGGATTCATGATGTTTTTTGGATCAAAAGCGTGCTTCAACGCACGCATGGTTTCAATCGCGCCAGCGCCATGCTCAGCAATCAGAAAATCCATTTTGTGCAAACCGACGCCGTGCTCGCCGGTGCAAGTCCCATCCATCGAAATCGCCAGCGCCACCATCCGTGCATTAACACCCTCAGCACAAGCAATTTCATCCTGATTATCTGGATCGACCAGCATTTGCACGTGGAAATTACCATCGCCAACGTGCCCAAGAATCGAATAAATAATGCCATGCGCATCGCAATCGGCCTTGGTCGTCAGCATACACTCGGCAAGGCGTGAGATGGGCACACAGCAGTCAGTAGAAATAGCACGAGCACCGGGACGCAACTGCAGCAAGGAGAAATAAGCATTATGCCGTGCCGCCCATAAACGAGACCGATCTTCGGGCTGCGTGGCCCATTCAAAGCCGGTCGCATGATGTTCATCGACCACCGCCTGCACCACTTCTGCCTGTTCCTTCACGCCGTTATCGCTACCGTGGAATTCAAACAGCAATAGCGGCTTTTCCGGCAAACCCAACTTAGCGTTAGCATTAATCGCCTTGACGCTGTTTTCATCGAGAAACTCAACGCGCGCAATCGGCACACCCAGCTGAATAATCTGAATCACCGCGTTGACCGCATCGGCAATACTATCGAATGAACAAACCGCAGCAGAAATAGCCTCGGGCTGCGGATAAAGCCGCACAGTCACTTCGGTAATAATCCCGAGCGTCCCTTCACTACCAACAAAAATACGCGTCAGATCGTAACCAGCCGAAGATTTTTTAGCCCGCGTGCCAGTCTTGATAATCCGACCGTCGGAAGTCACCACGGTCAGCGCCAGCGTGTTCTCACGCATCGTTCCGTAACGCACCGCATTGGTGCCCGAGGCCCGCGTCGCCGCCATTCCGCCCAACGATGCATCAGCACCCGGATCGATCGGGAAAAACAAGCCGCTATCCTTGATCTCATGATTGATCTGCTTGCGCGTCACACCGGCTTGTACAGTAGCAGTCATATCCTCCGGATGCACCGCCAGCAACCGATTCATACGCGACAAATCGATCGAAATACCGCCTTGCAGCGCCAATATATGGCCCTCAAGAGATGTCCCCGAACCATAAGGAATAACAGGTATTTGGAAGTCGCTGCAAAGCTTGACAGTAGCCGCAACTTCTTCAGTAGATTCAGCAAAAACCACCGCATCGGGCAGCATAGGATCGTAAGAAGATTCGTCACTACCATGATGCTCACGCATAGCCTGCGTAGTAGATAAACGATCGCCGAATAACGACTTCAGCGCATCCAGCAAGGCTTCAGGCAGCGGCTTTTTTAAGGTAGCCATATTAACTATATGATTCATGAAAGGTCTCCGTTTGGTGAGATTTTACTCCCCACTGAGAATTACAGGGAATCACCCGGAATTTAAGGCGCTAAAGCGCTGCTGGTGTACAGTAGGGCTTCCACCACCCACACTCAATAAAGAAGAAACCATGGGCAACCGACTCTCAAAAATAGCCACCCGCACCGGCGACAACGGCAGCACCGGCCTGGGCGACGGCAGCCGCACCGAAAAAGACAGCCTGCGCATCCACGCAATCGGCGACGTAGACGAATTAAACTCCCACCTGGGAGTGTTGCTATGCGAGGAGCTACCAGCATCGTTACGAGAAGACTTGCTAACAATCCAGCATGATTTATTCGACCTGGGCGGCGAATTATGCATCCCCGGCTACGTACTAATCAACGAAGCCCAAGTAGCCCGGCTAGACACACTACTAGAAAAATACAACACCGACCTGCCGCCACTAAAAGAATTCATCCTACCCGGCGGCGCCCGCACCGCAGCGCTGACCCACGTCTGCCGAACAGTATGCCGCCGCGCCGAACGCAGCATCATCTCCCTAGGCAAAACCGAAACCGTGAACGTCCCCGTAAGACAATACGTCAACCGGCTATCAGACTTGTTATTCGTCTTATCGCGGGTACTAAATAGATTAGACGGCGGCAGCGACGTACTCTGGAAAAACAGCCGACGCACCGACGTGTAAAACCCCAACCATTTTTACAAAATAAAACAACCCAAATGCAAAAAGGCTGCAGCCTATGAATTAAAGGCGCAGCCACAGTTGCAGTTACTTTTGAAGTTGACCTACCCCGTCATGTAGCGCGGCCAAATTTCTTAGCTGTCACTCGGAGAGTGTCGGAAGACATGTTTGAGCCGAAGGCGAGTTGGTCTTTCGACCCGAGGGACAGCTAAGAAATTTGGGAACCCGGAGCAGCGATACCTGCGGTCGCCTTTTCTTGGGTTACTTTCTTTTAGCGGGGGCGCCGAGCCGAAGCAAAAGAAAGTAACCGGCTGTCGGGCCGCCCCCGATAAAGCCATCACGGAGCACAAACTCCGTTGAATAACGAAAACCGAACAACAACCTTATACCGCCCCCTCACCCACAACAAAATCCCTACCAAACCTCTGCCGAACACTCGCCGCAATCCCCTCAGCATTCAACCCACACATAGCCAACAACTGCCCAGCATCCCCATGATCAATAAACCGATCCGGCAGCCCCAAATTCAACAACGGCTTAACACACCCGGCAGCAGCCAACGCCTCCGCCACAGCAGCCCCCGCGCCGCCCATAATCGAACCTTCCTCAACGGTGACCAGCGCATCATGCGACGCCGCCAACTCCAACAACAGCCCCACATCCAACGGCTTAACAAAGCGCATATTAGCAACCGTAGCATTCAACGCATCACCAGCCCCCAAGCTAGGAGCAACCATCGTACCAAACGCCAAAATCGCCACACCCTTACCCACACGTCGGACTTCCCCCTTACCCAAAGGTAGCCCAACAAGCTCCTTATCAATCACCGCCCCAACACCGCCGCCGCGCGGATATCGCACAGCAGCCGGGCCTTTATAATGATAAGCAGTAGTCAACATCTGACGACATTCATTCTCATCAGAAGCCGCCATCACCACCATATTCGGAATACAACGCAAATATGCAATATCGTAATTCCCAGCATGTGTAGCGCCATCCGCACCAACCAATCCAGCCCGATCCAGCGCAAACGTCACATCCAAATTCTGCAACGCCACATCATGAATCAACTGATCATAAGCCCGCTGCAAAAAGGTAGAGTAAATCGCCACTACCGGCTTTAAACCCTCACAAGCTAATCCCGCAGCAAACGTCACCGCGTGCTGCTCCGCAATCCCAACATCGTAATAACGATCCGGAAAACGCTGCTCAAACTCCACCAATCCAGAACCACCGCCCATCGCTGGCGTAATCCCGATCAGCTTATCGTCCTGCGCAGCCATATCGCATAACCAATCGCCAAACACCTGCGTATAAGTCATCTTGCTAGAAGTGGCCGGCTTAATCCCCTCAGCAGGATTAAATTTCCCCGGACCGTGATACAGCACAGGATCAGCTTCCGCCAACTTATAGCCCTGCCCTTTTTTCGTCACGACGTGCAAGAACTGCGGACCTTTAAGATGCTTCAAATTCTGCATCGTAGGAATCAACGACTCCAGATCATGTCCATCAATCGGACCAATATAGTTAAAGCCCAATTCCTCAAACATCGTAGCTGGCACTACCATGCCTTTAGCGTGCTCTTCAAAACGCTTAGCCAATTGCAATACCGGCGCAGGCAGCATCGACTTGCCGACATTCTTCGCCTTGGCGTAAAACTGGCCAGACATCAACCGCGCGAGATAGCGATTCAGCGCGCCAACCGGCGGCGAAATCGACATATCGTTGTCATTCAAAATCACCAGCAAATTGATATCTTCATACACACCGGCATTATTCATCGCCTCGAATACCATCCCGGCGGTCATGGCACCATCACCAATTACCGCGATGGCATGCCGATCCTCACCTTTAGTCTTGGCGGCTAGCGCCATCCCCAGCGCCGCTGAAATCGATGTCGATGAGTGAGCAGTACCGAACGTATCGTATTCGCTCTCGTCACGCCGTGGAAATCCGGAAATTCCCTCAAACTGACGCAAGGTTTTCATCTGATCACGCCGACCTGTCAGGATTTTGTGCGGATAAGTTTGATGACCAACATCCCAGACGACGCGATCTTCAGGCGTATTAAAAACGTAATGCAACGCAATTGTCAGCTCAACAGTTCCCAAATTAGACGACAAATGACCGCCCGTTTGCGACACAGAATCAATGACAAATTCGCGCAGTTCGTCTGCCAGCGGTTTCAGTTGCGCACGCGAAAGCAGGCGCAAATCTGCCGGGCTGTTTATTTTATTAAGTAAATTCATGGGGCTTAAGCTTTCCGCTGCACAATCAAATCTGCCAATTCACGCAGACGACGTGCTTTATCACCAAAGGGCGCAACCGCCGCGTGAGCGTCATTGCGCAATTTTTCCGCCAATGCCTGCGATTCGGGCAAACCCAGAATCGAAACATAGGTCGGTTTATTGTCTGCGGCATCTTTGCCCGCTGTTTTGCCGAGGGTTGCCGAATCAGCAGTCGCATCGAGGATATCGTCGACCACTTGAAACGCTAATCCAATCGCTGTTGAGTAAGTCTCCAGCGCGTTGGTTTCCGCCAAGGATAATGTCTTGCCACTGATCGCTCCCAGCAGCACAGAGGCGCGCAATAACGCGCCAGTTTTTAGTCGATGCATCAATTCAAGCGCATCCAAAGACAAATGCAAGCCGACGCTGTCGAGATCAATCGCCTGACCACCGCACATGCCAGCAGCGCCAGAAGCCTGCGCCAACAAACGCAGCATCGCAATTTGGCGTAAAGGCGCAATGTCGACCGCGATACCATCAGCGTCCTCGACACTCGCCGATAACACTACAAATGCCTGCGATTGCAGCGCATCGCCGACTAGCAACGCAGTCGCCTCATCAAACTGCACATGCACAGTCGGCTTACCGCGCCGTAACGCATCATCATCCATACACGGCATATCGTCATGCACGAGCGAATACGCGTGGATCATCTCCACCGCTGCCGCGGACCGTTGCAGCATGGCAACAGGCGCATCAAACAATTCACCGGCTGCAAATACCAACAGCGGCCGCACGCGTTTACCGCCGTCAAGCACAGCGTAACGCATGGCTTCATGCAGCCGCGTCGGGACGATGTCAGCCGCTGGCAAAAATGCGGACAATGCGGCTTCCATTGTCGTTTGAACATGCTGCATCCAGACGCCAAATGTCACTGGCGCCACAAGATTGTCGTCAATTGCGTTGATGTGCTGCGTCATTTCTTGCGTCATTCGATAATTCCGTCCGAATCCGGGGCAGTAACAAAGGGCTTCAACATGTCACCTTCCAGCACTTTGACCTGACTGTCGACTTTATCGAGTTGTACAGCACAAAACTTCACCAGCTCCGAGCCGCGTTTATAGGCGGCAACGGAGGCTTCCAATGGCAATTCGCCAGCTTCCATCTGCGCAACAAGTTGCTCCAATTCAGCCATTGCCTGTTCAAATGAAGCCGGCTGATTGGCAGAAAGTGTGTTTTTTGCCATAGTTTTGTATAGAACCTGTTCAAAATAATGTTGCGCAACCGTCACCCCTTGGCGTGCTTGCTCGCCATCCGCATTGACTTGCGCCAACGCCGCCGCCAGAACGGCGGACGCAACAACTGACTGCGGGTGAGCAAACGAACGTCGAAGATAGAGACGGTGCGATAGTGTAGTCCGCTATTTTAGTGCAAACAGGTATAAACCGTTGAATTTCTGATAGTCGCTTTATTAATTCGTTGCGAAATAAACTATAGCGAAATCAGTTAAAAATGCAGATAACGCCGAAGCAAAACGGCAACACTAAACCCTTGTGCACGCCGCAATGCATCCGCATACAAAGGGCAATCTAGTCTCGATAATGTATTTGACGCACCGTCCTTTCTAGAAGTGCGCACCATCGCGCTTAATTTATAGTTAAATGAAAAAAACACACTAGGGTTATGGCATAATCACGGGTTATGTCCAAAATTTCCGTTTCATTTATTTGAACACAGGTTTTTGCGGATTCTTTCTCTCTTAGGTTGGTGCAGATTAATTTGGGGGACGGGAATGTCCGATCTGGCTATTTTTGCCAAGCTGGCGCGGTCTGAAGCGCAACTTCCGGTTGACGTTTACTTTGACGAAACACTGTTAAAACGCGAAATCCAGCAACTATTTCAACATGGTCCGCGTTACGCCGGTCATGCATTGATGGTGCCCAACGTAGGCGATTACGCTACGCTGGCATCTGAAAATGAAGGCCGCATGTTAGTGCGCAACCCCGAGGGGATCGCGCTGGTTTCTAACGTCTGTCGCCATCGCCAAGCAAAAATGCTGGATGGTCGCGGCCACGCGCGCAACATCGTCTGCCCCCTCCATCGCTGGACCTATGATCTCAAGGGCGAGCTGATTGGCGCGCCGCATTTCGGCGAAACGCCGTGCATGAATCTGTCCCAAACCCCGTTACAAAGCTGGAATGGTTTGCTATTTGAGCAAAACGGCTTCAATGTCGGCGAAAAACTACAAAATCTGGGCGTCGCCAAAGATCTCGATTTCAGCAACTATTTGTTTGACCACGTCGAAGTCCATGAATGCGATTACAACTGGAAGACCTTTATTGAGGTTTATCTGGAGGATTACCACGTTGAACCATTCCATCCGGGTTTAGGCAGCTTTGTCAGTTGCGATGACTTAAATTGGGAATTCAGCAAGCATTACAGCGTACAGACCGTGGGCGTCAATCATGGCTTGGCCAAATCCGGCTCACCGGCGTACCAAAAATGGCAAGAACAGGTTCTCAAGTTTAACAACGGACAACCACCTAAATTTGGCGCAATCTGGCTGACTTTGTATCCCAACATCATGGTTGAGTGGTATCCACACGTGCTGGTCGTCTCCACTTTGTGGCCACGCGGCCCGCAAAAAACCACCAATGTGGTTGAGTTCTATTATCCGGAAGAAATCGCCCTGTTTGAGCGCGAAATGGTCGAAGCCGAGCGCGCCGCCTACATGGAAACCTGCGTAGAGGACGACGAAATTGCGCTACGTATGGATGCAGGTCGTCGCATTCTGATGGACCGCGGCACCAATGAAGTTGGACCGTATCAATCGCCGATGGAAGATGGCATGCAGCACTTCCATGAATGGTATCGCAGTCAAATCACACTGTAAGCGTCCTTCGCCGCTACGGCACAGTTAAAAATCGACCCTCCTCTGGCGCAATACTTCTGGACTAGTCGTAGAGTCCGTTGCGCCTATCTCCCTTCGACTCTCGCTGCAGCCAGACTACTCGCTAAAGTACCCGTAATAAAGCAACCTTGGGTACAATCGAATTACTGCTACCGCACGAATTACCGGAGATCGCTATGCCCAACAAACATCCTTACACCACACTGATTTCAGCGGCCAATCTGCTGCAGAATGCTCAAGACCCAAAGTGGGTTATCGTCGATTGCCGTCATGACCTGGCCGCGCCGGATGCTGGTCGCGCAGCTTACGCTGCCGGTCATATTCCGCGTGCGCATTTCGCCCATCTTGATCAAGATTTATCCGGTGCCAAGCAAGCCGCCGACGGGACCTTCAAAGGTCGCCATCCGTTACCGGAGCAAGATGCCCTAATTGTTACCTTACGCAACATGGGAATTAACGACGACACGCAAGTCGTTGCTTACGATGCGCACGGAGGCATGTTTGCGGCAAGATTATGGTGGTTGTTACGATCAATCGGCCACGCGTCTGTTGCAGTTTTAGATGGCGGACTGGCAATGTGGCAAGCAGAAGGGCAAGCACTGTCGACTGACGTGCCAGCGCCAACCGTCGGCAATATCAACGCCCGGCCATCATTGGTTACGCAGGTCGATGCCCATGACGTGTTGAATAACCTGACCAGTCAGCAACGCATTGTGGTCGATGCTCGTGCGCCGGACCGCTTCCGTGGAGAAAACGAGACTATCGATCCTATCGGCGGCCACATCCCGGGTGCAAAAAATCGCTTCTTCAAAGACAATCTGCAAGCTGATGGACGCTTTAAACCCGGCCATCAGTTGCATGAAGAATTCAATAACATCATCAGCGCATCACAAAACGCCATCATGCAATGCGGTTCGGGCGTCACCGCTTGTCATAATTTGCTGGCGCTAGAAATCGCCGGGCTGCATGGCGCGGCGCTGTATCCCGGATCATGGAGCGAATGGTGCGCAGACACCAGCCGCCCGGTTGCTACCGGCGCATAACACTTCGCTTCGCGTCTCTATAGCCGAGACAAAAAAAAACGCAGACCGTTGTTATCACAACCGTCTGCGCATTTTTTTGCACTACTTTCACCATCGACGGCAATCACCGTCGGATATTCTTCTTAACTTACGCCGTGAGTCTTAAACCAGTCTATCGTGCGCTTCCAGCCATCCTTGGCGTCTGCTTCAACGTAACTCGGCCGATAATCCGCATTAAAAGCATGGCCCGAATTTGGATACACCACGAAAATCGACTTGTTGCTGCCTTTGGCTAATGCTGCCTTCATTTGCTGGATGCTATCCTGCGTAATACCTTCATCCTTGCCGCCGTACAAGCCCAAAACAGGCACTTTCAAAGTCGGTGTAATATCAATCGGTTGCAGAGGATTAAGTGCGCTTTTTTCGCCGATAAGACGACCATACCAAGCCGCGCCCGCTTTCACTTTTGGATTGTGGCCGCAGTAAAGCCAAGTCACCCGACCGCCCCAGCAAAATCCGTTAATTGCCAGCTTATCGATATTTCCGCCATTCGCTTTGGCCCATGCCACACACGCATCCAGATCGCCCATAATCTGATCGTCCGGGACTTTTGAAACTACTTCTTTCTGTAACTCAGCGATAGAGGAAAATGCCGCTGGATTGCCCTGACGCGCAAACAAATCAGGTGCAATTGCCAGATAGCCGAACTTTGCAAAACGCCGTGCGACATCAGCAATATGCTCATGTACGCCGAAAATTTCAGAAATCACCAACACAACTGGCAGATTGGTTTTGCCTTCCGGTTGCGCCCGATACACTGGCACCGTCAAGCCATTCATTTGCACCTCAAGCGAGCCAGCGGTAAGGCCGACCGTATCAGTCTTGATGACGGTTTGGGCACAGACTGGCAGGACTGCGGCGGCAAAACCCGTGCCTAAAGCGGCCTTCATAAAAGTCCTGCGATTAAGGTCTTCGGTCAAACGCGTTTTTCCCACCAGACTATCGAAATCATCTTTGAAATTAGGCATTCGTATTTTCCTCAAAATGGTTAAAACAAAAGGATAAACGTCTCAAATTTTACAAAATTTCGTCAGAATTAATGTGCCTCATCCCAATTTTTTCCTACGCCAACTTCTGCAATCAATGGCACGCGTAAAGTTGCCACGCCAGCCATTAATTCCGGCAGCTTTTGACGCACCAGCTCCAACTCGTCTTGCGGTACTTCCAACACCAATTCATCGTGCACTTGCATGACCATCTTTGATCCCAGCTTCTGCGTTTCGAGCCAATCCTGCACAGCAATCATCGATAGTTTTATCAAGTCGGCCGCCGTGCCTTGCATCGGCGCATTAATCGCCGCACGCTCCGCGCCCTGTCTGCGCGGACCGTTAGGTGAGTTAATTTCCGGCAGCCACAAACGACGCCCAAATACCGTTTCGACGTAACCTTGCGCCTTAGCTTGCAAACGGGTGTCATCCATAAACTGTTTGACACCCGAAAACCGCAGGAAATATTTTTCGATATACATCTGCGCGGCACCCCGCTCGATACCAAGATTACCGGCTAAACCGAAAGCGCTCATCCCGTATATCAAACCGAAGTTAATCACTTTGGCATAGCGACGCTGCTCGCTGGTGACATCCTTCGGCGTCGTGCTAAAAATTTCTGCAGCCGTGGCGCGGTGAATATCCTCGCCATCCGCAAACGCCCGCAACATGTTTTCATCGCCGGAAATATGCGCCATGATGCGCAGCTCAATTTGCGAATAATCGGCAGAGACGATGACGCTATTCTCCGGCGCGACAAACGCTTCACGGATACGCCGCCCTTCAGCGGTGCGGATCGGAATGTTTTGTAAATTCGGATCATTAGAAGCTAATCGCCCCGTGACCGCGACTGCCTGCGCATAATTAGTATGGACGCGTCCGGTGGTCTGATTGACCATTTTCGGCAATTTGTCGGTATAGGTGGACTTCAATTTCGACAGGCTGCGATAGTCGAGCAAAATCTTCGGCAGCGGATAATCCTCAGCCAATTTTTGCAATACTTCCTCATCGGTCGAAGGCGCGCCGGAAGGCGTCTTTTTGACTATCGGCAATTGGAGTTTTTCAAAGAAAATTTCACCCAATTGTTTCGGCGAATTCAGATTGAATGGCTGACCAGCCAATACATACGCCTGCTGCTCGATATCCAGCATGCGTTTGCCTAATTCGTTTGACTGCGTTCCTAGCAAACCGGCGTCGATCAAGACACCATTGCGTTCGATTTTCTGCAAGACAACAGCGGTGGGAACTTCAATTTTTTCGTAAATAAAGCGCAGATTTGTATCGCCTTCGATATGCGGCCACATCGTTTGATGGAGGCGCAAAGTAACGTCGGCGTCTTCAGCGGCGTATTCAGTCGCCCGTGCAATCTCGACTTCATCGAAACAAATTTGCGATGCGCCTTTTCCGCACACTTCTTGAAACGTGATAGTTTTATGACCAAGATGACGCAAAGCCATGCTATCCATGTCATGCGGCCGGTGCGATTCAAACACGTATGATTCAAGCATGGTGTCGTGCGCGATGCCGCGCAAGGTCACTCCATGATTGGCAAAAATATGGCTGTCGTATTTTAAATTTTGCCCGATTTTTTTCTTGCTAGGATCTTCCAGCCAAGCCTTCATTTTTGCCAGCACAAAATCCCGCGATAACTGCTGCGGTCCATCTTGCGAGCGATGCGCCACCGGAATATAAGCGGCAACACCAGCGATACAACTCAGCGAAATACCAACCAATTGCGCGGTCATCGGTTCGAGGGAAGTTGTTTCGGTATCGACAGAAGTATATTCAGCAGCGTTAATCACTGCCAGCCAATGATCGAGCTGCTGCTCGGTCGCGACTGTTTCGTAATTTGTTGCGAGGTCTGGAAATAAGCTGCTCTGGACCAGATCTTCCACAGCGGCGATAACGCTGCCGATAATGCCAGCTTTTTCAGTATTTTTCGGCGTCAACGTGTTTTCTTCGGACGCTGTGCCATTGATTGCTACGCTACCGTTTAAACTGCTCACCTCGCGCAGCCAGGTCTTAAAATTGTAGCGCGTATAAATATCGATTAATGTTGCATTATCTTGCGGCAATACGACCAACGACTCTGGAAATGTCCCCATATGCTCGCTGAGATCGCAATCAGTCTTGACCGTGACCAGCGCTTTAGCTTGTGGCAGCCAGTCAATGGCCTTGCGCAGATTTTCGCCAACTGCGCCGCCGATGTTGGCCGCATTGGCGATAACCTGGTCTACCGTGTCGTATTGCGCCAGCCATTTCACCGCTGTTTTCGGCCCCACTTTGGAGACACCAGGAATGTTATCGACCGTATCGCCGATTAAGGTCAGATAATCGACGATCCGCTCTGGCGGCACACCGAATTTGGCAATCACGCCTGGCGGATCGAGCTTTTCGTTGTTCATGGTATTGATCAACGTCACATGCTGATTCACCAGCTGGGCCAGATCTTTATCGCCAGTCGACACCACTGCGGTCATGCCATGCAAAACGGCTTGCACAGTCAAGGTACCGATGACATCGTCGGCCTCAACGCCCTCTACCATCAAAATAGGCCAACCCATTGCGCGCACAGCGGCGTGAATAGGCGTAATCTGTTTAACTAGATCTTCCGGCATTGAAGCGCGTGTAGCCTTGTAATCGGCATACATATCGTCCCGAAACGTTTTCCCTTTTGCGTCGAAGACACAGGCAATGTAAGCTGCAGGGTAATCAAGACGTAAACGGCGAAGCATATTTAAAATGCCGTACAACGCGCCGGTTGGCTCATTGGCGGCATTGCGCATGTCAGGCAACGCATGGAACGCCCGATAAAGGTAACTGGAACCATCAACTAACAGCAGGGTTTTTTGCATATGGAATCAAACGGAAAGAATGTGCCGCGTTTGCGGCAAGTGACGGACATCGAACGCGCTACTTCCAAGAAGGCGCGCGAATCATGGCATATGTTCACAATTATGGCAGAGTTTATCGAGTCGACCGAACGCCTGTCGGAGTTACATCCGGCTATTTCGATCTTCGGCTCTGCACGGATTAAAGAGGATAACCCGTATTACGCGCTTTGCTCTGACATTGCGCGACGATTTTCAGATGCAGGTTTCGCCGTCATTTCCGGTGGCGGACCGGGCTTGATGGAGGCGGCTAACCGTGGGGCTTTCGAAGGAAAATCCCCCTCAATCGGCCTAAACATTGAGTTACCGCATGAACAAAGCAGTAATAAATGGCAGGATATCTCATTAAGTTTCCGTCACTTTTTTGCGCGTAAAGTTGCCTTCGTACGCCATGCGGATGCCTACATCGTATTACCGGGTGGCTTCGGCACGATGGATGAATTAACCGAAGTGCTGACGTTGATTCAAACCGGTAAATGTCGACACATTCCGATCATTTTGGTCGGCAGTGAATTTTGGGCGGGTCTATTAGACTGGTTCCGCGCGCAATTGGTCACCACTGGCATGATTGGCGAAAAAGATCTCGATCTGATTCAGGTAATTGATGATCCTGCTCTGATTGTCGATGCGGTATTCGATTTTTATGACAAGGGTGAAACATCGCTGGCAGATTCGGTGGAGCGGCATACCGATACCGGTGCGTTGTTGTAATGACACTGCAATAAACGCGCAAGATTGATGCATGCGGTCTCGCCTAAATGGATGATTTACGCCATTTAGGTGGAGGACTCATGCGAAATTATTTCGGGAACGCGGTACACCAACCTACAGAAGTAGTCGGTATGCTCGTACGAAGTGAGTCGTCATACGGCAGAGAAGCGCCGCGCCGTTAAAGCAAATTTGCGTAAGTCCTGCCGTTTATTTGGAAGGACTGCATACTAGTGCCCTATCGCCACATCCGGTTTGCTACAATGGGCTTATTGCATTTAACTAGTTTTTTTCAGCTAGTTTTATGCCAACGCACAACTACGGCATTCAAAAACCATGAACAACTTTAAATTCTGGCCAGTTGCAACGCTCTGTATCGCAGTGATTAGCACGATTGCAGCGCCGCTTGCCCTTGCGCAACAGTCAGGCACTGCCCCAAATACTGGCAGCCCTGCCAATTTGGCACCACCGCCACCTGAACTGCAAAATCTGGAAGAAGGCGAAAAACCCGCCATTACCATCCAAAAAAACAACAATACTCCTAACGAAGAAGCCATTACGCAACAGCGTCAGCAAGGCGTCGTCACGGATGTCAAGGTGCACAGCGGTGGCAGCACGTATCATATTCGACCGAAGCAAGTGGGCACTTCCATGCCCGGCGACACGCCAAGTGCGCCAGCCAACGGTGCGCAATGGGTAATCAAGGAATTCGATTGGGGCCAAAAGAAAGAAAAGCCAGCAAATCCGGGCACCGAGCAAACTGTTGATAACAAAACAGCACCAGCGCCGCCGGGAACGCCAGCCAACTAAACAATTTAATAGCAGACAGTCAAGATGCGGAGCAAAGACAACCACGGTTTTTGCTCCGCATCCTCACAAATAGCACGTCATTTCGACTTTATTCCACATTCTCATTTTTTAAATTTTTCTCATGGCAGTATTTACTCCGGTCAGCCTGGATGACCTCAACAGCTGGCTTGTGCAATTCCCCTTAGGCAAAGCATCCGGGATCAAAGGCATTTCATCCGGTATCGAAAACACCAATTTTTTCATCAATACCGAGGCTGGCGAATATGTGCTGACGGTCTTTGAAAAACTGACATTCGAACAATTACCGTTTTACCTGGAACTGATGCGCCATCTGGCCCAGCGCGGTGTCGCCGTACCGGCTCCGATTCCCAACAAGGAGGGGGCGATTATTAACGCCCTACACGACAAACCCGCGGCAATTGTGAGTAAGCTGGAGGGAGAGTCCGAAATGTCGCCCGGTCCGCATCATTGTCGTGAAGTTGGTGCGATGCTGGCAAAAATGCATTTGGCGGCGCAGGATTTCCCCATCTACCAGCCGAATTTGCGTGGCCTATCATGGTGGCGCGAGACTGCCCCCGTCGTATTGCCGTTTCTATCGGAAGATATCCAGCAATTACTACGCGCTGAAATGCAATTTCAGGAAGAATTTGCGGCTTCTCAGGCTTATCAAAAGCTGCCAAATGGTCCGGTGCATGCCGATCTGTTTCGTAATAATGTGATGTTTGATGGCGACCAGCTCTCGGGATTTTTCGATTTCTATTTTGCTGGATGCGATACCTGGTTGTTTGACCTCGCCGTCACCGTCAATGATTGGTGCATCGAGGTAGATACCGGTGCACTCGACGAGGCCCGCGTGCTGGCAATGCTGGATGGCTATCGCGCAATTCAACCATTCAGCGCCGACGAGCAAATCGCCTGGCAGCCAATGTTGCGCGCAGCTGCGTTGCGTTTTTGGCTCTCACGGCTGTATGACTTTTACCTACCGCGCGCAGCAGAAATGCTGACGCCGCATGATCCGACGCACTTTGAACGGATTTTGCGCCAACGCATCGCTCACCCGGCTCCGGCCCTGTTCTGAATATAAATGGAAAAATTACCTGCAAAAACTGGCTGGATTTGGGTAAAAAGTGGCTTTGCGTTATTCCGCAAACAACCCGCTGAAATCTCGACTCTTTTCCTCGCCTATATGTTTCTTATGCTGGCTGTTGGCATAGTGCCAGTCGTCGGTCAGTTATTACCGCTGATTTTAGTTCCGGTATTTTCGATGGCGTTCATGCAAGCCTGTGTTCAGATCGAAGATGGCAAACGGGTCTTTCCGAACGTCCTGCTGACCGGGTTTCGCTCACCGGCACTGAAGAATTTATTGCTACTCGGTTGCCTGTATTTGCTTGCAGCGGTTATCGCCGTCGCCGCCTCAGCCCTGATTGATGGCGGCGTTTTCTGGCAAGCGATGACAGGGCAAGCCCCACTCGATGCCAAAACCGCGCAAGACTCAAATATGTCGCTGGCGATGATGTTTTCTGCGGCGGTCTATGTGCCATTTGGCATGGCATTCTGGTACGCAGCGCCGCTTATTATGTGGCAGAAAATGGGCGTAGCAAAAGCGGTTTTTTACAGCTTCTTCGCCGTTCAGCGCGAAACCAAAGCTTTTCTGGTGTACGGACTTGCCTGGATGCTTTTCGGTGTTCTGCTACCGGCAATCATCAGCGTTATCGTCGCCCTGGTAGTCGGAAGCGCATCGATTACCATCATGGTGCTGTTGCCGCTGTCCATCGTATTAACGGTCGTGATGTATTGCTCGTTTTACTCTACCTATACCCATGTATTCGGCAAGCCAGACGTGGCCGAAAAATAGATTTTAGACTTTCTAAAATGCGTTACTTCCCCTCAATCCGGGAAGTAACGCGAAATTTTTTCGACGGCTACAGAGCATCTATCAACGTCATAAATCTGATGCACATCCATCAATCGGGTGAGATCAACAAAAATCCACATTGACCTCCCTCCTTGTTTAATGCGCGCTGCGCATGCACTGGTCATGGGCAAATACGCAACGCTGTCACTGTCACTGTCAGGCAGCCTATTAAAACAGGCTTTGATCCTTCAAGTATTGCGAATGATAAGGACCTGCAGGTAAGCCATGTCCGATTTGATAAATGGCTTGCGCGTTAGCCTGCTGCGCCAGCGGCATGTAGTTCGGTTTAGCCTTTTCAATCGCGGCGGCAATGGCTAAGGCAATAAAGCCAGAGTTTCCTTGCGGGCTATAGACTAGCGTCTCTTTCTTGTGCCATAACTCCTCTCCCGTAATACCGCTTTTTAGTGAATAGACTAACTCCACCGTTGTTTGTGTAGACAGCACCATATACTTCGCATCCCAACGATTAATCGCGATGTACATGACCGGCTCTGCGCCAAATATCTGCGCCATTCGCTGGGGTGAGTTTGCATGCACCATATCCGCATCGCCCAAACCATCATCCTCCATCACACGCTTCACCAGATTAACCGGGAACACGTAATATCCGCGTTCAGCAATAGGACGTGAAATAGTGGATAGAAAATAATCGGGAGCATCTACGTCAACACTGCGATTAACAACAGGCACGATCAACATCGAACGTGGATTGGTGGCACGGAATTTTTCGTAGTTGGTTGCTTGATCCTTCGGTGCAGTGACACACCCGCTCAACACCACTAACACCGCTATCAAAGAGAGAAACTTTACTCTGTAAATCATGATTCTTTACTCCCTTTGACAGCGGCCTTGCCCGGCGTATCGGAGGCGGTTTTAATCATCACACCCATAAAATATGCTGCTTCCGGCCACTGCTTTTTCTCTTTCTGAAAGTAGATAATGGCCTCCTGATTTTTGCCCTGTTGCATCAATAAGTAGCCATATTCCGCATACACGCCGGGCGCTAAGATTTTCTGGCCCGACTCGGCAATTTGAATCGTTTGTTCTAGCTGCGTCGCCCAAGCTGCAGCGGCTGCAGGATCTTTGTAATAACTGTACATACCGTTTTCATAGCTGCCCCATTCGTATTTATTGTGATTGGTGGCGCACCCGGACAACATCAAAAGCGCAGTCAGAAAAGGTAGGACTATTTTGCAATGCATCATTGGTCCCCTCGATTCATAGTGACCGTGCGCGTTTCTCCGCTACTGACAACTATTTTTTCTGCATGCAAAACTCGTTCACCCTGCTTGATCTGGATTTGGTGCATCCCTTCTTCAATCGCTAAAATTTTTGTACCGTTATATTGATCGGCATTTCCAACAGCCAGACCATCGACATACAGCACAGCATTCGGCGGTGCGCCATGGATTGATAGCGACGGGCTTACCGAGCCTGTTTTAACTTGCGTATCTGGCAGTGCACAGGCGCTTAACATCAGCAGCATGAGGACAGCGGCGATTCTTGGAGCTAGTCGTTTCATCATCATTGGCCTGCACTTTCTGCAACAAATAATTGCGTGCCTTTAACACTTGCAGCAGAACCTGAAATCAATTCTGCGACAGCGCCTTCATTACTTTCGGAATCACCAAACAGCGATTTCACGCGGAGTTTTCCGACCGCGCTGCCCGGCAAGGTAATGTCAAACCCACTTTGTGCACTCTTTATTTTTTGCCCCTCACGTAACACCGCCAGCACATCGCCGACCTTGAGTCCTTGCCGCGCACCACCAGCGATAAACACTAGATTACCTTCCGTTTTAAGTATGTCGGTACGCCATGGCCGTTCTTCCAGTTTGGCAATCAACGCATTCTGCACGTCGGAAATAGCCGCAGAGATGGCGCGATCATTCAGCGTGCTGTCATAGTCGGCATGGCTCCCAAAGCCCGCAACCTCGCCCGCTTCAGTGCTAGCTTCACCAACGCCAGACGTGCTAAAGAACACTAAGCCAGTACGCGCATCGACTAAACGAATTTCAACTTTTGCCCTTGCGGTCTGGATTTTTGTGGAACTGAGAAAACCGGATTTCCCAGTAGTGCTGCGACCAAATTCAGTGACCGAACCTAAAATCAGGGCATCGACGCCTACCAGATCGGCGGAAGAACCAGATTGTCCAAGCAGCTTTTGTTCACTTTGAATTTTGACGAGATCCGGGCGTTCTAAAAGGAGAAATTTATGCGATGCGCCTAGCCGGTTTGCCAGCATGTCTGAGACTTGTTTGCCGAGGGGATCAAGATTTGCATCCGTCTGAAAAGTGCGTCCGTACCGCGTTTCGTTAGAGAAACGACCGATGGCGATTTTGCGTTTTAATGTTTTTGCAGCGGTTTCTACAACAATCTGTTGTTGTGCTTTTATTTGCTGCGCACGAGAATTCTGCGCTTCAACAGTTTGTGGTGGCGTGCTAATGACCGCGCAGCCAGCGACGACAAGTACCAACGTGGTTGGCACTATTTTTTTCACATTTATCACATTATTTCCTGGTGGCAATGCATTAAAAGCGGCGATGCTAGCATGTGCCTCAGAGGAAACACGCAATGCGGCCAACAGTTAAGGAATTTCCCTAGGTTCGTGTGCTAACGGCATGAAGAGATGGATAGGCGTCTAGCCCATCATCGGAGAACGGCGCTGTATTGCAGAAGAATCCACAGCGCCGTGTGCTACATTTTTACGAAAACAAACCGCGTTAAACCTTATCCAATTTAGCGATCGTCAAATCCAGCAGTTTCATTCCATGCTTACCAAAATTGATCTGCGCTCGGGCATTGTCGCCACCACCCTCGATATTCACGATCACGCCTTCACCGAATTTTTGATGGGCGACGTTTTCGCCGATACGCCAACCGATATCCTTTTTAGCAAATTTGTTGGCGATGTTATTGGCACCACTTTGCGGGGTATCGACCCATGCCGCTTTCGGATGCGCGAACCAGCTATGTTGCTGCGGCGGCACGATTTTTGGCGAAAGCCATTTCAGTGATTCTTCCGGCAACTCATCAAAAAACCGCGAACGCATGTTGTAACGGGTTTGCCCGTGCAACATCCGTGTTTGCGAAAAGCTCATGTACAAGCGCCGCTTGGCACGTGTAATGGCGACGTACATCAAACGCCGTTCTTCCTCAACACCAGCGTCTTCTTTTTGCGAATTTTCATGTGGAAACAGACCTTCTTCCAGACCGGTAATAAATACCGCATCGAACTCCAAACCTTTCGATGAATGGACCGTCATCAATTGCAAAGCGTCCTGTCCGGTTTTAGCTTGATTGTCCCCGGCCTCAAGCGAGGCGTGCGACAAGAATGCCGATAACGGTGACATGATGAGCGCCAACTGCGCATCCGCATCAATAATTTCGACGCCATCCGCCGTCGTGATTGACGCCGCCGCAAGCACATCCGCCTTAGGACCGAGCAGTGCAGGCGCGTCTAGCCCGAAGCCTTCTTCGCCCACGAACAGCGTCGCGGCATTCACCAATTGCTCCAGATTTTCGATGCGATCCGCACCTTCTCGTTCACTACGATAATGGGTAATCAAGCCGCTCAAATCGAGCATAATCTGCACCATCTCTGGCAACGGTAACTGTTGCGTCTCGAAACGTGCGCTCTCAATCAAATTAAGAAATCCGCTCAGCGACGTGCCAGCTTTTCCCGGGACATAGCGCACTGCCTCATACAACGAAACGCCATGCTGCTTAGCGGCATCCTGCAAGTGTTCAAGCGAACGCGCACCGATCCCGCGCGTCGGAAAATTCACGACGCGCAAGAATGCAGAGTCGTTATGCGGGTTATCCATCAGTTGCAAATAGGCGATGGCATGCTTCACTTCGGCACGCTCAAAATAGCGTTGGCCGCCGTACACACGATAAGGAATTCCGGCAGAAAATAACGCATGCTCGATCACCCGCGATTGCGCATTCGACCGATACAAAATCGCGATTTCGCTACGCGTCGCGCCCTCATTAATCAGGCTTTTTGCTTCTTCGATGATCCACTGCGCTTCAAGTAAATCGCTGGTCGATTCGTAAATTCGTACCGGCTCACCATGACCTGCATCCGTGCGTAAATTTTTACCCAGACGCTTGTTATTGTTGGCGATCAGCGTATTTGCAGAATCCAGAATATGGCCATGCGAGCGATAATTTTGTTCCAGCTTGATTAAATTCTGGACTTGGAATTCACGCTCGAAAGTGCTCATGTTGCCAACATTGGCACCACGAAATGCATAGATGCTTTGATCGTCATCGCCCACGGCAAAAACAGCACCGCCCTGTCCGGCCATCAATTTCAGCCATTTGTATTGCAGGTCATTAGTGTCCTGAAACTCATCCACCAGAATGTGTTTAAAACGGGCTTGATAATGCTCACGCAAGGGCTGGTTCCGCACCATTAATTCATAGGTGCGCAATAACAGCTCGGCAAAATCGACCACGCCTTCGCGCTGACATTGCTGATCGTACAACGCATACAACTCGACAAATTTACGGTTGTAATCATCGTTGGCTTCGACCTCGTTGGCGCGCAAACCCTGATCTTTCGCGCCATTGATGAAGTACATTAAATTGCGCGGTGGATATTTCTCGTCATCGATATTCAACGACTTGAGCAGGCGCTTGATCGCCGATAGCTGATCTTGCGAATCCAGAATCTGAAATGTCGAAATCAGACCCGCATCCTTATGGTGGGCGCGCAGCAGGCGATTGCAGAGTCCGTGAAAAGTCCCGATCCACATCCCGCGTGTATTAATCGGCAACATCGCAGACAACCGTACCATCAGTTCCTTGGCGGCCTTGTTGGTAAATGTTACAGCCAGCACGCCGGACGGTGAAACCTGCCCGGTTTGAATAAGCCATGCGATGCGGGTAATCAATACGCGTGTCTTGCCCGATCCGGCGCCAGCGAGAATCAAGGCGGGTTGTGCGGGCAAAGTTACTGCGGCGAGTTGTTCTGGATTGAGGTTCTGAAGGAGATTTTGCATCCTGCCATTATATGCCGCCGAAGCGCCGTTCCGATTATGGCAAGCAATGATTCCGGCTAAAGCGTAAAATAATGCACTGCATTATGGCCAACAGGCCCCCGGCATCATTCAATACTGATCAGCTTTGCGCGCTATCGGTTCATTCATCAATACATCACGTTGCTACCTTACCTATCATGTCCGAAGAAGCTCGCTCCAAAAGCGTTGCGCCATCCGCGTTAAAGCCGAATATTCAGCCTCTCTCGCAGAGCGAAGTTACTTTTCATATTCTCTCCACTTCATTTTTTACTTTTCTTTGTTATTTAAGCATCGGTTTGCCGTTAGCCGTATTGCCCGGTTATGTGCACGTCGATCTGGGCTACAGTTCTGTGATGGCCGGATTGGCGATCAGCGTGCAATATCTGGCAACGATGCTGAGCCGTCCACGTGCAGGGCGTATTGCAGATTCGGTCGGGCCTAAAACGTCGGTACTGTACGGGCTGATGGGCTGTGCGGCCAGTGGTGCAATTCTGATTATCGCTGCGCTATTCAGCGCGATTCCATGGCTCAGTCTGGTGATATTAATGCTCAGCCGGTTGGTGCTTGGTTATGCAGAAAGCCTGGTAGGCACAGGCGCAATTACCTGGGGTATCGGTCGCGTGGGCGCAGAACATACTGCACGGATGATTTCCTGGAATGGTATCGCTACCTATGGCGCATTGGCGGTAGGCGCACCATTAGGCGTAGTGATCGTCCATGCCTGGGGCTTGCCGTGGGTTGGTGTCGCAGTCGTGGCGCTAGGCGTCATTGGCTACTATCTGGCACGGCGCAAACCGGCAACGGCAGTCATCAAAGGTGAGCATTTGCCGTTCCGCCATGTTTTGCGACGCGTATTACCTCACGGCTTGGGCCTTGCACTAGGATCTGTCGGCTTCGGATCGATCGCCACTTTCATTACCCTGTTTTATGCTAGTCATCACTGGCCTAATGCCGCATTCGCACTTACATTGTTTGGCGGATTTTTCGTTGGTGCCCGGCTGCTATTTGCCTCGATGATTGGGCGTTTTGGTGGGTTTCGGGTTGCGGTGGCGTGCTTCGCTGTGGAAGCATTAGGACTGTTACTTCTGGGCTTCTCTACGGCGTCTTGGGTAGCGCTGTCCGGCGCGGCTTTGACCGGCTTTGGCTTTGCGCTCGTCTTTCCCGCGCTTGGCGTCGAAGCCGTACGCACCGTACCACAGCACAATCGCGGCAGCGCACTTGGCGCATATTCCCTCTTTTTGGACCTTGCGCTAGGCATTACTGGCCCATTGGCCGGATTAATCGCTACCGCATTCGGCTATCCCGAAGTATTCTTGTTCGCCGCGATGGCTTCATTGGCTGGCGTGGCATTGACAGTGGTACTGCACCGGCGCTCGGAACAAGCAATGGGAAACATGTCGATCGACTAATTAGAAATGCGTGACTTATCTGATTTTTCAATATTGCACAAATTGACATAAAATAGCTCTGGTAAAAATATACGTCTATTAAAAATCTAATAGACAAGTACCCACAGCTCTTAGTTGAGAGCACACACAAGGAGTAATGCAATGGCAAAGATAGTTGCAAAAAAAAGCGTCGCGCCAATCAACATCGGCATCAATGATAAAGATCGCAAGAAAATTGCCGATGGCCTCAGCAAATTGCTTGCCGATACTTACACTCTGTATCTGAAGACCCACAATTTCCATTGGAACGTCACCGGGCCAATGTTCAATACGTTGCACCTGATGTTTGAAGGGCAATACACTGAGCTGGCATTGGCAGTCGATCTGATTGCAGAACGTATCCGTGCATTGGGTTATCCAGCGCCAGGATCGTATAGCGCATTTGCCAAGCTATCGAGTATTGCTGAAGCTGAAGGCGTACCGAACGCGACTGAAATGATTCAACAATTGGTCGCGGGTCAAGAGTCGGTTACACGCACAGCGCGTTCGATTTTCCCAGTAGTTGATGCGGCATCCGATGAGCCGACCGCCGATCTGCTGACACAACGTATGCAATTGCATGAAAAAAATGCATGGATGTTGCGCAGCTTACTAGAAGGCTAAAAGCTTGCGGTCTTAGAAAATTAATGCAAAAAAACGGCGCACAGAGCGCCGTTTTTTTATAGCCATTCACGTGTCTAAAAATCGTTCTATTGCGCGAACAACGCAACAAATTCACGTGCCGCCGCCTGCGGATCTTGTGCCAGATAAACGCTGCTAATCGCGGCCACCATATCTGCGCCAGCAGCCACCAGCGGCACCGCATTTTGCTGCGTCATGCCACCGATGACGACGTTCGGCAACGGAATCTCGGTATTAGCCGTCGTCACAATAGAGGGCTGCGTGGTCACTGCATATTTCTTGACCAGCGATGGATAAAAGCCACCGAACGCAACATAGCTGGCACCGGAACGCGCTGCCAGATGCGCCAGTTCCATGCTGCCATAGCAGGATGCACCGACAATTTTATCCGGGCCGACTTGCGCGCGCACATCGGCGACGCTGGCATCCGTGCCACCGACATGAATACCATCCGCATCCAGTGCCAGACACAACGCAACGTGATCGTTGATGATGAACGGGCGCTGATAACGTCGACACAACGCAAGCAACTGCTCCGCCTGTTCCTGGCGCAACGCGGTGTCGGCAGTCTTATGCCGATACTGCAACAGCGCGGCACCGCCTTGTAAAGCCTGTTCGCTGACCGCTACCAACTTGGCCGTATCATCCCAATCGGGCGTGACGATATACAGGCCTTTCAGACTAAAAATTTTCATGATGATTCCTTCGTTTGCTGTAAAAACGGCAGCGTCCGGTTAGGAATACGCTGCCCATCGGCAATCGCGTAGGACGACGCTAACGTTTGCTGGCAATACGTCTGCGCGGCATCGATAGCCTGCTCCATTGACCATCCCCGCGCCAATAATGCCGCCAACGCTGCAGCCAGAGTACACCCACTGCCATGAAACTCACCCGGCAAGCGCGGCCATTCCCAGCTACGCTGCTGACCCGCGGTGTACCAACGATTTAACACATGATTCAACTCTGGCCCATGCCCGCCTTTTAACAAAACATGCTGACAACCGCGTGCCATTAGTTGCTGCGCCTGAATGTCGGGATGTTGATCAGAATTAATCTTGTCGCCACATAAACGATTCGCTTCAATCCGATTCGGTGTGATGACCGTCGCCAAGGCAAATAAGGGTGCTAAAGCCGCAATCGGATCTTCCGACGCCAGCGCATCGCCCGCACCATTTGCCAATACAGGATCAAACACCACCGGCAAGTCCGGCTGACGCACACGCAAATCGCGAATAATAGCGGCGATCACGTCGGCATTGGCACGATTGCCAACGATGCCGAGCTTGACCGCCGCAATCTCGATCCGATCAACCAATACTTGGGCTTGATGGCGCACCAGATCGGCTGCTACCGGATGCACGCCAAAGACGTGCTGATTGTCCTGCACTGTCAGCACGGTCACGACGGACATCGGATGCGCGTCCAGCGAGGCTATCGCAGTGATATCCGCTTGCAGGCCCGCGCCACCGCTAGGATCTGAACCTGAAAATACTAAAACGCAGGGCGGCGCGGATGCTGACGACGATAGTCGGCTCACTTGATGCGATCCGCCATCGGCGATGACGGCGAAGCGGCAAAACGCTTGGGAATCCGCCCGGCCAGAAACGCCTCGCGCCCGGCTTCAACTGCCAGCCGCATCGCTCGCGCCATACGAATCGGATCACGCGCACCGGCAATCGCCGTATTCATCAGCACGCCGTCGCAACCCAACTCCATTGCAATCGCCGCATCGGAAGCCGTGCCAACACCAGCATCCACCAGCACCGGTACTTTTGCCTGCTCGATGATCAACGATAAATTCCACGGATTCAAAATACCCATGCCAGAGCCGATTAACGACGCCAGCGGCATCACGGCGACGCAGCCGATTTCTTCCAGAATACGGGCTTGAATCGGATCGTCACTGCAATACACCATGACATCGAAACCATCTTTGACCAGTATTTCTGCGGCCTTTAAGGTCTCTGGCATATTCGGAAATAATGTCTTTTCGTCGCCTAGCACTTCCAATTTTGCCAGCTTGTGACCGCCCAATAATTCGCGCCCTAACTGCAAGGTGTAAACCGCATCTTTAGCGTTATAACAACCGGCGGTATTAGGCAATATTGTGTAGCGCGACTGCGGCACAACATCCAGCAAACTAGGCGCATTGGGGTCTTGCCCGATATTCACACGGCGAATCGCCACCGTAATAATTTCCGCGCCGCTGGCTTCTGTCGCGTCACGTGTCTGATCAAGATCGCGGTATTTTCCACTACCGACTAACAAGCGCGAGCGGTAAGTTTTTCCTGCAATGGTCAAGCCGCTATCCTGAGATATTTCTTGGAGGACATCATTCATGATTATTCCTTTCCTGTTTCTTTGTGTGTCGGGCGGCGCACTGCACCGCCCAACCAGTCGTTACCAACAATGCTGCACAAGATTTAGCCTGGTTATCCGCCACCAATGGCACGCACCATATCGACTTTATCCTGCGGCTGCAGCACATGCTGCGCCCACAAATGTGATGGCACCACCTGACGATTAACCGCCACCGCAATCGCCTTGCCGGACAGCGCCAGCGCGGCTACCAATGCTTGCAGTGTCTGCGGTTCGTCAAGTTGATGGGGCGCACCGTTAAGTTCGATTTCCATCATCGCGCTCACTGTTTTCTGTAAATTTCCGCACCGCTTTTGATGAATTCGATGGACTTCACTTCCATCCCTTTCTTCAGCGCGGCGATCTCCGTAATGCCTTGAGCTGCGGCGTATTCACGGACTTCTTGGGTGATTTTCATGGAACAGAAATGCGGGCCGCACATCGAGCAGAAATGCGCTACTTTGGCCGAATCTTTAGGCAATGTTTCATCGTGGAATTCACGTGCTTTATCAGGATCGAGTCCGATATTGAATTGATCATCCCAACGGAATTCAAAGCGCGCTTTGGACAAGGCATTATCACGAATCTGCGCACCGGGATGGCCCTTCGCCAAATCCGCAACGTGGGCTGCGATTTTGTACGTGATGATGCCGTCTTTGACGTCAACTTTGTTCGGCAAACCAAGATGCTCTTTCGGCGTGACGTAGCACAACATCGCCGTGCCGTACCAACCGATAGTTGCCGCGCCGATGCCGGAAGTGATGTGATCGTAACCCGGTGCGATATCGGTCGTCAGCGGTCCGAGGGTGTAAAACGGCGCTTCGTCGCACTGCTCTAATTGCAGATCCATGTTTTCTTTGATCAGATGCAGCGGCACATGGCCGGGGCCTTCGATCATGACTTGCACGTCGTGTTTCCAGGCGATTTGCGTCAATTCGCCGAGTGTTTTCAGCTCAGCCAATTGCGCTTCATCATTGGCGTCATAGATCGAACCTGGACGCAAGCCATCGCCCAAACTGAACGAAACATCATAGGCTTTCATAATCTCGCAGATATCTTCGAAATGATCGTACAAGAACGATTCTTTATGATGCGCCAAACACCATTTCGCCATGATCGAACCGCCGCGAGAAACGATGCCAGTCAAGCGTTTGGCAGTCATCGGGACGTATTGCAAACGGACACCGGCATGGATGGTGAAATAATCGACGCCCTGCTCGGCTTGTTCGATCAACGTGTCGCGGAAAATCTCCCACGTCAGATCTTCTGCCTTACCGTTGACCTTTTCCAGCGCTTGATAAATAGGTACGGTGCCGATCGGTACAGGAGAATTGCGGATGATCCATTCACGGGTTTCGTGGATATGTTTTCCGGTCGATAAATCCATGACGTTATCGCCGCCCCAGCGAATCGCCCAAGTCATTTTTTCGACTTCTTCGCCGATGGATGACGTGACCGCGGAATTGCCGATATTGGCGTTAATCTTGACCAGAAAATTGCGGCCGATAATCATCGGTTCGATTTCAGGATGATTGATATTGGCAGGAATAATCGCACGACCACGGGCGATTTCCGAGCGTACGAATTCTGGCGTAATGGCGGCAGGGATACTTGCGCCGAACGATTGTCCTGGATGCTGACGGCCCATCAAATCGGCGAGTCGATTGCCCATCGGACCGGATGCTTTTAACTCTTCCAGATATTCCTGACGGCGCATGTTTTCGCGAATCGCGACATATTCCATTTCCGGCGTGATGATGCCCTGACGCGCGTAGTGCATTTGCGAAACGTTTTTACCGGCTTTGGCGCGGCGTGGTTTGCGATGCAGGTTGAAGCGCAACTCGGCCAGTTTTGGATCATTCAGCCGTTCTACGCCGTAGTCGGAAGTCGGTCCTTCCAGTTCATCAGTATCATCACGCTCAATGATCCACGGCGTACGCGGAGTCGATAGACCAGACCGGATATCGATTTTAACGTCCGGATCAGAATATGGTCCTGACGTGTCATATACGTAAATAGGGGGATTTTTTTCAGCACCGAACGACGCAGCAGTATCGGATTGCGTGATTTGCCGCATCGGTACACGAATATCCGGACGTGATCCGGTAACATAAACTTTGCGGGAATTTGGTAGTGGCTGAATGGCCGCTTCGTCCACCGTGGCGGTAGCGGATAAAAATTTTGGATTAGCGTTCATTATGGCTCCTTTGCGTGGTTGTCTGTGCTTAGCACCAGCAAAGGAATTTTCGAGAAAATGCGGCGAAATGACGGCGTAATCGGACTAACATTACAGCGTACAGGCCTACAACAAACTCGACAGCTTCCCTTCGCTGGCATTACCCAGATCAGGTTCAGAGGGTGTTTCTCACCCGATTACAGATTACGCAATCAGGACCCCTAGCATTTTGCCAACTCGGGATACTCTTCCAAGTTAGCGGGTTGAATTTTAACACCGACAAATGGTCCCGCGCAAAGATTTACATTTGATTTTTGCGTGATTTTTTTGCCAACTTTTTCACTTTGCCAGCGCCTTAGCGCCGACGAAGCAAAAACAGGTTATTGACTTTCAATAACCTGTGTAGGAGCTACCAGTGTGCCTGCAGCGGAGTTCCAGAACCTGCAGGCGAAGACAGTACGCTCTCTGAGTCGCGCTAGAAGAGCGCAACGCCGCCAGGGTATTTGCGTACGTCCTGTTAAATATGTCCGCCTATGTTGCGAAGCAACGGACGTCGTCCTTTATAATCATCCTTTTAGCGAAAAACACCACTAAATCATGGAATTAGCCAAGTCTTTCGACCCTGCCGAGATTGAACAATTTTGGCGTAGCGAGTGGGAAAAGCGCGGGTATTTTGCCGCCTCCACCGATGTCAGCAAACCATCGTTCAGCATCCAGTTACCGCCGCCAAATGTGACAGGTACGTTGCATATGGGCCACGCCTTCAATCAGACCATCATGGATGGCCTGGTACGTTATCACCGCATGCGCGGTTTTAATACTGCATGGATTCCGGGCACTGATCATGCAGGTATTGCCACTCAAATCGTGGTTGAACGTCAACTTGATGCGCAGAAAGTCTCGCGCCATGATCTTGGACGTGAAAAATTCATCGAAAAAGTCTGGGAGTGGAAAGAAAAATCCGGTTCCGCCATTACAGGCCAGATGCGTCGCCTCGGCTCGTCGGCCGATTGGGACCGCGAATATTTCACCATGGACCCGAATTTGTCCGGCACGGTCACTGAAGTCTTTGTACGCCTATTCGAACAAGGCTTGATTTATCGCGGCAAACGCCTGGTCAACTGGGATCCGGTATTGGGCACTGCGGTGTCCGATCTGGAAGTCGTATCGGAAGAAGAAGATGGTTCGATGTGGCATATCCGCTATCCGTTCGCGGACGGCAGCGGTCATTTAACAGTCGCCACGACACGGCCAGAAACCATGCTGGGCGACGTTGCGGTCGCAGTTGACCCAACCGACGAACGCTATATGCATTTGGTAGGCAAGATGCTGACGCTGCCTTTATGCGACCGCGAAATCCCCGTGATTGCCGATGAATACGTCGATAAAGAATTCGGGACAGGTTGCGTCAAGATCACGCCTGCACATGACTTTAACGATTACGCGGTTGGACAACGCCACAATCTAGAAAAGATCAATATCCTGACGCTGGATGCCAAAATCAATGACGTCGGACCGGTCCAATATCAAGGCATGGATCGATTTGTTGCCCGTAAACAAATCGTTGCCGATCTGGATGCATTGGGCTTATTAGAGTCGGTCAAACCACACAAATTGATGGTGCCGCGTGGCGATCGTACCAGCGTGGTGATTGAGCCAATGCTGACCGATCAATGGTTCGTCGCGATGAGTAAAGCTGCGCCGGAAGGCACACATTTTCCGGGCAAATCGATTGCAGAAGTCGCGCTGGAAAAAGTCGCCAATGGCGAAATCAAGATGGTGCCGGAAAATTGGACCACCACTTACAACCAATGGCTGAACAATATTCAAGACTGGTGCATTTCGCGCCAATTGTGGTGGGGCCATCAGATTCCGGCCTGGTATGACGAAGATGGAAAAATCTACGTTGCACGGACTGAGGCCGAAGCACAGGCTCAAGCCGTCGGCAAAACCATTCGGCGCGATGAAGACGTTCTCGATACCTGGTTTTCTTCTGCTCTGGTGCCATTTTCGACGCTAGGATGGCCGGAAGAAACGCCTGACTACAAAATGTTCCTGCCCTCATCGGTGCTGGTTACCGGTTTCGACATTATCTTTTTCTGGGTAGCGCGCATGGTCATGATGACCACGCATTTCACCGGAAAAGTACCGTTTGGGACGGTCTATGTGCACGGTCTGGTGCGTGACGGTAGCGGTCAGAAGATGTCAAAATCGAAAGGCAATACGCTCGATCCGATTGATCTGATAGACGGTATTGACCTTGAGTCTTTGGTCGCCAAACGCACAGTCGGGCTGATGAATCCGAAGCAAGCCGACGGCATTGCCAAAGCTACGCGCAAAGAATTTGCCGATGGCATCCCGGCTTTTGGAACCGACGCGCTGCGGTTCACCTTTGCTTCATTAGCAACACTCGGACGAAATATCAATTTCGACCTAAGTCGTTGCGATGGCTATCGGAACTTCTGCAATAAATTGTGGAACGCCACACGTTTTGTGTTGATGAACACCGAAGGCAAGGATTGCGGCTTCGAAGGTCACACAGCTGGTGAGTGCAACAAAGAAAAGCTTGATTTCTCTTTAGCAGATCGCTGGATTGTTTCCCAATTACAACGGACTGAAGCCGACATCGCCAAAGGCTTTGCAGATTACCGCTTCGATAATATCTCGTCTGCGATTTACAAATTTGTTTGGGATGAGTATTGCGATTGGTATCTTGAAGTTGCCAAAATTCAGATGCAAAACGGCAGCCCGGCGCAACAACAAGCCACGCGCCGCACCTTATTGCGCGTATTGGAAACTGTGCTGCGATTAGCGCATCCGATCATTCCATTCGTCACCGAAGCCCTCTGGCAAAGCGTCGCGCCATTGACGGGACTGGTCATGGACCCGGCTGGTGATTCGATCATGCGCCAATCTTATCCGGAATCGCGTCCTGAAAAAATCGACGAAAAAGCCGAAGCATGGATGACAGAATTGAAATCTCTGACTGATGCCTGTCGCAATTTGCGTGGCGAAATGCAATTATCACCGGCATTGCGCATCCCACTGATTATCGCTGGCGAGGCGGAGCAACAAGCAGCATTAAAGTCCTTCGCCCCGTATCTGCAAGGGTTGGCGAAATTATCTGAAGTACAAGTATTAGAGGTATTACCCGAATCGCCTGCACCTGTATCCATAGTCGGCAATGCTAAGCTGATGCTGAAAGTTGAAATTGATGTTGCGGCAGAACGTGAGCGCCTTACCAAGGAAATCACACGTTTGGATGCGGAGATCACTAAAGCACAGGCAAAACTTAGTAATGAAAGCTTTGTTGCCAGAGCCCCGGCGCAGGTTGTCGCGCAAGAGCAAGAGCGCGTAGCAAGTTTTTCTGCCACTTTGATCAAACTGCGGGAGCAATTTGCCAAACTGAAAGACTAGCCACGTACCGCAAAGCCCATTGCATAGTATTCCTGTAAATCATTGCGCGTAAGCGGATTGAATCGTTAAGTACGTATCACGAATGACGATTCGGACCCTAGATTCAATCTACTTACGCGCGATACAAAAATAATGGAGACATGCATGAAAAAAAGACCAATCAGTATCCTTGCGGCTGGCTTGCTTATCGCATTCAGCGCCATTGGACAAACATCATCGCCAGTCGGTCTTTGGAAAAATATCGACGATGCTACTGGCAAACCGAAAGCCTTGATTCGCATCACCGAATCCAATGGTGAGCTGTCTGGAAAGATCGAAAAGCTATTTCGTGAACCAAGTGAAGAGCAAAATCCGAAGTGCGTCAAATGCGAAGGCGACAACAAAGACAAACCTATTGTTGGTCTGACGATGCTGCAAGGGATGAAGAAAGATGGGACCGATTTTAGCGGCGGTACTATTCTGGATCCAGCGAACGGTAAGGTCTACAAAAGTAAAATGTCGTTAGAGGAAGACGGCAAGAAATTAAATGTCCGCGGGTATATTGGCGTTCCGATGCTGGGGCGCTCGCAAACTTGGGTGCGTGAAGAATAACAATCCCGATCTGTAAAAAAGCCACGCTAGTTATAAACCGCGTGGCTTTTTTATATCTATCACTATAGAAAAACGGAGGCTCTGTGTATCTATACGAAAGATAGTGTCAGTCCCGGTAGCGCTACGCCAGAAAATGCAGTCACCCAAGTTTGGCCACGCTGCACCGGATAAGCATCTGTCCACGTACCTGTAGTAATAATTTCTCCCGCAGTCAATGGTGCGAACTGAGGCTGTGTTTTAAGCAACTGATGTAAATGCCAAACCGCGTGCAAGGGACTATCCAGTACGTCGCTGCCAAAACCAGCGCCACACAACATTACCGAGTCCTCTGTGCAGCAGGATAACGACACACTTGCATTGGCCAGAATGTCACCTAAATTTCGCCGCGTAGCTGTTGATAAAACATGCGGATCGCCGATAATGAGCGTCCCGTGCAAACCGAATGCCGCAACAGCATCAGCGGCTTCAAACTTCCAGTCGGGAAATGGACACACCACTATTTCAAAAGCGTGCGCCATCCATTCGATGCAATCCGCCAAATCATTAATGGTAGCGTCGGGCGCCGGCGTCGTCGCCAACTTGAACACGATTTCCGGCTCGATGCGCGGTTGCACTGCGCCTTCGAGACTCTGAATGCCGCGATTATCATCGGCAAAACGCACGGTACTATCAAAGATATGCGACCAAATAAGCGCGTGGATAGGCTCCTTGACACCATATTTTGGCCATAGGGTACGATTGGTAAAACCAAGTTTGCGCCCTATCGGAACCTCACCTTGACTGATGCTGGCATCCAGCACCCTCTTTGCAATGTCATATCCGTCGGCAAGTGACAATACCTCGCCATTTGACAGTGGTGGTAACAGTTGAGCGTGCGCTCTCGCATCAATAAGTTGATGCGCATACCGATTGGCTTTAGTGGACATGAGCATGGTTCGCTTACACAAATTAGTGAAGACTATCGCATTGTCTGTGACGTTTAATTTTTATACAAGCAGCAGATTAGGGAATACAACATTTCTGTAAATACCGATCCAATTGCGCTGCAAATGTATGCCTGTCGTTCTGACTAAATGTTGCAGGACCGCCAGTTTCTACGCCTGAGTCACGTAACTCCTCCAAAAACTTGCGCATCGTTAAGTGCTGCTGAATATTATCATTCGTATAAAATTCGCCGCGTGGATTAAGCGCATCGCCACCCCGCTCCAGAACTTCTGCCGCCAGCGGAATATCTGCCGTTATGACCAAATCCCCCGAACGTAACAAGCGAACAATTTCCTGATCGGCAACATCAAATCCTGATGGCACCTGAATAGCTTTTATAAAACGTGACGGTGGTGTTCGTAGTAATTTATTTGCTACCAGCGTAGTGATGATTTGGCGCCGCTCAGCTACACGAAATAAGATTTCTTTAATAACGTTTGGGCAAGCATCGGCATCGATCCATATTTGTAGGCCAGCTTGTTGTCGCTGCGGTGCATCGCCGGTATTAATATGAGTGCTAATTTTGCCCCCACAACTCACCATTTGGACCGGTCTGCGGTACGCTCACGCCAAAGTGGGCATAAGCCGCCGGAGTAGCGATTCGACCGCGCGGTGTACGCTGAAGAAATCCCTGTTGGATTAGATAAGGCTCCAGCACGTCTTCGATGGTATCCCGTTCTTCACCGATCGCTGCCGCCAGATTATCAAGCCCGACTGGACCGCCACCAAATTTAAACAACACGGCTTCCAGCAACTTACGGTCCATTACATCGAAACCGACTGGATCGACGTCCAACATCACTAATGCAGCATCGGCAATCGACTTTGTAATTTCACCGTTCCCTTTAACCTCAGCATAATCTCGCACACGGCGTAAAAGTCGGTTAGCGATACGTGGCGTACCGCGACTGCGCTTCGCAATTTCAAACGCGCCATCACCGAATATAGGGGCATTAAGTAAAGCAGAGCTACGTGTAACGATCTTGGTCAATTCTTCTGGCGTATAAAATTCCAATCTTGCGACGATACCAAAACGGTCTCGCAGCGGATTCGTCAACATTCCTGCGCGAGTCGTCGCGCCAACTAAGGTAAATGGCTGCAAATCGAGGCGCACAGAACGTGCGGCCGGACCCTCGCCGATCATAATGTCAATTTGATAATCTTCAAGAGCAGGGTAAAGAATTTCTTCTACTACGGGAGAAAGACGGTGAATTTCGTCGATAAAGAGGACATCATTGGCCTCTAAATTTGTCAATAATGCTGCCAAATCCCCGGCACGTTCTAATACAGGTCCGGAGGTTTGACGTAAATTAACGCCCATTTCACGCGCAATAATATGCGCGAGTGTTGTTTTTCCAAGGCCAGGAGGGCCAAATAGCAATGTATGGTCTAACGCTTCTTTCCGCTGACGCGCTGCGGTAATGAAGATCTCCAACTGTTCGCGAATTTTTTGCTGTCCGACATACTCATCCAGATGCTTGGGTCGCAACGCACGTTCAATTGCCTCCTCATTCGGCGAAGCTGGTGTCGCTGCGATAATCCGCTGCGCCGTAAAGTCGTCCGTTTGAATGCTCATGATGAGATGTTAGCTTGGCTAGGTAAGTTATATGTCGTTGAGAACGCATATTAGAACGCAAATCTAATACTTATGCGTTTTAATCTATAGCTTGGACAATGCCTTCAAAGCCAACTTGATACCATCGGATACGGTTACGTCGGTTGGTATTTGTTTCATGGCTAAAAGTGCCTCTTTGTCGGAGTAACCCAAAGCAACTAAGGCATTCAAAATATCGCCAGTTACATCGCTGATTAAATGGCCGCCTACGGCACCAAGATCCGCGCCAAGTTTACCTTTTAATTCAAGCAACAATCGCTCGGCAGTTTTTTTTCCGATACCTGGGACTTTAGTCAAACGCCCAGCCTCTTGCAAGGTGATCGCCTGTGCCAAATCAGAAACAGACATACCAGATAGAATCGACAGCGCCGTCCGCGCACCAACACCGCTAATCTTAATTAACTGCTTGAAAACGTTACGCTCTTCGGCAGTACCAAATCCAAATAGAACGTGCGCATCTTCTCGTATGGCAAGATGAGTTAGCAAGACTACCTTCTCACCAATTCCAGGGAGATTGTAAAAAGTACTCATAGGGACGCCGACTTCGTAGCCGACTCCGTTGCAATCAACCAACAGTTGTGGCGGATTTTTTTCGAGCAACGTTCCAGCGAGACGACCTATCATCTTGTATGACCATAGTAAAAAGTAAGCTAAATCATACAGGACAACTGATTAAAAACCCAGTAGTTGTCGTTACGAGATTACAGATGTGGGCAATTTGACGTTTGGGATGTAAGCGTCGTTCAAAGGCCGTATTGACAGCCCCGCATTTCAGCGGCTATTGCTTTGGCGCAGATATGATCGCCAGCCTAGATGCCAGATTCCAAGGCAGGAAGTCATCAATTTGATTGACGGGATGATCGGCAATATGCGTCAGGACGTAGCGCAACCATGCTGCCGGATCGACGCCATTGAGTTTAGCCGTCCCAATGAGCGAGTAGATAGCGGCGGCACGTTCGCCGCCATTGTCGGAGCCTGCAAACAGATAATTACGTCGTCCAATGGCGATACCGCGCAATGCGCGTTCGGCGGCCGAATTATCGATCTCGATGCTGCCATCGTCGCAATAGCGGGTTAATGCTGGCCATAAATTGAGGGCGTACAGGATCGCCGCAGTAGTATCGGATTTGCGCGACAGCGTCAACAAACTTGCCCGCAGCCAGCTTTCCAACGCATCAATGAGCGGGCGCGACTGCGCCTGGCGCACTGCCTGTCTTACCTGTGGCGGTTTGCCACGTATGCTTGCTTCGATCTCATACAATGCGCCGATGCGGCGCAAGGCTTCAGTGGTGATTGGCGAGGCCCGTGCTGCATGCAAGTCGAAGAATTTGCGTCGCGCGTGCGCCCAGCACGCAGCCTCCTGTACACGACCGGTTGCATAAATCGCGTTGAATCCGGCATACGCATCGGCCTGCAGAACGCCGGCGAATTTCGCCAGATGGGTCTGAGGATGGATACCTTTGCGGTCCGGCGTGTAAGCGAACCAGACTGCCGGGGCATCGGTTGATCCCGATGGCCGGTCGTCGCGGACATACGTCCACAGTCTGGCTGTTTTGGTCTTGCCATTGCCGGGTGCCAGTACCGGGATCGGGGTGTCGTCGGCATGTAATTTGGTCGTTGCCATCACATGACGGCGTACCGCATCGACCAGCGGTCGCAGCAGGCTGCTGGCAGCACCGACCCAGTCTGCCAATAATCCCCGATCCAGTTCCACACCTTCCCGGGCATAGATGACCGATTGCCGGTAGAGCGGAAGATGATCAGCGAACTTGCTCACCAGAATATGGGCGAGTAATCCGGGCCCCGCCAGACCGCGTGCAATCGGACGGCTGGGTGCCGGCGCCTGGACGATGCAGTCGCAGCAGGTGCAAGCGAGTTTGGGACGCACATGCCGGATGACCCGAAAGCTGGCCGGGACGAATTCAAGTTGCTCGGCAACGTCACTGCCGAGATGACGCAAATCGCCACCGCAATCGGGGCAGGCGGCATGCTCTGGCGTATAGATCTTCTCGTCCCGGGGCAAATGGGGCGGTAGCGGTTTGCGTGGTATCTTCGGACGCACTGGCTTCGTTGCCGGGGCAGCGCTGGCAACGTCACTTTCTTCTGTCTGCAAATCTTCTAACCGTAATTCGAGTTGTTCAATTTGCCGGTCCAGCTTCTCGGATTTGCGGCCGAACTGCAGCCGTTTGAGTTTGGCGATGAAGAGCTTGAGGTGTTCGATTTCGATGCGATGTGAGGACAGTGCGTCCTGTAGCTGCGCCACCGTTTCCCCGTGCAACGCAATGACCGCATCACGATCGGTAATCATCGCTTTTAAAGCGCTGATATCGTCGGGAAGGTGGGGCGGCGTTGACATGCCCGTAGTTTACCGAATGACGTCGATGTTTACAAGCCTGACAGGGGCCGTTGCGTGCGCTCGGGACGTCGCCAATCGATCCCTTCCAGCAACATTGACAGTTGCGCTTGCGACAGACAAACCGCGCCTTCGCTTGCCTGCGGCCAGATGAAGCGGCCGCGTTCCAGCCGTTTGGCCAGCAGACACAGCCCGTCGCCGGTCCACCACAAGATCTTCAAAATATCGCCACGTCGGCCACGAAACACGAAGACGTGACCGCTAAACGGGTCATCGGCCAATGCCGTTTGCACCTTGGCTGCCAACCCATTAAAACCGCAACGCATATCGGTCACGCCTGCTGCGATCCAGATCCGCGTTCCTGCTGGCAAACCGATCATGCCAGCAACCGGGCCAGCACCATGGAAAGCATAGACGGATCCACCACGCCCTCGACTCGAAGTCGCGCCTTACCTATTTCCAGGACCATCACGCCGGTCGGTGTAACGGCCGTGGTGAAGACTGGCTTGGCAGGGGATGGTTGCCGAGGGTCGCCAAGAACTACTGGCAGCAATTTGACGGACTTGCCTGAGGCAATCTCATAGGCTCCTGCACGAAACAATTTACGCCAGGTAAATACCTGGTTCGCATTCACATCGTGGGCCCGCGCCACCCGCGACACCGAGGCCCCAGCCATCAAGGATTGTTCGACCACCATGCGTTTGAAATCAATCGAATGTTGCCGATAACCACTGCGCTTAGAGGGAGTAACCGACTCAATATTTGTGTCCATAATTTGAAGTTGTGGGCACAATCGATTTGTACCCTCCAACGCAATCATGCGGACATTTGAGGATTAGGTATAGACGGTTTTGAGCGCACGCTTACTTTGGGATAGTCATTTTGATGCTTGATATTTTGTTGGATGCTGATTGGCTGATGTGTGACGGCGGATTATATGAGGAATGGTTGTACCGGAAATATCGATTGGCTAAATAAATGGCTCAATACATGCAGTAGGTGTGTGTTTTTCTCCGATCCGATTTCGATTCGATTTCGATTGCCCAAAGCAAAAACCCTCCCAGATTTCTCTGGGAGGGTTTTCTAATAAAAGCCTGACGATGACCTACTTTCACACTGGTTGCAGCACTATCATCGGCGCAAAGTCGTTTCACGGTCCTGTTCGGGATGGGAAGGGGTGGTACCAACTCGCTATGGTCATCAGGCATAAACTGTAGTGTCATATGTTCCCAATCGGGCAACACACAACGCAATCTAGAAGAAGTAAAGTTTTGTTTCATGTGTTGGGGTAACGAGGGTTTCGTTACCCCAACACTGGGTATGATTGCACTTTTCAGGCAAACACATATCTCATTAGCTTATATATAACCTGCTAAGGTTATAGGGACAAGCCGCACGGGCAATTAGTACTGGTTAGCTTAACGTATTACTACGCTTCCACACCCAGCCTATCAACGTCCTGGTCTCGAACGACCCTTTAGGGGAATCTAGTTCCCGGGAAATATCATCTCAAGGCAAGTTTCCCGCTTAGATGCTTTCAGCGGTTATCTCTTCCGAACTTAGCTACCCGGCAATGCCACTGGCGTGACAACCGGTACACCAGAGGTTCGTCCACTCCGGTCCTCTCGTACTAGGAGCAGCCCCCTTCAAATTTCCAACGCCCACGGCAGATAGGGACCAAACTGTCTCACGACGTTTTAAACCCAGCTCACGTACCACTTTAAATGGCGAACAGCCATACCCTTGGGACCGGCTACAGCCCCAGGATGTGATGAGCCGACATCGAGGTGCCAAACTCCCCCGTCGATATGAACTCTTGGGAGGAATCAGCCTGTTATCCCCAGAGTACCTTTTATCCGTTGAGCGATGGCCCTTCCATACAGAACCACCGGATCACTATGTCCTACTTTCGTACCTGCTCGACTTGTCAGTCTCGCAGTTAAGCACGCTTATGCCATTGCACTACCAGCACGATGTCCGACCGTACCTAGCGTACCTTCGAACTCCTCCGTTACACTTTGGGAGGAGACCGCCCCAGTCAAACTGCCTACCATGCACTGTCCCCGATCCGGATAACGGACCAAGGTTAGAATCTCAAACAAACCAGGGTGGTATTTCAAGGTTGGCTCCACGCAAACTAGCGTTCACGCTTCAAAGCCTCCCACCTATCCTACACAGATTGGTTCAAAATTCAATGCAAAGCTACAGTAAAGGTTCATGGGGTCTTTCCGTCTAGCCGCGGGTAGATTGCATCATCACAAACATTTCAACTTCGCTGAGTCTCGGGAGGAGACAGTGTGGCCATCGTTACTCCATTCGTGCAGGTCGGAACTTACCCGACAAGGAATTTCGCTACCTTAGGACCGTTATAGTTACGGCCGCCGTTTACTGGGACTTCAATCAAGAGCTTGCACCCCATCATTTAATCTTCCAGCACCGGGCAGGAGTCACACCATATACGTCCACTTTCGTGTTTGCATAGTGCTGTGTTTTTATTAAACAGTCGCAGCCACCTTTTTATTGCAGCCCTTTCACCCTTCTGGCGCAAGCCAGTCAAGCTACCGGGGCGTACCTTATCCCGAAGTTACGGTACAAATTTGCCGAGTTCCTTCTCCCGAGTTCTCTCAAGCGCCTTAGAATACTCATCTCGCCCACCTGTGTCGGTTTGCGGTACGGTCTCGTGTGACTGAAGCTTAGAGGCTTTTCTTGGAACCACTTCCGATTGCTTCGTGAATAAATTCACTCGTCTCAACCCCTTGAATTACGCTGCCGGATTTGCCTAACAGCCTTCTCTGAGCCAAAAACCGACTATTCCAACAGTCGGACAACCTTCCGCGATCCGTCCCCCCATCGCATCACACGACGGTGCAGGAATATTAACCTGCTTCCCATCAGCTACGCATCTCTGCCTCGCCTTAGGGGCCGACTCACCCTGCTCCGATGAACGTTGAACAGGAAACCTTGGGCTTACGGCGTGGAGGCTTTTCACCCCCATTATCGCTACTCATGTCAGCATTCGCACTTCTGATACCTCCAGCATCCTTTACAAGACACCTTCGCAGGCTTACAGAACGCTCTCCTACCATATCAATAAATTGATATCCGCAGCTTCGGTGACTGGCTTAGCCCCGTTACATCTTCCGCGCAGGACGACTCGATCAGTGAGCTATTACGCTTTCTTTAAAGGATGGCTGCTTCTAAGCCAACCTCCTGACTGTTTTAGCCTTCCCACTTCGTTTGCCACTTAGCCAATCTTTGGGACCTTAGCTGGCGGTCTGGGTTGTTTCCCTCTTGACGTCGGACGTTAGCACCCGGCGTCTGTCTCCCAAGCTCGCACTCATCGGTATTCGGAGTTTGCAATGGGTTGGTAAGTCGCAATGACCCCCTAGCCATAACAGTGCTCTACCCCCGATGGTGATACTTGAGGCACTACCTAAATAGTTTTCGGAGAGAACCAGCTATTTCCAAGTTTGTTTAGCCTTTCACCCCTACCCACAGCTCATCCCCTAATTTTTCAACATTAGTGGGTTCGGACCTCCAGTGCGTGTTACCGCACCTTCATCCTGGCCATGAGTAGATCACTTGGTTTCGGGTCTACACCCAGCGACTGAACGCCCTATTCGGACTCGATTTCTCTACGCCTTCCCTATACGGTTAAGCTTGCCACTGAATGTAAGTCGCTGACCCATTATACAAAAGGTACGCAGTCACGGAACAAGTCCGCTCCTACTGTTTGTATGCACACGGTTTCAGGATCTATTTCACTCCCCTTCCGGGGTTCTTTTCGCCTTTCCCTCACGGTACTGGTTCACTATCGGTCGATTACGAGTATTTAGCCTTGGAGGATGGTCCCCCCATGTTCAGACAGGATTACACGTGTCCCGCCCTACTTGTCGCACACTTAGTTCCACACCACCGATTTCATGTAAGGGGCTATCACCCTCTATGGCCACTATTTCCAGAGTGTTCCATTATCGCTGATGCTAAATCGTGCAGGCTGTTCCCATTTCGCTCGCCACTACTTTGGGAATCTCGGTTGATTTCTTTTCCTGTAGCTACTTAGATGTTTCAGTTCGCCACGTTCGCCTTGCATACCTATGTATTCAGTATGCAATACCCTAAAAGGGTGGGTTTCCCCATTCGGAAATCTGCGGATCAAAGCGTGTTTGCTCGCTCCCCGCAGCTTATCGCAAGCTACTACGTCCTTCATCGCCTGTAATCGCCAAGGCATCCACCATGTGCACTTATTCACTTGTCCCTATAACGTTAGCCTCTAGACGCGTTCACGTCTAAAAACCGGTTATAGGATATTACTTATGAGTATTACTTTAGCGTTTGCCGTATCCAAAGTGTTTTCGCAGTTGCATACTCTCGTATGCTCTTTTGAGAACTCTTTTAATACTTTTTGATTTGATACAATCATACCCATCCACAATGCTGTCGCACTGCGGACGAATCTTTACTTCTTCTAAATTGTTAAAGAACAAACAGCCAATGATCTTAAAAAGATCAAACCTAAATCGCGCCGCATCACGCTGTCTTACCCTGCGTAATACCTGACTTAGGTTTGATATTTCACCACGCTCAACCCCCGCTCTGGGAATCAAACAATATGGTGGAGGCTAACGGATCGAACCGATGACCCCCTGCTTGCAAAGCAGGTGCTCTCCCAGCTGAGCTAAGCCCCCATAAACTTGTGGTGGGTCTGGTTGGGCTCGAACCAACGACCCCCGCGTTATCAACACGGTGCTCTAACCAACTGAGCTACAGACCCGCTTTGGATCAGTACTTCAGTAGTCAACGATAAACCCTCTATCGCACGCGCACCGCGCTCTACCTATAACTGTTCTTCTTTTAACTAACACACCGATAAGTGTGGACGCTTAATGTCCGTACAAACTCTAGAAAGGAGGTGATCCAGCCGCACCTTCCGATACGGCTACCTTGTTACGACTTCACCCCAGTCACGAATCCCACCGTGGTAAGCGCCCTCCTTACGGTTAGGCTACCTACTTCTGGTGAAACCCGCTCCCATGGTGTGACGGGCGGTGTGTACAAGACCCGGGAACGTATTCACCGCGACATGCTGATCCGCGATTACTAGCGATTCCAACTTCATGTAGTCGAGTTGCAGACTACAATCCGGACTACGATACACTTTCTGGGATTAGCTCCCCCTCGCGGGTTGGC